>NZ_RQYN01000001.1 GCF_003860135.1 Tannerella forsythia
CACCACCGAAATGCCCGAACGTTGCTACGTCATCGGCGACCGGGGAATGATCGCGACCGTGTTGCGTAACCTGATTAATAATGCCGTCAAATTCTCACACCCCGACAGCGAAATACATATATCACTCGTCAGCAAGAGAACATCAGTCCTTATCAGTGTAAAAGATTCGGGTACAGGTATGACGGAAGCACAAGTCGAAACCATACGCGGCGGAGCGGTATCCGGCATCTCGTCGGCCGGCACGCAGGGCGAGAAAGGCAGCGGGCTTGGACTGATTATCTGTAAAGACTTTCTTCGCCGCAACGGCAGCCGTCTCGTAATCGAAAGTCGAAAGGGCGAAGGAACCCGCATGAGTTTCGAACTGAATCAAGTAAATTTTTGAACGTAAGATAATTTCTGTTTATAACCGAAAAATAATATGGACGGATTACGCATTGCATTAGTAGATGACCACGAACTTTTTCGTCTGGGAATACGTACCACACTTGGTCAAAGCGAAGACATCAAACTGCATGTGCTATATGAGGCAGGATCGGGTACCCTGTTTTTTGATCTACTCGAAAAAGAAACGCCTCCGGACATTGTTCTGCTGGATATTATGCTGCCGGATATCTCCGGAGTCGAAATCGCGCGACGTTTAAAAAACGATTATCCATCCGTCAAAATCATTATTCTCTCGTCCGAAGTATCGGAAGAGTTAATCACCGAGCTGCTGGATATCGGTGTGAACGGGTATATGAGTAAGCTGGGAAGCCAAGACGATTTGTTGCGAGCTATCCGGATGGTCTATCAGGGTAATCCGTATTACGGCCACAGCGTCTCGAAAATGATGTACGATATCTATCTACAACAGCGTTATATGCAGGAAAAGCCGAAGACTCGCTTTTTTCAGAAAAAAGAGGCTCCCTCCGACCGACTTTCGGAAAAAGAAATTATGGTCCTGAGCTTATTGGGTGATGGGCTGTCAGTAAAAGAAATGGCCGATAAAATGAATGTCAGTCCACGTACAATCGATACGCACAAAAGCGCGATCCTCAATAAACTGGGCTTTAAACATACGATCGACCTGATAAAATATGCTATCCGTGAAGGGATCGTGAAACTGTGATTCTCGACGACCGGATATTTTACAAGAGCACAGATCTGCTAAAAAATGATTTTTTTGTTTCATGGCAGCGTTTGGCGTATTTTTGCCGTCATGATAGTATATAAAAAGCTACAACATGAAAAAGATCGGACGTAAATTTTTGAAAGGCACGAACTGGGCACTGGCCGGGTTACTGTCGTTTTTAGGGTTTTCAGGGTGTGACCAGATCGGGGCAGATGAATATGGGACTCCCCATGCCGAATACGAAGTGAAGGGTACGGTAACCGACGAAGTCGGCAAAGCGATATCGGATATTCAAGTCGATCTTGCCCAACGTGTACAGGAATATCGCTATATCAAGTTAGGCTCCCCCTCGATAACGAACAGGGCCGGGCATTATGCCGTCTCTGCCGATACTTTTCCCGGTGAAGAACTAGCTTTGATTGTTACCGACACGGATGGAGAGAAAAACGGTAGTTATGCAACCGATACGATTGCGGTTCGGTTTGAAAAAAAAGATTACTACAAGAAAGGAAAGGGCTGGTTTGAGGGAGCTGCCAGAAAAACTGTCGATATCAAGTTAAAACCGAAGAAATAAAGGAGAATCAGAAGATGAAAAAGTGGAATCGCAGGTTCGTGAAGGGTACGAACTGGGCCTTGGCGGGGTTACTGTCGTTGCTCGGTTTCTCATGCAGTAAAGAAAACGGAGGAGAAATGCCGCTTGAGTATGGCACACCTTACGCCACGTTTTCCGTTTCGGGAAACGTGACGGACGAGAGTGGTAAGGCGCTTCCCGGTATTCGCGTAGTCGTTCCCGACGTGGTGCATATTACGGCGGCGAAGGCTTCTTTTGTTCCGAGTCAGCCCAGTCATCGTGTACCTGTGCGAGATACGACATACACTTCGTCGAAAGGGACGTTTGAATACACGTATAACGGTTTCCCGACAGATACGGTACTTGTGAACATGCAGTTTGAAGATGTGTCTGCGCATCCGGTCTATGAAAAGCAAGAAGGAACAGCCGTATTCGTATCGTCAGAAGCAAAAAACGGAAAAGGTTGGGATCGCGGTCAGATAAAGAAAGAAGTTAGAGTCACGTTGAGAAAGAATAACAATGATGGAAAGTAAGCCGGGGCTACGCAAGCGACTGGCGCTCGAAGCTTTTCGCAAGATGCATCGCAATCGTGTGAAGCTACACGAATTGCGGACACTCTTTTGGGAATGTACGTTGCGCTGCAATGTAGCATGTCGTCATTGCGGGAGCGACTGTCGCGTGTCGGCGGTACATCCCGATATGCCTGCGGCAGATTTTCTGCGGGTCATTGATGAAATCACCCCTTTTGTCGACAGACATAAAGTGCTGGTGATTTTTACCGGTGGAGAAGCGCTTGTACGTCCCGACATCGAAGCATGCGGACGCGCGCTTTACGACCGTGAATATCCGTGGGGCATCGTATCGAACGGAATGTTGTTCGTGCAGCGATTGAATGGGCTCCTTGCCGCGGGGATGCGTTCGGCAACGATCAGCTTTGATGGCTTCGAGGAGTCACACAACTGGCTTCGAGGCAATCCCCTCAGTTTTTGCCGAGCCGAACAATCGGTGAAGGCATTGGTGCAAACGGAAGGAGTGAATTGGGACATTGTCACCTGTGCGAATCGCAAGAACTTCGATGAGCTGCCGCGCTTTAAGAAATATCTGCGCGGTTTAGGCGTGAAGCAATGGCGAATCTTTACCGTCTTTCCTGTCGGACGCGCTGCTGATGTGCCGGAATTACAGTTGAGCAGCGTGCAGTTTGTACAACTGATGGATTTTATCCGTGAATGCCGTCGTGAAGGTTTTCGTGTATCGTACGGCTGCGAAGGCTTTTTGGGAGGCTACGAAATGGAGGTGCGCGATCACTTTTATGAATGCAGTGCAGGTGTCTCGACCGCGTCGATACTGGCCGACGGCTCTATCTCCGGTTGTCCGAGCATCCGTGCAAACTTTCATCAGGGAAATATCTACCAAGACCGGTTTATCGACGTCTGGGAAAACGCGTTCGTTCCTTATCGCGATCGTGAATGGGCGCGACGCGGCGCATGTGCCGAATGCAACATGTTCCGGTATTGCGAGGGAAACGGCATGCATCTGCACGACGACAACGGCGATTTGCTCGTCTGCCATCATCGCCGGATCATCGAAGGGCTTACCGCTCAATCGCCTGAGAAAGTCCCGACGAGCACTTCGCGATAAGCATTGAAGATTTTCGACTTCGAGACGAAGCCGATATATTTCCCTTCTTCGTTAACGACCGGCAGGTTCCATGCTTTGGTATCGTCGAAGATACGCATGATTTGTTCCATGGGCATTCCGTCAACGATTTTAGCCGGAGCCGAAACCATAAAGCGCGACACGTGGAAACGTTCGTACAGCTCGGGGCGGAACATGATATTGCGGATATTGTCTACCAAAACGAGTCCTAACAACACGCCGTCTTTATTCACAACCGGAAACATGCTCCGCGAACTTTCGGCGATCGCATTCTTCACAAGATGCCCGAGCGTCATTTCCGGGCGCACGGGGATGAAATCCGTTTCGATAACGCTGTTGACCGTCATCAGTGTCAGTACCGCCTTATCTTTATGATGCGTCAGCAGTTTTCCTTTCTGTGCCAAGCGCATGGAGTAAATACTGTGCGGTTCGAAGGCTCTGATCGTTGCATACGAACTGATGGATACGATCATCAGCGGAAGAAACAAGTCGTATCCGCCCGTCAGCTCGGCAATGAGGAACACGCCTGTCAGCGGAGCATGCATCACGCCGGACATGGCGCCGGCCATGCCCATCAGCGCAAAATTCTTTTCCGACAGTTCGATGGAAGGACCGAAATAGTTTATTATATGTGAGAAGAGAAAACCGGCAATACATCCGATGTAAAGACTGGGCGCAAAGATACCGCCACATCCGCCTCCTCCGTTGGTGGCGGCCGATGCCAACACTTTCGTGAGCAGGATTAAACCCAGAAAGATGATGATGCTCCAGTAACCGATATCAACCTGATGAAACGGACTGCGGTCGATCAGATTGGCAAACCGTCCGTCGAGAAGCGATTCGATCGTGTCGTATCCTTCGCCGTAGAGCGGAGGAAAGAGGAACAGCAGGATACTCAACATCGCTGCACCCAGAATGAATTTTTGCCATTGGTGCGAGAGCTTGCGATACCAGCCTTCGATGCGAATCATGCTGCGGGTGAAATACAGGGAAATGCCTCCGCAGAAAATGCCCAGTAGCAGCACGTACGGGATGCGTCCGACGTGAAACGCCTCGGTTTGTGAGAACTGGAACATGGCCTCGGTGCCGGAAAAGATGTACGACATCGTGGCAGCCGTTACCGAAGCAATCAGCAGCGGCAACACGGAGGTCATGGTCAGGTCGAGCATCAGTACTTCGATGACGAAAACGAGTCCGGCGATGGGTGCCTTGAAAATACCGGCTACGGCGCCGGCCGCTCCGCATCCGACGAGCAGCATCAGGGTCTTTTGCTCCATGCGGAACAGTCGTCCCAGATTCGAACCGATAGCGGCGCCTGTCAACACGATGGGGGCTTCGGCGCCGACAGATCCACCGAACCCGATGGTGACCGAGCTGGCTACTAACGAGCTCCACATGTTGTGCGGCTTGATCCGGCTCTTCCGTTGCGAGATCGCATACAGGATTTTCGTGACTCCGTGACTAATATCGTCGCGCACGATGTAACGCACGAACAAACCGGCCAGCAAAATACCGATAATCGGATAAACAAGCAGCCAGTAGTTCGCTCCTTCCTGAAAGTGTCCCATCAGCAAGTGCTGGATGGAATGGATGAGGAACTTGAGGATGAGCGCAGCCATCGCGGCGGCGATTCCTACCAAAAAACTGATGAGAAGAATAAAAGTTCGCTCTTTGATATGCTTTTCGCGCCAGAGCAGAAATTTATAAAATCGTCCTTCGTTTGTCAATGTTGTCAATTTATACTCCTTTCCCCGTAAATACAATCTTTACGGTATAGATTAAAATCGTAATATCAAGAGCCAGCGACATGTTTTCGTAATAAAGGATGTCGTAGGCGAGACGTTCGATCATTTTGTCGACCGTTTCGGCGTATCCGTATTTCACCATGCCCCATGAAGTGATGCCCGGACGGACATTGTGCAGGAGGTAATAATACGGTGCTTTGCGAACAATACGGTCGATGTAGTAGCGTTGCTCGGGACGAGGTCCGACGAGCGACATATCGCCTCGGAGCACGTTCCAGAACTGAGGTAACTCGTCGAGACGGTACTTACGCAGGAAGCGGCCGAACGGCGTCACGCGCGTATCGTTTTGGGCCGTCAGCATCGGTCCCCGTTTTTCCGCATCGGCATACATCGTGCGGAATTTATATATCGTAAACGGCTTGCCCCTGTATCCGATACGTTCCTGCCGGAAAAGGACAGGACCTTTCGAGCCTTTCCGCACGCGCACGGCAATGTAGGCGTAGAGCGGTGAGAGCAAAACGAGCGCAAGCAGGGCCGCGACCTTGTCGGCCAACCATTTGATGTTTTTGCCAGCTTCGGAAAAATTGTTACTTGTGACGTCGATCAGCGGAATGCCGTGTATGGTCTTCACCTCCGCGCGGGTCAACGGATTATTTTTGTCTGCCCAGATTTTGATGGGGCATTTGTAATGGTAAAGCGAATAGAGGATGCGTATGGCCTCTTCGTGGCGTTCGGGATCGGGAACGAGGATCAGTTCGTGTACCGAGCTTGTGGTCATAAGTTCGGGCAAATTGTCCATGGTGCCGGCTATCTCCTGCGGGTCGATGACCATATCGGCGGGCGCATGATCTTGTACGAAACCGAGCACCCGGTAACCTAACCTTGTCAGATCATTACGCACCCGGAGCGCTTGTCGTCCCGTTCCGATTACCAATACGTTCGTTGCCCATTTCCGTAGCTTCACCATGTGAAGAGCGTGGCTCGTTATCAGATAACGACACGTATAAGTGAGGATGAACTGCAACGCACCGAACGAGAAGAATATCTTGTAATAGATTTCAAAAGAACGAGGTAGGTCGTTGAGGATAACGGAAAAGAAAATCAGAACAACTCCGACGGTAATGCTGACGAATGTCGTGAACCATTCGATGATACGCGACTTCCCGAAAGGACGGTTGTAGTACCCCGAAAGATAGTACAACGCAAGCCAGAAGAGCGGGATAAAGAGCTGCATCTTAATGACCTTATGAAAGGTCAGAAACTGGCCTAAAGAATGAAAACCTTCGTACTGTGCTACTTCGTAGTAGCGCAGTATATTTATGACGCACCACACGATGGCCGCCGTCACGAAATCGGAAAGGAGGTATTTCAGTCTTTGCCTGTGCTTGTTCATTATTCCCGTATTACTTGAATCAGTCCGCCCCGTCCGACTTTGATGATGCCTGACGGCCGTGCCTGTATCTGCTCCGTCTGCCGATAGCGAACGATGTAATCTACTCCGTCACGGATCGATTGCGGGATGTCGCAGTACGATGCGGGCGAAGGTTCCCCGCTTTTATTGGCCGAAGTAGAAACGACAGGTCTGCGAAACCGTTCGCACAGGTTGTGTGAGAATCGCTCGCGTGTGATGCGTATGCCTACGCTTCCGTCTTCGCCCACCAAGTTAGGCGCTAAGTTTTTGGCATTGGAATAAATGATGGTCAGCGGCTTGTCGGAAAGTTCGATCAGGTCCCATGCCACATCGGGCACTTCGTCTACGTAGCCGTTCAGTTTGGCGGGATTGTCGACCAGTACCAGCATCGCCTTATGGTCGGCGCGTTGCTTCAGCTCATACACTTTACGCACGGCTTCCTCGTTCGTCGCGTCGCAACCGATGCCCCAGATCGTATCCGTCGGGTAGAGAATCAGTCCGCCTGCCTGTAACACCCGGCATGCTTTTTTTAAATCGTCTGTTATGTTTTCCGTTATTTTTTCCATGCTTTTTAGAAAAGACAAAAGTAGAAAAATATTAAATGAGCTCCAAAATTATACCGGAGAAACGACGGGAGACTTGGATGGCGGTTTCTGATGAAACGTGGATAAGCCGATAAGATGAAGAAGAGCGTCCGTTAAAAAGGAGGAAAATACAGCGTATTGGGAGCTTTATTAATCCATATTCAAAAGTTTGAAAACCATTTCGTTGAATCGGTCTACTTTAAATTTGTAGCCAATGTATAAAATGCCTGTCGTATTGCTTTTTCTGAAAATAAATCGTCCGGTTTGGAGGATATCAAGCTCATTATGCGCATGCAGTCCGATGAAAAAGTTCTTATTGTAGTAACATGCCCCTAACCGTGCGTAGTTGCATCCGCCGAACGTGGTTTTCCGGGTTGCTCCTTCGTCATGAAGCATTTCGTAGCTATAATGTTTGGCCGATAGCCCGATCATATCCGAGACGAAAAGTACCCAATGTCGACCCGTCACGAAGTTGTAAGAATATCCGGCGGCGACTTCGTACTTGAATAATTTCAGATAGTCGATACCGACCATTTCCGCAGTCCGAGCTACTTCATGTCCGTCTTTTGGGTTCGTTTCGAAGTTCATATCGAGCCGGTAATCCGAGTAGGTAAGTGCGAAGGCGAAGGTGCCCGCACTCTTAATTTGCCGGTAGACGGGGTTGATCGTGTTTCCGTATGCCATTTTGCGGCCGTTGGTAAAGAAACTTACTTGTGCGGAGCGGGAACGGAAATAACTTCCGCCCAATCGTGTTTCGTCCGGCGCGGAGTCTTCATAGTTCGAGGTGTGTAACTCTTTCAACCAATAGGCTTCGAGGTTGAGGGCGAAGAAACGTGTGTACGTATTGAAACTGAATCGTTCATTGCTGCTTTTGCGCGTTCTGTTCAGGCCGATGCTGTATCCTCCGGAGAAGATGTTCCACCCTAAATCGAATCCGATATATTCGAGCGGTTCGGAGCGAAACAATATTTCCCTGTTTCGGTTGCTCAGAGGAGAAATCCCGAATCTCGGTGCCTGAATCGTGTTGATGATACGAACTTTGAGCATATTACCTTCGTATTTCAGATAGGCTGAGTCCGGCTTGTTCTTTGCTTGTTGTCGGGCATATCTTGCGTACAGTTCGGAGGCGAAAGGGCTGAACGGTTTCGTTCCATCGGGTTCTTGTGCGTACAGGCTGTACGGAACGGTCAACAGTATGGCTGCAATCACGCAGACAGTAAGTCGGTAAAAGCCGATAAACGATTTAGCACAACCGTACTTCGCACCGCTTGCGTGAGTTACCCGGTGTAAAAAAGAGAACCGATGGTCAAACTCTCCCAAGAAGTTCTTATACCCGAAGGTTATCGGGTAGCTTGTCTCTTTCAATAGCCGAAGTTTATCAATCATCTCCGAAGATATTAAAAAGGCTGTGCCGAGAATCCATTTCGACACAGCCCGATCTTTACTTACGGCCTGTTTATTTCAGCAACGATTTCGGATCGAGGTTGTTTTTCTCGATATCCTTGAAATAGTTGTACGTTCCGACTTTGATTTCGGCACATGCGGCCTCGTCGCATACGATGATACCCTTCGGATGCATCTGCAAGGCCGTGATCGTCCACATCTGATTCACACTGCCCTCGATGGCTTGCTGCAAGGCGCGCGCTTTGTTATGACCGTTGGCGAGGATAACGACCTCTTTCGCGTCCATAACCGTTCCGACGCCGACGGTGAGCGCCGTTTTCGGCACCTTATTCACATCGTTGTCGAAGAAACGCGAATTGGCGATGATCGTATCGGTTGTCAACGATTTGATACGGGTGCGCGATGTCAGCGACGACCCCGGTTCGTTGAAAGCGACGTGCCCGTCCGGGCCGATGCCTCCGAGGAACAAGTCGATTCCTCCTGCTTTACGGATCCGTTCTTCGTAACCGGCACATTCGGCTTCGAGGTCTTTGGCGTTACCGTCGAGGATGTTTACGTTCTTTTCCTGAATGTCGACATGACTGAAGAAGTTCTTCTTCATAAACGTATGGTAGCTCTCCGGATGATCTTCGGGGATGCCTACATATTCGTCCATGTTGAACGTAATCACGTGTTGGAACGAGATTTTCCCACTCTTATACAGGTTGATCAACGCTTTATACGTACCCAGCGGCGACGAGCCTGTCGGCAATCCGAGTACGAACGGTTTTTCGGCCGTCGGTTTGGCCTGAATCATTTTTGCGGCGATATAATTCGCTGCCCATTGAGATATTAACTCGTAAGTCGGTTCAATAATTACTCTCATAAGAATATATATTGGATTAGTTTAGTTGTTACTTGTTTTTCTTTAACGCTTCCGCCATCGACCGGCCGAGGGAAATACATTCCTCTTCCGAACTGATGCTTTGTTTCTGTTCGACCGGAGTGCCGATGCACTCCCATTTCATGCTCTCTCCGAATGCTCCCAATCGTTTGACGGCCGCACCGGCCCAGGTGAACGAACCGAAATAGCCATATACCCTGTTTTTGATTTCGCGCAGTTCGATTTTCTGAAGCAACGCGTCAATTTCGGGGAACAACTGATTGCTGTAAGTCGGACAACCGATAATTACGCCCTTATAATTGAATAAGTCGCGCAGGATATAGGAAGAATGGCTCTTGCTCACGTTATGCATGGCGATGTTTTTGACACCTCCTTCGGCCAGTGCCGTCGCGATGGTCTCGGCCATCAGTTCGGTGTTTCCGTACATGCTTCCGTAAACGAGCGTCACTCCTTCGATGCCTTCGTAGCGGCTGAGACGGTCGTAAATTTCAATGACGCGACCGCGTTGTTCCGTCCAGACAGGGCCATGCGTCGAACAGATCATTTGCACATCGATTCCCGAAAGTTTCTGCAACGCTTTTTGCACCGGGCCACCGTATTTTCCTACGATATTCGAATAGTATCGCATCATTTCGCTCCAATAACGGTCCGTATTCATCTCCGTATCGAGTACTCCTCCGTCGATAGTGCCGAACGTACCGAAAGCATCGGCCGAGAACAGTACTCGTTCCGTTTCTTCGTACGTAAACATCACTTCCGGCCAATGTACCATCGGAGCCATGTAGAATGTCAGCTTATGTGTGCCCAAATCGAGGCTCTCGCCGTCTTTTACTTCATGCAGTCCTTCCGTGATGTTGTGATAGCCGGCCAGCATGCCGAACGTCTGCCGGTTTCCGACAATCTTCATGTCCGGATACTGCTGGCGCAGCAGGCGGATACTTCCCGCATGGTCCGGCTCCATGTGACCGACAATGAGATAATCGAGCGTGCGCCCATTTAAGATTTTGGCGATTTTTTTGAAAAACATATCTGAGTAGCAGATATCGACGGTATCGACGAGCGCGGTTTTCTCGCCGTCGATCAGGTACGAATTGTACGAAACACCACCCGGAAGCGGCCAAATGTTCTCAAACAATTGTTTCTGGCGGTCATTGACGCCTACGTAATAAATATTCTTCGCAATAGCTTTCATATCGTGTATATTAGCCTCATATATAGAATTAAAATTGTTTATGTCCTGTTGGGTTTTACGATGTTGAGATTCGAATGTCTCCATGCTCGCACGATGAAATAAATGCCCATCACGATGAACGGGATACTCAGGCATTGTCCCATGTTGATCGGCATGGCCGCCTCGAAGTCTTCCTGATTATTTTTCAGAAACTCGATAAAAAACCGTGCCGTAAAGATACAAATCATAAAGATACCGAAGATCAAACCTTCTTTTTTCCACGCATCTTTCTTGAAGTAAAGCCACATGCAGAGTACGAACGTAAGCAGATAGCAGGCGGCTTCGTAAATTTGCGTCGGGTGAGAGGGTGCCGAGAAGATCGGCTCCGCGCCTTGTCGCCATGCGTGCAGATTTTCAATGAACCGGAAACCCCACGGGAGATCGGTCGGCAGACCGTACACCTCGTGGTTCATCAAGTTGCCGATGCGTATCAGAGCGGCAACGAGTCCCGTCGGTACGACGAGTTTATCGAACGTCCAGAGCATGCTTTGTCGTGATACGTGTTTGGAATAGAAATAGATTGCGACAATAATCCCGAGTACTCCTCCGTGGCTGGCCAAACCGCCTTCCCAGACTTTCAGGATCTCGAAGGGATGGGACAGATAGTAGCCCGGATCGTAAAAAAGACAGTGTCCGAGGCGCGCGCCGACGACTGTACCGCCGAGGGTATAATAAAGCAGCGGATCAATCCATTTCGGATTGATGTTTTCGCGTTTCCACATCCGCTCCACGATTTTATAACCGATGCCGAACCCGATGATAAACATCAACGAGTACCAGCGTATTTCCTTCGATCCGATGGTGAAAATTGCCGGGTCTGCTGTCCAAGTGATTTCTGATAACATGTTCTTATAAGCTGATAATCGAAGCCGCAGGCCACCATTATCCGATAAATTGATTTGTTCGTATTTTTGTTGATTTAGATGCGCATTAAACGAGTTTCTTGATCCATTCTTCGCGATCGCCGGGGAGCAAGTCGATCACCGGTATTTCGATCATCGTGTAAGCGCCGGGGGGCTGTTTCATCGATGCCCGGGCGGACGCTACGAGAATCTGAGCCGTCAAAGCGGGGTTGTTGATCTTCATATCGAACGCGATCTGCTGATTTTGCGTTTTGCCCGAAGCGCCTTTGCGAACGAGATGAACGCCATGTCCCATGTCTTGTAAATCTTCGACCGAATCGACTTGCATCACGTGTGTCTCGTCGTGTGCGAAGTAGTCGTCTTTCTTGATGGCTTCGGCAACGGCAGCAAAGTCATGTCCCTCGTCCAACTCGATGTAAACCATCCGCCGATGAACGCCCGTGCCTAACGGAATCGTCATGCTCAACGCCGCTTTAACCCCTGCGATGGCTTTGACGGCGACGGTGTGTCCCATGCTCATGCCGGGCCCGAAGTTGGTGTACGTAATGCCTTTCGGTATGATGGCTTGCAACAAGGCGCGAATGACGGAGTCGCTTCCCGGATCCCAGCCGGCCGATACGACCGATACGACACGATGCTTTTTAGCTTCTTCGTCCAAGGAGCGACGCAGTGCCGCGATCCCGGTATGGATATCGAAACTGTCGACGGTGTTCATGCCGAGTGCGATTGCCTCTTTGGCGTAAGTTTCAACTTGTCGGGTAGGAGTGGCCAGAATGGCGACATCGGTATCGTTCAGTTTTTTCAGAGCGTCTGTTACGAGATAACCGTTCAATTCTGCCGGAACGTTTTCCGGATTGCGGCGTACGATGCCCGCGACCTCAAAATCGGGAGCTGTTTCCAGCGCCTCCAGTACATATTTCCCAATATTGCCATATCCTACGATGGCGGCTCTTATTTTTTTCATTTCTACGTGAATCCGTACTTCTTCATCGAATGGTTTTTATTTCATGTGCCCTGATGGTCGCGCCGGATGATACTTCGGTGCAGTGATCAGGCCGGTCATTCATATCCCCATCTTTTTTATTTTTCTGTTGCCTATCTATCATTTCAATCGGAAAGCGCCCAAAGCGCTTTCTTTGCTCCCCAAACGGGGCGATTTGAGGGTTCAAAAGTATTCTTTTTTTGAACATTCTCCAAGCTTTTGAACGAAAAATATGTATTGGCTGAAAACCGACCGCTGACCGCCGAATATACGAACGCGAATAACGCAAAAGGCGCAAATTAGCGCAAATGAAAACTTGCGAACTTAGCGAAACCCCTTGCGAACCTTGCGGTTTATCCGAATACCGGCGGCTAAACAACAAATACCTAAACAAATTAAACGTTCGAAAGACCGAATGCGCAAAAACGATCAACTCTTTCGCAATTATTCTGTGTTGAGCGCTTTTCGGAGTTTGTGCAGAAACTCGTCTGCTTCCGTAAACGAGAGCGAGAGGGGAGGAAGCAGGCGCAGGATATGCGTACCCGAGCTGCCGGTAAATACACGCTGTTCGTAGATGAGGCGTTTGCGTAGCGCTTGGATCGGGAAGTCGAATTCGAGGCCGAGCATCAGTCCTTTGCCGCGCACTTCTTTGATCTGCGGGAACCGGACGAGTTCGTCGAGCAGGTATTTTCCGACGGAGGCGGCATTTTCGACGAGATGCTCCTGTTCGATGACGTCGAGCACGGCCAAGGCTCCGGCGCACGCGAGATGATTGCCTCCGAAGGTGGTGCCTAACTGTCCGCGCACGGCCGTGAAACGTGGCGAGATGAGCAGAGCGCCCATCGGGAAGCCGTTGGCGATTCCTTTGCCGACGGTAATCAAGTCGGGCTTGACACCGAGATGCTGATGCGCAAAAAAGAGGCCTGAACGTCCGTAGCCGCATTGTATCTCGTCGCAGATAAGGAGGGTGCCGTATGCGTCGCACGCTTCGCGCAGTCCCTGCATGAATGCGCGCGTGGCCAGACGGATGCCTCCGACGCCCTGAATGCATTCGACGATGCACGCGCACACATCGCCCTTGGCCAGTTCGGTATGCCACGCTTCGAGATCGTTCAGCGGCACGAAGGTGGCGTGTCCGTTCGCGTTGACGGGCGCTGTGATTTTTGCGTTATCCGTTACTTCGACGGCCAGGGAGGTTCGTCCGTGAAACGAATTCGTGGCGCAGAGTACCCGTCGGCGTCCGTTGTGAAACGAAGCGAGCTTGAGAGCGTTTTCGTTCGCTTCGGCGCCGCTGTTGATCAGAAAGAGCGCGTAATCATCGTATCCCGATACGTGTCCCAGCTTTTCGGCAAACGATTGTTGGAGTCTGTTTACGACGGAATTCGAATAAAACCCTAACGTTTGCACTTGCCGGGCGATGGAAGCCGTATAAACCGGATGACTGTGCCCGATGCTGATCACGGCATGGCCACCGTACAAATCCAAATACTCATTACCCTGATCGTCCCAGATACGACAGCCTTCACCTTTCGTGATGGCGATGTCGAAAAGAGGATATACGTCGAAAAGATTCATGCTTTTGTCTTTGTTTTTAGGATGTTTGATCGTTAAAATGCCACGGGCTTCAACCGCAAGCCCGCTGTTTCGTCCAGACCGAACATCAGGTTCATGTTTTGAACGGCTTGTCCGGACGCGCCTTTAAGCAGGTTGTCGATAACCGCTGTGACGAGCCATTTATCCTCGAACGCATCGGCGTGAACCAGTGCCTTGTTGGTATTAACCACTTGCTTCAGGTCGGGAACCTGCGGGAGGTAGTGCGTAAAGGCGGCATCGGCATAGAAATCGGCAAAGAGCTTGTCGGTTTCTTCCTGCGTGAACAGTTTTTCCGTTCTGACGACGGCGGTACTGAAAATGCCTCGTGTGAAATCGCCGCGATAGGGGATAAATTCGATATCGCCGGCAAAAGCGGGTTGCAGTTGCCGCAGCGACTGTTTGATTTCGGGCACATGGCGATGCCGGAAGGCCTGATAGATGCTGATGTTACCGTTTCGCCAGCTGAAGTGCGTCGTATCCGTAGGCTTGACGCCCGCACCCGTCGATCCGGTGATGGCATTCACCGCAACATAACCGGAAAGCAGGCCGTGGGCTGCCAAAGGAAGCAGCGCGAGCTGGATACACGTAGCGAAGCAGCCGGGATTGGCTACGTGTTGTGCGTCGCGGAGCGCGTCGCGGTTTATTTCCGGCAGGCCGTACACAAAATCATGATTGGGCGAGGCCAAACGGAAATCCTGTGCCAAATCGATGATCTTGACGCGCTCGGGAATGTCGTGCGATTGCAGAAAACGCGTGCTTTCGCCGTGTCCGGAGCAGAGAAACAGCACGTCGACCGTATCGAGCGGCATTTGATCGGTAAAACGCAGGTCTGTTTCGCCATAGAGTCCGGCATGGACGTCGGTCAGGGCGTTGCCGGCGTTGCTCGACGAGTGCACGAAGGCAAGCGTCGCCTGCGGATGGTGTAGCAGCAGGCGTATCAGCTCGCCGGCGGTATAGCCTGCGCCACCGATGATTCCCACATGTATCATATCAAGCTCCGTTCTTCCTGATGGTTCGTATAATAGACGCGCAACGGAGTGGAAAGGACTTTGATGAAGCCTTTTGCTTCGTCGGCCGTCCAGCCTTTCTGTGTCTCTCCGTATTCTCCGAACTTCGTCTTCACCAAATCGTCTTTCGACTCGACGCCGACGGTCGAGAAGGAGTAGGGACGCAGTTCGAGCGTAACGGTTCCATTCACGTTGCGCTGACTTTCGGTCAGCATCGCTTCGATATCGCGCATCACGGGTTCGAGATACTGGCTCTCGTGCAAAAACATCCCGTACCAGTTGGCTACTTGGTCTTTCCAGTATTGCTGCCACTTGGAGAGCGTATATTTTTCGAGGAAGCGGTGCGCGGCAATGATCAGCATCGGCGCGGCGGCTTCGAAGCCCACGCGTCCTTTGATTCCGATGATGGTATCGCCCACGTGCATGTCGCGCCCGATCGCGTAGGCGGCGCCGATTTTCTCGATGGCGAGAATGGCTTTGATTTTGTCGGTGTATTTTTTGCCGTTCACCGCGACAATTTCGCCTTGCTTGAATTCGATTTTCAGTTGTTCGCTTCCGGTTTTCTCCACTTGCTTGAGATAAGCCGTTTCGGGCAGTCCCTGAGCCGAGTCGAGGATTTCGCCTCCGCAGATCGAGGTGCCCCAAATGCCTACGTTATATGAATATTTGAGTTTCTTGAAGTCGGCTTTGAAGCCGTTTTGGTTCAGATAATCGATTTCGAACTGGCGGGTCAGGTTCATGTCGCGCGTAAGCGTGATGATTTCGACGTCGGGGCACATGACGAGGAACGTCATGTCGAAGCGCACCTGATCATTGCCCGCACCGGTCGATCCGTGAGCGATGGCATGCGCCCCAATCTCGTTGGCGTAGCGCGCGATGGCCATACCTTGAAAGATTCTTTCGGACGAGACGGACACGGGGTAGGTGCCGTTGCGGAGAACGTTGCCGAAGATCATGTATTTTAAACTCTTTTCGTAATATTCTTTCGTGACGTCGAGTGTAACGTAGGCTTTGGCGCCGAGTTTGTAGGCATTGGCTTCGTTTTTGCGGAGTTGCTCTTTGGTAAAGCCTCCCGTGTCGGCACATGCGGCATAGACTTCGTAGCCTTTCTCACGCGCCAGGTACATAACGGTAAACGACGTGTCGAGTCCGCCGCTGAAGGCGACGACGACTTTCTTCTTTGCGCTCTTTGCCGTCGAGGCGGCGTTTTTACTTTCTTTTTTCATCTGTTTTGAATGATTGCGTTGTTTATGATTTTGTTTCTTTAGGCTTGGAACGTGAGGCGCCGCGCCGTTTCGCCCATGTCTTGTTCAGTTTTTCGAGCATGAGGCATCGCGGATCTTCGGGATCGAAGAGCATGGCGGTGCAGATGCAGTATTGACGCTGCGTGCGCGTAAGCACATCGTGGTTGACGCAGCCGTTACAGCCGCGCCAGAACGCTTCATCGTCGGTGAGGTCGCTGAACGTGACAGGCACGTAGCCTAATTCGGTATTCATCTTCATGACGGCGCTGCCCGACGTCAGACTGAAGAGCTTCGCCTTCGGCCATCGCAGCCGCGCCAGCTGAAACGCCGCCTGTTTAATGCGTTTCGCCAGTCCGTGGTTCCGGAACTTGTCTGCCACGATAAGTCCCGATGTGGCTACGTATTGTTTGTTTCCCCACGACTCGATGTAGCTGAATCCCGCGAATTCATCGCCCGCGAGCGCGATGATTACCTTACCTTCGCGCATTTTTTGAGCGACGTACTCGTGCGTACGCCTTGCGATGCCCGATCCGCGTTTGCGAGCGGCGATTTCGATCGTATCGAGGATGGTGCCGACGTATTTCTCGTGACTTTCGTCCGCTACCATTACGTCAAAATCCACTTCGTCCGTTTGTTTTTTTGTTGTTTTCGTCATTTTTTTTCTGCTTCATGGGCCTACCGGCCGGTTAAAAACGGTTCTAACGCTTTTGCTATCTGTGTATTCGAATATCCATCGCGCGGAATGACGAGGATGGTGTCATCGCCGGCAATCGTGGCAAGAATTTCGTGCGGCGCAATGCGGTCGATGTCCGACGCGATGGCCATAGCATAGCCCGGCGGCGTTTTGAGCACGGCCAGATGTCCCGAAAATTCAACGGCCGTTTTGCCGGACGGCGTCGCATCGGGTAAAACGTAGATATACCGGTTATCGCCGTCGTGCCTTTTCACGATTTTCAGTTCGCGAATATCGCGCGAGAGGGTGGCCTGCGTCACTTCGAATCCTTTGTTGCTCAATGCTCTCTGTAACTCGTCCTGATTTCGTATCATCTCCGAACGGATGATGCTCGTAATCGTGTTCAAGCGTTTTTGTTTAATGTTCATGATGAATAAATATTCAAAATTCGATGCAAATATACGTATATTCTCGAATAAATATTCTGAAATCGTATTTTTTTTGAATTTTTATTCTACTTGGAGTATTCGATTCTTTCCTAAAAGCGATGGAAAGGGTATGTATTTGCTCTTTTTGAGCATGAATATAGTCCGAACAGACAGGCAACGCGTCTTATTGGATATTGAAGTCGTCTGATTCGATGCTCGATGTGTCATTTTGGGTCGTGTCGGCATCATGATAAGGAATGAATGGAACTAAATCGACAGTGAGGAGGTCATACTTTGTTGTTTGCCTGTCAGAATGAACAGGCGAGTCACAAAAAATGAAAAGAAAAGCAAAATAATTGACAGGAAAGACGTCATAATCGATTATGAAGTCTCCATATTTCGTTGTGAAGGTCTCATATTCGATTGTGAACTGACAATATTTCATGCTTCACGCATCATATTTGATTGTTCACGCATCATATTTGATTGTTCACGCATCATATTTGATTGTTCACGCGTCATATTCGATTGTTCACACGTCATATTTGATTGTTCACACGTCATATTTGATTGTTCATGCGTCATATTCGATTGTTCACGTGTCATATTCGACTGTGAACTGACAATATTTATATCGCAACTGACAATATTTCATAGTTCACGTGCCATATTCGATTGGTAAGGTGTCATATTTCGTTGTAAAGGCGTCATAATTGAATGCGAACGGGCCATAATTGATTGTAAAGACATCTTAATTGATAGTGGAGGCTTCATTATTCGTTGTGAAGGTGTCGTCATTGAATGGAAAGGCGTGAAAATGGATGATGAAGGTGTAATAAATATAAGGTGTCATATATCGAAAGGGAACGTAGGCTGTTCAAATCATTCGTCGCGGAGCATTGTTGGCTTCCGCCTCGGACAAAGAGGGAAAAGAGGCGGATCTTATTTTTAAATCCGGATGAAACTGCTATTTTTGCATGGATTTTAGAAATGAACAACGTATGAAACGATTATTACTATGGATTTGGGTCGCTTCGCAGAGTGTGTCTTTGATGGCGCAGAAGCAAATACCGAAATGGGCGGAGAAAGCTAAAAAGGCCGTTTTCACGATAGAGGCGGTAGACAAGAGCGGAAACGTAACGAAAGGTACGGGATTCTTTATCAGTGAAACGGGAGAGGCGGTATCGGACTATTCGCTGTTTATCGGAGCGGAAAAAGCGACCGTGACCGATGCGGAAGGGAAGCGCTTGCGCGTGACGCATATTCTCGGCGCCGACGAAATGTATGATGTTGTTCGTTTTATGGTATCCGTGCCCAAAAAAACGGCTTGGCTGACGGTTACAAATGAGTTGCCTCCCGTCGGAGCGGCAGCTTATCTGCTTCCGGCCGGATTGTCGAAAGGGGCTTCGCTTCCGAACGCGACCGTTTCGGAAGTGTCGAAAGTAAAAGACCGTTACGGATATTACAAAGTCGAGATGCCGCTGAGCCGGGAGCAAGTGAGCGCGCCTTTGTTGACCGAGAACGGCGAGGTTTTCGCGATGGCGCAGGCCGATGCGTCGGGGAAAGGGAAAACATACGGTATCTCGGTGCCTTATATTCAAGATATCCGTATCGGACAAATGGACATCCTGAACAAAGCCTATTCGTCGATCGGTATACGGAAAGCGTGGAGCGACAGAGTGGAAGACGCGCAGGTGGCTTTGATACTCTACTCGTCGCAACAGGACGCGCCGACGTATTTAGAGACACTCAACGAGTTTATTGCCAAATTTCCGAACGAACCGGACGGTTATCTGAGCCGCGCATCGCATTATGTCTATCAGCGAAAGCAGTTGACCGACGTGGGAACCGAAGCGGAGCTGCTCGAACGTGCCCGCGCGGATATGGAAATGTCGCTGAAGTATTTCGGAGACAATCGGGCCGAAGGCTATTACAATCAGGCGAAGCTGATTTACGGCGTGGCGGCCGGCGATACGACGCTCAAGTCGGCCGAATGGAGCATGGAGCGAGCAGCCGAACTGATCGGCAAAGCGCTTGCCGCAACGGATATGCCGCTATACCGACAATTGGAGGGCGATATCGCTTTCTTTCAGGAAGATTACCGTAAGGCGGCGGCATCGTACGCGTTGGTGAATCAAAGTCCGATGGCTTCGGCCACCTCATTCTATATGGCGGCAAAAGCAGAAGAGCAGATCGAAGGGGCAAACCTCGGCAAGGTGATCGCATTGATGGACAGCGCCTGCGCACGCGCCATGACGACGAACCCAACCGATGCGGGAGCTTACCTTCTCGAAACCGTCGACCTGAAAATGCGGATGGGACAGTATGAAGCGGCAGCGAAAGACTATGATCGGTATTACGAACTGGCGGGAGGCAATGTAAACGCTTCGTTTTATTATTATCGCGAGCAGGCTAAGTTCCGCGCGGGCGATATGGACGGAGCGCTGGCCGATATTCAGTCGGCGTTGGCCAAGGAACCGGAGAACGCGCTGTATTATGCCGAAGAAGCGTCGATTTATCTGCGCAAGCAGGAGCTGGAAAAGGCTCAGGCAAGCCTTGAGAAATCCATCAGCCTGCAACCCGACTTTGCGGCGGGGCATCGTTTGTTAGGACTTTGCCTTGTTCGTCAGCATAAGAAGGAGGAAGGTTGTCGGGCTTTTCAGAAAGCGAAGGAGCTGGGCGATCCCGTCATCGACAAGTTGATGAAAGAGCATTGTTTTTAATGGTAATTGTCTGTTAGCGTTCAGCCATCGTCTGCCGCGTAGGGGCGAACCCATAGATTAATTGTTAATTGTCAATTGTTAATTGTTATGCCGGGTACACGTTGTAGATACGCAATGAATTGCGTCTCTACGGGGCGTACCTATACATTTCTTTTCTGTCACTTTTGGCTTGACCCAAAAGTAACCAAAAGGTCAAGGCTTCGTGCGCTTCGCACGCCTTCGCTACGCTCGCAGGTCGGAAAATCAGGTAACTCGCTTCGCTTCGGACAGCCTGATTTTCTTTTGTCCTGCTCGCTGCTCCGTCGGCTCACCGCCCGAGGCCGAATGACGAACGCCCATATTAATGTTAATTGTCAATTGTTATGCCGGGTACACGCCGGATCATGTACCCGGTAAATAACCATTAACCATTGACCATTGACAATTAAATAATTGTTATGCGTGGTACATGTTGTATTCGCGTTCGGACATTTGTCATTCAGAGCGAAGCGATGAATCTCTTTCCTCTTTCGGGGTGGGATTCCTCACTCTGTTCGGAATGACAGATTAATGGTCAATGGTTATGCGTGGTATATGCTAAGCCCTGAAAGGGCGTGTTAATTCAGCCCAATGCGAAGCGTTGGGAAAGAGGTAACCCCCCATTGGGAGGGCTGAAAGCCTGAATTCATTCAGTGATCAGTGATCAGCAGTCTGATTAAACTTGCCGTGTCCTGAGTTCTTTGCCGGTTCGTGTTTATACCGGAAGAAGATGGCGAAAAGAATCGTGACTACGAGTGCATAACCCGCGAAGATGTACCATGCCGTCTGCCAGCCGGCCAATTGCGCGGCCGGGTCGGCGATTTGCGAATAAACCGTGCGATTAACGACTGTTTGCGCGGCTAACATCCCAATCGATGCTCCCAAACCGTTTGTCATCATCATAAAAACGCCTTGCGCGCTGCTGCGAATCTCCGGATTCGTTTCCCGATCGACAAACAACGAGCCGGAAATGTTGAAGAAGTCGAACGCGATGCCGTACACGATCATCGAAAGGATAAACATCCACACGCCATCGCCGGGGTTTCCGGCTCCAAACAGTCCGAAGCGAAGCACCCACGCAAGCATGGCCATCAACATCACCCGTTTGATGCCGAAACGGTTCAGGCAGAAAGGTATCAGCAGAATAAAGCATGTTTCGGACATTTGCGAGATCGAGATCAGGATATTGGCGTGCTGTACTCCGAAGGTCTCTTTATAGAGGGGGATTTCGGCGAAGGTCGCAATGAAAGGATTGGCGTAGCCGTTCGTGATCTGCAACGATACACCGAGCAACATGGAGAAAATAAAGAAGACGGCCATCTTCTTTTCTTTGAAGAGGCTGAACGCACGCAGACCGAGCGCGTCGACGATCGAGTTCGTGTTGGCTTTACGGTTGACCGCGCACCGCGGAAGCGTGAACGAATAGGCCGCGAGCAGAAGTCCCAGTACACCGGAAACGGCGAACTGCTTCGGTCCTGCCTGATATCCGGTCAGATCAATCAAAATCATGGTGCAGATGAATCCGATCGTGCCGAATACGCGAATCGAGGGGAACACTTTCACCGCATCCAGCTTGGCTTTGTCGAGCGCCGAGTAAGCGACCGAGTTGGCCAAGGCCACGGTCGGCATATAAAAGGCGATGCTGAGTGTGTAAAGCGTAAAAAGCAGCAGGAAGGAGACGTCGGCCCCGGCGGAAAGGCCATACATCGAAACGGCGAGCATAAACGACCCGGCCAGAAAATGACAAAGCCCGTACACGCGTTGCGCTTCCATCCATCGGTCGGCCACAATCCCCATGAGGGCCGGCATGCACAGCGAGACAAATCCCTGTACCGAATAAAACCAGCCGATGTGGCTACCCATACCGACCTGACTCAGGTAGCGACCCATCGAAGTGAGGTACGCTCCCCATACGGCGAACTCCAAGAAGTTCATGACAATGAGCCGAATCTTTAAATTCATATCGAATGATGTTTTTTTATTTAACTTTGTTTGTTTTTCAGTCGGGCAAAGTTAAAAAACTTTTTCAGGAACACAATAACCGGTTTTTTGAGGAATTATTTTTTTGCCTTACCTTTGCGAACGCATATAAAAACAAAGCATTCAGGAGGTTTATTTGACAGAGCAGTAGACTGCGTGACCTCCAAACATTAACAAACTGATTGTATGAAGTTAAAATTGATATACCCTAAGTGGAAGAAACTCAAAGGACAGACAACATTTAACCTCCCTCCTCACGGGCCGGTCGTCTTTGCCGCAACGCTTCCCGAATATGTCGATATATCATTTACGGACGAGAACGTCGAAGCACTCGACTTTGATGAGGAATGCGATCTGGTAGCCATTTCGATGATGCTCAGTACGCAGGTGAAGCGCGGCTGGGCTATTGCCGACGAGTATCGGCGGCGGGGTAAACAGGTGATCTTCGGAGGCATCTCGACCATGTTGCATGCCGAAGAAACGATCGAACATGCCGATGCGGTATTCCTCGGCGAGTCGGAAGGACGGATGGAAGAAGTGCTGAACGACTGGCGCAACGGCCGGTTGAAGAAAGTCTACAACTACATGACGCAGCAACCGCCCATCGGCGATGTCGGTCCCGCGCGGCGCGACCTCTATAAACGCGAATTGTATAATCACAAGGGCGTACAGATGGTCGATCTCTTTCATGCTTCGCGCGGGTGTCGATTCAGCTGTTATCCGTGTGCTGTGTCGTACCTCGGCGGACGTATTTTCCGTCCGCGACCGATCGACAAGGTGATCGAAGACCTCGCATCAATCGAGAATAACCGCCTCTTTATCGTCGACAACTCGTTGGCTCAAAATAAAGAGTGGGAGATGGAGCTCTTCCGCGAAATGATTCCGTTCAAGAAGAAATGGATCAGTCATACGATCGAAGACGATCCGAAGGTGCTCGATCTGGCGGCGCAAGCCGGTGCCTGGTATGTGTATCAGGCTGTCTACGACACGTCCGACTATATCAAAGAGCGTGTGAAACGTTATCACGATCATGGCATCGGGGTAGAAGGGACGATCCTGCTCGGCATCGATAACCAGTCGGAGGACGATATCAAACGGCTCATCGATTTTCTGCTCGAGATCGACCTCGATCTGGCCGAATTTACCGTCATGACGCCTTTCCCGCATACGAAAGGATATGACGATTATCTGCGTCAGGGACGCATTTTCGATTTCGATTGGGATCATTACAACGCGGGTCAGGTCGTTTTTCATCCGAAGCAGATGTCGGCCGAGCGATTGCAGGAATTGTATGAATATGCGTGGGATACGTTCTATCAGGACGAAAGTCAGGAGCAGAAAATGTTCCGTCTGTTTACGCAAGTCGTGATGCGCGAGATGGAAGACGGTACGTTCCGTCCGAGAAACCGTGAGCTGGCCAACAAATCGTTCGGCAAAGACGTGGTAAGGAACATCAAGGTGAGTTGAACGGCCGTACAGATGAAACAAGCGTTTAAGATCGCTGTTTTTTATTATACGCAGACCGGACAGGCATTGGCTATCGCTCAAAAAATATGCGAGCCACTGGCGCAGGCCGGTTGCAGCGTCGTCTACAAGGAGATCGTGCCCGAAAGGCCGTATCCTTTCCCCTGGTCTGCGAATGACTTTTTTCAGGTCTTTCCCGAATCCCGTCTGGGCATTGCCTGTCCGTTAAAACCTTTCGATCTGAATGATGTACATGATGCCGATCTGGTGATGATCGCGGGGCAAAGCTGGTATCTTTCGCTCTCTGTCCCTTTGCATGCTTTCTTTCAGTCGGATGACATCAAAGCGTTCCTGAAAGGACGTCGTGTCGTGTTTGTCAATGGTTGCCGGAATATGTGGATGATGACGCAACAGAAAGTGCGTGAATACATCCGCGAGGCAGGCGGCGATTACGTCGGTTGGGTCGTATTGCAGGACCGGTCGTCTAACTTGATCGGCGTACTGAGCACGGTTCGGTGGCTGATTCGCGGTCGAAAAGAAGCCACGCGATGGTTGCCGTCTGCCGGGGTATCGCAGGCAGAGATCGACGGATCGACACGCTTCGGCGATGTACTTCTAACCACTCTGCGCGACGGAGCATTCGACCGTCTGCAGGAACGGTTGATGGAAAAAGAGGCGATCACGTTTATTCCTCACCTTTACTTTATCGAGCGCAATGGCTATCGTATCTGGGGGAAATGGGCACATTTCGTACGGAAGAGAGGAGGCTATCTAAGCCCCGCGCGTAAGCTGCGGCTGGATCTGTTCCGCGTCTATCTGTTCTTTGTTCTCTATGTCGTTTCTCCTTTCGGCCTTTTATTTCATTATATTACTTACCCGTTTCGCAAGAAGGCGTTCGTAGAAGCGAAGCGGAAGATGTGTTACGAACGCGCATAATCAATGAAGAAACGAATGAATCCCGTTTATATTACCCGTCTGTCCGCATTCTTCCCGAACCGTCCGGTTGGGAATGACGAGATGGAAGATTACATCGGCCTTGTCAATGCGAAATCGTCTATTGCCAAGCGGCTTATTCTGGAGAAGAACGGTATCAAACAGCGTTATTACGCGCTCGACAAGTCGGGGCGGGTGACGCATACGAATGTCGAAATGGCAGCACTTGCGGTGCGCGGATTGTTCGACGAACAGGTGACGCCGGCCGATATCGACTTGCTGGCTTGCGGCACGGCTTCGCCCGAACAGCTGATACCGTCGCATGGCGTGATGGTGCACGGTGCATTGGGAGGCGCCGCGGAGACGGAGGTCGTCTCGTTCGCCGGGTCGTGCTGTACGGGGATGCACGCGTTGAAATACGCGTATCTGTCGATGCTTGCGGGCGAATCGGAGCATGCGGTATGCGTGGCTTCGGAACGATTGTCGGCATGGATGAAGGCGTCTTATTTCGAGAAAGAGGCCGAGCTGATCGGCCGTTTACACGAAAGACCCATTCTTGCCTTCGAAAAGGAGTTTTTACGATGGATGCTTTCGGACGGCAGCGTGGCGGCTCTGCTCAGTCATACGCCGGCAGGAGAGAAGTTGTCGTTTCGTATCGAATGGATCGAAACGATGTCGTATGCCGACCGGGTGGAGACGTGCATGTATGCAGGAGGAGAAAAAGATGAGGCGGGAAGGCTGATGGGATGGGCACAGTTTCCCGAAGAAGAGTGGTTGGCTCGTTCCCTCTTCTCGTTGAAGCAGGACACTCGCCTGCTGGAGCAGCATATCGTCGCTCTTGGCGGGCGGTTTTTGCAGCGTATTGTGAAGAAGCGGCAGTTCGACCCCGAACGTGCGGACTGGTTCCTGCCGCATCTCTCGTCGATGTATTTCAAGGAGAAGATCGAATCCGAACTCCGTCGGGTCGGCTATCATATTCCTGAGGAGAAATGGTATGTCAATCTGCCGGAAGTCGGTAATATCGCGTCCGCTTCGGCATTGGCCATGCTTGACGGGTTAGAGCGTTCGGGACGTTTGAAGAAAGGAGACACGATCCTTCTCATGGTGCCCGAGAGTGCGCGGTTCTCGTATGCGTATGCGTTACTGACTGTTGTTTAAACCGGAAAACGGATGGTGTGATGAAGACAAAAGATGTACCTCAGGATTTGAAGTATTTTAAAGACAAAGTGATCCGCGATGTGATGTACGCTGTCGATGAAGACGGGCGTTACACGGGCGTGGTCAGTGACGGCTGGTCGGTCAAGAACGATGTACTGGCCACCGTTTGGGAAGATATACTGGAAGACTGCGAGCCGATCCGTCAGCAGGTGTTGAGGAAAGAAGCCAGTCCGTTGGCTTATCATATGAAAAAGAACTTGCAGGATGTCGCGATGCTGGCCTCGTATGCGGGTATTCCGAAGCGTAAGGTCAAGAAGCATCTCGAGTACGAAGCCTTTGCCGGGCTGGATGATCAGACTCTCGCTCAATATGCCGACGCTCTGCGTATAACGGTCGATGAGTTAAAACGAGTAGAATAATGGAAATCCCTTTTGAACATCGCAGCGCGGCGCATTGCGAGAACGGTGTCACCGGTAATCTGCTGCGCTTCTATGGTTACGACTATTCCGAGCCGCTCCTCTTCGGCCTGTCGGCATCGCTCTACTTCGTCCATCTGCCGTTTGTGCATCTCGCGGGCTTTCCGGTCACGTCGTTTCGTCCGTTGCCGGGTACCATCTTCGCACGTGCGACCCGTTTGCTGGGCTTCAAAGTGGGCCGGACGATTTTTCTGCGTCCGAAACGTGCGGAAAAGAAACTGAACCATCTGCTTGCCCAAGGCATCCCGACAGGCGCGGTGGTAGGTATGTATTTCCTGCCTTATGTACCGAACGAATACCGGTTTCACTTTAATGCACACAATATTTGCGTGATCGGAAAAGAGGGAGACGATTATCTCGTCAGTGACCCGGTAGCCCTTGAAAAGGTGAAACTGTCGGCACGCGATATGATGCGCGCACGCTTTTCGAAAGGCACGTATCCGCCGATGGGGAAGCTCTATTGGATACGGTCGTTACCTAAAAAGCAGCCCGACTTGCCCAAACTCATCCGCAAGGCCATCCTCAAAAACTGTTACCGCATGCTCTATCAGCCGGGGCCTGTCCCTTGGGTCGGCATCAACGCGTTCGAGCACCTCGGCAACAAGATCCCGAAGTTCCCACAGAAATACGGCGCGCGTCGGGCGGCCTTGCATCTGGCACAGCTTGTGCGGATGATGGAGGAGATCGGCACGGGCGGTGCCGGATTTCGCTTTCTCTATGCGGCGTTCCTGCAGGAGGCCGCCACGATTACGGGCATCGCTGCGCTCAACGACTTCTCCGAACGCCTTACGGCTATCGGCGACGAGTGGCGCACGTTTGCGGCGGAGGCCGCACGCATCTGCAAGAACCGTTCGGCGGCTAACGTCGATTATCAGACCATCGGCAACCGCCTGAAAGCCATCGGCGAAAGCGAGAAGCAATTCTTCGTCGAACTGGAAAAACTCATCAAGAAGCATCAATGACCCCTCCGATGATCGATATTCGTAAGTTGCGCAAGACGTATCGCGGAGCGGCTCATCCGTCGGTTGACGGGTTGACGCTGCAAGTATCCGAAGGAGCTTTCTTCGGGCTGCTCGGCCCCAACGGCGCAGGCAAGACGACAACGCTCTCCGTGCTTTGCGGCTTGTGCCCGTACGACACCGGCGAAGCCAAAGTGGGCGGGTTGGATGTGCGTCGTGAGATGGGGCGGATCAGGCGGATGATCGGTGTCGTCCCACAGGAGATCGCGCTTTATCCCGAACTGACGGCACGTGAGAATCTGCATTTCTTCGGCGGGATACAAGGCATACCTTCGACGACGTTGCGCAAACGCATCGACGACTATATCGAACTGTTCGACCTCGCGCCGCATCTCTCTAAAAAGACGTCGCACCTCTCGGGCGGTATGAAACGCAAAGTTAACTTGATGGTGGCGATGCTTCACCGTCCCCGAATCCTTTTTCTCGACGAACCGACCGTCGGTGTCGATGTGTTGTCGAAGCAAGAGATCGTTACGCATCTGCAGGCGCTTCATCGGGAGGGGATGACCCTCGTTTACACTTCGCACGATATGGCGGAGGCGGAAAAGCTCTGCACGCATGTGGCGTTGATGAATCGCGGTCGGGTTGTATGTGAAGGGGCTCCCGCCGAACTGCTGAATCGGACGGGAACGGCGACGCTCGAAGAACTGTTTATGGCCCGAGCGGGTAGTGAGGTATGAAGCTCCGGGCGTTGATATATAAAGATCTCTTGTTGCTTGTGCGCGATGTGTGGGGCATCGTGTTGCTGTTCTTCATGCCGTGGGCGCTCGTGCTGCTGATGACGTACCTGCAGGACGGTACCTTCCGCTCGATCAACGAAAACCGCATCTCGCTTTACTTGCTCGATGCCGACCACGACTCGTTGGGCCGGCGCGTGAGCCGTCAACTCGCGGCAAGCCGTATTTTCAACGTCTCGACCGAAGCGGCCGGCCGGTTTCTCACGGCCGACGAGGTGGAAGAGGCCATCGCGCGTGGCGATTACCTGATCGGTATCATCATCCCCGAAGGCACGACGGAGCATCTGCGTGAGCAGGTGCGTCACGGTGTCGAGCGCGCATTCGACGGAGTGCCTTCGGCCGTTGCCGATACGGCGCGGGCTCCCTTAACGATCAGGGTGTTGGTCGACCCGACGGCCAAGCCGTCGTTCCGTTCTTCGGTGATGTCTGCCGTACGTGAGGAGATGCTGACGATTCAGAACCGACTGCTTCTTCAGGAAATTTCGGCGCAGGCCGGCCGTTTGCTCCCCATACCTGTCGACCTGAATATCGAAACGGGCGAATGGCTCACCGTCGACGAAGCATACGCCCGAAGCGAAGAGGGGCGAATTGTCCCGAACGCTACGCAGCATAACGTGCCGGCCTGGAGCATGTTCGCCATCTTCTTTATCGTCGTTTCGCTGGCGGGCAACATGATCCGCGAGCGTGAAACGGGCTGTCTCAACCGGTTGATGACGATGCCTTGCTCGTACGCGGCGTATCTGTTCAGTAAAATGTTCGTTTACCTGTGTGTGTGTCTGTTGCAGCTTGGTTTGATGATGGTGACCGGCATGTATCTGACGCCTCTGCTCGGACTGCCCGCGCTCAAACTCGGACACCATCTCGGCGCGTTGCTGCTGATGTCGGTGTCGGCGTCGCTATCGGCCATCGGCTACGGGCTGGCTATCGGGAGCATCGCGCGTACGAATCAGCAGGCAAGCATCTTCGGCGCCGTATCCGTCGTGATGCTGGCCGCTCTCGGAGGGGTATGGATTCCCACCTTCGTGATGCCTTACTTCATGCGTCTTGCCAGCCGTATCTCCCCGCTGAACTGGGGGTTGAACGGTTTTAACGAACTCTTTGTTCGCGATGTGGGCATGGCGGGTATTCTTCCGTATGCGTCGGCGTCGCTATTGTTTTTTGCCGTGACGCTTGGCGTCGCGGTCTACGGCAGAACATCGCAACACCGAAAAAATTAACCGGCCGGCGACGTCTCATTCGCTTTTTTTTACTACGTTTGCCACACGTATAACGACCGAATTGAATCATGAAAAAGAAACTTCGCATATCCTTGTTAGGTTGGGTGGCTATTGCAATTGTGAGCGGTATCGTGTTGGGACAGGTGATGCCCGCCGGTATGGTTCGTCTCTTTGTCACGTTTAACGGCCTCTTCGGCAACTTCCTGTCGTTTTCTATTCCGCTGATTATTCTCGGACTCGTAGCACCGGCTATCGGCGAGATCGGGAAAGGAGCGGGGCGGTTGCTCCTCGTCACCGCGCTTATCGCTTACGGGTCGACGATTTTTTCCGGCTTCTTCACCTATTTCAGTGCCTCGGCTGTTTTCCCGACGATGCTGACTCCCGATACGCAACTGACGGCGATGGAGAATCCCGAAACCCTGATGCTCGCTCCTTATTTCACCGTCGCCATGCCTCCGCTCATGGACATTATGACGGCACTGCTTCTTTCGTTTGTCATCGGGTTGGGGTTGACCGTGATGCTGGGTGATGCGCTGCATCGCGCTTTCGTCAATTTCCGCGACATCATCACACGACTTATCGAATCGGTCATCGTTCCGCTGCTGCCGCTCCATATCTTCGGGATCTTTCTGAATATTACGGTGAGCGGACAGGTGGCCGGTATCATGGCCATGTTTCTGAAAGTGATTCTTGTCATCTTTGTGCTTCACGTTCTGTTGCTTCTGACGCAGTTTACGATAGCCGGCGCCATCGGCCGTCGCAATCCGCTGCGGCTGCTGATGAATATGTTGCCCGCGTATGCCACGGCGCTCGGTACCCAGTCGTCGGCCGCCACGATTCCCGTCACGCTGAGGCAGGTGATCAAAAACGGCGTGCGCGAAAACGTGGCGGTGTTCACCGTGCCGCTCTGTGCGACGATCCACCTGTCGGGCAGTACGATGAAGATCGTCGCCTGCGCCATGGCCATCCTGATGGTGTCCGGCGAGCCGGTCACGCTCGCCCGGTTCGGCGGGTTTATTCTGATGCTCGGTATCACGATGGTGGCGGCTCCCGGCGTGCCCGGCGGAGCGATCATGGCCGCCCTCGGTCCGCTTCACAGCATGCTCGGCTTTAACGAAACGTTGCAGGCGCTGATGATCGCGCTGTATATCGCCATGGACAGCTTCGGTACGGCGTGTAACGTAACGGGCGACGGCGCCATCGCCGTGGTCGTAGACCGTATCGCCCCCGCTGCCGAAGGCTCGGAAGTGAACGAGAATCGTTGAGATGTTGATTTGTTTAGTTGTCGCGGCTGAATTGGTTGTCATCGCGAGCGAACACAGAGGTTTGCCCTTACACGACATACCGAATGCTGATTGCTGACTAACCATGAAAGGACGGATGAATTCAGCCCGATGTGGAGCGAAGCGGAGCGTTGAGGAAAAAGGACGTATTCTTATTGGAAGGGCTGAAAGGCTGAATGAAGGATTGTTTGGACGTTAGTTTGTCCAAATGTTTGTCGGTTGAATGCTGGAAACGGGAAGTTGATCGCTAAATAAGACGCTTATCTTCGGTTATCACAGAATATAAACTTCTGCTCTTGAGATACACTTTTTTCTGATTCTATATGTATCTTTGCGCCACGACGCTTGCAGAACTCTTACCGGATAGAAAAAACTGCGAACCATTGTGGATCGTGATTGTTATATAATATAATGTATATAGATTCGATTGGAAATTAAAATAAGATTTTTATGAAAAAGATTTTTGTACTTGCGGTCTCGATAGCCGCATTAACGGGTTGTAACCAGGGCGGACAAAAGGCCGGTTACGTGATTGAGGGACGGATTGCCGAAGCACGCACAGACGTGGAGGGGCGATACGTTTATCTGACTTCTCTCGGGAAAGAAGGAGAGGTAATTGACAGTGCGTTGATTGCGAAGAATACGTTTAAGTTCGAGGGTACCGCCACGCAGGGAAAGCTCTGTAAGCTTTCTTTTGAAGAAGGTACAGGCGCACGACCGGGCGAATCAGCTACTTTCTCGACCTTGTTCGTATTGGAAGACGGGAAGATGCAAGCCGTGCTCGATACGTTCTCGTATGTGACGGGAACGCCGGAGAACGACGCATTTAAGACCGTGCGCGAGTCGATTGCGAACACACGTAAAGGATATGCCGACTTGGTAAAAGCCATCAGAGCAGGCGATCAGGAAGCTGAAAAGAAGGCCTATCAGATCGATACGGATGTGTTGAATGCCGTAAAAACGTATATCGACGCGAACCCGACGAAGTTGTCGGCGGCCAAACTGCTCCATGAATTCCGTTACTATATCGATGAAAAGGAGCAGGAAGCCATCTTTGCCAAAGCCGATTCGACGTTTATGAGTCTCCCGGGTATCAGCCCGATGGTCGCTCACCTCGAAGTGCTGAAAAGTGTAGCTCAGGGAAAGACGTTCGTCGACTTCGAGATGCCTGATCCGAAAGGAAAAGTGCGCAAGCTGTCCGATTACGTCGGACAAGGCAAGAAAGTCGTGCTGATCGATTTCTGGGCATCGTGGTGCGGTCCGTGCATGCATGAGATGCCGAACCTGACGGCAACGTACAAGACGTATCGCAAGAAAGGTTTCGAGATTGTCGGGATTTCGCTCGACAAGGAGGAAGAAGCCTGGCTGAAAACGATCAAAGAGAAGAAGATGGACTGGATTCATCTCTCCGACCTGAAAGGCTGGAAGTCCGGCGGTGCGGCACTTTACGGCGTGAACAGCATCCCATGCACCATCCTTGTCGACAAGGACGGCACGATTCTGGCACGCAACCTTATGGGCGACGAACTGAATAAGAAGCTCGACGAATTGTTTGCCAAGAAATAAAATCGGAAGGGAGGGAGGAATAGTTCCTCCTTTCCTGCTGTCGGATGGATGTCCGTACTTCGTGCGTTTATTCCGTCAGCGCTTTCCAAAGCGGTTCGTCCGGTACGGGCGCGACGATATCGACCGGTTGTTTCGATACCGGATGAACGAACGATACGCGACGGGCGTGCAGGCTGATGCCCCCGTCGGGATTGGAGCGACCGGCGCCGTATTTGAGATCACCCCGAATGGGGCAGCCGATGGCCGCAAGCTGGCAGCGGATCTGATGATGCCGGCCGGTTTTCAGGTCGATTTCGAGAAGGTAATAATGTTCGGATTGCGCGAGGAGCCGATAATGCAATACGGCTTTTCGCGCATCCGGCTTTTGGGACGGAGCACAAACGTAGCTTTTGTTCTGCTTCTCGTTGCGGACGAGCCAGTGGGTCAGCTCCTGTTCTATCGCGGGCGGACGATTACGCACGATGGCCCAATACGTTTTCTTTATCTCTCCGGTGCGAAATAACTCGTTCATCCGGGCAAGGGCTTTGCTCGTTTTGGCGAAGACGACGACGCCCGTCACCGGACGGTCGAGGCGATGCGTGACACCCACAAACACATTGCCGGGCTTGGCGTACTTCTCCTTCAGCCACGTCTTCAGCAAATCGGCCAGCGAGGCATCGCCCGTTTTGTCGCCCTGCACCAGCTCGTGCCCGTTCTTGTTCACCGCAATCAGGTGATTATCTTCGTAAATGACTTCCATACGTTTCGTTTCTTAGGGTCTCATATAAGCCGTCGAGACGCGTTGACCGATCCGAATCAGTCGTCCCGCGTCTACCAGTTCCCGCAGTTCTTTCAGTGCGGTACGTTTACTGCAATGGCGCAGATGCTGATAAATACGACGTGTCAAGATTTTCTCGTTCGCGAAAAACTCCGACAGCAGCCGGTCTCGTTCCGCGTCATCGATCGGAGGTTGTTCGTCCTGTGTCGGGAAACGCTCTAACCGGATTCCGGCCAGTTCGCGCCAGAACGCTTTCGATGTGCGCAGCGTGATGTCTCTCACTTTGACCGATTGGGCGCGTAGTTCGCTCTTTTCCATCACCGGACGAGCTTTCAGCACCAGACTTACCGTGCCGATGTTGCCCAATTCGACGATATGGCCGCGGTCGAGCAAACGGAGCAGTTTGTGCTCCAACTCACTGAAAACGGCCGCAACCTCGCCCGTACTCAAAGTTGTACCGTTTGCTATCTCATCACATAGCTCGTTGGCTGTGATCTTTCCTCTCGTCACCGCTCGCGCATGAAGCGGCTTGCGCTCTCCTTTTCCTGTCGGATCGGGTGTCTCGTATAAGTTGTAATAAGCCATTTCCTTTCTCTTTATGATGTTGTATCGTACGTTTTAATCTTGCCGTAACCGGAGCTAAGCTTTTTTCTGCGGTTCTTTTATTTAAACAACAATTGTGGTCTTATTGTTCCACAGTTGTGATCCAATTGTCTCACAGCTGTGGTCCAATTGGACCACCATTGTGTTCCAAGTTAAGGAATGTGTCCGCATCCCTTAAAGAATATGATTCCTTTCTTTAGTCGGTGTGACGAAGAAGCTAAACGTAAGTGATGCGTCACCGGAGATGTCGCGGCCTCTCGTTTCTGCACCGTAGAAGAGGGGCTTTGTTCCGCCGTACGGTTAGAGCGCGGGCAGCCAATGTTCCCAAATCATATTCAGTTCGGCCTGCATGTCGGCGATGTGTGCCGTCGTGACGATAACAGCGTCTTTTTCGGGCAGGATAACAATGAACTGTCCGTTGGCGCCGTCGGCACGGAAGGCGTTATGTCGGCATCGCCACATCTGATAGCCGTAGCCTTGCAGCCAGTCGCTGTCTTCGGACTTCGTTTTGAGCGTCTCGCGGCGTGCTCCGGCAGCGAGCGAAGCGATGTGCGAAGTGCTGGCTTCGTCGATCCATGCGGCGGGAAGCAGCCGGCGTCCTTTCCATTCTCCTTTTTGCAGGAGGAGTTGTCCGAGCTTGGCCATATCTTCGGTACGGACATACAGTCCCCATCCGCCGCAGTTGATGCCCTGCGGACTTTCATCCCATCTCACCGTCCCGATGCCGAGCGGGTCGAAGAGACGCGGGCGGAGGTAATCGACCGTTTTCTGGTTCGTCACTTTCTGTACGATGGCGGCAAGCATATACGTGGCCAGACTGTTGTAAACGAATACTTGTCCCGGCTCATGGGCGAGCGGAGCGGCCAGAAACTCGGCAACCCAATCTTTGTCGTGATGCTGACGGATGTTGGCCGTCGGGTCGGTGTCGTGCCCGGACGACATGGTGAGCAGGTGACGTATTTCCATCTTCTTCAACTTTTCGTCTACGTTTGCCGGTAGTTTATCGGCGAAGAAATCGACGACTTTGTCGGTCGTCCGGATCCGTCCTTCAGCCACGGCAAAGCCTACGGCCATCGAAGTAAACGTTTTGCTGACGGAGTTGAGGATATGCAGCTGGTCCGGAGCATGATCGCCCAGCCATCGCTCGGCAATCACTTCGCCGTGCTGCACGACCATGACACTGTGCAAGTCGTGGCCGGCCGAACGGACGGCTTCCAGATAGCGCGCGATGACGGTGTCCATCTTCCGTGCGGCGTCTTTGTTACGCGGCAACGGGTCTTTGTGTTCGAACTTACCGGAGGTAGCCATGCCGCTGCTTTCTGCGGACGCGGAGTACCGCGCATTCATCGGTACGCAGAAAGACAGCAAGGCAAGGCATAACCACCACGTAAGAAAATCGTTTGTCCGTTTCATGATACGGATTTTGTTCGGAGGGGAAGGCTTGTGCGCTTCGCCCTCGTTACATGTTCATACCGCCATCGATCTGGAGCACCTGTCCGGAAACGTACGACGACATATCCGAAGCGAGGAATACTGCCGTGTTAGCCACATCTTCGGGTGTACCTCCACGACGCAAGGGGATTCCTTTGATCCATTCTTCGCGGATGTTTGCGGGCAGTGCTGCCGTCATGGCCGTTTCGATAAAGCCCGGAGCAATGGCGTTGGCACGGATGCCTTTCGGTCCCATCTCCTGTGCGATGGACTTGGCCATGGCGATCATGCCGGCCTTCGAAGCGGCATAGTTCGCCTGACTGGCGTTGCCGTGTACCCCTACGACCGAGGCCATGTTGATGATGTTTCCGCTACGCCGGCTCATCATCACGGGCAGGCAGGCGTGAACGAAGTTGAACGCCGATTTCAAGTTGACGGCGATGACGGCGTCCCACTGTGCTTCGCTCATGCGCAGCATCAGGCCGTCTTTCGTGATTCCTGCGTTGTTGACGAGGATGTCCACACCGCCGAAGTCCTTCACAATTTCTTCAACCACCTGATGCGTTTCGTCGAAGTTCGCCGCGTTCGATGCGTATCCTTTCACTTTCACGCCGAAGGCTGCGATTTCTTTTTCCGTTGCCTGCGCGTTCTCGTCGATTACCAGATCGGTAAATGCTATGTTTGCTCCTTCCGAAGCGAATTTCAGGGCAATCGCTTTTCCGATGCCTCGTGCAGCGCCTGTCACCAGGGCTGTCTTTCCTTCCAGTAGTTTCATTTTATTGAATTTTTAAAGGTTTGTAATTCGTAAATTCTGTATCGTGTCTCAATTATATACGGATGAGGCAGGCTCCCGCCGAATATCCGCCGCCGAAAACGGTGATGCACACCAGATCGTTTTTCTTGAACCGGTCGATATGCTGGGCGAAGACGAGCGCGCAACTGGCCGAGCCGGTGTTACCCAGTTCCTCGATGTTACTCAGTATTTTTTCGTTGGGCATGCGGATGTTGCTCGCGATGTTCTTTAATATCCGCAAGTTGGCCTGATGGCCGATGAAGTAGCTGAGATCGTCGAGTGTATAGCCTCTCTTTTCCAACAAGCGCTTGGCGTTTTTGGGCATGTACGTGCACGCTTGTATGAAGACGTCTTTGCCTTCGGGCATGCGGATGCCTCCGTCGCGCGGACGCAGCTGGATGCCTTCAGGGCCTTTGCCGAGTGTACCGAGCGCCTCGGTGTAAATCTCCAGCACTTCGTAATCCTTCTCGCTCACACGCTCGTCCGAAATAAAAAAAGCCACGGCCGTGTCGCCCCAAAGATGGCCGGCCTTCGGATCGTCTTCGTTGCTGTAAGCCGAGTTTTTATCCCCTCCGATAATCAGCGCTTTTCGCGCCTTCCCGCAGGCGAAATACCCTTCGACGATTTCGAGCGCGTTCACAAACGACGAACAGGCCGACGAGATGGTGAATGCCTTGGCATCCTCAATTCCATAGGCGTGCTGTACGACATGAGCGGCTGTACCGACGGTGTCGTACGGTGAATACGTGGCGGCCACGATCAGGTCTACGTCTTTGATGTCGTACGGGAGCGAAGGCAAGGCGTTTCGTACGGCTTCGAGTCCCATCGTATTGATGTTCTCGTCGGCTCGCGCCCTCGCCCGTGTTTTTATGCCGGTGCGCTGCACGATCCAGTCGTCCGTCAACCCTGCTTTCTCCGTATAATACGAATTCGGGATTCGTTGTTCGGGGATATAAAATCCTGTAGCGTTAATATACATTAGTTCTTGATTTTAATACCGTTGAAGATGAGATTCATCATGTTCTGCCGCTCAATGATCCGGTCTCTTTCCGAGTCGCTGATATGTCCGCGAATGTAGGGAACCTCCAGCCCTTTCAGTGCATGATGAATAATCAGCGCCGTCACCCGGATGTCGGGAACATGGAAGATGCCTTCTTGGACGCCTTCCTCCAGAATATTGCAGATGATTTCCGTTTCGCGCTGATCGAACTTTTTGCGGGCTTTCTCGACCCGCCAGATATCGCGGAAGAACGTAGCCCGCAACGTACCGTTACGGAATACGATCGTTTTAACCGCATCTAAACGTATATATATAAAGGAAATCAGTTTCTCGTCGGCCGGCAGTTGTTTCGCGGCGACTTCGAGCAGCATCTCGAGCAGCTTGTTAAGCTCCGCTTCCACGACGGCCGAAAAGATATCGTCTTTGTTCTTGAAATACGTATACAGGGTGCGTCTGCCCTTTTGCGAAGCTTGTGCAATGTCGTTCATCGTCGTATTGTGATACCCCATGCGGGCAAAGAGTTGACGGGCGACATCAACTAACGTATCACGCGTTTTGGAAACGGCTATGGACATAAACTGCACACTTTCGTTAAATTTGTGCGCAAAAATAGATAAAAAACTTGCGATTTACCAATGCGCAGGAAAAAAAAACGGAATATTTTGTTTTTTCAAAAGAGTGTCGTATCTTTGCAGCCTCAAACAACAAATTTGAGACGATATATCGCGGAGTGGAGCAGTGGCAGCTCGTTGGGCTCATAACCCAAAGGTCGTAAGTTCGAATCTTGCCTCCGCAACTTTTCAAAAGGCGGATTTCCGAATATCGGAATCCGCCTTTTTTAGTAGATTGACCGGCCTGTTTTTTCGAAGAAATTCTCTCTAATCCATCATTAAGATGTGAAGGAGAGTAGGGGGCTACTTCTTTAGTTTCGCATAGAAAATATAGTTGTTATCGTTCTCACGAATATCGTTGCGAAGCTCCTGCAAACGTTTACGCTCTTTCTCACTTAACGATGTATTGTTTTTAAGCTGCGCCTCCAACTGGTCGATTAAATCGCCCGGATCCACATTCCACACATAATATCCGTTATAAAACGTAGGCCATTCCAGCGGCATATCGCCTAAATAATCGTTGTGTATTTTGTAGAATGCGCCTTTCAGCGTGTGCTTATCGACGATAAATTTCGCAGGATACTCGGTCGTTGATGTTGTTTCGGTCACTTTCTTCTCAATCGTGATATCTCCGATAAAATGGTTGGGAAGTTCCTGATACGAGTGAATCTTCCAAGAGCTTCCTTTGAAGTCGAGCGTAAACTTCGGGTCAAGGCGATTCGCGGCTGTGTTGTAATGATACACACTGTCCGGACGTTGCTCGAAGAATGTAAACAACGAACAATCGTAAGCTCCTGCATTTCGGTTTGAGAATACTTCGTTGCTGAAATCGGGTTGTATGGTCAAATGACCGGCAGGAATACTATCGATCATTTGGCCGGCAAAATCCTGCGTCCACGCCACGGCAGGAGCGCCGGTGAAGGGCAACATGAAAACCGAGATTTTAGACGCGCCGGCATCGACAAAGATTTTGCCTTTCGGCACACGGTATCTCAGCGGAATAGGATCGAGCGGTTCTCCTTGCAAGTTAAAACGTAATACCTTGTCGCTTTGCCACGGCAGAAGAAATATTTGCCCGCTTTGTTCGTCCAGCCATTCGTCATACACATTCTGATATTCGTTCGGCCCTTGTCCGAATGCTCCGATCGCGGTGATAAACTTACCGCTTTTGTCGAATAGTTTGAACGGATTGTTACGGTTGTTACGCACCAAAATATAACGTTCGCTCACTAATGTTGCTCCACCGCCTACCAACGCTTCGTCACGGTTATCGAGCTTGACCAGTTGTAGCTCTTCGGCGAAGAGACTCAGCGGCAGATCGACCGTGTCTTTGAGCTTCGTCAGATCGCACGAAATCACATCGGAGTCGCCGACTTTCACTTTTTCGGCGACCACATCCATGTCATTCAGTCCGGTTGCTTTTTCGTTTTTGCATCCCGGTAACATCATTCCGCCACATAGCAGAAAAGTCATAAGAAAATGTTTCTTCTTCATACCTTCATTTTTTAGTGTTATAACATTTGGAAATACCTTTGATCGGTACGACAAAAATAGCTTCAACAAGCGGTCTTGCGAAATTTTCAGGCGGACAATATATGATGTTTGTTTGGCTCTATTTTATTGAATAGTTGTTGTTTGCAAAATGAAGTGGCTGAAACAAGGCGGACAATCATACGGTGATTGTTACTGATCTTGCAGGAATGTGTCAAGATCGGTGTGTTTTTCCGTGATTTTAAACTTGTCGGTTTTCAGGCGATATTTTCGCTTCGTGATGGCTGATTTTGTTACGCAATAAATGTCGGATAAGTCTTGCAGGTTGACTCTCATTTTCACGAAACAGCAGAAATAAAGATCGTCGTCGGTTAACGACGGGTATTGCGTTTTAAGCTGCTCGATAAAGCCCGGATAGACTTCGTTGACACTTCGCGTAAGCTCGGCCCAATCGGTTTCTTTCATCCTGATTTTGTTACCGGTATCGGGTAATCTTTCATATAGTTCGCCTGCGTTTTCTTCATCGATATGTAACGACGGTATGCGGTGGAAGAAGTGGATGCGTCGGAACAGCGATTCTCGCAGCAATGCTTCTTTTTCTCGTAGCGCACTGATTTCCTGTTGCTGTTTAAGCAACACGTTTTGATGTGCTAACTCTCTGGCTTTGGTTTGCAGGCGAAGCGCTTGCCGATTCTTCTTCTGTCGCCAGAAAACAAAAAACAAGGTGACGGAAACCGCAAATACAACCAAAAGAATGGCTAACAATAAAATATCTTTTTCTTTCTGTTCGATTTTCAGCCGGTTGTTCTCATTCTTGAGCCGTTCGCTTTCGTAGCGGCGCTCAAGGGCTGCCATACGGATGTTCGATTCGATATGTTGCTTGGTCTCCTGTTTTTTCCAAAAGGTGCCGAACGCTTTTTCATGCAGTCCCTGCTTTTCATACCAGTTGGACAAAAAGCCATAGGCGATATCGGCCACGATAGGATCGTTTCCCTGAATCGCTTGTTCAAAATAGTATCGGGCTGAGTCAGGCTGGTTTTGCTTGTCAAACAGCATGGCCTGTGCCAGGTTGCGTGTCGGAATGTCTTCACGATTCACCCGCAAGGCATGTTCCTGTTTCTTGTATCGTAGGGCTTCTTCGAAATCGTCCCGGTCTGCATAGAGATCGCTTAGCCTGCTGAGAGCGACGCTTTGCTGAGCGGGAGCATGGTTTTTCTCGGCTATTGCCAATGCTTGCCGACACATATCAATAGCATCTTCTATCGCGTGATCGTATTTATAGGCCTGTGCCAGATCCAGCAATGTGTAAACTTTTCCTTCGGTATTGGTTTCTCCGTCAAGAAGGTTGAGTACCGTCCGGTAATTTTTTACAGCTGCTTTCGTACGACCAAGATATAAGTTCGCATAGCCGGACATGCCTTGCGTGCGGATACGTTTGTGGTGACCACTCACTTCGGGAGAAATGACGTTCTCGGCAGCGGCAAAATAATGTACCGCCGAGTCATACTTTGAGGTCGAGAAGAAAAACATCGCTTTGGTGTACAGGGCATCGAATAACGCGGTAGAATCGTTTGTTTCTCGATAATAGGCGATCGCGAAACTGACGAGCGAGTCGGAAGGAGGCCGGTTGCCCGTCATCAGCATGGTACGGGTCAGCAACAGTCCGTACTTTGCATAGTCGGGTCTCTTGAAGTTTTCACTGTTGTTGACGGCTTGCAGCTTTGTCAGGGCATCTGCGGGCAACGAATCCGATAACATTCCCGCCTCATGCAGCAGTTGTTGGTCACGATATGCGTCTCCGCATGAAAAAAGGAGGAGCTGCATGATGACGGGAATGTATCGTATGACAAATGAATGTCTTAAACTCATGGAATCCGTTACAAAGATCACTAAAAAGTACGCGATGTTCCTGTTTTATTATTCAAGACTAAACCGAACCGTTTGGACGTCGGCGCTGTTGCGGCCGATCATCAGTTCGAATTCGCCCGGTTCGCACACATAGTCGAGGTCGGCATTATAGAAACGGAGATCGTCCGTTGTGACATCGAACGATACAGTCTGCGTTTCACCGCGTTTCAGACTGATTCGCCGGAATCCTTTCAGCTCTTTGACCGGACGGGATACACTGCCTACCACATCGCGAATATAGAGTTGTACCACCTCGTCCGCGTCGTATGCGCCCGTATTCGTTACTTCGACCGTAGCCGTGATCTTCCCCCCTTCGTAGAGCGTATGACGATCGAGCCGCACTTCGCCGTATGAAAAAGTCGTGTACGAAAGTCCGTAGCCGAACGGGAAAAGCGGATCGTTGTCTACATCGAGGAAGTTGCTCCGGAACTTGGAAAACCATCGGCGTTCGGGGCGTCCGGTGTTCAGGTGATTGTAGTAGAGGGGGAGCTGCCCGGTGCTTTTAGGCATGGAGATGACTAACCGTCCGCCCGGCACCCGCTCGCCGAACAGTACGTCGCAGATGGCATCGCCTGCTTCGCTTCCTCCGAACCAGACGTTGAGAATGGCCGGAAAATGTTCGTTCTCCCACGTCATCACCGTGCTGCGACCCGAAAAATATACAAGGACAATAGGCTTTCCGGTCTTTTTTAAGGCGGCCAGCAGGTCGCGCTGGGCATCAGGCAAGGTGAGGTCGCTGCGGCTGCTGCATTCCCCACTCATTCCCGACGATTCGCCTACGGCGGCTACGATCACATCGGCTCCGGCTACAGTTTCGAGCGCTTCGCGCAGGATTTCTTCCGCCGGGCGTTCGTCTCTTTCCGGACCTCCGAAGGCTTTCGCGTTTTTCTCCAGTCCGGCATCGTGCATCAGATTCGAGCCTTTGGCATACACGACTTCCGCCTTCGTGCCTACGGCATCTTTCATCGCTTCGTAGAGCGACTTGTATCCTTCGGGACGGGCGGCAACGCTCCACGTTCCGGGCATGTCGAAGCGACTGTCGGCCATCGGGCCTACCACCGCGATACGTCCGCTGCGTCGAAGCGGTAATATTCCGCCGTCGTTCTTAAGCAGCACGAACGTTTGCGCCGCTATGCGACGGGCTTCGGAACGATGCGCGGAGGTGAAGATTTCCTTTTCGGCCCGGCGAGCGTCCAGATAACGGTAAGGATCGTCGAACAATCCCAGTTTGTATTTGGCTTCCAATATCCGCCGACAAGCACGATCGATCGCTTCTATCGTCACTTTTCCTTCACGGAGCGATGCTTCGAGCGTACCGACAAACCCGTCGGAGACCATATCCATGTCTGTGCCGGCATGGAGCGCGAGAGCCGAGACTTGTTTCAGATCGCCCATGCCGTGCTCCGTCATCTCCGCAATCGCGGTATAGTCCGTGACGACAAAGCCTCCGAAATCCCACATGTCGCGCAGCACGTCGGTCAGCAGCCACTTATTGCCTGTTGCGGGAATACCGTCGACGACGTTGAACGAGGTCATTACCGAGCCGGCTCCGGCGTCGATGGCTGCCTTATACGGCGGAAAGTAGTCGTTGAACATAGTGCGCCGGCTCATGTCGACCGTATTATAATCGCGTCCGGCTTCCGAAGCTCCGTAAAGAGCGAAGTGCTTTACGCATGCCATGAGCGTATTCGCGGCAGATAAATCATGGCCCTGATACCCTTCGACCATTGCCCGGGCGATCTGCGCGCCCAGATACGGGTCTTCGCCGGCCCCTTCGGCCATCCGTCCCCAACGACCGTCCCGACAGAGGTCGACCATCGGGCTGAACGTCCAGCAAATGCCGTCGGCCGAAGCTTCCACGGCCGCGATACGTGCCGACTGTTTCACGGCGTCCATGTCCCAGCTGCATGCTAACGCAAGAGGGATCGGGAAAACGGTCTCATATCCGTGAATCACATCCATCCCAAAGAGAAGCGGAATTTTCAAACGGCTTTTTTCTACGGCAATCTCCTGCAAGGCGCGGATGTTCGCGACGCCTTTCAGGTTGAACAGTCCGCCGACCTGTCCACGCTCAATCTTCGCCGCAATATCGCTGCTCTTGGCTTCGCCCGTAACGATATTTCCCGAAACAGGCAAATTCAACTGACCGATCTTCTCTTGTAGCGTCATTCGGTTCATCAGCTCATCGATAAACCGGTCCATCTTCGAGGTTTCCCGGCCTGCAACCGTCGTTGACACGAACCAGCACCCCGCTAACATGATACTCACAATATACTTCTTCATAGGTTCTGTTTATTAAATGGATTAACGTAAATTCGACGTAAAATTAGTAAAACATTTCTTGTTTGGATGATTTCTCGTGTAAATAGCGTTTTTCGTTTAGCAAGAAAATGGTTTACAACCGAAAGAATTCGGTTTTCTCGTTCAGAGACGTGATGGCAATATCGTTACAGGATAACACAAAAGAGACGACCACCGGAAACCGTTCGATCGGTTGGGGGAGGCCGCCTCTTTCTGTTTTGTGATCCTTTGAAAGGATTATTCTCCGGCTTCTCGCTTGGCTTCCTTTACCATCTTTTCGTTCGCACTGATCATGATTTCAACGCGTCGATTCTGTGCACGTCCTCCAACGGTCGTATTATCGGCCACCGGCTGATGAATGCCTTTGCCTTCGTACATCATTCGTTTCGTGCTGACTCCCTGCTCTACCAAATAGTCGTACACGCTTTTGGCGCGCCGCTCCGAAAGCGTCTGATTGTAGTCCACCTTTCCCGTGTTGTCCGTATGACCTACGATGCGGAGGTTCGTATCGAGGTTTCTCTCCAGATTCGTAGCTAAGTTACGCAGTGCCGACTTCGAAGCTTCGCTGACGGTGCTTGAGTTCGTAGCAAACAAGATGCCCGAGTCGAACGTCACCTTCAATGCCGGTGCCTGTCCTTCTTCTTCCACCACTTCCACCTTTGTTTCTTCCGGAAGTACTTCCTCCAACTCTTTCTTCTGCTTGTCCATCTTCTTGCCGATGATGGCGCCTGCCGCGCCGCCTACCGCCGCGCCGATCACGGCGCCCAAGGCCGTATTTCCGGCAATCTTTCCGACTCCCGCGCCTACCGCCGCACCACCGCCTACACCGATGGCTGTTCCTTTCGTCGTGTTGCTTGCCCCACAGCCGGAGAGCAATATCGCTGCACTAAGCAGCATCATAATCCATAGATTCACTCTTTTCATATTCTTTGCAAATAAATTAATGTTTGTAATGTTCGTTTCTTTTTGCCTTTGTGTCTATATAACAATTGAAATACGCCGCAAGTTACGAAAAAGTTCATTTATCCGCAAAATAATTTCAAGAGGTGCCGTTTGGGTAAATTCGACCAACAAAGACTTTCTTTCTACTGACAAATTTACAGAAAATTATCCGCTTTTCACGTCCGGGCTCTTTGTTTCACCTGCGGAATCTGATGCACTCTTGCCGACGATGTTTTTTTGTTTCCGGATTATTCGATGCTTTTGTGATAAGTCTTCAAAATATTCCCGATTTGTCCTGATATCCAGCCAACCCTTTCTTCCGTCACGGACGATGTGGTAAAACGATCGGGGATGTTGCTTGATTTCATCATACTGTGCTGTGGTGTGACGTGGAAAGATGCCGATCTTGCCTTCGTTGTGAAAATAGAACAGTCCGTCTTTGCCGAAAGTAATGGAATCATTGACAAGCGGCAGAACGATTTTCCAAACGATGCTTTTTGAGGGATATTGTTGCAACGTTATTGAAAAATAGGGGTTATTGGTATATTCCTCTGACTTTGTTGCAACGGTAGTAAAGACAGTATTTTTCTTTTCTGTGGTTGCACTGTACATTAAGATATTTTGTAAGCTTCGGGCACACCTATCCCGATGAATTTGTTCAATACCATACAGTTGAGTTTTATTTCGGTCGTCTGATCCTCAAGTGTTCGGGCATTTAATTCTCCTCCGAAAATCGTCTTATACCGGAACATCGCCACTTCGTTGAGACTTTGTCGGTGGTAGCCGTTTTCCTTTTTCCAACGCTTCGTGCCGTGTTGGTTTATGACTTCCACGGCTCCATTACCCTGAATCAGATAATCGGGCAAAGGTTTCTTTCTGGTACCCTTTTGTATGACTGCATTTTTCGGAGGCGGAATGATCTGAAGAATATCGCTTCCCAAAAATTCTCTGAATCCGAACTTATCGTATGCCCCATCTGGGATAAATCGATCAATATGAGAGGTCTTACCTTTGAGCAGTTTAGCCCCTACGGAGGCATCATCCTCATCGTAGCCGGTTAATTCCCCCCAGAGGATTTCCTGTGTGTCCAAATCCATTCAGAGCTGAAGCTTTTGCCACGTGCGACGTTTCGAATAGCCCTGTTTACGCACTTTCCATTCGCCTTCCCCATACACTTTCAAGCCCGTAGAATCTATCCCCACCGATAAATTCTCACCCCTTGCCAACCTGTTCCCGATGTCTACAGGAAGGCTCTTCTGACGACGGCAAAGCGTTGTGTAATCCGGAACCGGCAAATGACTTTTACCCATCAGCATAAATAAACTTTCAAGAAAACCCGTACTCCGGCGTAGTTTCAGCCCATAATTGATTTTCAACAACAGGCAACACTTCAATGATACTGTCGCAATAAGTTCGTTCGCCCACTCTCTTACCCTTTTGGGAGGCTTCTTCCCACTCATCGAATACCGAATCATGTAGCCATAATGTGATACGACCACGACGGCATAAACTTCCATTGTATTCTTTCCAATTCCTTATTTTATAGCTATCTTTGTGCGAGGTTGTTGGTAAGGTACTCATACGTATCTACATTTTTAGTTTGCAAATACAAAAATAGACCAATAACCCTTACTTTTAAATACCGTTGCAACAAAGTCGTTTTCAACTCTGGATTCGCATTATTTACATAATGCTACTTATTTGCCGGTTAATGATGTAGGGACTTTAGAAGAAAAAAAGGACGAGGCAAATGCCCCATCCTAAATGTTTTCACAACGGAATAATCCTTATTGTGATTTGCTTCAAATTAGTGAGACAAAGATACGAAATAATTTTTATTATAATGTTTGTTTATGAGAGAAAATTAATATATTTGGGGTGTTTTAACAAAATAAGTTAAATATGAAAAGGATATTAGGATTAGATTTAGGGACTAATAGTATCGGTTGGGCATTGGTAGACGAGGCGGAAAATAAAGACGAAAGGTCGTCAATTGTTAAGCTTGGTGTGAGAGTAAATCCTTTAACAGTAGATGAATTGACTAATTTCGAGAAAGGAAAAAGCATTACGACGAATGCGGATAGAACATTCAAGAGAGGCATGCGGCGTAATCTACAACGCTACAAACTTCGTCGTGAAACTTTAATGGAAGTGTTGAAAGAACACAAATTGATAACAGAGGATACTATACTTTCGGAAAATGGTAACCGAACAACATTTGAGACATACCGATTAAGGGCAAAGGCGGCAACAGAGAAAATCTCGTTGGAGGAGTTTGCGCGAGTATTGCTGATGATTAACAAAAAACGTGGTTATAAAAGTAGTCGCAAAGCAAAGGGAACGGAAGAAGGTACGTTGATTGACGGTATGGATATAGCTCGTGAACTTTATAATAACAACCTTACGCCTGGTGGGTTATGCTTGCAACTTCTTGATGCAGGTAAGAAATTCTTGCCCGATTTTTATCGCTCTGATTTGCAGAATGAACTTGATAGAATTTGGGAAAAACAAAAAGAATATTATCCGGAGATTCTTACTGATGTATTAAGAGAAGAGTTGAGAGGGAAAAAGCGTGATGCTGTTTGGGCTATTTGTTACAAATATTTCGTATGGAAAGAATCCTATACAGAATGGAACAACGAGGAAGGCAAAACCGAACAACTGGAAAGAGAACATAAGCTGGAAGGTATTTATAGTAAACGGAAAAGGGATGAAGCGAAAAGAGAGAATCTGCAATGGCGGGTAAATGGTTTGAAGGAAAAATTGTCGTTGGAACAATTGGTTGTTGTTTTGCAAGAAATGAATACCCAAATCAATAATTCAAGCGGTTATCTTGGCGCAATCAGTGATAGGAGTAAGGAGTTGTACTTTAATAAACAGACTGTTGGGCAGTATCAAATGGAAATGCTGGATAAGAATCCCAATGTGAGTTTGCGAAATATGGTGTTCTATCGCCAGGATTATTTGGATGAGTTTAATACGCTTTGGGAAAAACAAACTGTATATCATAAAGAACTGACAGAGGAGCTGAAAAAAGAAATCCGTGATATTATCATTTTTTATCAGCGTAGATTGAAGAGTCAGAAAGGATTAATCGGTTTTTGCGAGTTTGAAAGCCGGCAGATAGAGGTAGAGATAGATGGCAAGAAAAAGATTAAAACTATAGGCAGTAGGGTGATCCCCCGTTCTTCTCCCTTGTTTCAGGAGTTTAAAATATGGCAGATATTAAACAATATCGAAATAACAGTTGTCGGGAAGAAGAGCAAACGGAGAAAACTGAAAGGCAATTCTCCTGCTCTTTTTGACAAGCTTGACGACACCGAACAATTGGAACTGAGAGGCAGGCGTAATTTGTATCAAGAAGAAAAAGAATTGCTTGCCCAAGAACTCTTTGTTCGTGATAAGATGACGAAGTCGGATGTTTTGAAATTATTATTTGATAATCCACAAGAATTGGATTTAAATTTTAAAACGATTGATGGCAACAAGACTGGGTATGCGTTGTTTCAGGCGTACAGCAAAATGATTGAGATGTCCGGGCATGAACCAATTGACTTCAAACAATCGGCTGAGAAGATTATTGAGCATGTAAAAACGGTTTTTGCTTTTCTTAATTGGAATACGGACATTCTATGTTTTAACTCGAAGGAGGAATTAGACAGTCAATCTTATTACAAACTCTGGCATTTATTGTATTCTTTTGAGGGGGACAATACGACAACAGGAAACGGTCGGTTGGTTCAAAAGATGACAGAACTGTATGGCTTTGAGAAAGCATACGCCACTATATTGGCAAATGTTACTTTTCAAGATGATTATGGCAGTCTGAGCGCAAAGGCTATTCATAAGATTCTGCCTCATTTAAAAGAAGGTAATCAGTATGATGTGGCTTGTGCGTATGCCGGATACAGGCATTCAAAATCGTCCTTAACCAAGGAAGAAATAGTAAACAAGGAGTTGAAAGACAGGCTTATGCTTCTTCCCAAGAATAGCTTGCGCAATCCTGTGGTGGAAAAGATTCTGAACCAGATGGTAAACGTAATCAATACCATTATAGACACTTATGGTAAACCGGATGAGATACGTGTAGAACTTGCCCGTGAGTTGAAGAAGAATGCCAAAGAGCGTGAAGAGCTGACTAAAGCCATTTCACAAACTACCAAAGCGCATGAGGAATATAAGGCACTTTTACAGAAAGAGTTTGGTTTGACAAATGTAAGCCGTACTGATATTCTGCGTTATAAGCTTTACAAAGAGTTAGAATCGTGTGGGTATAAAACTCTTTATTCCAATACGTATATTCCGAGAGAAAAACTGTTTAGTAAAGAATTTGATATTGAACATATCATTCCACAAGCACGGCTTTTCGATGATAGCTTTTCAAATAAAACACTTGAAGCTCGTAGTGTAAATATTGAAAAAGGGAATAAAACAGCGTATGATTTTGTCAAAGAAAAATATGGTGAAAGCGGATCCGACAATAGTTTAGAACATTATTTAAATAATATCGAAGATTTGTTTAAGTGGGGGAAAATATCAAGGAGCAAATACAACAAGCTGAAAATGAATGAGCAGGATATTCCTGACGGTTTTATTGAACGTGACCTGCGTAATACGCAATATATTGCGAAAAAGGCTCTGTCTATGTTGAATGAAATTTCTCGTCGTGTGGTTGCTACAAGTGGTTCGGTAACTGACAAGTTGCGTGAGGATTGGCAGTTGGTTGATTTGATGAAAGAATTGAACTGGGAAAAATATAAGGCATTAGGATTGGTTGAATATTTTGAAGATAGAGACGGAAAGCAAATAGGTAGAATCAAGGATTGGACGAAACGGAATGATCATCGTCATCATGCGATGGATGCGTTGACAGTAGCATTTACAAAGGATGTATTCATCCAGTATTTTAATAACAAAAATGCTAGTCTGAATCCTAACACAAATGAGTATGCAATAAAGAACAAATATTTTCAAAATGGTAGGGCGATTCCGCCTATGCCCTTGGGTGAGTTTCGTGCGGAAGCTAAAAAGCACTTGGAAAATACTTTGATTTCGATTAAAGCGAAGAATAAGGTCATTACGGATAATGTTAACAAGACGAAGAAAAGGGGGGGGGTACACAAAAAAGTACAACAGACACCACGTGGGCAGTTGCATCAGGAAACAATCTATGGCAGTGGCAAACAATATTTGGCAAGGGAAGAAAAGGTGAATGTTTTGTTTGATATCGGGAAAATTATGACTGTGAGCAAACCTGCTTATAGAGATGCATTGTTGAAACGTTTACATGAAAATGGTAATGATCCGAAGAAAGCGTTTACTGGAAAGAATTCACCGGATAAACAGCCCATTTGGTTGGATAAGGAACAAACCAAGAAAGTGCCTGAAAGAGTGAAAACTGTAACACTTGAAGCGATTTATACTATACGTAAAGATATTATACCTAAGGGCTCCTCTTCTTATTTGAAAGTTGATGAGGTGATAGATGGAGGTGTACGGAAAATACTAACTGACAGATTAAATGAATATGGCAATGATGCAAAAAAAGCATTCTCCAACCTTGATGAGAATCCTATTTGGCTGAATAAAGAGAAAGGTATATCCATTAAGCGAGTTACGATTTCAGGAATCAGTAATGCGCAGTCATTGCATGTGAAAAAGGATAAGGATGGCAAACCTATATTGGATGAGAATGGTAGAAATATTCCTGTTGATTTTGTTAAGACAGGGAATAATCACCATGTGGCAGTTTATCGTAAGCCAGTTATAAAAAGAGGGCAATGGGCGGTTGATGAGGCTGGCAATCCCAAGTATGAATTGGAGGAGGTTGTGGTTAGCTTCTTTGAAGCAGTCACAAGGGCCAATCTTGGTCAACCGATTATTGACAATGATTATAAAACGAGTGAAGGTTGGCAATTCCTTTTCAGTATGAAACAAAACGAGTATTTTGTTTTTCCAAATGAAAAGACTGGATTTAATCCGAAAGAAATTGATTTGATGGATGCAGAGAATTATGGGTTGGTAAGTCCTAATTTGTTTAGGGTGCAGAAATTCTCTCATAAGAATTATGTTTTTAGACACCATTTAGAAACTACGATTAAGGATACAAGTTCTATTCTGAGAGGTATTACATGGATAGATTTTCGTAGTTCAAAAGGCTTGGACGCTATTGTTAAAGTTCGTGTTAATCACATCGGCCAAATAGTGTCGGTAGGAGAATACTAATGTGATAAAAGACTTATGAACAACAATAGTACACCAATTTCCTCTGATTTCTTTCTTTACAAAGACAGTAATGGAGAAGTGAAAGTCGAAATCTATATCTTTAAGGAAAGGGTATGGCTGCCGCAGGACCAGATTGCACAATTGTTCGGTGTGCACAGAAGCGTAGTGACTAAACATTTAAAGAATGTATATAAAAGAGGAGAGTTGTTGAAAGAAAAAAACTTGTGCAATTTTTGCATAAGTTCAATGAATGATTGAAGAATCCACAAACGCTGTTTTGTAAGGATTATTTCAAAGAATAATTAGTTCGCATTCGTGACATTCGTAGCAGCGAACGACGCCTCTATCAGAAAATAACAGATATTTATTCACAACGCAGTGCCGACTATGAAGCGGGTAGCGATGTAACCCAAGAAGTTTTTTTGCAAATAAATTGTATTGGGCAATTTCTGGGAAAACGGTAGCTGAAATTATTGTTTTTCGTGTGGATGATGGTAAGCCTAATATGGGATTGACTACTTGGAGAGTGCATCTCAACGAAGAGGCCGTGCTACAACATAGTGGGGTGAGCCATGAGATGGCCAAAGCATTAGTGGAACAGGAATATGACAAATTTTATGTTGAACAATCTTAGTGTTATGAATTAAATTTTAACAAAACTTAAAAAGAGATGGGCCATGATTAAGAAAACACTTTATTTTGGGAATCCGGTTTATCTATCGTTACGAAATGCACAGCTGGTCATCAAGCTGCCCGGTGTGGAAAAAGCAACGGCTTTGCCGGAAACGTTGAAAAAGCAGGCGGAAGTAACGAAGCCTATAGAGGACATTGGAATCGTTGTGTTGGATAACAAGCAGATAACCATTACTTCTAGTGTGCTGGAGGCTTTGCTTGAGAATAATTGTTCCGTAATCACTTGTGATAGAGGTGGTATGCCAGTCGGATTAATGCTTCCTCTTTATGGAAATACAACGCAGAATGAACGTTTTCGTAAACAATTGGATACGTCGCTTCCTTTGAAGAAACAACTCTGGCAGCAAACTATTCAAGCGAAAATCAACAATCAAGCATCTGTACTTAAAGATTGTATGAACGAGGAAATAAAGTGTATGCGTGTTTGGGCTACCAATGTGCGTAGTGGCGACCCAGACAATTTGGAAGCGCGTGCTGCTGCATATTATTGGAAATCTTTATTCGCTGATGTTGATGGTTTCACTCGGGAGCGTGAAGGAATTCCTCCCAACAATCTATTGAACTATGGATATGCCATTCTTCGTGCGGTGATGGCGCGTGGACTGGTGATAAGCGGACTGCTTCCTACGTTGGGAATCCATCATCACAATCGCTATAATGCTTATTGTTTAGCGGATGATATAATGGAACCTTATCGTCCTTATGTGGATGAATTAGTGTTTAGTTTGGCACAAGAATATGGAAAAAATGCGGAGTTGACGAAAGAGGTAAAAGCCCGATTGCTTACTGTTCCGACATTGGAAGTGATAATTGGAGGCAAGCGTAGTCCGTTGATGGTTGCGGTGGGCCGAACTACTGCTTCACTTTATAAATGTTTTAGTGGAGAGCTTCGGAGAATTGCCTATCCTGAACGATAGACTATGAATCGCTTTAGTGAATATCGAATTATGTGGGTGCTTGTTCTTTTTGATCTGCCTACTGAAACGAAGAAAGAAAAGAAGGCTTATGCGGATTTCAGAAAGAATTTGCAAAAGGATGGTTTTACGATGTTTCAGTTTTCCATTTATGTACGTCATTGTGCTAGTAGCGAGAATGCTGTAGTACATATAAAAAGAGTTAAATCTTTTCTTCCAGAATTTGGGCATGTCGGAATCATGTGTATTACAGACAAACAATTTGGGAATATAGAACTTTTTTATGGAAAAAAAGTGCAAGATGTCAATACACCGGGACAGCAATTGGAGTTGTTCTAGAAAACAAAATCTCGCATTAATGCGAGATTTTGTACTAGGAACGCCCGTCTTTTTCTTTTTTCTGAAATACTTTTTAATTCATTGAAAAACATTTCGTTATTTAAAATGTGCTGTTTCCAATGGTTCAAAGATACTAATTTGAAAGCAAATCACAACCCGACGCTTTTACTCCTTCTTCTCTAAGGCTGTTTCCAATGGTTCAAAGATACTAATTTGAAAGCAAATCACAACTGCTTCCTGCGACACCTGATAGGCGTCGTTGCTGTTTCCAATGGTTCAAAGATACTAATTTGAAAGCAAATCACAACTGTTGACATATTCTTTCGTCGATACACCTGCTGTTTCCAATGGTTCAAAGATACTAATTTGAAAGCAAATCACAACATCAGTCGAGCTTATCAAGAGCATTAGCTGCTGTTTCCAATGGTTCAAAGATACTAATTTGAAAGCAAATCACAACAAAAGAACATTGACTTTGCAGCGTATGTAGCTGTTTCCAATGGTTCAAAGATACTAATTTGAAAGCAAATCACAACCGTCGAACGCTTGTACACGAAATCCGCCGGCTGTTTCCAATGGTTCAAAGATACTAATTTGAAAGCAAATCACAACCGGCACTTTGTGCATAATTTCGCGCCACGTGCTGTTTCCAATGGTTCAAAGATACTAATTTGAAAGCAAATCACAACACCCTGTTCGTTTTTACTTCAATCTTAAACGCTGTTTCCAATGGTTCAAAGATACTAATTTGAAAGCAAATCACAACATGCCTCTGGCAAGTGTAATAAACTCTTCGGCTGTTTCCAATGGTTCAAAGATACTAATTTGAAAGCAAATCACAACATCATCGATATACACGTGCGCATACACCTGCTGTTTCCAATGGTTCAAAGATACTAATTTGAAAGCAAATCACAACTTGATTTCTCTACAGGTTTCTTCTGTAATGCTGTTTCCAATGGTTCAAAGATACTAATTTGAAAGCAAATCACAACCGGTCGGCTTTGCGGCCTGCCTGCGACGTGGCTGTTTCCAATGGTTCAAAGATACTAATTTGAAAGCAAATCACAACCTCAGTCCGCATATTCATGTATAATAGATGCTGTTTCCAATGGTTCAAAGATACTAATTTGAAAGCAAATCACAACTATTGCTCTCATTACAATCCGCAAAACGAAGCTGTTTCCAATGGTTCAAAGATACTAATTTGAAAGCAAATCACAACACGTGACCATGTGGCCCTCCAGCCGGGGGAGCTGTTTCCAATGGTTCAAAGATACTAATTTGAAAGCAAATCACAACGAAAAGGGGTGTATCCAAAACATGAGAAAGCTGTTTCCAATGGTTCAAAGATACTAATTTGAAAGCAAATCACAACTCAGGTTTATTTTATCCGCACTGATCGTCGCTGTTTCCAATGGTTCAAAGATACTAATTTGAAAGCAAATCACAACTATTTCATATTTCCGGTCTAAATGGGGGCTGTTTCCAATGGTTCAAAGATACTAATTTGAAAGCAAATCACAACATCCTTCACAGCCGCCTTGATAAACATGCTGCTGTTTCCAATGGTTCAAAGATACTAATTTGAAAGCAAATCACAACTTCTTCGCCGTCGGCGCACGGCAGTCGCCGGCTGTTTCCAATGGTTCAAAGATACTAATTTGAAAGCAAATCACAACTTCGCCGTACCAGAAGACCGATACCCACGTGCTGTTTCCAATGGTTCAAAGATACTAATTTGAAAGCAAATCACAACACCGACGGAGTTTCCTATTATTTCCACGAGCTGTTTCCAATGGTTCAAAGATACTAATTTGAAAGCAAATCACAACTGTAGCCCCCGAAGAAATCGGTCGCATAGCGCTGTTTCCAATGGTTCAAAGATACTAATTTGAAAGCAAATCACAACTGGATAGTTTTACTATATTTGTAGCATAAGCTGTTTCCAATGGTTCAAAGATACTAATTTGAAAGCAAATCACAACCACGCTTTTGTCGCGAGCTTGTCTCCGATGCTGTTTCCAATGGTTCAAAGATACTAATTTGAAAGCAAATCACAACTGACCTCAACTCCATCGCTCGTCGAATGAAGCTGTTTCCAATGGTTCAAAGATACTAATTTGAAAGCAAATCACAACTGCACGCCTGCGGCATAAGCAGACATTTTTGCTGTTTCCAATGGTTCAAAGATACTAATTTGAAAGCAAATCACAACTTCAGCATCTCGGCTTCCTTTTCCGTCGTGCTGTTTCCAATGGTTCAAAGATACTAATTTGAAAGCAAATCACAACGGAATGCAGGATGTACTCATCTCGTTCTCAGCTGTTTCCAATGGTTTAAAGATACTAATTTGAAAGCAAATCACAACAACTCCGGGAAAGACAATTCGGAATGGTATGCTGTTTCCAATGGTTCAAAGATACTAATTTGAAAGCAAATCACAACCCCTTTTCGATTGCTTCTATACCCAGCCCGGCTGTTTCCAATGGTTCAAAGATACTAATTTGAAAGCAAATCACAACTAGACACCTTAGCCGGATAGGGAGTCCGGAGCTGTTTCCAATGGTTCAAAGATACTAATTTGAAAGCAAATCACAACTTAGCTTCCAAAGATAACTGTGCTTTATCGCTGTTTCCAATGGTTCAAAGATACTAATTTGAAAGCAAATCACAACCGCAAACGTCATGCTCGCGATCGGCTTTTCGCTGTTTCCAATGGTTCAAAGATACTAATTTGAAAGCAAATCACAACCTCTGCGCTTGTAGGATCGCAGGCTCTCGCGCTGTTTCCAATGGTTCAAAGATACTAATTTGAAAGCAAATCACAACGCCTTCCGGTATCCGGATCGACGGCGATCGGCTGTTTCCAATGGTTCAAAGATACTAATTTGAAAGCAAATCACAACCTTGCTAAATTCAACTGTTTTCCACCCTTAGCTGTTTCCAATGGTTTAAAGATACTAATTTGAAAGCAAATCACAACAGCAGTGCTTTATCAAGCCGTTTATACAAGCTGTTTCCAATGGTTCAAAGATACTAATTTGAAAGCAAATCACAACGAAACTCGCACACGCTTTCGATAACGTGCGGCTGTTTCCAATGGTTCAAAGATACTAATTTGAAAGCAAATCACAACTAACATATGCTACATAGTCGATTGATTTTGCTGTTTCCAATGGCTCAAAGATACTAATTTGAAAGCGTTACCCTTACATCGTTTTGTCCGGGCGTTTGCGGGATACCGTTAAATACCGTATCTTTGGAATCCGATTGATTTTGATTTCAGTGTCATGACGGAACGAAGAAGAACGAAATACGATACGACATTTTTTGAGCGGTATGCCCGCCAATCGCTGATCGACTTGGTGGACGACCGCTTCGAGGCATTAAAGAATTACGACCGCCCGGATTTGCAGGACGAAGTACGTAGCATCGGCATCGAGGTGACACGAGCCATCCGCGAAGACCGTGACGTGGCGCACGCGCTGATCAACGAAATAGCCGGACGTCCGGTGATGAAGGTCTCGGAAGAAGACTGGATGGACATGACGAAATACGGGTACGGATACGGCATCGACGATACGATTATCGGGCGAATGGAATACGAATATTGGGCGGCGGCTCTGCCTTTGCAGCGCATCATCAGGAGTAAGGTGCGTAAGGTAGCCGACGGATTCTACGGTCATTTCCGAAAGTTCGGACTGTATATCTTTTCGAAAGAAAATCTGACAGACGATACGGTTTTCTCGACCATGGAATACACGAGGCAACTGCAAGAAGGAAATGCGCTGAAATACGATGTGATGTATATCTCGCAAATCCACGAACTTTTCGTTTGCGATTTGACCCAAGCCTCGTTCGACGAAATTCCCATCAGCCGTGCTCAATGCCGCAGATTTTACAATGAGGCGCTTCGTCCGGAGGGTGACATAACGAAACATGAAAACCATTAACGATTAAGAGATATGAAGTACAAACTGGTAGTGCTCGATGTAGACGGTACATTGCTTACGAACGAAAAAACAGTCACGCCGCGGACTCGCGCGACCTTAATCAAGGTACAGCAGATGGGTGTCAAACTTGTGCTGGCTTCGGGAAGACCGACGTATGGCGTGGTCGGACTGGCGAAGGAATTAGAGCTGGATAAAAACGGCGGATATATCCTCTCGTATAACGGCGGACAGATCATCAATGCGCAAACGAACGAACTGCTTTTCGAGAAACGCATCGATCCCGAATTTATGCCTTACCTCGAACGAAAGGCGCGAAAAAACGGTTTTGCCATCTTTACGTATCGCCAAAATACGATCCTGACGAATGACGCTTCGAACCCGCGCGTCGTTCAGGAAGCGCGGCTCAACGGGATGGAGCTACGGGAAACCGATCGATTTGCGGAAGAGATTGATTTCCATCCCTGCAAAGTCATGCTCGCCAGCGACGACGAAAAAGCGCTCGTTGGCCTCGAAGAACATTGGAAGAAACGGCTGGCCGGTACGTTAGACGTGTTCCGTTCCGAGACGTATTTTCTCGAAGTCGTGCCGCAGTTTATCGATAAGGCGAATACGCTCAGCGTACTGCTCGAAAAACTCAATATCCCGTCAGCCCATATCGTGGCGTTAGGCGACGGAGTGTGCGACGTAACGATGATCCAGCTGGCCGGACTCGGTATCGCCATGGGAAATGCGCAGGACTCGGTTAAGGCTTGTGCCGACGTCATCACCTTCTCGAACGAAGAAGACGGCGCCGCCGTCGCGCTCGAAAAAGCGATCCTTGCCGATATACGCCCGACGGACATCCCGCTCGACCAGCTGAATGCGGCCGGCAAACACGCGCTGATGGGAAATCTCGGCATCCAATACACGTATGCTTCGGAAGGCCGTATCGAAGCGACCATGCCCGTTGACGAACGTACCCGTCAGCCATTCGGTATCCTGCATGGCGGGGCTACACTGGCCTTGGCCGAAACGGTGGCCGGCCTTGGCTCGATGGTGCTTTGCGCACCCGACGAGATGATGGTCGGTATGCAGGTAAGCGGTCATCACCTCTCGTCGGCGCACGAAGGCGATACGGTGCGCGCCGTGGCGACGATTATCCACAAAGGACGCTCGTCGCACGTATGGAATGTCGATATATTTACTTCGACGGATAAGCTCGTTTCGTCCGTTCGCGTCGTGAACAGTGTTATGAAGAAGCGGTAGGCCCCGGCTTGCGGTAAGCTTCGACGGCTTTTTTCACCGATCCGTGCAGCAGCAGCAGCGCGTTGGCCTGATCGTAGGGCAGCCCCAGCTCCTCGACCAGCATGCGTGTGCCGCGATCGACGAGTTTCTGATTGCTCAATTGCATGTTCACCATCTTATTGCCTTTCACGCGTCCGAGTTTGATCATAACGGTCGTCGTAATCATGTTCAGGATCATTTTCTGTCCTGTGCCCGATTTCATGCGTGAGCTGCCGGTGACGTATTCGGGGCCTACCACCATCTCGATCGCGATGTCGGCCTCGGCAGCCATCGGCGAACCGGGGTTACTGGTGATGCAGCCTGTCAGGATGCCGTGGCGACGTGCCTCGCGCATCGCTCCGATCACGTAAGGGGTGGTGCCCGATGCGGCGATGCCGATCACCGAATCTTTCGGCGTGATATGATGCGCCTGCAATTCTTCCCATCCCCGCGCCATGTCGTCTTCGGCATTCTCCACCGGGTTGCGCAACGCTGTTTCTCCACCGGCAATCAGTCCGATGACCAGTGTGTTAGGCATTCCGAATGTGGGCGGTATTTCCGAGGCGTCGAGCACTCCCAACCGGCCGCTTGTGCCGGCACCCATGTAAAAGATACGTCCGCCCTGTTGCATACGGGGCACGATCTCCGAAACCAGCTTTTCTACCTGAGGAATGGCCTTTTGTACGGCCAATGCCACTTTTTGGTCCTCCTGATTGATATCGTCCAGAATCTCCCGGACGGTTTTCTGTTCTAAATCGCTGTACAGCGAATCTTGTTCTGTTATTTTAATAAATGTCATACGGTTTCTGCTACTGTCGAATAATAAGCGCGTAATCCTTCCATCGGATCGCGCACGATGGTACCGGTACGGATGCCCGTCGCCGCGGCCGCCTCCTCCAGAATATCTTTGTAATAATACGCTACCGAGCCGATAAAATGAGCCTTGTAACGTGTATAATCAAACTGCATTACGTTGCGGGTCAGGAACGATTTGAAAGCGTTCAACACCAGCGAACGGATAGCCGGATGTTCGATGTTTTCGGCCAAGAACGGCGATATGCCGGCCAGAAAACGGTTCGGGAACGGTTGCCGGTATACCCGTTCGATGATATCGGCGGGTGTCAGTTCATACTGCCGGAGGAACTTTTGTTTCAGCTCTTGGCCCATCTGGTTTTTCAGTAAATCACCGATCAGCAATTTACCCAATACCGCGCCACTGCCTTCGTCGCCTAAGATAAAACCGAGCGGCGAGACGTTGGCCGCGATCTTCTCTCCATCGTAAAAGCAAGAGTTCGAACCCGTCCCCATGATACATACGATGCCCGGCGATCGTCCGCAAGAGGCTTTGGCCGCCGCCAGCATGTCGGTATCGACTTCGATCAAACCGCTTACGTCAAGACAGCCTTCCAACACGTTGCGCACAATAGGAACTTTCTCCGGAATGCATCCGGCTCCGAAGAAGTGTACTTCACAAAAACGATTCGAATTCAGCTGCGGAAGCAAGGTCCGCTCAATTTCATGTCCCATCTCTTCCGGTGTCTGAAAGAAAGGGTTCATTCCTTTTGTAAATATTTCTCCAACGACCTGACCGTGTTCCAGCACACTCCAATGCGTCTTGGTCGATCCGCTATCTGCAATCAGTATCATATTTTGATGTATATTTTTTTCTTATATAAGATAAATCCTATTAACCAGTTGAATGCTACGAAGAGTGCGGCAAACAGGAACGAGCCGCCGTAATCTCCGGCCCAAGGGCGCAGACATACGCCGTACAGAAAGCCTTTCAGCGTAATGGGATCGCCTTGGTATGTGAGGTAGATGCTGCTTAACAAAATGGAAAGAACAGCACCCGCGACATACATGAAGAGCGGATTGACACCGAAGGCCTCGAAGAAACGGCACCATTTCGTATGTCCTTTCACATCGATTATCCAAATGAGCAAAGCGAGTAATCCCGCTGCCATCCCACAGGTCATGAGCACGAACGTAGGCGACCAGATTTTTTTGTTGATCGGGCAGCCGTAGCTCAGCAACCATCCGGTAAAAGCCATGGCGGTTCCGATCAGGAAAAGACGCAGCATTTTATCGCGTACTTCCGTCACCCCGAGCATGGCTCGACCGCAGCAAAAGCCGATCAGTACGTGTGCGATGGCAGGGATGGTACTTAACAATCCTTCCGGTTCGATGCCGTTGTCTTTATACATGTGGTTCACCCCGAGTACGGCACGGTCTACGATCGAAAGAATATTCGTTTCGTTGTATGCGAAACCGTTGCCAACCAACAGCAACACGGTATATCCGCCGAGCAAAGCGGCGATCAGATACGGAATACGGTGATGACGTACCGTCAGCGCGATCAGCGCCGTGGCTCCGTACGAGAGTGCCAGGCGTTGCATCACACCGAGTATGCGCAGATGACCGAAGTTCGATACCGACTGCCAGAGCCTCGCTCCGAACGACAGGCCTTCGTCGGCCAGACCATGCCACGTGCGACACGTCAGCCCGAACCATGCAATCCCGAGCCCGATGGCAAAAATGACGGCCGTTCGCCGGATGATCTTTCGCATGGCGGAATAGCTGAATGTAAAGTCGTATTTCTTGAGCGAAATATAAGTCGATATGCCCATGATGAACATAAAAAACGGAAATACGAGGTCGGTCGGTGTCAGGCCGTGCCATGCCGCGTGTCCCAACGGAGCATATACGAACGACCATGAGCCGGGATTATTGACCATGATCATGCCGGCAATCGTGATACCGCGCAGGATATCGAGTGCCAGCAGACGTTTGTTTGTGGGGGTTGTGAGAGTCATTGCACTAACGTTATTTGTACAGGTAAAACTTCTTCGATTGTTTCTTAAACTGTTCCACGTCTTTATACCAGTATGGGCGTACGTCTTCCCAACGGTTACGCCGGATGAACCCTTCCCGTATGTGGTTGCTCCCGCATACTTTATCGAACATTTGGAAACGAGTGGAATCGGCGTGCGCAAACACGGCGCGGTCGGGGTGGAGCGCCGCTACTTCCTGCATAAAGAGGAACTGTATGTCGCTCAGGGGTGCCCGCCGGTAGTCGGTGATATGCACCTGCACGCCTTGTATAAATTCGCCTTTGTTCGTCGCATAGAACGGCTTGAGGTGGATCGGTCGGAAGGTGACGCCCGGCACGCGTAGCGCGTTCATCCGGCGGGTCAGTTCTGCCGCCTTTATCCAAGGTGCGGCAAACATCTGGAACGGAATGGTATATCCCACACCGATAGAAGCATAACCCAGTTCGCCGAATATCCCGCTAACGGGATAAAAGAACGCCGAATGTGCATGAGGAATATGGGGCGACGGCGGGATCCATTGCAAACCGGTTTGCGTATAATCCATCTTACGCTTCCATCCTTTCATCTTTACTACGTGCAGCTTACATGCCTTACCGGGTTTCTTGTCGGCATTCAGCATCAGTGCCAGTTCACCGCAAGTCAGGCCGTAGATATACGGTATCTTGTATTGGCTGACGAAGGAGAAGAACCCGTCTTCCACGATACAACCTTCCACTTTTAATCCGCCGAGAGGATTCGGACGGTCGAGCACGACAAATTCGATATTGTTTTCGGCCGCTGCTTCCATGGCCAATCCCATCGTGCTGATGTAAGTGAACGAGCGACAGCCGATATCCTGAATGTCATACACCAGCACATCGACGTCCTTCAGCATTTCGGGTGTCGGCTTCCGTGTCGCACCGTAGAGCGAATACACAGGCAAACCCGTTGCCGGATCCGTACCGCTGTCGATCTTATCGCCGGCATGCACATCGCCCCGTACGCCGTGTTCAGGACCATAGAGCGCCGTGAGGTTCACGTTAGGCGCTTCGTGTAAAATATCGATCGTCGATCGAAGGTGATTATCTACTCCCGTCGGGTTTGTAATCAATCCTACGCGTTTACCTTCAAGGCATTGGAAGCGTTGTTCTTTCAGTACTTCCAAACCGGTCTTAATCGTAATCTTTTGTGCCTGCGTCGTCAGCACCGACAACGTGCACAAACACCATACAATGATATGAATACGTTTCATCCGTCGATTATGATTTGATTTTCTTCCCGAAATCGGGCGCTATTTTATTTCTAACTAAGAGGGAGGCGATAATACCCGGCAGGGTACAGAAACACACCCAAATGAAAAAGTTCGTGTATCCGATGTTTTCCTGAATCCATCCGGCTACCATCCCGGGCAACATCATCCCCATCGCCATGAAACCGGTACCGATGGCATAATGCGCCGTTTTATGTTCTCCCTCGGCAATGTAAATAAGGTATAAGGTGTAAGCCGTAAATCCGAAACCGTATCCGAACTGTTCGATGGCGACCGACATAATCACGAGCCATGTATCGGGCGTGGCGGCCGAGAGGTAGACGTAGAGCAGGTCGGGGAGATTGATCGCCAGTGCCATAGGTAATATCCAGCGTTTGAAACCGTGCCGGGAAACGACGATACCGCCCAATATACCGCCCAGCAGTAAAGCGATCACACCAATGGTTCCGTAAATCATCCCCACGGTCGCAGTCGATAGTTCCAATCCGCCGGCCTCGGGATTATCGAGCAGGAACGGAGACGCTATTTTAACAAGTTGCGATTCTCCCAGTCGATACGTCAGCAGGAAGAAGAACATCAACCCCAGATTTTCCTTTTTGAAGAACGACGTGAATGTACGGAAGAAGTCTTCCAATAACTTACCCGCAGTTACTCCTGTTCTTTTAGCGTCGCTGTCGGGCCTGGGCAAAATGAATTGATGGTATACCGTCAGCCCGATAAAGATGGCCGTCAGAAGATAGAAAGTAATGCTCCATGCCATGGGTATGCGAAGAGGTGTGTCGGCCAACAGCGGGCCGGTTTCCAACCATCCGGCAAACATGACGAGAATACCTTGCCCGAAAATATTGGCCAACCGGTAAAACGTGTTACGGATACCGACAAAAAAAGACTGCTCGCCCGAAGTAAGCCCGAGCATATAAAAGCCGTCCGCCGCAATATCGTGCGTTGCTGAGCTGAACGCCAGCAGCCAGAAGAAAGCGAGCGTCAGTTGCAGGTAATAATCGGTCGGGATAAAGAAGGCGATGCCTGCAAACCCTGCCCCGATAAGGAGCTGCATGCTGACGATCCACCAGCGTTTCGTCTTCAGCAGATCGACGAACGGGCTCCAGAACGGCTTGATTACCCAGGGCAGATACAGCCAGCTGGTGTAGAGCGCAATCTCGGTATTTGAAAGTCCTAAACGTTTATACATGATGACGGCTACCGTCATGACGGCTACATAAGGCAGTCCTTCCGCAAAGTAAAGCGTCGGCACCCATCCCCACGCGTTCGTTCTTTTCTCTGTTTTCATTTGTTGTTTGTTTTAGTTAATCGTATGCTTTTTCGATGGATGCGTCGATATAATAATGTAACAGAATCTTATCGTAAGGGTATTGCTGCTCGCCCATGACAGCTGCGCCGATCTGGCATAGCCCTACGCCATGCCCCCATCCCGCGCCGGTCAGGGTAAAACGCCCGGGGATTCCGTCCGAGATGTCGACTTTGTCTATCACGAAAGCAGAACTATACAGGTGCGACGTCGATAACGTGCGTCGTATCTCCAGCTCTTTTCCGATGGTCAACGTGCGCTTGCTACCCACAATTTTCAACTTGATCAGCCGTCCGGATGTACCGCGTTCGACAGGCACCAGATCGATAATCCGGCCGAAGTCGATACCTGACCGTTCACGGATCAGTGCAGCCAGTTCGTCTTGTCCGTACGTCACCGTCCAACGATAAAACTGCGTTGTCTCCTGATCATAGTGATTAAGAACCTGCGAGAGAATCTTCGCGTCGGCGGTATTGCAGAAAGCTTCCGGCGATGTACGTATCCATCGGTCGGCTTCGGCTTCTACGGTCAGATCAGGTAATTCCGTCACGGTTTTACTGTCGCGCTGTTTCGCCAGATAAGGATGCTCAACCTCTTCCCAGCAGCTCCCGAATTCTTCGAAGACGCCTCCGCAACATTTCGAGAAACGGGCATCGCAAATTTTCCCGCCGTACATCAGCAGCTCGCCACGGGTAGCGGCTACAGCTTCCCGTACGGTCTCTGTCGAAGCGCGGGTGATTCCCTGATAGCGTTGGCAGTGGTCGTCGGCACAGACATCGAAATGAAGATGATCTTCCCGGTCGTACCATTTGATTAACTCCTCATCCGTCTGTGTGCATGTCGTGTACGTATCTTGCTTGTCGGCAAGCGCTTTGTTTTTCTCCATTTGCGCCAGCAGCCAGCTTCGTGAAATGACGGCGTGCGCTTTCAACAGTTCAAGCGAGGCCGTAGCACTCATCTCGGACGAAATCACGCTGATCAGATAATCTTCGACTCCAATCACATTGATGCCGGTCAGTTTGCCGTTTTCGACAATCACATGGAACGCTCCCTGAAAACGTTGATGTTCTTTACGTTCCCAATGAAAATTAATCCCGATCGTTACATCCCGAATCTCGAAACTTCCCGATAACGCGTCTACCGGCTCGAATTGCAGCTCGTCGTACAGACGACCTTGCCAGATGATTTGACCGTTTTTATACGTCACCGTCTGCGTGCCGCTTACTTCGCACCCATCGATGCGATACGGAGCAAGTAAGACGAATTCAATTTCCGGCTCGAAAAGGATGCCGACTTTTACTTTCGGTTCTGTCATAGCTTTTTCTTATACGTTTTCTTTAATCTGTTGCTGTAACCGACGGAAATCTTCCGGTCGGATGCTGACTTCTTCCATCACCTGACGGATGGTTTGCAAGGTAATCTTATCGTAATCTTTTTCCTGTACAGTAATGAACACTCCGCCCATATCTACCGATCCCGGACTGATCAGGAGGTTTTCTTCTCCTTCGGCATAATAGCAGGCCGGCCGGTGGGCAGCCCTCGGGAAGATACACATGAACCATTTACCCTGTTCGTACCATGCCAGCAAGTTCATCATCGGTTCTCCGGATGTTTCATCCGGCGTCATTACACGGTAAATGGTCTCAAACAGATGGATGGCGTCCACTTTCTCACTTGCTTCGATGACTAATCTCGGTGCCGGTGTCCGATCTGCGTACCATAGAATGGCGTCGTTATATCGGAGAACCTCCCCGGATATTCCGTGTCGCGGGTTTTCTTCTACCGGCAACAGTCCTTTGTTTCCTGCCTGAAAATGAAAATGGTCAGGAGCCGATGCTCCGCATTTGGGACCGTTGTAAAACACCACATAACGGTCGAGTTCCTGTGCCAGATCGAGCATATCGTCGATGCGTCCTTCGATGCGCTGGTCGACATGCTGCATCTCGGGGATCGTCAGATGGCGCGGAAAAATCGGGAACGGGTTGACCAATATCTGATAACGCGTTTTGAACGCGATGCCCCGCTGCTCGACCGGCAGATGATGCGGACAGAGGAAACAGGCACGGGCACGGATGGATTGCGTATCGACCTTGGCCGACGAAGAGGTGATGCGTGCGGGATTGAATTGCACCTTGTACAAGGAATCTCCGTCTTCGAAGTACTTCGTCCGCACTTGATCCAATGCACGATAATTATTACCGGCCAAGGTCCAGACGGCCAGTTGCTCTTCAAACAGCTTATCTACGGTTTCTTGCATCATTGCTTCCGTTTTTTGTTCATGGCGATACGCGCCTCTAATTCCCATGTGCGTATCCTGTCTTTATATACATTATGATGATTCATCTTTACGATATCGAGCGCTGCGTCGGAATTGTCTTCCCAACGGCGGCAAAGATACACCACATCGTAGATACGCCCAATCTGATAATGGCGCGAGAAAGCCAGACCGAGCGCGTAATCCTCGCCATAGCTCGTATTGGGCACTTTAATCTCGCGAAGCAGTGGAGTATAGAACGCCCGCGGAGCACCCAGTCCGTTGATGCGAAGCGCGTTGTTTCGGCCATTGTCGGACGTCCACTCTTTGTGATCGATAATGCCGGGCGGGATCATCTGCATGTGGAAGTCCGTCATCATGTACGTCCCTACGACCATCGCACATTGTTGTTCGTAGAAGGTATCCACCATTTTCTGCAGCGTATGTTCGTCCTTGTACACATCATCACTGTCGAGCTGTACGGCAAATTTACCGCAGGCTTCGTGGTGTACACCGGTGTTCCAGCACCCGCCGATCCCGAGGTCGGTTCGTTCCGGAATCAGATGGATCACGCGTTCATCGGATGTGTATTTCCGAATGGCTTCGGTCGTGCCGTCGGTCGAATGATTATCGATGATAATCAGGTTGTATTTGAATGTTGTTTGTTGATTTAATACAGAGCGAATCGCGTCTTCGACGGTGCGCACACGGTTGCGCACAGGGATGATCACTGAAGCCTCATATTCGAAATGTCCGGCATCGAAAGCGATTGACCCGAACGAAGGTTCCAGATATCCGCCAATCTCTTTCAGATGCTCCGTGCAGGCTTGCTCCATCTCGATTTGTACGTCACGGTTCTTCGGGTCTACATAATCGAATATCTTCTCGCCGCTCTTACGCGTGTCAGACAGGACTTCGGTATACAAATATTCATTGATATGTACCAGCGCATTCTTTTGAGACAACTTTAACCGCAAGTCATACAGTCCGGCAAACCGGTAGGGTGACGTCATGCGTGCGGCAGCTTCGCGGAAGGCATCCGAACGGAACAGTAATACGGAGCCGAAGTCGAAATCGTCGCGCAGACTTCCCATCTGATAATCGATGACCGGCGCCTGCTTTTGGGTCGTTCCTGCTGTCTGATACCGGTCGGCATATACCATTCCGGCTTGTGTATCTTCGAGGATTTGCACCATACGTTCCAGCGCGAAATACCCCAAAGCCAGTGTCGAATATTTCGTATAGAAAAGCGTATAATCCGTTTCGGCTTTTTCAGCCATAGCCCGGATCGTCTCGCTACCGAAAAGCGATGAAACCGTTATCGTTTCACATCCGTCTATCGCAGGCTGCGGCTCTGCGGCAAGCAGATAAATGGAACCTGTCTGCGGACTGCTTTTCAGTGCAGCAATTGTTTCTCGTACTTGTGCTTCGTCTTCCATCGGGATGAAGCAGGTTATCTTTGCTCTCATATCGTTTTGCTTTTTATTCGTTCTTATTTCTGATTAAAAAATGTAAGGATCGATTCCATCAGCCGGTCTCTCGCTTCGCCGGTGCGAACCGATTCAAAGGGGAAACCGAGGATACATGTTTTATATTTGCCCCGATAAGCCACGCCTGCGCTGATATTGTTTTCGGCATAGCGTAAGATCGTGTGTCCGCCTTCTCCGGCCGGCTCGATACCGTCCGGCGATTCGACCACATAAGCCTTTTTGTTTAGCACATGATGATAATTATATCGGCCCGAAAAGACAGGGAATGGCGACGGAGCGCTTTTGACTTCGCCCGTGATAGCCGCCCGACCGGTCCGCCACTGAAAGCGGAGTGTGTTTGTCGCAAAATCGCGATCGGCCGGTGTCGCTGCCGGGTGATCCCATAAGTCGGACCCGACGTAGGCTCCCGATACAAAAATATGCCCTCCCGACTGGCAATAAGCCGTTATGGCTTCCTGCAACCCAGTGCTGAAGGTCTTGAATTGTAAGGGGACAACGCCTCCACGTCCCATTTTCGTCTGTCGCTGTTTTCCCAGAATCAGATCGACGATGGAGTAGTCGCTCAGGGTGATCTGTTTCGACTCGACGGCCTCGTTGCTACAGGAAACAAATGAATAACCGGCTTTTAAAATAGAAGCGCCATGTGTCGACGGATAGTCGAACGTGTTGCCTGCAATCACCAACGTGTCGCAGTTTGAGTGGCTGTCGCCGAACCCGGCGGCATCGTCGTCCATCCACGGAATCGATCGCCGGAACTCTTTCATCGGGCCTACATAGCTGATGTCATGAATATACGGCACGCCGTGATCGATCCAGTCCGTAAATCCGGCAATGCTGTCGCCGGTAAAATCAGCCGGTGCTGAAATCCGGTCGAATCCGTTGACGATCAAAACGGTTCCTTTTTCGTTCACAGCGCGTGCCGCCGAGAGGATTTCGGAAGGGAAGCTTTCCCCTCCTTCATTTAAGGCTGTGACCTTATAACTGTAGATGATGCCGGGAGACTGTATATTCCGGAACGAATTTTGTTTGACGATGGTACCATTGTCGAAAGCCCCATCACCGACGCGTGTGTAAACCATGTACCGTTGAGCTTCGGCGGTAGGTTCCAACGGATCGGATACGGCCTGCCACGAGAGTTCAACTTCGTTCGATCCGACAAACTGCAAACGCATGTGATCAACCGGAAGAGGTTGTACCACGTATTTTTGCGCGTATTGAGAACAAATGAACCGGAGCATGCCTTTGTAGATGGCGCGACTGACGGTAAACCGGAAACGGGGATCGATCCCGTAGCGCATATCGGCAAAATTCTGATGCGAGAGCAGTTCCAGCAGCATAGTCGGTACGCGGGGCGTACGTGCTTCGGAATACGGTTTGTCCCACATACCTCGCCGGCTCCACCTCGGTTCGTGCAGTGCTCGAATATCGTTCACGATCTGACTCTGAATCAGGTCGGTCAACTCACGTGCAGCATAGCGTGACGCGCCATTGGCGTATTGTCCGTCATATACGTCGGTGAAGAAGATGCCGAGCGTTCCGACAATCGAGTCGTTGGGTGTTGTTCCGGCATCGGAATGGAAGGCGAAAGCCAGATCGACGGGGATATTCAGCCCTTCTTCTTTCGGGTTGAGCGATGAGCCGCCACACAAGTAATTCACCCATTTTCCGCGTGAGCGATAATCGTCTGTATAGTCGTTCTTCCCCTGACTGTCGGAATAGATCGTGTCGGGAATACCGGCCCATTGCATCCAGTAACGTGCCGCTTCGGTGAAACGCGGATAACCGCTGATTTCGTTGGGGCTGTCGATGGCTGTGAGCATCTCGGCCGCACCCGGTGCATCCGAGCTTTTGACGTTGCTCGTTATCATTGCATCATGCGAAGTTCCCCGTGCGATGTTTCCGTATCCTCCTCCTATTTTAACGGCGTCGGCTGAAATAAGTTTACCGGACTCGGACGACCGGTTGCTTAACACCACCTTATTGGCATCGTTTTTACCTTGGTCGAAGTCGAAATGTCCAAGGTAAATCCATGTCCCTCCGCCCATTTGCTGGTTAACGGAGAATTCGGAGCGCTCTCCCCCGTGATATACGGTATAGCGTGCGTCCGTCGTACTGTTCGCGAGAGTCCGGTAAGAGATGTAGACGGCATACCTGCCCTTCTCAGGGATGTCGGGAATCCATTCGGCACGGCTTTCGTCTCCTTTTCGAATACTTTCCGTCACCCGGTAAGTGCCTTCTTCAAACGGATTCTCGAAATCGACATAGTGCTTACGCAGATGAGCGAATCCGGGGCCTTCTCCCGTGTGCCAGCCTTTCATCGCCGTGTATTCGATGTAGTGAGAATTATTTCGGCATCCGTCGTTATCGATGACAATTTCTCTTGTCTGTACGTCGCGTTCGCGCGGGATCAGCACATTCGCACCGGCGTTTTCGAGCATCGGAACCAGATAAGGTAATACAAAACTTTGCGTGTACAAGTCTTCTACGGTTTGGAACGTACGAGCGCGTTGCCATTCCCAACGGTTGAGTTTCGACTCGTAATAGAATCCATGACTTTGCCAAAGAGCGATGTGCCGGTTTTGCAATCCGTATTTCGGCGTGTAAGGTACGGAGAGCCGGGTCACTAACGGCTTACTGAGCACCTGACGGAATGTCTTTTGTTTGTTGTTTTTCTTTGCTTTGAATGCGAGAGGAATAAGCTCTTCGATAGCATGATGCTCTGTTCTTACCTGAACGCTATGCTTTTTGTATTCTTCAGGCAGGAGGTTTTTAATGTTACGGTATATTTCAGCCACATTATCTTCCCGGAAAGGGAGATAAGAACAATTTGTATTGGCAAAAAGAACAATCTGATTCTTTCGGACATCGATCGAATCGATCGTAATCTTGCCGATCGAAACTTCCTTTTTCGAAAAAGCGGTTAAATAGCTACCTATTTGTTCCTGTACGTTTTTCGGAAAGGTCTGCGCCTGTATAGCCTGTGAAAAGAGACAGCAGCAGATTACCCACCATGAATATTTTATCTTGTGCCCGAGCCTTTCGGCTGTTTTTTTATGTTTCATCTATAAAATCAAATTTGCTTCTTGATATATCCACTGTTCGGAAAGAGGCTGATCATTCCTCTTGCCATATAGTTTAATGTATATGCTTCTCCTCACGCGGTGGATATATTTCTTCTGTTATACTACGGACAAAGATAGGCTTTTGTTTTAATATCGGAAACAAAGATTCCGATATTTTTTGAATTATACTTATTAATTTGCAAATTTAGCGCATGATTTGACTGTAGTTAGCGCATGTTTTTTCGGTGTTTTTTCAAAAGCATTTCTGTCGGAGGATAGGGTGTTTGCTATGGATAAAGATTTACATATCGATTTGAAAGTAGCGGCTATTTATGCATGATTGATTGAAACAATTTGTCAGTGTCGATCAAAAAACAGCCTATATGCTGCGACTCTGAGCCGAGTCTGAGAAAAGATTCGTTTGGAGACAAATCTAAAAAACTATTATCTTTGTGTTTCAAACAGCATCTTTAATCGGAATGAAATTAATAGCGGAAAGCGGATCGACAAAAACAGAATGGGCGCTGGTGGAAGGCGAGCACTTGATACAGCGTGTTTTCACAGAGGGTCTGAATCCTTTTTTTCAAACAAGAAGAGAAATCAGTCGGAGTATTAGGCTCGGGCTACCCGACTCGTTTTTTAAACGCAAACTGGAGCAGGTCTTTTTTTATGGGGCGGGGTGTACCTCGGCTGAGAAGAAGAATGTCGTAGAGGCTTCTTTAGTCGCCCAATTCAAAACACCGGCTTACGTGGAAAGCGATTTGTTGGCTGCCGCACGGGGGCTGTTTCAGCACGAGTCCGGGATTGCCTGCATTCTTGGAACGGGCTCGAATTCATGTTTCTACGATGGAGATTCAATTGTTAAAAATGTACGCGCAGGAGGGTATATTTTAGGCGATGAAGGAAGTGGGGCCGCTTTGGGAAAGCAATTTCTCTCGGATGTCTTGAAAAAACTTGCTCCGCAGGTACTGATCGATGATTTCTTCGAAAAGTACGACTTGACACCTCACGATGTAATGGATGCGGTTTATAATCGTCCGTTTCCTAATCGTTTTTTAGCGGAGCAGTCTTGTTTTTTAGCTGATTATCTTCGTCTTGATTATGTAAAAGGATTGTTGCTTTCCAATCTGCGCAGCTTTTTTCTGCGTAATGTGATGCAATATGACTATCTGAATTATCCGATTCGCTTTGTCGGATCGGTGGCATATAATTATGCGGATTTATTGCATCAGGTCGGAAAAGAGTTTGGGGTAGAGCTAAGCGTGGTGGAAGAAACCCCTATGGGTGGGTTAATCAAATACCATGCCTTCCCTCCGGATGATGCCGGAAGCTGATTTTCTGCTTCTTTTTGTTACTTCGCATGGTTTTTTGTTTTTATTTTTCAAACAATCATTTGTTAAATCTTGAGCCTAATTCATAAAAAAGAAGAATAAAAGTTCTTAATGTGAAAATTATAGTATACCTTTGCTTGTACAAAAATGCAAAATAGTATACTTTTAATTGTATAAAGAGCAAACAGGAATAGAAACAACGAGAACATATATTTAATGTAATACTTGACAATTAACAGGAAAGAATAAACAATCCCTTAAAAAAGAGAGCCTATGGAAATGATTTGTCTGAAAAGCACCCATATCGTTGCGGACTCGAGATGCGTTTGCATATAACGTTTTTCGGATATTTCATATTCCATCTACAAACAATCATTAAAAGCATAAATCAATATGGTAAACGTAAAAAAACGAAGCATGTATTACGACAGAATGGTTGCGATTTGCGCAATCACTGCGTTATTAGGAGGGACGCCTCATTTTGCGAAAGCCGACAAGCCTGTCGGTCTACATGTAACTGATACACAGAATCCGTCCGTAAGCATCAGCGGAACAGTCGTTGATGAAAAGGGTGAAGTCGTTATCGGAGCCAGTGTATTGGAAAAAGGAACGGGAAATGGTACGATAACGGATATCGACGGAAGATTTACCCTGAACGTAAAATCGGGTGCTAAATTGGTGATTTCGTACGTAGGGTATCGGACGCAGGAAGTGACAGCCAGTGCATCGATGCGTATCGTGCTTCAGGAAGATACTGAATTGCTGGACGAAGTCGTTGTGGTAGGGTATGGAACACAAAAGAAAGTGAATCTTACCGGAGCCGTAGCTTCTGTCGATGTCGGCAAGGCATTGGGAGCCCGTCCGATCGCAGACGTCGGACGCGGTTTGCAAGGAACAACGCCCGGTCTTTCGGTCGTGGTACCGAATGGTGAAGTCGGTATTGATCCGAGGATCAAGATTCGTGGCCAGATCGGATCGTTCGAGGGCTCTTCTGCCCCTCTGATCTTGGTCGATAACGTCGAAGTGCCGAGTATTTCGTTTATCAACCCGGACGATATTGAGTCGATTTCCGTATTGAAAGATGCAGCGTCGGCATCCATCTATGGAGCTAAAGGCGCTTTTGGAGTGGTATTGATCACGACGAAACGAGGCGCGAAACAGGAAAGTTTAAATATTGCGTATTCCGGCAATTTTGCATGGCAGAATCCGGCCTTAAAAATGGAAATGGCTGGTCTCGAAGGCATGGAATACAATATGATTGCCGCTTTGAATGGCGGGAAAACCGTTTCGGGTTGGCCGTATTATGTAACTCCCGAAGGTTTGGAACGAATGAAGGAATGGCAGAAAGAATATGGTGGAAAATTAGGCGTTGACGATCCGACGGTGTACGGACGCGACTGGTATGTAGATGCACAAGGACGTAAAATCGGATTGAGAACGTATGACCCGTATGATTATATGATCAGAGAATGGGCTCCGTCAACGAATCACAACCTTTCTTTGAATGGAAGAAGCGGAAAGATCGGCTACAATGTCGGATTGGGCTATTTGAATCAGAATGGTATGACCAAGCCGGCGAAGCATGACGATTTTAAACGTTATAATGCCTCTACCAATTTGGACATTGAGGTAAGCAAAGTTATTTCGGTTAATGCCGGCATGATCTTCTCCAAACAAGAGAAGCGTTTCCCTTATGTTACCGGAACAAAATCGGCAGACCCGTGGTATTATATGTATCGTTGGGGACCGACCGTACCTTTCGGACGAGATGATCGCGGATATCTGATGCGTGGTCCTGAGCAGCAAATTCATGATGCCAACGATGGATTGCAAATGAATAATTATTTCAGTGTGAACTTAGGGACACATATCAATATTATGAAGAACTGGACGGCAGACCTGCAATATACCTATGCCAACCGCGAGTATGCATTTGAGCAGAACGGAACAAGATTTTCGGCCGCAGATACATGGGGTGCTCCGATCAAACGGCTGGATAAAAATGGAAATCAGGTTTACGTGAACGGAAAAGGAGAAGTGATTGGCGCAGGAGCAGTCGGTGCGATGCCGGCGTATGATTTGAATTATGTAACGTATACCGGCGCAGGTTCTACTCCTGATCTCGTTTATCGGGAAGCAAAGAACTGGCATCAGAATACCTTCAATGCCTATACGACTTATAACTTGAATCTGGACGACACCCATCATTTTAAATTCATGGCCGGTGTCAATCAGGTATCTTCCCGCTTTGTATCGAACTGGTCGCAGAAAAAAGAGTTGAGCAATATCCACAATCCTCAATTCGATTTGGCTACCGGCGAGGAAAAAGCAGGTGGGGACAGAGGCTGGGAATCTCAGCTGGGCTATTATGGCCGTATCAATTACGACTTCTTAGGTCGTTACTTGTTCGAGGCCAATCTGCGTTACGACGGAACATCGAAATTCCCGACGGATTTGAAATGGAGATGGTTTCCCTCTTTCTCGGCCGGATGGCGTGTCAGTGAAGAGGCATGGATGGAATGGAGCAAGCCTTTCTTGGCTTCGTTGAAACTCAGAGGGTCTTGGGGGCAAATCGGAGACCAAACAGTTGCGAATACGTTATATCTTTCCTTGATGGAATCCGGACAAGGCAGCTGGCTCGATGCTTCAGGAAAGAAGTTGACGTATGTAGGAATTCCTTCTTCCGTATTAGCTTCCATTACCTGGCAGGATATCGAATCGTTAAACCTCGGATTTGACGTGTCTTTGATAGAAGGAAAATTGGATGTTATGTTCGACTGGTATCGAAGAGATACGAAGAATACGATTGTACCCATGGAAGGTGTCCCGGCTACTTTTGGTTCTAAAGCACCGCTCGGAAACTTTGGTAACTTGCGTACGTACGGTTGGGAGCTATCGGTCAATTACCGTCATCAATTTAAAAACGGCTTGGGGGTAAATGCAATGGTAACCCTTTCCGATGCGTTGACTGAAATTACTCAATACGGTAGCTCCAGAAGTATTGAAGCCAATTATAATGGCAAGACGTATGGTGAAATTTGGGGTTATCGAACCGACCGCTTATATCAAAAAGACGATTTTGTGTATGATGCCAAGGGAGAACTGGTGAAGACATATGCACTGAACGGCAAAGAAGTTGCCAAAGGAACAGCGGGAGCTAAACTTGTCAATAAGTTAAAAGACCCGAACGGAGTATATCAGGATTATTTACAAAGCGGGAACTTTATCTTTGGTCCCGGCGATGTGAAATTTAAAGATGTGAATGGCGACGGAAAGATTGACCAAGGAGCTTCGGACATCCATGATCATGGCGACAAGGAGAAGATCGGGAATACGACCCCGAGGTTTGAATACGGAATCAGACTGGGCGCGGACTATAAAGGATTTGATTTCTCGATCTTTATGCAAGGTGTCGGAAAACGTGAATTGTGGGGAAGTTCTTCCATTTCTATTCCCGGCTTCAATACGTCTGATGGAGCGATGGCCAAATCGTTCGCGAAAGATTATTGGACGGAAGAAAATACTGGAGCTTTCTATCCTCGTCCGTGGAATATGGCCAACTCAAAAGATGCATACAATATGCGTCCTCAGGATAAATACCTGCTTAATATGGCCTATCTACGCGTTAAGAACATCACGTTTGGGTATACGCTTCCGGAAGTACTTGCAGGAAAAGCATACATGAAGAGTGCTCGTGTATACGCGTCATTGGAGAACTTCTTTACTTTCGATCATCTTAGAGGCTTGCCTCTCGATCCGGAAGTCATTCCCGGAGCTACTCCATTCTATGATAAAGGAAATGCCGAACGGGTCGGATTAAGTACTCCTACATTTAAGTCCTTGTCATTCGGCGTTCAGTTAACATTTTAATTAGTTTAGAATATGAAAAAGATTATATATGCAATATCGGGTCTTGTCGCGCTTTTCTTATCTTCTTGCAGCGACAGTTTTTTGGACAGACCTCCGTTGACAAAATTCGAAGATCAGAACTATTGGCGTAATGAGAATGATTTGCGCATGTATGCCAATCAATTTTATCCTCAGTTCTTCAATGGATATAACAGTGGATGGGCAGCCAGTTGGACACCACTGAGAGGATATGACTTCTGCGATGACTTTTCGACTGAAGGACGGCAATTAGCGTTCCCTAACTCGGTTCCGAATACGGTTACAAAAGTGAAAACAGACGATGCGTGGGACGGACAGGCATTGGGCGATAAATGGAACTATTCCTGGGTCAAAAAAGCGAATATCATGATCATGCGCATGGAAGAGCGTATGAAAGATAAATTGACACAGGAAGAGTTCAACCATTGGATGGGAGTAGCTCGCTTCTTCCGCGCTTACCAGCATTACAGACTGGTGCTTACGTATGGAGACATCCCGTACTTTGAAAAAGATTATGATGCGGAAGACTTTGCGAATCTTTATAAGGACAGAGATCCCAGAGGGGTCGTAATGGACAAGATTTATGATGATTTGAAAGCGGCCTTAGCCGGTGTTCGGGCTAACGATAAAGGCCCGATGAACGTAAACAAGATGATTGTGGCTGCGATTGCTTCCCGCATCATGTTGTACGAAGGTACGTGGCAGAAATACCATCATTTGGATATGGAACGTGCACAGAAGTATCTTACGTTCTGTAAAGAAGCATCTGAAGTCGTGATGAATAGCGGAAAGTATAAGTTTGGAAGCGATTTCAGATCTTTGTTCGGATCGGATAATCTGGCCGGTAACCCCGAAGTCATCTTGTATCGCCATTACGATAAGGCCGTAGGTGTTTCGCATTGCATCGGTTCCTATTCGAATGGTACCGAATCTCAGTCGGGTGTCAATCTGGCGCTGATAAAGTCTTTTATTTGCAACGACGGGAACGTCTATTCAAAATCGGCAGTAGACGGAGCCGCGAAGTTTGATTTGGCTACGCTTTGCAAAACGCGTGACCCACGTTTCGAAGCTACTTTCTACGACACGGTCAATGTCAATTCATCCACGTTGATCTACGGAAACAAATTTATTAGCCGCGAGGGAGCATCATACTGGAGAACGGGTAACAATGCGAGCTTACCGGGACAATACAAAAGCATCGATAATGTAAACGATGCGCCGGTACTTCGTTATGCCGAAGTCGTATTGAATTGGATCGAAGCGAAGCAGGAGTTGGCCGAATCGTTTGGAGGCGAAGCCGTATCACAGAGCGATTTGGATCAATCGATTAATGCGATTCGTAAACGTCCGTTAGACAGTTATGCCGTCAAAAAAGGAGTGAAACAAACAGCTCCTCTGTTATTGGCATCCTTACCTGAAGATCCCGAAAAAGACGCTGATGTGTCGCCTCTTTTGTGGGAAATCAGAAGAGAGCGCCGTATGGAATTTATATTTGAACATACCCGTTTACACGATATCAAACGTTGGGCAAAGATTCAGTACATGGATAATTCCAAAAATGTCGATACGCAATGCGGCCCATGGGTGGATTTTCCGAAAGAATTGCCGGACTTTGTGGCGGCTGATCCGAAAACAGGAAAATATACGAAAGCCAATTTGTTGAAAGTACGCAAGGCAGACGGAACCATCGTCACGTTCGATGGTACAAACGCTGCGGATATGGTCGGCTTCTATGTATTGCCGAAATTTGCTCCCAGAAATGTTTTTGGAGATGAGGCGTATTGCTATCCTGTCGGAAAGCTCGACATCAAGGCCTATGAAGATAAAGGCTTTAAGCTGACTCAAACAAAAGCATGGACGGCTTTTAATTAAAAAAGTATTTGTTCATAAAAATGAAAAGTTAAATCATAATCCATCAAAAGGTGTTCGGAAATCGATGTATCGTACTTCGGTTATTCCGGACACCTTCATCCTGAAAAAAATCTCCATGAAAATCAAAGACGAAAAGCAAAAAAAAGACTCTTGTTACAGAGCATCAACTTGAAAAACAAATTGTATCATGATAAAAAAGTGTACCATGGGAAGAAAAATGAAACTATTACTCTCCATATTCTTATTGAGTGTGGGAGTTGCAATGGCACAAACCCGTATAACGGGTAACGTAACAGACGAGAAAGGAGAACCGGTCATCGGTGCTTCGATCCTCGTTAAAGGAACAGACCAAGGAACGGTTACAGACTTGGATGGAAATTTCAGTTTGTCGGTTTCTACAAACGCAAGGTTAGTCGTATCATATGTCGGAATGAAAACACAAGAAGTCTTAGCTACTTCTAATCTGCGTATCGTTCTCCGATCCGATACCGAGTTATTGGATGAAGTGGTTGTTACTGCCATGGGGATAAAGAAGGAGCGAAAAGCGTTAGGATATGCCGTGCAAGATGTAAAGAGTGAGGAGCTGCTGAAAAACAAAGCCCCGAATTTGATCAATTCTTTGGCCGGAAAGATTGCTGGAGTTAATATTACACAAAGTTCAGGGTCGGCAGGTGCAGGTGCGCAAATTGTGCTTCGTGGAGGAACCTCGCTCGAAAGAGACAATCAACCGTTGTTTGTGGTAGATGGAGTCATCTATGATAACTCTACTCCTGTCGGTGGAAACTCTGGCTTTGATGGAGCGACTAGAAACTCTACAACTTATGGGAATCGTGTAATGGACATCAATCCGGAAGATATAGATAATGTTTCCGTACTTAAAGGTGCGGCTGCGGCTGCTCTCTACGGTTCTCGTGCCGCTGCTGGAGTCGTTGTCATTACAACTAAAAAAGGGAATACCGATGGGAAAACAGAGGTAACGCTTAGTTCACGATATACGTCCAATTGGGTCAATCGTTATCCGGAAGAACAAACTTTATATAAAAGAGGTTCCTATAATAATATAGGAAACTTGAATACAGATTGGATCATGTCGTCATGGGGGGAAATGTTTGGGGCAAATGATGCTCAATATCAAAATCTTCAAGATTTTTTACAGACAGGCTCAAGTTGGGATAATACTGTAACGATATCCGGAGGAAACCAAACAGGAAGTTTTTACCTTTCCGCTTCCCATTATGATCAGGATGGCATTGTACCTAAGACCGGATATGATAAAAGTACCGTTCGTTTTAATGCAGACAGAACTTATGGAAAATTTAATATTGCGATTAACTCGGCATTCTCTAAATCAAACACTCAGAAGACCTTTACTTCAGGTGGACTTTACAACTCCAGCAGTAATGGAGCAATGGAAGCCGTATATTTATGGCCCAGAAGCGAGAACATGTCGAAATACTTAAATGATGACGGAAGTAAATATCGTATTTTTCAGGGATTAGATCCTCAAAACCAATCGTTGGACAACGATATTGAAAATCCGTATTGGATTATCAACAAAAACAAAATAGGTGATGAAACGACTCGTCTTTCTGGGTCTATTACTCCGAGTTATAGGCTGAATGATTGGTTGACATTGACTTATAGATTAGGAATAGATCGTTATAACATGACTGACAGAACGGTTATCGCGGAGAACGGAGCAGTAGCTCCAGAATTCCAAAAAGGTCGTTTGTCTGAAAATGATGTAACGTATGAATATCTGAATTCGAATCTAATGCTAACTGCATCCAAAAAGTTCAATGACTTTGATCTGAATTTTCTTTTAGGACAATCGGTAGAAGATACGAAATCGACAGTCAATCGTCGTACGGGCTATAAATTCATCGTTTCGGACTTCCCCAGTTTTGGCAATATAAACGACGCTAACAAGCGTTTGCAGTCCAATAGGACACAGAAAAGACTGATGGGATTGTATGGAGAGTTCAGAGCTTCGTACAAGAGTTTGCTTTATTTGACACTTACCGGACGAAATGACTGGACATCTACCTTGCCTGTGGATAACAGATCATACTTTTATCCTTCGATCGGAGGCAGTTTCGTCTTTTCAGAGCTATTTCCGGAAAACACCGTATTTTCTTTCGGAAAAGTGCGCGCTTCATGGGCACGTGTGGGTAAAGATACCGATGCGTATGCAACTACGACTGCCTTGTTCGCACCATTGGAATTTCTTGCCGGAACAGGAGTCGGTAACAGCTGGGAAAGAGGAAATCCATACTTAAAGCCTGAAATTACAGAATCTACTGAATTGGGGTTGGAGATGCGATTCCTGAAAGGGAGGCTTGGGTTTGATCTGACGTATTACACGAATAACAGTAAAAACCAAATTGTTTCTCCCCGTCTGAGCCAGGCCAACGGTTATATTCTCTATAAAGTGAATGTAGGAAATATTTATAACAAAGGGCTGGAACTTTCTATTACGGGCACTCCTATTCAAACAAAAGATATTCAATGGACAACAACGCTTAATCTGGCAGGTAACAGAGGAACCGTCGACAATCTTTTGGATGGTATGAAGTTGCTTTATGTTACCGATGTTCAGATTGGTGGTGTAAAAGCAGCATCTGTCAACGGAGGGGATTTTATGGCTATTACCGGCAATAAGTGGAAACGCGATGATGCAGGGAATCCGATTCTCGATGCCGTTACCGGTATGCCTACGTATGATAATACCCAAACAAATTATGTAGGGAATCGTGAACCTAAGTTAATAGGAGGATTAAACAACAGCATTCAGTGGAAAAATTTCAATATCTCTTTCCTTCTTGATTTCAGGCTTGGCGGAGATATCTATAACGGTACCGATTATTTCATGACGGTTAATGGAAGGAGTAAACGAACCGAAAACAGAGAAAAGCTTACTATAAACGGTGTGGTACAGACTGAAAAAGAAATTACGGAAAACGGCGAAACTAAAAAAGTGCTTGTCTCTGAGCCTAAATCGTTTACATTTGAAGCAGATAAGCGCTATGACATCCTGAACAAAGACGGTTCCGTCAAAACGCACCGATATGGACGTGAGATTATAGAAGAGTATTACAAAACATATTATCCTGCCGAAGCCACGAATTTTATTACAAAAACAAATTGGTTAAGGTTACGTTCTTTCTCTATATCATATTCTTTCCCTAAATCGTTGCTGGCAAAAATCGGCTTTATAAAAGCTTGTACGGTTTCAGCTACGGGAAATAACCTTCTGCTCTTTACTAATTACAAAGGTTTGGATCCTGAAGCTAGTGTCGCTGGATCGGGTGTTACCGGTTCCAGTTCGACCGGAATAGATTATTGTGGAGTACCCAACACGATGAGTGCATCGTTTGGCGTTAACTTGACTTTTTAATACTTCAAATAAAAAGAGAAAGGAATAGAAAGATGAAAAAAATAAAATATTTAGGATTGGGGTTAATTTTCTCGTTGGCATGTATATCATGCAATGACTGGTTGGATGTGAATGAAAACCCCAATACTCCGACCAATACGGTAGCAAGTGTCGAAACAAGGCTTCCATGGATTCAGCATTTTTACGGATACGCTTATGGTGCTGCAAGCATGCGTGTTAGTTGGATTAATGGAACCATTACTTCACGACATGGTTTTAGTTCCGGCAGTACTCATACCTATATGCCTGTTTGGAATCCGAGTAACGGAGTATCTATTACCCCTTATCAACAGTGGTTTGTTGGTGCGGCTTCTAATATCGAAGATATAAAAAAGAAAGCGGAAGAGACACAAGCTTATCATTATACGGCAGCTACGCTTGTGATTGAAGCAATGGGGTTTATGCTGATGACAGACCTTTATGGTGAGATGCCTTTCCGCGAGGCTGTAGGGGCTCAACTAACGCCTAAATACGATGACGGAAAGACCATCTATGAAGGTTGTTTAGAGAAGTTGGAAGAAGCACTGACCTACTTCGATAAAAAACAACCCTCTACTGCTCCTCCCTTGTCTAAAGGTGATAATTGGAATAACGGAGATGTCGCTAAATGGAAAGCAATGGTGTACGGATTAAAAGCTCGCTGGCTGAACAAAGTGTCTAAGAAACCGTCTTATAATCCTGACGCTGTTTTGGATGCATTGTCTAAAGCGCCTTCGACAAATAATATGAGTGCAGTTGTACATCACTTGAATCTTCCGGGCGATTTGGTGGGGCCTAGCTTGAATGGTGATCCTACTAAAACAAGTTATTTTTTCGATGTCTTTGCTTGGAGCGATCATATTCGTTTACAAAAATGGTATACCGACAAGTTGGAATACACGGAAAAAGGCACAACGCATTATGATCCCCGCCGGCATGCTTTACTCCCGGCCAATCAACACTACAATGTTGATGGAACTTCTTATTTTATGATCACGGCAGGTGTGGATGAATTACATTCCGATATTCATTTGAAGTCAGGGCCCGTAATTTCTAATTATAACAATAAGACTAAAACCTACAAAGCCGGTAGTACGATTGCCGAAAGAAGCGGCGACACAGTCTATGTTACGCTACGTTCTATCTGTGCGGTAACAGGCTCTACCGATGGGGAGAGTATGTATAAAGATAAAGATGGAACCATTCTCTCTACCGGAACTTTTTATACTCGTCCGGAGGCTCCTACCCATCTTTTGACTTACTCCGAAATGTGCTTCATTAAAGCCGAGGTATTGTTCAGGAAAGGTGATCGGGCAGGAGCTTATCAAGCATATAAAGCCGGTATTCTGGCGGATATTGAGTTGATGAATCAGAAACTGAAAGCGTATGCAGACAATAACAATCCCGGCAAGAAACCGATGACGGATCAAGAGATCAGTGACTTTATGAAAAGTGAAGGAGTGTGTCAGGATGCTGCGAAACTGACGATGGAAGAGATCATGAAGCAAAAATTTATTGCCATGACGTTTACGGTTGAGAACTGGAACGATATGCGTCGATTTAACTATTCAGCCGGCAATATAGGCAGTTTTGGAGTTGTTTACTCCGGATTTGAAAGGCCGAAAGCCATGCCTGCATCTGCAACGACTAATAAGTTTCCCGGAGCTTCGAAAGCGGATGACAATTATTGGTGGAGACGCTTTATGCATTGTTCGCATGAAGTCAATTACAATGCAGAACAATGGAAAGCATCGAATCCGAAAGCCGATAAGTTGGATATATGGTCTGTGCCGGTTTGGTGGGATAGTGTTGATTGATAGTTGATTTAAAAAGAAAGAACGTTCTTTGGAGGTTTGTTCTCTCTTCGGTAGAGTTTATTTTCACTATGCGAAAAATAATTTGTGCGTCTGTTTGGTTGCTGTTCTTTTTGGGAGTGCGTGCTCAATCGTGGGTACGTGTGAACCAGATCGGCTATCTGCCTGACGATGTCAAGGTAGCTGTCTGGGTAAGCAAGGAGAAGAGGCCGATCGATTCGTTCGAGGTAGCCGATGCACAAACCGGTAAGAGGGTCTATCGGGGAGGGACGATCATAAATACGGGAAAGCAGCCGGCTTTCGAGTCGTCGGTACGGCTTCATTTTTCGGAATTTACGACGCCCGGCACCTATGTACTGCGTGCTGGTGGCAGCCAGTCCGTCCCGTTCCGGATCGGGTATGAGGTGTATGCCGGGGCGGCGGAGATTCCGCTCCGGTATATGCGTCAGCAGCGATGCGGATACAATCCTTGTCTGAAAGACTCATGCCATACGCATGGGGGCGTTTCGGTGGGTGACCCCGACGGAAAACGCGACGGTATCCCCTTCGACGTTTCCGGTGGCTGGCACGATGCCTCCGATTATCTCCAATACGTTACCACATCGGCCCATGCCGTGTACCAGATGCTTTTCGCATATTCGCAACATCCCGAAGCATTTGGAGACCGGCATCAGGCCAATGGGGACGAGGGTGCCAACGGCATCCCCGATATTCTGGACGAGGCCAGATGGGGACTTGACTGGTTGCTGAAGATGAATCCCGACTCGGTTACGTATTTTAACCAGTTGGCCGACGACCGCGACCATGCGGGTTTCACGCTTCCGGCCGCTCAACGTGTCGACTACGGTTGGGGGGCAGGCAAAGCGCGTCCGGTATATTTTTGCAGTTCGAAGCCGCAAGGATTGAAGAAGCATCGGAACCGGAGCACGGGACTCGCTTCGACGTTGGGAAAATATGCTTCATCGTTCGCTTTAGGCGCAAGCGTGTTGTCGGAATATGACCCTGAGTTTTCCAAGCTGTTGTTCAAAAAGGCGGAGCAGGCTTATCGCAGGGGGGCGGCCTATCCCGGCGTATGCCAGACGGCGCCGTGCGGGGCGCCTTATTTCTACGAAGAGGACAACTGGGCCGACGATATGCAGCTGGCCGCAACCGGGATGTATGCGCTCTCCGGACAAAAAGAATATCTGAAACAGGCCGTTCAATACGGCCGGATGGAACCCGTAACGCCATGGATGGGAGCTGATTCGGCTCGTCATTATCAATGGTATCCGTTCGTGAATCTCGGCCATTACCGGCTGGCGGCACAAGGAGATGATCCGAAGGCGAAGCAGGAGTTTATCCGCAATCTCCGCAGTGGTTTGCAGCGGGTGAAAGAGCGGGCACAGGGCGATGCGTTTCTCAACGGCATCCCGTTTATCTGGTGCTCCAACAACCTCACGGTGGCCTTCATCACGCAGTGCCGGCTGTATCACGAACTGACGGGCGACGGAGCATTCCTCGAAATCGAAGCCGCAATGCGCGACTGGCTGTTCGGCTGCAACCCGTGGGGAAAGTGCATGATCGTGGGCTATCCGGCACATGGAGACACGCCGTCCGATCCGCACTCGGCCTTGACCCATCTGCACGGAATGCCCGTTACCGGGGGGCTTGTCGATGGGCCTATCTATGCGTCGATATTCGGCAGCCTGATCGGGGTACATCTCTCGAAAGAAGACCGGTACGCGCCTTTTCAGTCGGATGTGGTCGTCTATCACGATGATTATGCCGACTATTCGACGAACGAGCCGACGATGGACGGAACGGCATCGCTCTGTTACTATCTGGGCTATCTGAGCGCTCAGGCACATCGGTGCGAGACGGTGGAGGGCGGAATCGTACGGGGTGACCGGACGGAGAAGAAGATCGCGCTTGTGTTTACCGGGCACGAGTATGCCGATGGCGCCGGTGTCATCCGTCGTGCCTTGAAAAAGCATCGAGCTCAGGCATCGTTCTTCCTGACGGGCGATTTCTACCGGAAATATCCCGACGTAGCCCGCCGACTGCAAAACGAAGGACATTATTTGGCGCCCCATTCCGACAAGCATCTGCTCTATGCCGACTGGCAACGGCGCGACTCGACGCTCGTTTCCCGCACCGTCTTCGAGCAAGACCTCGACGGCAACTATGCCGCGATGCAAGCGGCCGGATTGAAGATCGAAACGCCTCGGTTCTTTATCCCTCCTTACGAGTGGTATAATCATAAGATAAGCCGCTGGGCTAAGGAGATGGATGTGCAGGTCGTAAATTTCACGCCCGGCACACAGTCGAACGCCGATTACACGACGCCCGGGATGAAGCATTATCGTTCGTCCGAAGCGATTCATCGTTCCATCCTCTCGTATGAGGCGGAAAATGGACTGAACGGTTTTATCCTGCTTCTTCATATCGGCACCGACCCCAAGCGGACGGATAAATTTTACAACCGGTTGGATGATCTGATGCGCGGATTAATGCAAAAAAAGTATATTTTTGTACGCATCGATGAGTTATTGGCAAGGGACAAATAGAAAGAATAAACGCGAATGAAATCATATCGAAAAAAATCAGGTAAAAACAAAAGCAATGATCTATCTCAAAGCCCCGGATAGCAGTCGTGTGTATTGCGCATGACGGCTGTCTGCGGGTTTGTTTTTTCATATCTTTTCCATAAGCGTCTTGCCCGGGCTTGCATTTGCAGGTTCCGGGCAAGTTTTTTGAGAATGCTCTTATTCAACTTATTCATACGGATAGTAAAGGGCAGTGATACCGATCAAATCGGAATACGACCTTGCGTTCGGAATTTTACCTTACCTTTGAACCATGATTAAAGAGAAGAAAAAAATTTCTATCCGGCGTTTATTCCGGAGTTTCAGCTATGCGTTACGAGGCGTTCGTCAGGTAATTTATGCAGAGCAAAACGCACGAGTACACACCTCGGTACTCGTATGCGTAGTTGCGGCAGGGATTTATTTCCGGCTATCGTCGACGGAATGGATCGCTGTTGCCCTTGCTGCCGGTGGAGTCTTTGCAGGAGAGACGTTCAACACGGCTATCGAAGAATTATCGGATGCCGTATCCCCGCAATATGATGAACGTATCAAACGAGTAAAAGATTTTTCGGCCGGAGCCGTACTGATCATGGCGATCACAGCGGCGATCATCGGTTTGGTGATTTTTATCCCTAAAATCGCCGAGTGCTGTTACTAAGACCTCATTAGTACTGTTACTAATACACCATTAGTACCGTTACTAATACACCGTTAGTAGTAGTACTAATACACCGTTAGTACCATTACTAATACACTGTTAGTAGTAGTACTAATACATCGTTAGTAGGAGTACTAACCCTCTATTAGTAATAGCACGAATGGTTCGTCTCCCCAGAGCGGGAGATTAAATGATGAGTACCCCGATTTTATCGAGTGCTGTTTTTTTGTTTTATCCTTATCTTTGCGCCGGGTTATTGGGAGCATGTAGATATGTCAGGAAAAGCGAATTTTGAACGTACCGAATTATTGATCGGCGGGGATGCGATGCGGCGCATGAACGCCGCACGAGTGATCTTGCTGGGAGTTGGAGGAGTAGGCAGTTGGTGTGCCGAAAGTCTGATACGCAGCGGCATTCGTCACTTGACCCTTGTCGATTCCGACTGCGTAAGCGAAACGAATATCAACCGTCAACTTCCGGCCACGACGCTTACCGTAGGGGAAGCTAAAGTGAACGTACTGAAAAAACGTCTTCTGGAGATCAATCCGGAGGCAGAAATTACAGCGATTCAAGAGATGTATAATGCTGACACATCCGCCTCTTTTCATCTCGACTCCTACGATTACATCCTCGACGCCATTGACAGTTTAGAAGAAAAAACTCACTTGATACGGACAGCGACACACACCGATGCCGTATTCTTCTCCAGTATGGGCGCAGCCTTAAAGATGGATCCGTCGCGTATCCGTACGGCGGAGTTTTGGAAAGTACAAGGGTGCCCATTGGCTGCGGCTTTGCGCCGGAAATTGAAGAAAGGTCAATGGCCCGGAAAGAAATTCGTCTGTGTCTTTAGCGACGAAGTACTCGAGAACCGAGGCACTCTTCCCGACGCGGCCATACCCTTGTCGGGATGGGATGCTCGAAAAGCGCGTATCAACGGTACTTTGGCACATATTACAGCAATTTTCGGATTTACCTTATCCGGACTCGTTATCAGCGATATATACGCCTCTGTCCATACGAGGTAGTATTTGCTCCGTTGTTTCTCTCATGCGACGAATAACGGTTCTTCTTGGCATTTTTTCATTCTTTTGTATCTTTGTAGACAACGGGAATGATATGATAAACAGATTACATTCCTCAACAATAAAATTTTACATATCATAAAAATAAGACGCAATTATGTTGGATAAACTTTACTATGGGAACTCAGTGCAGGACTGGGGAATATCTTTGCTTATTATTATAGGAGCCATTCTTATTAATAAGCTCATTGCTTTGATTATTAAGAAAATCATCCGAAAAGTTACGGCTAAGAGTCGTACACGTCTGGACGATATCCTGATCACCGCCTTCGAAAAACCCGTTTACATGGGCATCATATTGTTTGCGATATGGGTATCTCTTGACCGTCTGACATTGAGTGAGACCTTTCATGAGACCCTCAAAAATATATACGAAATACTAATTACCTTAAATGTAACCTGGTTCTTTGCCCGGCTTTTTACGGGATTGCTCGAAAATAATCTGGCAGGCAAGGACGATGAACAACAGAAAAGTCCGTTTAACATCGACCGCAAACTTTTTCCTATCATCAGACGCGGGATACTTATTCTTGTATGGGTGATCGGTGGAGTAATCGCACTTCACAACATTGGAGTAACTGTTACGACTCTGATCGGAACGTTAGGGATTGGAGGGATTGCTTTTGCATTAGCGGCACAAGATACGATCAAAAACATCTTCGGCGGAATCACCATCTTTACGGATAGAACTTTCCAAATCGGCGATGTGATCAGCTTCGACGTGATGGAAGGTACAGTCGTCGACATCGGACTAAGAAGCACACGCCTTGAGACGTATGACAAGCGGATCGTCATCATCCCGAACTATAAACTGATCGATGCCTTGATCACGAATATTTCTTCCGAACCGGCGCGACGTATTGTCATGGAGATCGGACTGACGTATGATACTACGCCTGAGAAGATGCAGGAAGCCGTTAAGATTTTACGAAAGATTCCTCATAAGGTAGCAGATGTGGAAGAGAATGATCTAAATGTGGCTTTCGCGAATTTTGCAGATTCATCGCTCGTGATCCGTTTCGTTTATTTCATTCGCAAAGGTGGCGATATTTTCGGGACACGCTCTGCCGTCAATTTCGAAATTCTCCGTTCTTTTAACAAGGCCGGTCTCAACTTCGCCTTCCCGTCCAGAACGATTTATATCGAAAATCATACGGAAGCGTCCGAGGTCGAAACGTTAATCAACGAACAACGTTAAGGCTGCAAAAGAGAAGAAGGTGTGTCATAACGAAATGTTTCGACACACCTTCTTTATACTATCAGTAAGCGATCTACATTACGCCATATAGGTCGTCAGCTTCCACAAGTGAGTCTCAATGGCAGCAAGATGCTTACCGGCCATTGCAACCGTACCGAAATCGCCGGCCTCGGTAGCCAACTTAACGAGGTTCCGGTATTTATCGCGCAAGATGTTCTTCGATTCGATCACTTGGTTGACTCCTTTTTCCCAATCCGATACATGATGCGTTTCTTTAATATCCGATTGTTTCAGATACTCCGAGAAGCGGTTTTCAGGATGCCCGCCCAGCATGGCGATGCGCTCAGCCACTTGATCGATGGCCGCTGCTTCTTCATTGTAATATTCTTCATACAGCTCATGCAGTTCGAAGAACTTATCACCTACGATATCCCAATGCAATCCTCTCAGATTCGCATAATACACCTGACGGTTGGCGAGCACATCGCTCAAACCGTTAATAATTGATTCTACGGAACTGTTTACTTCCTTACCCGTCTTTTTCTTCGCGTTCATAATTCTATTTATTTTTATTGGTTTAGTAATAATCTTATTTCTTTTTGCATGCAAAGATACAGTTATAAATTCCACTTGTCAAATTGATAATTTCTATCTTTGCATCAATTTTATCAATAAATGGGACAGATATGACGATTCAGCAATTAGAATATATCATCGCCGTCGATAATTACCGGCATTTTGCCAAAGCCGCAGAAGCTTGTCGAGTGACGCAGCCGACTTTGAGTATGATGATTCAGAAGCTGGAAGATGAGCTGGAGGTCAAGATCTTCGACCGAATGACACAGCCTGTCCGCCCCACAGAAATCGGGAAGCAAATCATCCGTCAGGCACGTGTGTCGATCTATCAATTCAAGCAAATTAAAGAGCTTGTAAACAACGAAAAAGATATTATAAAAGGAAATTTTAAGGTCGGTATCATTCCTACCATTGCCTCCTATCTGGTTCCGGAATTACTAAAAATCGTTCGTGAGTCGGAAAGCGAAATCAACCTCATCATGGAAGAAGTTTCTACATCGGAAATGATCGAAAATATCCTGTGTGGCCGTATAGACGGCGGGCTTGCTGTCAGTCCGTTAAATAATCCTTTGCTGATCGAAACCCCGATCTATTACGAAAAATTCTACGCCTATGTATCGCCGGACGAAGAACTCTTTCGAAACAGAGAAATCGATCTAAAAAACATCGATATCCAGAAAGTGTGGCTTCTTAATAATATTCATTGTTTGCGTGGACAAGCCGAAACACTCTGTAAAAGAAAAAAAGAGCACGAACCGTTCCCAACCGTCAGTTATGAGTCGGGAAGTTTAGACACCTTGATGAATATTGTAGATTATAATGGTGGGCTGACGATTGTTCCCGAGATGACGGCCATGGGCCTTCCGGAAGAGAAGCAGGGCAACCTCCGCAAAATCAAAGGAGACACTTCCGTAAGGGAAATCAGTCTGATCGTCAGTCGTAGTTTCGTGCGCCAGAAGATGGCCAAGGCAATCATAGACATGGTCAAGAAATCGGTACCGCAGTCGATGCAAAACCCCGAACTCAGCCGTCATATCATTCAGGTCAACTACTGACACTCAAAAGAGACAATACGGAACTCAATGCCCAATCCTCCTCCATGTGATCGGAGCAACAGGCGGACATTCCGGTAAAACCGTCCCCCCGATTCATCCGACAAGATCAAACGCTAAAAACAAACAGCCTTGATAAGCCACATCCGAACATGCCTCTCTTCTATCCACAAAAAATAATCGAAGACAGGAAAGAATATCCGCATATAGAATTATCAAAATAAAAAAAAACAGTATATTTGTCCGCTTAATTTTTTAAACACAATAAAGTATGAAGAAGTATAGATGCATCGTATGTGACTACATTTACGATCCGGTAGAAGGAGATCCGGACGGCGGTATTGATCCGGGAACAGCGTTCGAAGATATTCCGGACGATTGGGTTTGCCCTTTGTGTGGCGTTGGTAAAGAAGATTTTGAACCGGTCGAATAAAACCCGGCCAGCACAAGTTCAAAGGATAAAATCAATGGTAAAATCAGGATGAGGATGATATCCGTCATTACGTATGGAACTCCCATCCTGATTTCCTTTCTTTCTACGACTCCCCTGTCTTCCTGATACGCTTAAGGTATCACATTGCTTCTACAAAAACAAGCCTTTATCAATCAGGAATACTCCTGTTTGAATCGTGAAATTTTAACACCTCAGGAGCGTTCCTGAAGTTTCTCACCGACAAGACGAGCCGCTGTGGCGACATATTCGGCACATGGACGCTTGCGGATCGACGCAGAAGTATCGGACGACGATGTGGTGACGTCCTTTTCATCTTCTTTGACAAGCAATTCGCGGCATATAATCGATCCGTTTACTTTACGAAACGCCCCGGCCAGTTCCTGAACGAGTGCATAGTTCTTCATCTTGGCTTCTTTATCCGACGGATCGGCTGCCGGTTCCATAAGTCCCGCGATGATGGCCATACCGCTTACCGTACCACACACCTCACGCATCTTTCCTACTCCTCCGCCCAGCGGCGCGGAGATTTTCGCCGCAAGCTGAGGTTCCATCCCAAACACATCGGCATAGGCTAACAGTACGGACTGCGCACAATTGTAGCCTTCCGAGAATAAACGACGTGCTTTTTGTACACGTTCCTCGACATTGATTGGTTCCATATTTTTTTCTTTTACAACAACACGCAAGTGAACTATATACTTGACAAAGATACAAAATATGATTCGTTCGCAATTTTTTAATTGTAAAATGATGACAAATGTAGTTTCAACTAGTGAATGCAACTTTTCGCTTCAAATTTAAGAAGAAGATTTCTTTTGGAGAGTAGAAATTGAGTTTGTATCTCGGCCTTTTGTTGATTCTGTACTGTATCTATTTGATTATATTGGCACTATACTCATTGAAATTTGATTTTTTAGGGATGTACTGCCTGATGAGTTTGTTTGTGTTCTCAATCAATCCTTTTTCCCATGAAGAATAGGGATGAGTGAAATAGATCTGTGTATGTAGCTTTCTGGCTAATGTTTGATGCTCTGCAAACTCGCTACCGTTATCTACGGCGATGGTGTGCACATGTTCTTTGTATGGCAACAGCATAGCGTAAACGATTTTTGAAAGCTACTTTGCCGTTTTTCCCGACAATAGTGTCCATCTCCCAATCTCCAAAGCGTTGTTTCAGATCCACAATAGGAGGCCTTTACTCTATACCGACACGATTCTTAATGGATACAGACTTGGGCTGCTTCCTTTTTTTATGTTTCATCTTGTGCCGGGTATGCAGGTAGAGTTTTCCGCCTGCGGCTTTATCGGCTCGGATGATTTTATAGATAGTTTCAAGCGAAACGTAAGACTCCCCGCGGAGCTTAAGTCTTCCTTCGATCTGCTGTGAAGACCATTGTTGCTCTAACAGGAGAAGAATCTGCCTTTTTAGGCTGGGCTTTAATTTCCGGGGCTGCCGACTGCACTCTTTACGAATATCTGCCATATCCTTAGATCATAAGAAAACGTGTGCTTCTCTTTCTCGTTACAGTTTCGTTTAAGCTCTCGGCTCACGACCGATTTGTCTTTACCGATTGCCTGTGTAATCATTTTCTGCGTACAACCCTGCTTATACATGGCAGAAATTGTGCACCTTTGCTTTCAAGCTAAATGTCTCATAATGTTTTTGAATGAAAGACAAGATGGAGATTTTATCCCTTCGGAACAAAGGATAGGGAAGTTTTTTCTCTTCCTTTGTCCGATAAAATCAATTCTTACCTATCCCCTAATAGTTGCATTTGCTAATTGAATTTACGTCGCTTAATTCTGTAATTTTATGCTTCAAAATCACAATAGGGTTGTTTTAGTATAGCTCTATATTTCAGTACTATGAGATTAATAAAAATGGATCTCCGGATATTTACCTAAAATGACTATCTTTGCAAAGATAATAATCATCTTATGTAAATATGCGGGGATTCATATATTTTTATCAGCAATATTTATAAAAGAAAGAGACTTTAATATCCAGGATTCTGTGACATTTGAGGGCTTAAAAGAAGTTGCCTCTCAGGTATCGGGAGTAATGTTCTGTATTCTTCAACACCATATACATTTTTTGCAAAATTATTTCTTTTCATGAAAGCAAAATTCGTGTTGGTGTAAAGCATCAATTGCAATCTTGCATTTTTTATCTTCTCCAATACACTGTTACCCGATACATTTATATTTTTGGCTGTAGTAACTTTTGATAGTTGTTTTTCTGATTCAGAAAGCATTCCATTTTTATAGAGACATTCTGCATAAGACAAAACCACATCAGTGTAGGTCATTATCGGCACGACCTGTGGAATTGGAATAGGTACATCACGGCCTGTTTTAGATTTGTTATAGGTAGCGAATATCGTTTCTTTGTTACTTCCGTTGCTAAACAAATCGGTTATTGTCTGTTTGCTGTTATAGTTAGAAGCATCCAGTTTATAGAATCCATTATTGATGACTTTCTCCAATAGCTTCTCAGCTTGGCCATAGTTGTCTTGGTACATGTGAATATTGGCAAGTAGGATTCGAGCTACATCTTTTGACAGAAAGAAATAGTCATTAAATTCATTATTAAGGGACTCATTCTTTTTTTCTTCAAGATAATCTATTGAATTCTCTAAATTGGTTTTCAAATCTGAAAGAATCTCGTTCTGTGGCATTCTTTTTATATTGTAAATGTCAGTCATATAAGAATCAGAGTCGATATAAGGAACATCTCCCCAGGCTATTATCATATTATAATACTGCATTGCACTAAATACGTTGAAGTACTCTTGGTATACGCCAAGTTGTTTAGCTTCCGCATCCTTGAACATCATAATATTCGTATTAGCCTTATAAAAATTTTCCCAAATGTTGTGGACAGTGTTACTGTTTGGATAAACGTATTGTCTTACTAAATCTTTTTCTTTATTATATTGGTAATACTGTTCTACAAGATTTAATTCTGCTAAACTTAGTGCAAGATTCGTGGCAAAAGCTGCTACTACGTATTTTCCTGTAGGGCCCAATTTTGGTATTGAAATATCTCTATTGCCTTCTTGGGTAATTTTTATATTTCCTACTACATTGCTTAATCCATCGTATATTTTGATACCTGATATTTTGGGCTTCTTGGAATGAAGCGGTTTTATTCTCACCGTCAATATACCGTTTGTTAAACTTTTTTCCATCTGAATGTCGATATCGACTATTCCTTCATATATTTCCGAGAAGAACTGTTTGGAGCTTATTTTAGAATCAGGTTTACCTGGTCCTGATTGTGGTTTTAAGTAAATGGGAATAGGTGAAGAAATGCCAATGTTATAAACTCCACCTTCGTTAGGAACATTGAGTTCAGTCGTTTCGAATTTGATTTCCTGTCCGTCTTGTAGCACTTCATTGCCAGCTACGCCGTCATTATTCCAATCAATAAAGCGCTCCAAATCCTTTACTTCTACATTTAACCCAAGACTTTCGTAGCGTTTGATTATATTATCTCGTATAGAAGGGAGCTTAAACCATAGAGCTTTCTTATCTTCGTTTATTTGTTGTTTTGTGCTTTCTTGAAAAGCTCCTTTTTCACCAAGCTCCCTACATAATTTTGCTAAATATTCAGTTAAAGCGGCTTCGCTTCTGTTTACTAGTAACAGGGAGGAAATAGTAATCAAAGCAGCAGATTCAACCGTCCCTCCTGCGATGGAGAAAGTGGACGCATCTTTCTCAACATATTTTTGAAGTCCAAAAGCGGTGAATAGTTCCTTTTGGGCTTGTTTGTTGGCTTCTCCAAACTTCATTCCATTCGCAATGAGTTTCTGTATTCTTTGATACTTTAAATGTGTAAGAAGATTTACGTTTACGGTTGTTCTATCAGACAAATCCACCAAGGCACGCAGGCTTAGTATACCTGAAGATAATTGTCCATCAACTTCATTAAAAAAATAACCGTTTGCAACTAACTCCACATAAGGAGCTTCAAATAATTTAGATCCAAATGAAAAATTTCCCAAATCATCCTGAATCGTAGTGGAATACAAACTTCCTAAAACTTGTAAATTACCATCCATCGGTTGAATAGTAATAGTGGAACCACTGACGAATGGTCCTTTTTCAACTTTTCCTAAAACATTGTACGTTGTAGGTTCAAAATTATTATCCAAGCCGTCCTTTTGACTGCACGATGAGAGTGTAAAGGTAAGTACGGCAGATAAATAACAGTACTTTTTGAATTTCATATAACTGTAGTTTCAACTAGTGAATGTAACTTTTTGCTTCAAATTTAAGGAAAAGATTTCTTTTAGGAAATAAAAATAGAGTTTGTATTTGGAGCTGTTGTTAACCCAAAATTATATCCTTTTGATTTTAATATGATTAAATTTGTCAAGATATGATTTTTATAATTACTTACCCCCGAACAAGTACATTCCTCAAAAGTGGCGTAAATCATGAAATAAAAAAGAAACGATAAGAACAAAAAGAACTGTCAACCTTTTCAAGACATGACACTTACTAAAAAACGCCGAAAATGGTTCATCGGATTATGGGATTACCCCATAAATCTAAACCCAAAAGCTCCTATCGCGTAATCCGGGTTAATTTAACAATACCCGAAATAAAAAAATGAGACTGCCTGTGTTTTCGAGGCAGCCTCATTTTTGTTGTTCGGTATAGTAACTTTGTTGTTACTCTCTGCGGTAGGCCTTCAGGTCTTCGATGCTGAAGTTTTCGATAAACGAACGGATTTTGTACATCTCCGCTTTACCGTAGTGGAGGTAGACCTTCGTGGAAGGCAGGAATGAATCGTCCGTATGGACGCTTTGAAGCAACAGGTAACCGAATACGCAATGCGTCGCTGCTTCGACGAGGCGGCGGGCAAGGAAATCGAGGTATTCGTTGTCTTTCGCCTCGGTCACTTTCGTCACTAACTGCTCGTACGTATCGGTCATTGCGACGAGGTCTTGCTTCAGCGACGAGAGTTCGGGTTTGTATTCCATCGCTTCATATTCGCGAAGTCTGGACAGGTAGGTGCCTGTGGTGACGTGGCGGATGGCCGCAACGACCTGCAACTGTGTCGTTCCTTCGTAAATATTCGTGATACGTGCGTCGCGGTAAAGACGTTCGCAAGCGTAATCTTTCATAAAGCCCGATCCGCCGTGAATCTGTATCGCATCGTAGGCGTTCTGGTTCGCAAATTCGGTCGACATGCCTTTGCCCATCGGGGTGAACGCGTCGGCCAACTTGGCGTATTTCTTCTGTTCCTGACGTTCTTCGGGCGTGAGTTTGCGCTCGCGCGAGATGTCGTCCAGCGCCTTATAGATATCGACGAAGCGTGCCGTTTCATAAAGCATGGCGCGTACGGCATCGGTACGGGCACGCATCATGGCTACCATTTCGTAGACGGCCGGAAAGTCTAAAATGGCTTTGCCGAACTGCCGACGCTCCTGCGCGTATTTGTATCCTTCCTGATAGGCCGCTTCGCACAGTCCCACGGCTTGTGCCATGATACCCAGACGGGCGCCGTTCATCAGTGCCATGACGTACTTGATCAATCCGAGCCGACGTTCGCCGCACAGTTCAGCCTTCGCGTTGCTGAATACCAGCTCACAAGTGGGGGAGCCTTTGATTCCCATCTTGTTTTCGATGCGGCGGACGTTCACGCCTCCGTTTCGCTTGTCGTAAATAAACATCGAAAGGCCGCGTCCGTCTTTTGTTCCTTCTTCCGAGCGGGCGAGTACGAGATGGATGTCCGAGTCGCCGTTGGTGATAAAACGTTTCACGCCGTTCAGTCGCCAGCAGTTCTCTTTCTCGTCGAACGTGGCTTTGAGCATCACCGATTGCAGGTCGCTACCGGCATCGGGTTCGGTCAAGTCCATCGACATCGTTTCTCCTTTGCACACACGGGGGATATAATGCTTGTGCTGCTCTTCGTTTCCGAATTCGTAAAGCGTTTCGGCGCAGTCCTGCAATCCCCAGAGATTTTCGAATCCGGCATCGGCGCGCGACACGATGTCGGCGGCCATGATGTAAGGCACGATGGGGAAGTTCAGCCCGCCGTAACGGCGCGGCATGGCCATGCCCATCAGTCCGGCTTTACGCACGGCATCGAGGTTTTCCTGCGTGCCGCGGGCGTATGTTACTCGTCCGTTGGCCACCGTCGGGCCTTCCTGATCGACGCTCTCGGCATTGGGAGCAATGACTTCGGCGCTGATCTCGCCGACCATCTCGAGCACGCGCTCGTAACTGTCCATCGCATCGTCGAAGTCGATGGGAGCATAATCGTATTCGTCTTTATCTTTGAATTCGCGTTCTTTCAGTTCCACAATCCGCCGCATCAGCGGGTGATGCAAGTGATGACGCAACGAGGGAGTATCTAAATAAAAGTTTGCCATGATAATCGTTATTTACTGTTCTTCTTATAGTATTTAATCATTTTGGGGATCACGTTTTCGACGGTGCCGGTGATCACGTAGTCGGCAATCGCATTGATCGGAGCGTTGGGATCGCTGTTGATCGAAATGATGATCGAGCTTTCCTGCATTCCCGCGATGTGCTGGATCTGTCCGGAGATGCCGCAGGCGATATACAGTTTGGGGCGCACGGTAACGCCGGTTTGTCCCACTTGACGGTCGTGATCGGTGAATCCCGCATCGACGGCTGCGCGCGATGCGCCTACTTCGGCATGCAGTTCTTTGGCAAGATCGAACAGTAACTTGAAGTTCTCTTTCGAACCAACGCCGTAACCGCCGGCGACAACGATCGGCGAACCTTTCAGGTTGTGTTTCGCCTTTTCGACATGGCGTTCGATCACCTGTACGACATAATCCGTCTCGGAAACGAATTGCGACACGTCGTGCTTGATCACTTTGCCCTGATAGTTGGCATCGAAGATTTCTTTTTTCATCACCCCTTCGCGCACGGTAGCCATCTGCGGACGATGTTCGGGGTTGATGATCGTCGCGACGATATTTCCGCCGAACGCGGGACGTATCTGGTAGAGCAGATTTTCGTATGTCTTGCCGGCTTTTTTGTCTTCATGCTTGCCGATTTCGAGCGCCGTACAGTCGGCCGTCAGTCCGCTTGTCAGTGCCGACGATACGCGTGGCCCGAGGTCTCGACCGATGACGGTTGCTCCCATAAGGGCAATCTGCGGCTTCTCCTGTTCGAAGAGCTTGATCAGGATCGACGTGTGAGGCAGCGAGGTGTACGGATCGAGTCGCTCGTCGTCGAACAGATGCAGCACATCTACGCCGTACGGCATCACTTGTTTTTCCACCTCGTCAAGCTTGCTTCCCGCAACGACAGCCTCCAAGCCGCAGTTCAGTTGATTGGCCAGCGAACGTCCTTTGGTCAGGAGTTCGAGGCTGACATCGGCAATCGTGCCGCCATCTATTTCGCAATATACAAATATGTTGTTCATTATGTATCGTATTTACTTATTTATTTTTGAATAATGTAGTTATGGTAGTCATCATGTAGTCAATGTAGTTAACGAACTACCTTTACTACTTTTACTACTCTGAAACTACTCTTCTCTCTCCCTTTACCCGATCGTATGGTTACTGATTAATTCTTTCATTAACTCTTCGATATCACCGTCCGAGTCGGTAAACGATTTATTTTCTTTCGTTTGAAAAACGATATTTTCGACCGTTTTCACTTTCGTCGGTGAGCCGGACAGTCCGCATTGTGTCACGTCGCCGTTTACGTCGGCTACCGACCACTCGATGATATTCAGATATGGGCGATTCTCATACAGCTGACCATAAGGCAGTGCAGTGCCGTTTTTTGTTCGCTCGGCCTTCTCTTGCGCTCCCAATGCCCGTTTGTACTTCTGTACCAGCTTGGCGTTGCGCGGGCGGCATGGTGCGGCCGACCCGTTAACCGTTACAACGATAGGCATCGGCGCTTCGACCGTTTCAATTCCTCCGGGAATTTTACGTTTGGCCGTGATCCGGTTGTTTTCGATCTTGACAATTTCTTCGGTGTACGTGATTTGTGTCAGGCCGAGCTTCTCGGCTACCTGAGGCCCTACTTGTGCCGTGTCGCCGTCGATCGCCTGCCGTCCGCCGATGATCAGGTCGAACGAGCCGATTTTCCGGATCGCCATAGCGAGCGCGTACGAGGTGGCGAGCGTATCTGCCCCGGCAAATGCGCGGTCGGTCAGGAGGTAGCCGTCATCGGCTCCGCGATATAATCCTTCGCGGATGATTTCTGCCGCGCGTCCCGGTCCCATGGTCAGAATCGTTACGGTCGTACCCGGATGTTGTTCTTTGAGACGTAATGCCTGCTCCAGCGCGTTAAGGTCTTCCGGATTGAAGATGGCGGGGAGCACGGCCCGATTGATCGTGCCGTCTTCTTTCATGGCGTCTTTCCCGACGTTGCGGGTGTCTGGCACTTGTTTGGCCAATACAATGATTTTCATTTGTATATATAGTTTTATGTGAATAATCGCTTGCGAATATATAGAAGGTCGTTGCGTGTTTTAGAACGGCATCGGAAACATGTAAAAGTGCCCGTTGCAAGCAGTTTCGACCTGTTTTTATCTCTGCGTTATCGCTTGCAAAAGTAGTGAATGATTTCGGATTTCAAAGTTTTTTGTATAGAAATTGCACATCTTGGGCGTTTTTGTGCATATCGGAGTGTGGATAGAAGACTTCCCGCAGCATAGAGGTGAGACTTTGTTTCGTATCGAGTGTTTGGCCGCGTTTTTGTTCTTCCGAAGTCCAACGTTGCCCTTCCGAGGTTGAATTTTGGTCTTCCGAAGTTCAATTTTGTTCTTCCGAAGTTGAATTTTGTTCTTCCGAAGTCCAACGTTGCTCTTCCGAGGTTCAATTTTGTTCTTCCGAAGTCCAACGTTGCTCTTTCGAGGTTCAATTTTGTTCTTCCGAAGTCCAACGTTGCTCTTTCGAGGTTCAATTTTGTCCTTCCGAAGTCCAACGTTGCTCTTCCGAAGTCCGGCCTTGATGCTTTTAGGAGCATTTCGCTTTTCCGAGGCATCGTTTGTATCATTCCGGAGGAACGCCGAGATGGTTACAAATAAATGCCCGGTGGGCGAGGGGAGGAAATCTGTTTTTTATTTTTACGGATACTGTACAGCCTGACGGATTCGTACCAGTTTGGTCAGAAGGTCTTCCAGCAGATGGAGTGGAAGCATATTGGTCGCGTCCGACTTGGCTTGCGAAGGTTCGGGATGCGTCTCGATAAATAATCCGTCCGTACCCACCGCCACGGCGGCTTTGCCAATCGTTTCGATCAGTTCGGGCAGCCCGCCCGAAACGCCCGACGTCTGGTTGGGCTGCTGCAACGAGTGTGTGATGTCCGTAATCACGGGGAAGCCGTATTGCCGCATCTTGGGGATACCGCGGAAATCGACGACTAAATCGGTATAACCGAAGGTGGTGCCGCGTTCGGTAAGGATCACGTTCGGATTCCCTGCATCCACCACTTTCTGTGCCGCATACTGCATTGATTCGGGCGCAAGAAACTGTCCTTTTTTGATGTTGACCATCTTTCCGGTCTTTGCCGCGGCGATCAGCAGATCGGTCTGGCGGCAGAGGAAAGCGGGAATCTGCAACATATCCACGTAGTTGGCCGCTAAAGCGGCTTCATGTGTTTCGTGTATGTCCGTAACGGTCGGAATATGGAACGTTTCGCTCACCTTGCGCAGGATGCGTAGCGCTTTCTCGTCGCCGATACCCGTAAACGAATCGATGCGCGAACGGTTCGCTTTGCGGTACGATCCTTTGAAAACGTATGGAATATCAAGTTTCCGGGTGATGTCGACAATTTTTTCCGCGATACGTAACGCCATCTCTTCCCCTTCGATGACACAGGGACCGGCCAGTAAAAAGAAATTCTTCGAGTTTGTTAATCGTTCAATAGTCATTGTGATATGATGTTTGATAAGTCAATTCATAAGTGCCTTGCATCGGGCGATTTTCTCTTCCGTCGGCCATGACTGATCGATCCAGTGGATCGTAAATCCGCGTCGCTCCATACCGCGAAACCAAGTCATCTGTCGCTTGGCAAACTGATGGATCGCGATCTCTAATTGTTCGATCATTTCGTGATAAGTCAGTTTGCCGGTCAGATGCAGCGTGATAAATTTATATTCCAGACCGTAGTAAATCAGGTCGTCCGGCGCGATGCCCGAATCGAGGAGTGCCTGTACTTCTTCAACCATCCCTTGTTCAAGCCGTGCATGAAGCCGCCGGGTGATACGCTCACGTCGCAATTCGCGATCAATATCAAGCCCGATAATCAGACTGTGTATCGGTTCGAACTCGTTCCGTTCGGGGGCTTGCGTTTGATAAAATTCTTCGATTTCGATGGCGCGTATGGCACGCTGGGCACTATCCACATCCGTTTTGTTATGCAGCGTTTTATACGAAGCAAGTATCGCCTCAAGTTCTTCGAGCGACTTACCTTTCAACGACTCGCGAAGTGTCGGGTTGGGGGGGACATCGAGCAGATTATAGCCTCTGAGTACGGCTTCGATATACATACCTGTTCCTCCACACAAAATCGGGACGATGCCTTTCTGTCTGAGATTATCGAAGATATGGAAAAAATCATGCTGATACCGGAAGACGTTGTATTTCGTACCCGGTTCGCAAATATCGATGAGATGGTACGGAATTCTTTTCGCGCCGACGGTATAGTCGTCCAAATCTTTGCCTGTTCCGATGTCCATCCGGCGATAAATCTGACGCGAGTCGGCACTGATGATTTCCGTATTCAAATCCGCAGCCAATGCTGCGGCAAAACTTGTTTTGCCGCATGCGGTTGGCCCTAAGATTGTAATCAGTTCGTATGTTCTCATTCTACGGTCGTACAAAAGTACGGAGAAAACCGGATATCCCCAAATCCGACGAATCGTTCAGCCGTGTGTTGACCGTCACTAAAAGAACATATTATAGCAGGCGGTAAACTTTTGCTTTTTAACTTTTACCTCTGCTCCACTTACGTCATGCTGGACGTTTGCACTTTTTTCGGATACTTCTATCCGAACCTCTTGACCTTCGCAATAATAATCCCTGTTCGCATAGAGGTCATTCTTTGCGATGGCATTGTTCCCTGTCGAAGTCTTTATAAGACTTTTTGAAAAGAATTTTTTCATCGCTTCTGAATTTAAATTAGACATCTGATGAAAAACACCCGAAAGCTTTTTCATCGGCTATAAATATAACACCAAAAAGCCCGATTGGTTACTCCTATCTCTCGTTTTTGGATTTATTTAGTTCTTTTTAACTATTAAGGGTGCGAATTTATTCGCTAATTGATGGCCTTGTGGGTCTGTTTGGGCCTTTCCGGAGCGGCGTTTCATGCAGTATACCTGATGGAGGAGAAAAGTCATAAAAAAGACTGCCTTTTTGGGGTGAGGCAGTCTTTTTTGTTTTATGAATCGAAAAACGGATTATCCGTTTACTTTCGCCATGTGAGCGATCAAATCAAGTACTTTGTTCGAGTAGCCGATTTCGTTATCGTACCATGCGATCACCTTTACGAACGTATCTGTCAGATAAACTCCTGCGTTGGCATCGAAGATCGAAGTCAGTTCGCAGCCGAGGAAGTCGGAAGAAACGACAGCATCTTCCGTGTATCCCAAAATACCTTTCAGTTCGCCTTCTGCAGCTTCTTTCATTGCTTGGCAGATCGCTTCTTTCGTAGCCGGTTTTTCCAAGTTGGCCGTCAGGTCGACAACCGAAACGTCCAGCGTCGGTACGCGCATGGAAATACCCGTCAATTTACCGTTCAACGACGGAATAACTTTTCCTACTGCTTTAGCTGCGCCGGTCGAAGACGGGATGATGTTGCCCGAAGCAGCACGTCCGCCTCTCCAGTCTTTCAACGAAGGACCGTCTACGGTCTTCTGGGTTGCCGTCGTCGAGTGAACGGTCGTCATCAAGCCTTCCTTGATACCGAACTTGTCGTTCAATACTTTGGCGATCGGAGCCAAACAGTTGGTCGTACAAGAAGCGTTCGATACGAATTTCGTTCCTTTCTCGTATGCATCGTGGTTTACACCGCAAACGAACATGGGCGTATCGTCTTTCGACGGAGCCGACATCACGACATACTTCGCGCCTGCATCGATGTGTCCTTGCGCTTTTTCTTTTGTCAGAAACAGACCGGTAGACTCTACTACATATTCGGCACCTACTTCATTCCACTTCAGGTTAGCCGGGTCCTTTTCTGCGGTTACGCGGATTGCTTTGCCGTTGACGATCAACTGGCTTTTTTCCACGCTGTACTCAACAGTTCCTTTGAAGCGACCGTGCATTGTATCGTACTTGAGCATGTAAGCCATGTAATCTACCGGACAGAGGTCGTTAATTCCAACGATTTCAATGTCATTTCTTGTTTGGGCGGCACGGAATACAAAACGTCCGATACGGCCAAATCCGTTAATACCTACTTTTGTCATTGTTGTATAATTTTAAAAAGGTTTGAAATATAATGTCATTTTGATTTTTCTGTTCAACAGCCACAAGGAGTGGCGCATGATGCACATATCGATAATATGCTTGCGATCATTGTTAAAACCATGATAATACGCTTCATGTTTAATCTTTTTGCCTTGATTTTTACGGGCGCAAAGGTATGAATTTTTTCTTGTTTGAAGCCTATTCGGGAAGAAAAACATGCTTCATAACATAAATTAATTCTTGGCCGTTCACTTTCTCTTTGAAGAGAACAAATTTCCGATCCATTTCTTGGCTCGTCTGATGCCCCACGCAATGAGCAAAGGTTGTGCCAACTCCCAAGCATAAGGAATAAGGCCGGTGCCTAACGACAAGAAGTCGGCCGGTCGTAATGACGAAAGCGAAGCGACAGAAGGTACGGGAGAAAGAGCGGCAGCTTTTTTCTTTTCCGATTTGGATGAGCCGGATGTCGAGAAGAGTGCGGAGATGCCCGAGAAGAGGAGACGTCCTGCGTTTTCACGCATATACAGCACCTCTTCGTTCAGTTTCTGCTCTTGTATCCGACACAACAGGCGGAGACGCTGTCTTTCAGTCTGTAATTTGCTCAGTGGGGTCTGTTTCAGAGATATCTTGTTCATCGGTTTCATCGGTTTTATGGTCATTGGCAATCAATGCCGCAATTACGGTATTCAAAACGAAAGTTTGGATTTTATCCTTGAAAAGAACGACTCCTCCAATCATCAGCAGATAAATGCCGACTACGATTGAGAAACCAATCCCTTTCGAGTTAAGCCATTCGCCCAGAAAAAAACCGAGCGCAAGGAAAATAAAAAGACTCAGGAAGAATCCAAGCGTAAGTAATATCAGGCCATACGAAAGGACTGCGATGACTTTTCCTGTCCGTTCGTACGTTCCTAATTTAAGCAGTTCAAATTTTAATTCACCATAGGTGGTGAGATCTTTTTTTAATTCCCGAAAGAAATGCTCTGCATTCATTTTTATAAAGAATTATTTTACTTCGATTACCTAAGCATCTTCGAGGACTTCATGTACATGGTTCTCTTTGAATTTGGAAACAGCCGACTGAAATCCGTCTTTCACTTTTCCAACCATCTCGTTTAATTCGTCGAATAACGGTCCTCTTTTTTCTGTTGCGGCCAGATAGCCTATCGTTGCCCCTACTGCGGCTCCAATCACGACGCCTAATAGTAATTTGGGATCTACATTTCTGTTCATAGCGGTATATTATAAGAATGTGAATACTCCTACAAATATCGCATTTTTTTCAGTAATTCAAACTCTATAAGCGTGATTTAATATTATTTATGAATTGTCGCTGTCCGTGTTTTGAGTTCGAACGACTGCCCACTGATTGCGGGATGTATGCGAAAGGAGCGTCAGCCCGTTCTGCCGGCATTCTTGCTCTATCGCGGGAATATCTTCTTCGTAGAAGCCGCTCATGTATAGATAACCGCCGGGCTTCAGGATCGGGGCATAGTGGCGGATGTCGTTCAGCAGGATATTTCGGTTGATATTGGCAAAAATATAATCGAACATACCGCAGTGCGGAAGGAGTTCTGCTCCGCCTTGTTCTATCCGTATGTCGAGCGTGTTGTTGAGCCGGCAGTTCTCAATCGCGTTTCGATATGCCCACTCGTCGATGTCGATTGCGACAACACGTCGCGCTTGTTTGCGTGCGGCCAAGATGGCGAGTACGGCCGTGCCACATCCCATGTCGAGCACTTCCTTGCCGTGCAGGTCGAGTGTCAGCATCTCGCAAAGCATGAGATAGGTGGTGGCATGATTGCCGGTCCCGAATGCCATTCTGGGGTCAATAATGATGGTCTGCTCGTATCCTTCTTCCGGCTGATGGAATGATGCGCGAATGAGGCATTGCTTACCGATTCGGATGGGCTGGAAGTAATTTTTCTCCCATTCCTCGTTCCAGTTCCGGGCAGCAATCGGTGTGTGCGTATGATGAATGACCGTGTCTTCGAGCGGAAAAGAGGACAGACAATCGGTCAAGGCTTCAGGCTGAAAGGCGGAAACGGGGATGTAGGCTTTCAGTCCGTTTTCGTCAGCGACAAAACTTTCAAACCCGACGGCTCCCAGTTCGGTCGCCAAAATATCGTTGATCACTTCTGTAGCTACAGACGAAGTGTAGCTGAATTGAAATTCGTAATAATCCATAATGCGTAATAAAGCTGCCCGACAAAGATAGTAAATTCGGCAGATATCTGCTGGACTTTTTTCTGTCTGTTGAAACTTGTCGTATCAAAAGTGTTTTGTTGTTTTTTTCGGTTAAATTTATGCCGGAAATCGAATGTTTTTCCGGTAAAAACACGATATTTGTACCGAATGAATAAACAGGATAAATGGAAACACACCTCAATAAAGATAAAAAGATGAAGATAAAAGCAACTTTGTTATTGACCGGTCTCATGATGTGCTCGGTCGCTTGTCTAAGCAACAAAAAGCAAACGTTATACGAAGAGGAGGTTGCGTACGATTACTACCGTAACGATCATTACGGTTATACGGTGGCTTATCCTTTATTCCTCATACCTGAAGGCGAGGGCCGTGAGGAGGGGCAAACATTTGTAGCGGACGATGGCGTGTCGAATATGCAAGTGTACCATACCGACAAAATCGGTCTTTCGCTCGAAGAGGCTTACCGGAAAGAACTTGAAGGGCGGAACGCCTCCGAAAAGCAACTTGAGGAAAGTTTTTATCGGATGCTATGGAAAGAGGGGAAAAATACTTGTGCACAATATACTTTCCTTGCTTACGGATCGTTTTATGAGCTGAAGTTCACGTATACACCGCAGAATGCTTCACGTTTCGAAGCTGCGATCTCGGTTATCGTCGAATCGTTGATGGTTGATGGATCAGGCCGGGAAGAGGATGAAGATTCCGACGGCTTTATTACGTTCCTGTTCGACTTCCTAGATGTATGTTTCTATGAAAAGAACCTGAATCGGCTGATTCGTGATAAAGACCCGCGTCTGGCTTCTTATATCGATCCTCAAATGGGTTTGCAACGCTACTACGCGCCCGGAGCGTTTGCCTATCTGGCCGGATGCGACCGGAATTTCGGGTTCGACGAATACGGTGATTTTACGTTCGAGCCGTGTGCAGGGGGTGAGATTTCGGTGACGGAACTTCCGGACGGGAAGAGCGCGTGTGAACTGGAATTCGAAAACGAAGGAGAAGTATATTACGAATCGGTAGAGAAGGTGCCCGATGTAGTCGTGAATGTGGAAACACTCGAGACGAAAGCGGTCGTACTGCCTTATCCCGACGCCGAAATACGCGTTGTTTACGTGCCAAACAAATTTCACTCTCCCGTGGGACTCTACTTTGTCCTCACCCCGGATGGCTGGAAATTCGTCTTTATCGATGATACGTTATGCGGAGCCTAAAAACATCCGGTATAGCTATGCATCGAATCAATTTGTTTCAATGTAAGGGGAGTGACTTTTCGCTTCCTTTCTCCTCGCCTGACTATCATATTTTACTGTTTAAAGGTGAAGGGAACTTCTCTGTCGATTTTACAGAATACCCTGGCAACGGCGCGACGGTACTCTTTTTTACGCCATTTCAAACGCTGCTGTGGGGATCCGGCGATCAAATAGAGGTCGAAGGCTTGGCTTTTCATGGCGATTTTTATTGCATCGAATATCACAAACACGACGTTGCCTGCAACGGGTTGTTGTTTAATAATATATACTTGTCTCCGCACATCACGGTTTCGGATGCTGATTTCGATGAGTTGCGTCTGCTGTTCGGAAAAATACGCCATGAGCTGACTTGCGATTCCGCATTCTCCGACGCTATCTTGAAAGCCTATCTGCAACTGATTCTCGCTCTTTGCAGCCGGACGAAAAAGCAGCAGCTACAGGACATTGAAACGGCCATCGACTGGAACCGAGAGATGAAAGACATCCGCCAACTCATCGATACGCACTTTTTGACCCAACGCAGTCCTTCGTTTTATGCGTCAGAACTGGCTCTTTCGCCCAGCGCTTTATCGAAAAAAACACGGCAGTTCTTCGGAAAAACACCCACGCAGTTGATTCAAGATCGTGTGGTACTGGAGGCAAAAAAGTTGTTGCATCTGACTCGAATTCCCATAAAGGAAATCGCAACTCAGCTCAACTTCGAGGATGTCTTTTATTTCAGCCGCTACTTCAGAAAAACCGTCGGGCTGTCGCCTCTTCATTATCGGCAGGAGGTCGGTATCTCGATCGTGGCAAAATAGTCTATGTATTATCCGTTTCTGTCCATTGCCGGAAACGACCGCGCCCCTTACCTTTGTACCATAAATTTTTAAACAAACATGACAATGGAAAAAATTAAAACTTGGATCGACTACGGTCTCCATTTTTTGGCCGACAGCCAAACACATTTTATTAACTTTGTCCGCGTAGCCATCTTTGTTGTAATGGCTTGGATCGGAGGGCTCAAGGCTTTTCAGTACGAAGCCGACGGTATTGTTCCCTTCGTGTCTAACAGCCCTTTTATGAGCTTCCTGTATCAGCGCTCCGATAAAATGACCGTCAACGAGAAAGGTGAGACGGTGAAAGAATATACCGTACATCGGAATCCTGAAGGAAAAATGGTGGCCCGCAACATCGAATGGCATAAATCGAACGGAACCTATCTCTTCTCTTATGGTTTAGGGGCCTTTATAGTATTGATCGGCACGCTTATTCTGCTTGGAATATGGAGTCCGAAAATCGGAGTCGTAGGAGGTGTACTGACTTTTCTGATGTCGATTGTCACGCTCTCGTTTCTGGTTACGACTCCCGAAACATGGGTACCCAATCTCGGAGGGGATATGCCTACGCCCAACTACGGATTTCCGTATCTTTCGGGGGCCGGAAGACTCGTGATAAAAGATGTCATTATGATGGCCGGAGGTTTGGTTGCCGCTTCCGATTCCGCCCGGCGTCTCTTGAAAAAACAAAACAACTGATTTTTCTCCGGCAGCTTTCGTAAAGGTTGCCGGATTTTTTTATCTCATATTCATTGTTTTTTCGACTAATGAATATATTCTTTACCAATCATCGAAAAAGTAATCTGAATCATACAGAAAATCTTTTTGCCGGCAGGGGGGAAAAAGATAATTGATATTAGAAAAACACTCCTTTTAAGAAATATATTCTCTCTTTTTGAAATTAGGAGATTGTCCTTAATTTGATGTAAAACAGCTTGAAATCAATGAAAAATGTTTTTGAGCACTTCTCTTTTTTACTCCATGTTGTAACATTTAGCTTCTTTTCGTATCTAATGGATGTGAAAATAAATAATGAATAAAATGAGAACATCTGGAATTTTAAAAACAGCCTGCTTGCTCAGTATTTTCTTGATCCAAAGTGCTATATCGGGAGGGCAAGTAGCAACAAAAGCGTTTGAAGTTGTGAAAAGCGGACAAGGTAAGCAAGCACTTATCTTTATACCCGGATTTGCCTGTTCGGGACAAGTCTGGGATGAAACAAAAGTTTATTTCGAAAATGATTATACTTGTTATACGTTGACCATGGCCGGTTTCGCAGGCGTAAAACCGCAAGCACATCCTTCGTTCGAATGTTGGAAGGATAGTATTGTTCAATTTGTTTATAATCATTCGATTGAACGGCCTGTTGTCATAGGACACAGCATGGGAGCGGGTTGGGCTATGGCACTTGCGGCCGACCATCCGGAACTGATCTCAAAAATTGTTGTCGTCGATGGATTACCTTGTTTAACAGCCTTGATAAATCCGGAGTTTAAAGCTGTAGAGAAACCTGATTGTACTTCACATGTTCATCAGTTCTGTTCGGTTACGGACAGCCAATTTTATCATATGCAGAAAATATCTATTTCGCAACTGGTGAGTGATACTTCTAAACAAGCCTTGATTCTAGACTGGAGTCTTCGATCAGACCGAAAAACATTGGCAGAGATGTATTGCAGTTTTGCCAATACTGATTTGAGGAAGCGAATAAAACATATACAATGTCCTGCACTTATCTTGCTGGCTGCACCATTCAGAGGAATCAAACTGGCAGTCGAAGAGCAGTTCAAGTATCTCCCCCAAGTAGATATTCAGTATTCTGATAAAGCCTTACATTTTATAATGTATGACGATAAAGCATGGTATGTAAGTCGTTTAACTGATTTTATAAGAAAGCCATAAATGGTTTTTGAAAAGATTTATCAAATGTATTGGCCAAGGGTGTTCCGCTTGTGCATGGGCTATACGAATGACTACAGTCTGGCTCAAGACATGGCACAAGAGACATTTCTTGTCATATGGAAGGCGTTACCACAATTCAGAGGAGAAGCAAACATCGAGACATGGATTTTCAGGATTGCAACGAATAACTGTCTGCGGTATATTGAAAAGGAAGCTCGTTTCCCTAAAGCGGAATTTCCCGTACATGAAGTGGGAGAGGAGCAGCCAACAGATACGGAATGGAAAATCCGACAGCTTTATACTTACATTTCAGCCCTTCCCGAAATAGATCGTATTATTATTTCGTTGGCACTGGAGGGAGTAAAACAGTCTGATATTGCTGATGTGGTAGGGCTTTCAAATACCAACGTAAGGGTGAAAATCCATCGAATCAAAGAAAAATTAGCTCGTAAATTTAAAGAAAATGAATAAGGATAAAATGGATATTAGTCGTCTGTGGAAAGAGCAGAAAGTAGAGCCACCAAGCATAAAAGAACTTTACTTCAAGATGGAACGTCTGAAAAGATCGAACAAGAAAGCAATGCTGTTTCTGAATTTGATAGTCTTCAGTACCACGATCGTTATTTTATTTATCTGGTATTTTTATCAACCACGATTTCTGAGCACTAAATTAGGGGTTTGTTTGACGATAGGGGCTATGGCTATTTATGTGATTGTCGCTCACCGAAGTCGACAGTTGTTCCGACACATAAACAGAAGCGATGGGGATGCCCGCTCCAATTTGAATTTGTTTCTGGCAATCAAAAAGAGGCAGCGGGTTATGCAAACGATCGTGCTGAATTTGTATTTTATATTTTTTTCGATTGGACTACTTCTTTACATGTATGAATATGTTGCTCTCATGACTTTCTGGAAAGCCCTTGTTGCCTACCTGTCCATCATCGTCTGGATTATAGTGAACTGGTTTTACTTTCGTCCGAAACAGATTCGAAAGCAACAGCAGAAGCTGAATGAGATTATTGACCGTTTACAACATATTTGCGACCAGATGAATCGGTCGTGAAAAACTTTTTTAGAAAAAAGAAGATGCCCTTAGGCGTATTCACTTTGTAGAGAATACGCAAGGCCATCATCCTTTCTTCTTTTCGGCTTACTGCTGTTCGTGAACGGTAAACCCTTCCGGAATTGTAAACTTATCGGCGGGTATCGCCTCGTTTTCTCTGATTTCTTTGGCTTCGTCCGTGACGACAACTTCTCCTTCGTTGACGGACTCGAATTTCAGCATGATCCCCTCCCATATCCAGACCGTCGCTTGAAACTTCATGTCGCCCTGCGGAATGTCGAGCGTATATTTTTTACACAGTTTACCGGCTATTTTTTCTTCGCCGCCTTCCTTGATGTTGTATTTCTTCCTGTCTTCCTGCGTCAGGTTACGGTAGTTATTCGGTTCATCTGGCGCAGGCATCCGGTAAGCTCTTTTCTCTTCCACATCGATGGATACGTTTGTCTTTCCTTCGGCAATGGTCCGCATGAGCTTCTCCATATTCGTCACTTTAATATGAAGTTCGGTCGCTTCCTTTTCGCCGTAATCGTCGAAGTAAAGCGTATTCTGCATTTTTTGTCCCATGGCCGTTACTTCTTTTTTGATGATGGCCGATTTGATGCCGTACTTCGTCATCTTTTGTGCCGTGCCCCAGATGCCCGACAACAAAAGCAGACCTGTAATAAATAATCTTATTTTCATCTCGTTCGTTTTGTGATGAGGTTATGATCGGTTACTTAATTTTTTTTGCCATTCCCAAGCGGATTTAAGCGTGTCGGCCAGTGTCTCTCGAGCTGTCCAGCCCAATGTTTCGTTGGCGTGTCTTGGGTCTGCCCACACTTTCTCGATGTCTCCTTCGCGACGTCCGGTAATCTTATGAGGTACCTTGACGCCTGTAGCTTCTTCGAATGTGCGGATCAGTTCGAGTACGGAAACCCCGCGCCCTGTGCCGAGATTGAATATTTCGAGCGGTTCGCTCAATGCATTGTTCAGCATCCGGTCAATGGCGATGACATGGGCCTTGGCCAAGTCTACCACGTTGATGTAGTCCCGTATGCAGGAGCCATCCGGCGTGTCGTAGTCATTGCCGAAGACACTCAACTCCTTGCGGATACCCGCTGCGGTCTGCGTCAGGAAAGGAACGAGGTTCTGCGGAATGCCGATGGGTAATTCGCCGATTTCGGCCGAAGGATGTGCGCCGATCGGGTTGAAATAACGCAACAGGATGCTTTTGAAGGGGGCTCCGGCATGAATCGTATCTCGTATGATTTCTTCGTTGATCTGTTTCGTGTTGCCGTAAGGTGAACAAGCCGGTTGGATGGGGGCTTCTTCGGTGACCGGCAGATGGCCGGCATCCGGCTGTCCGTAGACTGTGCACGACGAAGAGAAGACAAGCCCTTTGATGCCGTGCTTGGGCATCAGTTCGAGCAGGTTGATCAATGAAACGAGGTTGTTGCGATAATATTTCAACGGCTCCTGTACGGATTCGCCTACCGCCTTGCTGGCTGCAAAGTGGATGATTCCCTCGATGCCCGGATGGTCGGTCATCACCCGGTCTAATGCTTCCTTGTCGTTACAGTCGATCGCTTCGAAAGCAGGTCGCTGTCCTGTAATTTTTTCAATACCATCGAGTACACCGATCTCCGAATTTGATAAATTGTCGATGCTGATCGCCTCATAGCCTGCGTTTTGCAGCTCCACGGTCGTATGTGAACCGATGTATCCGGTTCCGCCTGTCACTAATATTTTCTTCGTCATAAAAGTTTGAGTTTTATATCGCCAAAGGTATGTAATTTATTTCGTTCCGTCATGTTTTTCTTTTGAACAAGGCTCCTAAAAAAAGAAAATCACAACAAAGCGAACTTTGCTGTGACTTATACCCATTGTTATTGATTATCCAATCAATCTAACAGTAATTATTGAAGTGTTGTTACTTCTTAAAATAATCTTTTACCGAGTCATTCGGGATCATTTCTTCTTGGAAGATGTATGCTCCCGTTTTGGGCGATTTTACCATCTTAATCACTTTGGAATAAGTACGTCCGCCTTCTCCTGACTTAAAGGTTGCCACCGTTTTTTTTGCCATGGTTCAAATCTCCTATAATAATTATTTAATTTCCTTATGTAAGGTCATCTTCTTTAAAATCGGGTTATATTTCTTTAACTCCAACCGCTGTGTCGTATTTTTACGGTTCTTTGTTGTGATATAACGCGACATTCCGGGAAGACCGCTTTCTTTATGTTCCGTACATTCGAGAATGACCTGCACTCTGTTTCCTTTTACTTTTTTTGCCATTGTTCGTTTCCTCCTCTATCTACGTTATGCACCTAAATATCCCTTATCTGCAGCTTTCTTGATGGCTGCATCCAAACCGATCTTATTGATCAGACGCAAGCCGGCAGCCGATATGCTCAGACGGATCCAGCAATCTTGTTCTACCCAATAGAACTTCTTGGTAAACAAGTTCACATTAAACTTGCGCTTCGTCCGTACATTCGAATGTGCGACATTGTTCCCCGACATCGCTTTCTTTCCGGTAATTTGACAAATCTTAGACATTGCTTTATTTTTTTCTTTTTGTTTTATCCATCAAAGGACGCTAAGAGCTACACTTTTCCTCTTGTAATGGAGGGAAAAACTCTATGCGTCTTTTTCTACGTACGCAGGATGAGATTTGAACTCACACACCGTTGCCGGCACTACCCCCTCAAAGTAGCGTGTCTACCAATTCCACCACCTGCGCATATTGAAGGGGTGCCCAGAACAGGACTCGAACCTGCATGCCTCTCGACACACGCACCTGAAACGTGCGCGTCTACCAATTCCGCCACCTGGGCTTACTTCAATTTTTCTTCAAGGCGATCGCTTCTCGCTCTTCGTTCATCTTTTATTAAGGAAAGTTCTCGTATCTTGGCTTTACAGCAACAAAAAAGGGAGAAGCCTCCTTTATATAAAGAGCGGAAGACGGAACTCGAATCCGCGACCCCAACCTTGGCAAGGTTGTGCTCTACCAACTGAGCTACTTCCGCATTGCTTTTTTTTTGCTTTTGCAGTCTGCCGGTTTTGCTTTTACCTTGCCAAGGTTGGATGTTTTATCTTCTTGGGGCAAGGTTGTGCTCTACCAACTGAGCTACTTCCGCATTGCTTTTTTTGCTTTTGCAGTCTGCCAGTTTTGCTTTTACCTTGCCAAGGTTGGATATTTTATCTTCTTGGGGCAAGGTTGTGCTCTACCAACTGAGCTACTTCCGCATTGCTTTTTTTTGCTTTTGCAGTCTGCTGGTTTTGCTTTTACCTTGCCAAGGTTGTAACCTATTATCTTTTGGGGCAAGGTTGTGCTCTACCAACTGAGCTACTTCCGCATTATTCGCTAAGTATTTTTATGATTAGCGGGTGCAAAGATAGAGTCTTTTTTTGATATCGCAAGCGTTCTGTCATTATTTTTTTTGAAATACGTGCGGGAATAATGGCAGAACGCCGCTTATCAAACGCTTTTGTAGCCGATTATTTTTTTAAACCGGTTGCTTCCAGCCACACATCGGCCATCAGTTGACGACCCGGTAAGTCCGGGTGTACACCATCAGCAGACCAGTAACGGGCGGGAGCTAACTTCATCGCTGCATCGAAGGCAGACTGATAGGGCACAAAGACTGCTCCGAATTCATTGGCCAATTTTTTTAGTGACTTCCGATACGCGTCGAACATGGGGAACCATTTCGGTTCGTCGATCGCCGATCCGCCACGAAGAGCAAAAGGTTCGCCCAGAATAAGTTGGGTGTGGGGTAGTTTCTCCTTCGTATAATTCAGCAGATCGCGTAGGTCGTTTTCATACGTTTCTGCCGTTCCCTTGTATCCACTCGAAAGCGTATGCCAGAAATCGTTCACGCCAATCAGGATGCTCAGGATATCGGGCATAAACGTCAGGGTGTCGATTTCCCAACGGCTACGTAACTGGTAGACTTTATTTCCACTGATGCCGCGATTGTATATTTTGACTTGCTTGTCGGCATACGTCTTGAGCAGTTGTGTCGCCGCCAACAGCGGATAACCGGAGCCTATCATATCGAACGTGTTGCAATCGACGGCTTCCCGATTTCGTCCACAGTCGGTGATTGAATCGCCTTGAAAAAGAATCACGGCATTGTTCTTGATCGTGATCTTGGGAGCCGAAACGCCATTTTGTTCGTTGACTACGGCCTTGGCCAATTCAGGGAGAGACAACATTCCTAATCCGGCCAATGTTGTGTTTTTCAAAAAATCTCGTCTTGTCTTCATCGTATTTGTTATATCCTTATTTGGTTTGTAATTCGCACTTTTCACTTTTCGCTCTTCGTTTTTCACTCTACGTTTTCTTATAAATCATACAAATCAATCCATTCGTACGTATTCTGCGTGTGATCCATGAAGCGCACGAAATCGTTGTTCGAAATGATGAGCGAAGCTGTATTAATACACGGATGGAAACTCAGTCGCGAAGCTTTCTGCAAGTTGCGGTCGAGAAAAACGTGCACATGGTGCGTTTCGTCGTGTATCAGTCCGAAAGGAGTTACCGAACCGGGAGTGACGCCAAGATACTTTATCATCCGTTTTTCGGAAGCAAATGTAAGTTTACCTTGTCCAAGCCGTTTTTCGATGGCATGTATATCCATCGAGCAATCACAATCGAGAATCACCAAGTAATGGCGATTCCCCTTATGATTACGGAAAAACAAATTTTTGCAGTGCTTCGCATCGTGTCCCGCCCAATATTGTTTGGCGATCTCGATCGTCGGCGCAGGCGGATGCTCAAGATATTCGAACTTGATATCAAGTTCTTCCAGCAGCGCGTAAAGACGCGGGTCTCCGTTCATCGTTGGCAAAAGATGAGGCGTTAGATTCGTTTGATCAATTCGGAGAAAAGCAGGGTCATGACATCGGTGGCACGGTTGGCGGCTTTCACGACTTCGTCACCGTCGTTCACGAAATCGTCCGCGAAATGGTAGCCTTCGTTCGTGATGACCGACATACCAAAGACACGCAGTCCCGCATGACGGGCAACGATCACTTCCGGTACCGTACTCATGCCGATGGCGTCGCCGCCCACTTTGCCGTAGAACGCATATTCAGCCGGTGTCTCATACGAAGGGCCGGTAAGGCCGACATATACGCCTTTCTTGAGCGGAATATGATGTTCTTCGGCAATCGCTTCGACGTGCTTGATCAATTCACGGTCGTAGGCGCGTGTCATATCGGGGAAGCGTGTCCCGAAGGCTTCGTTGTTCGGGCCGATCAACGGGTTCGGCAACATATTGATATGGTCGCGGATGATCATCAGATCGCCTACATGAAACGTATGATTGATGCCACCGGCGGCATTCGAAACGAGCAGGTTTTTGACACCGAGCAGCTTCATTACACGTACGGGAAAGGTGACTTGCTGCATGGTGTATCCTTCGTAATAATGAAAACGTCCCTGCATGGCCATCACCTGCCGTCCACCGAGTGTTCCGAAAATCAGATTCCCTTTGTGTCCCGTGGCTGTGGAATTCATGAAGTGAGGGATTTCGGTATATGGGATAACCGTCGCTTCTTCAATTCTGTCGGCCAGTGCTCCCAATCCGCTACCGAGAATAATCGCTGTCTCCGGTTGTTTTTCGATTTTTGAAGCCAGATAATCCGCGGCTTCCTGATACGTTGTTTTCATATTACTTTCCTTGAAGTTTAAGTTGCAAAAGTAACAAAAAATCATCTTCATTCCAAAATATGTTTTTCACCTGTAGATGTTGATTCGCTTTTTATTGTATCTTTGCCCCCTCTGTTTGTAAGAATTAAATTTATGATGAAATAAGTAAATGTTTAATTAAGATATATTGAAGAGCGTTTTAACTGTATTCTTTAATCTCGTGATAAGTTTAAATTAAAGAGAGTGTGAGGGAAGAAGTATGAAAATATCCACTCTATTCTATTGTAGGGATTGGTGTTTCTTCATTTGCTTTTTCTAGGGAGCTTAGGAGAGCGAGAAAGGTTGAGACTATTTTATGTTGTAGTGTATAAGGTTGTAATATGTTATTTAGTTATGCTGTCATTATCCCCATGGCGAACGAAGAGAACGATTTTGAGTCATTCGTTTCGATTTTAAAGGATGAATTAGATCGTATAGGCACGGGGGCAGTTTATTTTATCGTAGATAAAGTCTCTAAAGATAGGACATTGGAACTGTGTAGAAACTTATCTAAAACAGACAATCGATTTAATACAATTTGGGCTCCAGAGAACCGTAATGTTGTCGATGCTTATATCCGCGGCTATCGTGAAGCATATACGGATGGTTTTGAATATATCATTGAGATGGATGGTGGTCTGTCGCATGATCCACGTGCACTCCCGATGTTTCTGCGAGTATTAAACGAAGGTAATGAGTGTGCATTCGGGAGTCGTTTTATCAATGGAGGGTCAATTTGTGAGTCGAATTGGAAACGTACTTTTCTTTCACGTTCTGGAACGATATTAGTGAACTTTTTGCTGGGAACCAAATTAAAAGATATGACTTCTGGTTATCAGGGTTTTCACCGGAGAATCGTACAATGCTTCATAAATTATCCGCTTCTGTCAAAGGCTCATTTTTACCAAACCGAGATTCGTTATTTGCTGCGCAAAACACGCTATGCTGAGGTGCCGATTCATTATCGAGCCCCTTCTCCTCGTGTATCGCAGAAAGCTATACGTAATTCCTTTGCTGTATTATTTTATTACTTTTTTAAACGTTTAAAATTTCAGGCCATTAATATAAAATAGCAATGAAAAGTACAACTTTAATTATTACCTCTATTGCTTCAGACAAGCATCCGGTACTCAACCGCTTTGCAGCAGAAGCGGCTTTGCATGATGTTCGCTTTTTGGTGATCGGTGATAAAAAAAGTCCCAGTTTCCATCTTGATGGATGTGACTTTTTTTCCGTTGAGAGGCAAAGTGCGATGCCATATAAATTAGCTGGATTGTTACCGTTTGGGCATTATGCACGCAAAAATCTTGGTTATATTGAAGCGGCACATAGCGGTGCAGAAATTATTATTGAGACGGATGATGACAACTACCCGGAAACATGTTTCTGGAACAAGCGAAATAGGGAAGTTTCTGCTTATCTTCTTGAAGAAAAAGAGTGGGTAAATATTTATGGATATTATACCCAAAGCAATGTATGGCCTCGCGGCTTTTCTCTTGAACATATTCAAAGCGAACTTCCCGAGTTGGGAGTATTGCATAAAATATCGACACCTATACAGCAAGGTTTGGCAGATCTCAATCCCGATGTCGATGCTATTTATCGGTTAACACAGCCATTGCCTGTTCGTTTTGAGAAGGAGCCGAAGCGTATCGCATTAGGATATGGAAGTGTCTGTCCGTTTAACAGCCAAAATACTACATGGTTTCGCGAAGCGTTCCCTCTCATGTATCTTCCTTCGTTTTGTAGTTTTAGGATGACTGATATTTGGCGCTCATTTGTTGCACAGCGAATTGCATGGACGTGTGGCTGGAATATTCTATTTCACGAAGCAACCGTTTGGCAAGAACGAAATGAACATGCCATCATCAAAGATTTTAAGGATGAGATATCCGGATATTGTAATAATGGTGAAATTATGGATAGACTGATGCAGTTGGACCTGAAAGAAGGCGTAGAGGCAATACCCGAAAATTTAATACGTTGTTATCGTACATTCATCGAAATGTCACTGATCGAAGAAAAAGAATTGGCCCTTCTTGAGGCATGGATTACAGACATAAATAGTTGATTTTCTTATGAACGGTAGGCATACTAAGATTTTCTATATACTTGCTGGAATTTTTTCTATTATTTACTTCTCATTAGTTTGGTTTTGTGCTGATAATATTCCTTATTGGGATGATTACATTGTCGAACAAAATTTTTTAGTTCAATATCTTCACACTGATTCTCTCTCTGAAAAAGTGAAACTGCTTCTTCAGCAGCATAATGAGCATCGCTTATTATTTACACGATCCGTTACATTAATGACTTATTTTTTTACCGGTAAACTTCATTATTCCTTTTATATTTTTCTTGCTAATGCAATGTTTTTAGGTATAGGGGTATTAATGTATCAGACAGTACAAGAGGGAAAGAAAGCTTTCGGTGCATTTTTGATTGCCTTATTGTTGTTTAGTGGTCAGCATCTTGAAACGTCTAATTGGGCAATGTCCGGATTGACGAATATCGGGATTCTTTTTCTTGCTTTTTCTTCATTGTATTGCTTGATTTCCGGAAGGCGTTATTTCATTGTTGCAGGATTTCTTTTGTCCGGAATAACTATCTTCTCAAATGGGAATGGGATGTTTGTCATCTTCCCGGCCCTGATTTGTCTCTTTTTACAGCGAAGAATCAAAATCGGTATTGCCTATACCTTTTGGGGTGTTTTATTAATTGCTTGTTATTTTTATAATTATACGAGATCGGCTCGTACGGATATTGACTTAATCGAAATAATCAGTCACATCCCTTCAATACTATTGAACACGTGTACATTCGGTGGGCTAACATTCTGGATCCCTTCTTTAAGAATCATATCTATTGTAGTAGGAACATTTTGTTTCTCTGTTTTTATATGGGGATTATGCAAAAAATGGTATAAAACCAATTTGTTTTGCTATGCTTGTTTGACATTTTTGTATCTCTCGGCAGGAGCAGTCGCTGTCGTATGGTTTACAGGAGGAGAAATAGCAGGAGCATTGAGGTACAGGGTATACAGTACGTCTATATTTACTTTTACTCTACTGTTACTCATATCTCAAACTTATGTGTTCTCGGATAGAAGATTGATTTATTTAAGTTCTTTTGCTATTTTGTTATTTAATTCGTATTCAATGATTTATGTTTTAAAAGAGAAGAAGCGAATGGAATGGAGAAGATTGTCTGCCTATCATTGGAAACAAAAAGGAAAAGGGTTGGCTATATCCTCTGATGAAACTATTATTCCATATCTAAAAGAAGCTGAACGAATGAACTTATATAAGATGCCGAAATATCCATTATCGGAATACGCTGCATCGACAAAGAAAGTTTTAGTCAAACCTATGTGGGAAGAAATAGATATGCCTTATCAAATTGAAAATATTTCAAAGCAGAATGGGTGGTTGATTATTGAGGGATGGGCTTACTTAAAAAATAAATCCATGAATTTTAGTGATATTTATATTTACTTGATCAATCAGGAGTCTCAGTATCTTTGTACATCTTTTTCGGAGAGACGTTACGACCTGAATCTTAATGCCCCACTTGATAGAATTGAACATTGCGGTTTTTTTACTGTAGCTGACATACATGATTTTAAAAAAGGTTCCTATCAGGTGGGAATTAAGATTAAACGTTTATTTGATCGAAAAGACTATAATATATTAACAGACGAGATTGTTGAGATATAGAGAACTACGGCCTAATAAGAACACATTACAGAACTTAAGTCTAGATTAATTATTTGGACTTAAATTTTGTAATGTTTTTTTCTATAATTATGTTTACGCTTATGTTATACTGTTCTTTACGCGATGTTATCAGAACGTTTTGATATCGTAAGCGATTGAAAATTGAAAAGCGCGGTTTTGTGAAATGGCGGGAATAAATCTACGATCGGACGTTTTGAAGCCATGTATGTAACGTGCCGAGACTGAAAGTCCGTTGTTCATACGGTAGCCGATGCCGGCCACAGCGGAAATATCGAAAGTTTGGGCATCGATTCCTCCTTTCTTGGATATGTTTCCATTGATTTCTTCGGAGATATCAGCGCTGAAAGAGAGTTTGTTGCCCAACAGAAACCCTGCTTGCGGTCCTGCTTCGAGAAAAAGCCCGGTGCGAGGAACTGTGAACCGGAGCAAAACCGGCAGAGTCAGATAATGCAGAAGGCCTTTGGCTGTTGCGTTGGCATACGCTTTGCCGCCATAATCGGTCACCGGAATCGTTTCTTTATAGCCCATTTGCGAATAAAGCAACTCCGTCTGCAAACCAAATGTCGACGAGAACCGATAATGCGCATATCCTCCGACATGCATCCCGAGCCGGTATTCATAATCAATGTCGATTTTTTCCATTGGTTTATCCATGAACGTTAGGCTTACATCGGTTATGGTCGATACGTTTAATCCTGCTTTTCCACCCACCGTCATCTGTGCATAAGTTGCCGGCCATCCAGCCGTCAACAACACGAAAAGAATCAAAATCCGTTTCATATTTCCTTGTTTTTTAGTTTTATTAGTCAAAACGTCGTAGGTGTTTAATTATTGCTTACGATCGTTTATTTTTGAAACCGAAGGTTGCATATCCCGTAAAAACTTACGACTTTTGCGGGCGTTTTTCAAAAATGGATATCAAAGAACTACTCTCTATTTATGCGGCTCATCCGCAAATTAATGCTATCGGATCGCTGTCGGACCGGAACGAAGCGCGAAGCATCCTACTCACCGGTTTGAACGGTTCGGGGGGCGCCGTAATGATCGCCTCACTCTTCGAACAGAGAGGGGGAGGCTTTCTGTGCCTGATGAACGACCTCGAGGAGGCCGGATACTTTTATAACGACCTGATGCAACTCACGGGAGGAAAGAATGTGTATTTCTTCCCGTCGGCTTATCACCGGCATATTAAATACGGTCATACGGATGCGGCGGCCGAGATCCTGCGCACCGAAGTACTGAGCATGCTTCAGGCAGACCAACCGTCGTTTATCATTGTTTCGTATCCGGATGCGGTGGCGGAGAAAGTATTGTCGAAAAGTATCCTTCGAGAGAATACCCTGATGATTCATGCCGGTGAAAAACTGGATCCGATCTTTGTGGCCGATGTGCTCGACACGTATCATTTCGAGCAGACGGATTATGTGTACGAACCCGGACAATATGCGATCCGCGGAAGTATCATGGATATCTTTTCATTTTCGAACGAATATCCGTACCGTGTCGATTTCTTCGGTAATGAAGTGGATTCGATACGAACATTCGATGTGGAGACGCAACTGTCGAAGGAAAAATTGAACGAGATACGGATTATTCCCGAAATAAGCCGGTACGACACGGCCAATCATCAACTGGTAGAGCTGTTGCCCGCCGGTGCGACGCTTGTGACGCATGATATGGAATGGTGTCGTGAACGTATCGACAGTCTTTGGGAGGAAGAGCCTGTCAACAAGGATGGTGAAGGGTTTGCCGATCGCGAGGCGATGCGCCGGAAGCTTGTGCGGGCCGATGATTTCATGCAAGCTACAGCGCCGCTGATACATATCCGTTTTCATGCCCGGCCGAACGATACAGCGGCAGTCCTGCGTATCGACACTTCGCCGCAACCGCTTTTTCAAAAGAATTTCGAGCGTGTCAGCGAGTCGTTTAAACAATATATCGCCGATGGTTATACGATCTATTTGCTTAGCGACAGTGAGAAACAGATCGAACGCATCCGCGCCATTTTTGAAGATCGAGGTGAAACGATTGCTTTTACCGCGGTCAACCGTACGTTGCACGAAGGCTTTATCGACCATTCGCTGCGTTGCTGCTTCTTGACCGATCATCAGATTTTCGGACGGTTCCATAAGTATAACCTCAAGAGCGATAAGGCGCGCAGCGGGAAAATCGTTCTCTCGCTCAAAGAGCTAAGTCAGTTCACTTCGGGCGACTACATCGTGCATATCGATCATGGGGTCGGACAGTTTGGCGGACTTGTGCGCACGGAGGTGAATGGCAAGATACAGGAAGCCGTCAAGCTGATTTACCGTAACAACGATATTCTTTTCGTCAGCATTCATGCGCTTCATAAACTGTCGAAATACAAAGGAAAAGACGGTGAAGCGCCGGCGCTGAACAAGCTGGGCAGCGGTGCGTGGGAGAAGATGAAAGACCGCACGAAGAAGAAAGTCAAAGATATCGCTCGCGACTTGATCAAACTCTATGCGCAACGTCAACAAGAGAAAGGATACGCGTTCGGTCCTGACAGTTTCATGCAGGATGAGCTTGAAGCCAGTTTCATCTACGAAGATACGCCCGACCAGATGAAAGCGACGGCCGATGTCAAAGCCGATATGGAGCGCGAACGGCCGATGGATCGCCTGATTTGTGGCGACGTCGGTTTCGGCAAAACGGAAATCGCGATCCGCGCGGCTTTCAAAGCCGTTGCAGACAATAAACAAGTGGCTGTGCTTGTGCCTACGACAGTGTTGGCTTTTCAACATTATCAGACGTTCAGCCGGCGACTGAAAGATTTTCCCTGCACCCTCGATTACATCAGCCGCGCACGAACGGCGGGCGAGATTAAAAAAACATTGGGTCGGCTGGCTTCGGGCGAGTTGAATATTCTTATCGGTACACATCGGTTAGTGAGTAAAGATGTTAAGTTCAAAGACCTGGGATTGCTGATCATCGATGAGGAGCAAAAGTTCGGCGTGTCGGTCAAAGAGAAGCTGCGCCAACTGCGAACGAATGTGGATACGCTCACGCTTACGGCTACGCCTATTCCGCGTACGCTCCAGTTCTCGCTTATGGGAGCACGAGACCTGAGCAATATCACGACGCCTCCGCCGAACCGTTACCCGATTCAGACGGAGATCGAACGTTTTCATGCAGACATTATCCGTGAGGCGATCGAGTTCGAGATGAGTCGCAACGGGCAAGCGTTTATCATCAATAACCGCATCCAGAATATTTATGAGATCGAGGCGCTCGTACGCCGTGAAATACCCGGCATACGTGTGGCTGTCGGGCACGGGCAGATGGAACCCGAAAAGCTGGAGCGAATCATTCTCGATTTCGTAAACTACGAGTATGATGTGCTGATCGCCACGACCATTATCGAGAATGGCATCGACGTGCCGAACGCTAATACGATTATCGTTAACAACGCTCATCAGTTCGGACTGTCGGAATTGCATCAGCTGCGTGGACGTGTGGGGCGAGGAAATCGCAAAGCGTTCTGCTACCTGCTTGCTCCTCCGCTCTCAACGCTTCCTCCCGAGTCGCGCCGCCGACTACAAGCCATCGAGAGTTTTGCCGAGCTGGGCAGCGGCATGCATATCGCCATGCAAGACCTCGACATCCGCGGGGCAGGGAATATGCTCGGAGCCGAACAGAGCGGTTTCATCGCCGATCTGGGCTATGAGACGTATCAGAAGATTCTGGAAGAAGCCGTCGATGAGCTGAAGGCGGATGAGTTTGCCGAGTTGTATGCGTCCGACCCTCAGGAGAACAAAGGCGATCAGTATGTTCGTGAGACGTTTGTCGAGAGTGATCTCGCTCTGATGTTCCCGCCGACGTATATCCCTAACGATTCGGAACGCGTCGGTATTTACCGGGAGCTTGATTCGATCGAGAACGAGGAAAAACTGGCCGGTTTTGTCTCTTCGCTACAAGACCGCTTCGGACGGATACCGACCGAAGGCGAGGAATTGATACGTGTGGTCGGGCTGAGATGGACAGCCCGTCGATTGGGAATCGAGAAAATCATCCTGAAAAAAGGCATGATGGCGCTCTATCTGCCGAACGACAAGGAGAGCCCTTACTACCAGAGTCGCGCGTTTGGCAAGCTGTTAGGCTACGTGCAACATTATCCGCGTGTCTGCAACCTGCGCGAACAAAACGGAAGAAGAAGCGTGGTCATCAAAAACGTTACGAACGTGGCGGCTGCCGTCCGCTGCCTGAATGAGATGGAAAGCATCGTGCCTGAAGAATGAATAAAGAATAGTAGCGACTTTATGAATTTGCGCTCGTTACGGAAGAAAAGGCCTTCCGCAACGGGCGCAAAATAATACGACAAGCGTTGTCGATTTACCTTACGACGATTTTATGTCCCTGTCGGCCGACAACGACAATATAAAGCCCTTTGGGCAGAGGTATCCGATCAATGCCGGCGGCCATGCTCCGCTGTTCGACTAATTGTCCTCCGAACGTATAGATGGCTACGAGAGCAGGCTGTTCGTTTTCGATTACGACGGCGCCATCTGCCGCGTAGACCTTGCCCGGCTTCTCAATCATGAGGTTAGAGTGCGGGTTACCGGCTCTGTAGGAATAAGCGTATTCATCATGCATCAGTGTCTTCCATTTCGTCTCGCCTTTTTCCTTCAGATAGGTAACCTTTTTAGACGGATAGCCGTTCTTCTGGAAAAAATAATCTGTTTTTACCCATGCGTCCGGTGCCCCCAAAATCATTTTCCCACGGTGATAATACCGCAACTCAGTATAACCGCCATCGAAATAAGAATAATAGAAATCGCCTACCCGGTATCGGTTACCTGCCGAGTCGACAACATATTCATTCTTTGCTTTCAGAAACTTCAGTTTTGCCAACCGACCTTTTTTGTCAAGGATGTATTCGATGGAATCATTGGAGATATATCCGCTGTCGGTCATTACGTATTTGTACGTAAAGATTTTATCAAGCGATGTAGAACCTCCATCCAATTTGTATGTTTTATGTTTCAGCAACCGCCCGTCTTGACCGTATTCGTATTCGTCTACCAGATATTCTTTCGGTTCTGTGATAAAAGCGCCTGTAACCGGATCTTTATGTCCCGGATAATAGCTCGATAAGGAAAGCAGCCGGCCCTTATCCGAATATTTGTAGATATACGAAGTGATCATTCCCGTTGCTGAAAAAGTATACACCGTATCGATCAAAAGATTTTTATTGAATTTTTGGTATTGTTAAATTAGTATAGAGTTTTGATTTTATTAAAAACTCACCCACTTCATTATAAAAATGTTAAGCCTTTCAATATTCTCAAAAACTATAGCAACTTAACAATACCGAATTTTTTAATGGAGAGAGTTGGAGGATATGGTGGATTCGTAATCCCTCCATGTTCTTTTATACGGATCGTGTCTGCTAAAATTCTCGATTGTCCGAACTTTGTATTTAACGGATGACCGGGGCCTTCAGGTGATTCACCGAAGCCAAAGATGATTTGTGCAAATAAGGAAGGAGCCAAACATAACAGACATACCGCGATAGATAGTCGTTTTACTCGTTTCATCATACTCATTCTTGTTGGCTTCATTTGAGAAAAAATCTTTTTCATAATTTATTATAATTTAAAAATTTAACGAGGCAAACTTAATGAAGAAAATGGATTCTTTCTTTGTGGAAGGGTTAAATAATGTTTATATGATGGTGGTTTGTATATGGATCTAGTCGTTCAAGTGAAAATACTTGTAGTATGAAGAACTTTTGTAAGGATAAGGATACTCTGTAGAGTAGGGTGTACTCGAAGCGGGACTTGAACCCGCACAGCCATTACTGGCCAAGGGATTTTAAGTCCCTCGTGTCTACCAATTCCACCATTCGAGCCAACGATTTTTTTTCGTGAGCGGAAGACGGGACTCGAACCCGCGACCCCAACCTTGGCAAGGTTGTGCTCTACCAACTGAGCTACTTCCGCGTTGTTTTCTTTTGCTTTTGCAGTCTCTGCCGGTGTTGCTTTTTTCTTGCCAAGGTTGGAACCTTTGATCTTTTGGGCAAGGTTGTGCTCTACCAACTGAGCTACTTTCGCGAAATGCGGTTGCAAAGATAGATGAAATTTTTGTTCTGCCAAAAAAGAAAAAAGATTCATCTTCGAAATATTCTATTCTCATGCACTCCATCATCCGAAAATGTTTCGCCTCAAGATGCGTCGATCATTGTCAGTCAGGTATGGAAGCCGTTTCCCGAAGCGGTTCATAATTTATGCGGGAAACACTTTGTCAGCCCGAAAATAAATCATAGTTTTGTCACAAAAATCAACTGCAGGTTCGTGACCGGAAAGGACCTGAAAAACGATGGAAAAGATAAAATTGAATAAAACGACGGAGCTCCGGCCGCTTCAACAATCGGATGTCTCGGATATTTTTCATGCGATCGATACGCAGCGCGAATATATGCGTAAGTGGTTGCCGTTTGTCGAAAGGACACACAGTATCGAAGATACGTTGAAGTTCGTGCGAGCGGCCGTTAATGATGCGGATCGTGGGGATTATACGTTTGTGATCGTATGTGAAGGTCGGTTTGCCGGTCTGATCGGGTTTAAAGATACCGATAAAGACAATTGTAAGACGGAGATCGGCTACTGGCTCTCTGAGGAATATCAGGGGCGAGGTCTGATGACGCTTGCCGTGAAGGCGCTGTGTGATTTAGCCTTCGGAAAGCTGAAGATAAACCGTATACAGATCAAATGTGCGGTCGGGAATACGCGCAGCAAGCGCATCCCTTTGCGATTAGGTTTTTTGTATGAAGGAAATGAGCGCGACGGAGAACGGATGGCTGACGGCCGGTTCACCGATTTAGATATTTACAGCAAGTTACGAACAGAAAAATAGAAGAAAGAATGAATTGGTTTGAATGCAAAGTGTCTTATGATAAGGCGATGGAAGGGGGAATGCAGAAGAAGGTGACGGAGCCTTATTTGGTAGATGCCATGTCGTTTACCGAGGCCGAAGCCCGCATCATTGAGGAGATTCGTCCGTATATATCGGGCGAGTTTACCGTAGCTGACATTAAGCGGGCACGGCTGAGCGAGATCTTTTATAACCCTCAGGGAGACCGTTATTATAAGGCGAAGGTGTGCTATATTACGCTCGACGAGAAGAGTGGGGCGGAGAAGAAAACAGCCGTGCAGATGCTGGCGCAAGCCTCGTCAGTAAGAGAGGCGATCGAGGTCATCGACGAAGGGATGAAAGGTACGATGGCGGATTATGAGATCGCGTCGGTGGCCGAAAGTCCGTTGATCGACGTGTTTCCGTTCTCCGAGGATGCGAAGGAGAGACAAGCCGTGATGCTTAAAAAAGACGTTCAGGAATGAAAATTGCAGACCGTTTGGCCGGTGTCCGACAAACGCTCCCGGAAGAGGTTACGCTTGTAGCCGTTTCCAAGTTTCATCCGGTCGATGTGCTGCGGGAGGCTTACGACTGCGGACAGCGTGTATTCGGCGAGAGCCGCGTACAGGAGCTGATGACGAAGCAGCCGGTATTACCTGCCGATATCGAATGGCATTTCATCGGGACGTTACAGACGAACAAGGTCAAATACATCGCGCCGTTTATTCATCTGATTCAGAGCATTGATTCGTTGAAATTGCTGGCCGCCGTGGATAAGGAAGCGAAGAAATGCGGTCGTCAAATCCGGGTGCTGATCGAGGTGCATATCGCGGAAGAGGTTTCGAAGCATGGCTTTACTCCGGACGAATGTCGGGAGTTGTTTGCGGGAGATACGTTGAACGCTTACCCGCATATCCGGGTAGTCGGACTGATGGGGATGGCTACGTTTACAGACGATAAGACACAAGTACGTCGCGAGTTCCGCAAGCTCCGTTCGTTGTTTGAAGAATTACGGACCTTGCCTTCTACGGGATATGATTTCAAGGAGCTTTCGATGGGGATGAGCGATGATTATCCTCTTGCTTTAGAAGAGGGGAGTACGATGGTGCGCGTGGGTACGAAAATTTTCGGCAGCCGCACCTATTGACTCTTGTTGTGTCATTTTACAAAACGGAATACGGGAAGTATCAAAAAAATATTTAATTTTGTCGTTCGAGAAAAAGAAATGAATATGATCCATACAGAAACGAAATACGCGGGGCTGACATTGAGAAACCCGCTGATTATAGGAAGTTCGGGACTTACGAGCAAGGTGGAACGAAACAAAGCATTCGAAGAAGCGGGTGCCGGAGCGATAGTGCTCAAATCCATGTTTGAAGAACAAATCGAAGCGCAAAGCGACGCGTTGATGCAAGGGGCGGACGACTATCCGGAAGCGGCGGATTACGTGCGTCATTATGTGAAAGCCAATCAGAGTGAAGAATATTTGACCCTGATTCGTGAGACGAAGGCACAATGCACCATTCCGATCATTGCCAGTGTGAATTGCTACAAAGCCGATACGTGGGTGGATTTTGCCCGTCAGATCGAGGCCGCCGGAGCCGATGCGTTGGAACTGAACGTGTTTTATTTCTGCACCGACTTGCATACCACAGGACAGGAAGTGGTTGATGTTTACACCTCTATTCTGAAGCAGGTAAAAAAACAAATTTCTATTCCCGTGATTATGAAGATCGGGAAAGGTTTCAGCAATATTCCCGCAGTGGTGAATTTGCTGAAAGGACACGGTGCTGACGGAGTTGTGCTGTTTAACCGTTACTATCAGCCCGATATCGATATTAATTCATGTCAGATTACATCCGGACAGGTGTTTAGCAGTCATTCCGACCTGAGCGACACACTTCGCTGGACAGGACTTGTCTCAGGCATTCTTCCGGAGATTTCGCTGGCGGCATCGACCGGTGTGCATGAATGGAAAGATGTCATCAAATGTATCCTCGCGGGAGCGTCGGCCGTGCAACTATGTACTACCGTCTACAAAAACGGTACGGAGATCGTTACACAAATGCTTACCTGCCTCGAAGAATGGATGGCGCAGCAAAAATATCAGTCGATCGACGAATTCAAAGGACGTTTGAGCTTCTCGAAAGCCCCCAACGCATCGATGTATGAACGTACACAGTTCATGAAATACTTTGGTTCCGTATAAAGACGAACCGGAAAAGACGAATCGACATTAGGCTGTCGGACGAATCGGTATTAGGCTACCGGACGATCCGGTAGGATGGACAGGCTGTTCCTTTACTTTTTACAATAAAAAAATAAATAGCTTTATTCCAGATCGATAACGGTGATTCCGGCACCTCCGAACTGCACATGTTCGTCTTGAAAACGTTGGACGCCGGATACGGTCGAGAGGTATTGGCGGATGAGTTGGCGAAGAATGCCGTTGCCGGTGCCATGCAGAATACGGACGCGTGAGACGCCGATTTGGATGGCATCGTCGACAAAATACGTAACAGCCTGCAAGGCTTCGTCGCCGCGCATGCCCCGTACGTCAATCTCCTGCTTGAAATGCAACTTTTTCTCGTGCATCGCGTCGGCCGTTTGCGCACTGACGAACGTGTGATTGCGTACTTCTTTTTTCAGTTGGTTGCGGCTGACTTTTTCGAGCTGATCGGTTTTTACCGTGCTCTTAATCATTCCGAAGGCTACGACGGCCTGCTTCCCTTGCAACTCGATGACGGAGCCTGTGGCCGTCTGCCCTTTCAGACGGACGGCGTCGCCTACCGCCAGTTTTTTTTCTTCCGCTATCGGCGTTGCTTTCGGCTCGGTAACGGTTTTCGGCTGTTTGCGACGTGCCTGCCGCTCGCGCAATTTCTCCATCTTCCGGGCAATGCGTGCATCGTCTTCCTGCGTTTGATGCACCGTTTCCTTAAATTCGCTCAGTGCCTGACGGGCGATGCGTGTGCGTTCCTTCTCGGCCTGCGCTTCTTTGATTTCGCGGATGGTCTGTTCGATCTTTGCATTGGCTTCGCGGATGATTTGCTGCGCCTCGTTTTTAGCCGTCTGTACGATTTCTTTGCGTTGGCGATTCACGGCGTCAAGGTCTTTCTCGTAACGTGCCGTCAGTTCTTCGAGGCGTTTCTCCTGCTGGCGGATATGCTGGCGTTTATTTTCCCAGTATCGTTTGTCACGCACAATGTCCTGCAGATACTTATCCATATCGATGTAATCGCTGCCCACCTTTTCCGACGCTTCGGCAATCACGTCTTCGGGCAATCCGATTTTACGGGCGATCTCGACGGCGAACGAGCTGCCGGGATGACCGATCGAGAGTTTGAAAAGCGGCTGCATCAGATGACGATCGTACAGCATCGCGCCGTTCAGCACGCCCTCATGGTCTTCGGCATACTGCTTGAGGTTCTGATAATGCGTCGTGATGATACCGAACATTTCCTTTCGGTTGAAACGTTCGAGCAAGGCCTCGGCCAGCGCTCCGCCCATGAGCGGTTCCGTGCCGCTGCCGAACTCGTCGATAAGCAGCAGCGTGCGGCCGTTACCGTGCCGAACGAAGTATTTCATGTTCGTCAGGTGTGAACTGTAGGTACTCAAGTCGTTCTCGATGCTCTGCTCGTCGCCGATATCGATAAACAGGCGCTCGAAGATACCCGCTTTCGACTGTTCGTGAAGCGGAATCAAGATGCCGCATTGAAGCATGTATTGAAGCAGTCCGACCGTTTTCAGGCAGACCGATTTCCCGCCGGCGTTAGGGCCGGAAATGATCAGCAGGCGCCCTGTGTGATCCAGTGTAATGTCGAGCGGGACAACGGGTTTGCCCTGTCGGCGGTGCGAAAGTAAAAGCAACGGATGCACGGCGTCGCGCCAATCGAGTAACGGCCGGTCGGTCAGTGCCGGCTTGATGGCCTGGATCTGTCCGGCGAAAATCGCTTTGGCACGAATAAAGTCCATCGTAGCCAGAAAAGCGTACGATTGCAACATGGCCGGTATCTGCGGACGCATAAGGTCGGTAAATTCCGTTAAAATCCGTACGATCTCGCGACGTTCTTCGCTCTCTAACTCGCGGATGCGGTTGTTCGCTTCCACGATCGCTTCCGGCTCGATGAAAACCGTCTTCCCCGTTGCCGACTCGTCATGTACGATCCCCCGAATCCTCCGCTTGAAAGCCGGTGCCACGGGGATCACCAATCGTCCGTCTCGCATGGTGGGCGCCACGTCCTTATCGACCAGCCCTTCCGACTGTGCCGAGCGTAGAATCGATTGCAGGTTACGCGAGATGCTGCCCGTCGTGGCGATCTTCTCCCGACGTATGCGGGCAAGCTCTGCCGAAGCGCTGTCTTTCATCTGTCCGTACCGGTCGAGCATGCCGTCGATCTGCCGGATAAGGCTCGGGAAGACCGGAACGTCAGAGGCCAATGCCGCTAAGGCAGGATAGTTGATTTCGTCGTCGTCATCTGCCGCTTTAAAAAAGGCGGTGATGTCGCCAATCGTTTGCAGTGAGCGTTTCAGGTCGAACAGCTCCGCCTCTTCGATAAACGTTCCTTCGGGTCGAATACGGTTCAATGCCCGGCGTACGTCGATGAAGTAATTCGCGGGGAACGGACGTTCTCCCTGTAAGATGCGGACAAATTCATCGGTTTGCTCAAGTCGCTCCGATACGGTTTTTATGTCGGCCGAAAACCGAATCTCTTCCGCCAGCTCTTTGCCTAACGGACTTAGACACTGCGCACCGATCAGCCCGCGAATCTTATCGAAACCGAGCTTATGCTCAAAATTTTCCGGATAGGTCACGAATCTCTCTCTACTGCTCGGTGAATCAGTTTAGCTCGATGGTTTTCTCCGAGTGAAACTCGGGACGGATCGTATATTCGAGCTTCTCCGTGCCGCGACGCAGCTGAAATGTACATACATTCGTGCCCGAGGGGTTCACATACGGCGCAAAATAATACAGGTAAGAGAAAGCCGTCATGTTCTTGTCGTTGCCGAACACTTTGGCGATCTGCGTATATTTGAATTTGTCCCAGAACATGCAGTTCGGAAAACCGTTGGCGTTCGTGAAGCGCGTCCCGCTGTCGCGGTATTTCAGCGTGTTCGTGATAAATTGCCGATAAGCTGCCGTAAATTCGTCGGCCGTATGGTCCATCCGTTTTCCTTCGATCCGGTCGATGAGGTCGCCCTTTTGGATGCCGGCTTTCGAGGCCGGAGAGCCGAAGTCCACATCGACCACGCGGTTCAACTGATAGATACTGTAACGGATACCGGTATAGTTATAATTCTTCTTCGTCAGAATAAATTGCGCGTTACGCTGATATTTCACGTACGGGAACTGCATACTCATCAGCGGGATATGAATCGCGGCATATTCTTCGATCGCGTAGGGGCTGCTCATCAGCTCGTTCGCCTCGCACTCCCACAGCACACGCCCCGGGATGTGGCGCTGGTCGATGAAACGAATACCGAGTTGCAACACATATTCGGCTTCCGATTCGGGTGTATTCGCATTGTAAAAAGGAAACTGTGTCACTTTGTCACGTGTAATATCGTAACGGAATACGGGAGCCTGCTCCTCCGTCTCCTTGCTTTTCTTTTTGAAGTTCGGATTTTTGTCGAATGTATAATACGTATGAATCAGGAAATCCGGATCGAGGGTGTTTTGTTGCAATCCTTTTTTCGTCAGTTCCGTTTTCAGTGTTTCGTTAATCGTCGATTCGATTTTCGAGATCGCATGATCTTCTACATCCGTAAAATTAAATGTCTTAAATTGAGAAAAGTCGATCGCGTCATCCGTTGTTTTTGTCGTGAAAGGGCAGACAAACAGACGATCGTGCGTATTTTCGACACTATACATCGAAAAAGCCGTTGCCAATTGATCTTCTCCTAAGGCGGTGGTCGAGTAACATTCTTTCTCGAGGGTTACACGGCGTGCCTGATTCGCAAAATTGCGGATCACCAACCTGATTTCGCGGGTATCGACATCCGTAATCAACGAATCCACATCATCGAGCGTGATCTCATCGATCCGCATTCCGTTGATACCTTCGATAATATCGTTCTGTTTCAGACCGGCCTTTTCGGCAGGTGAATTGGGATAGACTTTCATGATGACCGGCTTGTCTTTTCCCCAATTCTTGTTACTGCTAAACTCGTAACTGAATCCCAAACGACAACTTACATCCTCCTGTGCCGGAGAGACGAGGAAATGACAGGCCAAAAGGGCCAAACAATAAAACTTCTTCATAAGCATAATGTATTGAATATGTATCCACAGTGTTTGCCACTGTCTTTTTAATTGCACAAAGGTAAAGATATTTTTTTTCAAACGAAGGAGTTGGCAATATATTTGATAATATTTAAGGATAAAAGCCATGCAGGCAGCACGATGGCACAAGGTGTCATCGATGTTTCGGCATGGTGATAAAGAGTGTAATTCAATAGATATAAACTAAATATAGTGGAAATGAATAAGCAAACACATGCAGAAAAAATGCACAGTGAGAACGGTTCGGAGGTGACAAAAGAGCAGGACGTGACTGCAAATACGTCAGGAAAAGACAGTATGACTGACAATGTGACGGATGCGAATGGCACTACGCCTGCCGGAGAAGCCTCCAAAGAAAACGAGTCGACTGATTTTGAAGCAAAATATAACGAACTGAATGATTCCCACCTGCGTTTGAGAGCAGAATTCGATAATTACCGCAAGCGTACGTTACGCGAAAAAGCCGATTTGATCAAGATGGGAGGCGAAACGGCATTGACCGGTCTGCTCCCTGTCATCGACGACTTTGAGCGGGCGCTCGACACCGTGAAAAAAACGGAAGATGTCAGTGCCGCTGTTGCCGAAGGAGTAGAACTGATCTATAACAAGTTCATGACGTATCTGGCTCAGCAGGGAGTGAAACCGATCGAAGCCATCGGACAGCCGTTCGATACGGAGCTGTTTGAAGCCGTGGCTACGATCCCGGCTCCCGAAGAAGCGCTGAAAGGAAAGATCGTGGATTGCGTACAGCGGGGATATACATTATATGATAAAGTGATCCGACATGCCAAAGTTGTGGTTGGAGAATAATAAGGGCAAGACATAAAGAAGAAAGAAAGTGGCTAAACGAGACTATTACGAGGTACTGGGCGTAAGTAAAAATGCTACGGCCGACGAGATTAAGAAAGCATACCGGCAGAAAGCGATTCAGTTTCATCCCGATCGCAATCCCGGCGACAAAGACGCTGAAGAGAAATTTAAGGAAGCGGCCGAAGCATACGACGTATTGAGCAATGAAGAGAAGCGTCAGCGTTACGACCGGTTCGGACATGCCGGCGTAGGCAGTTCGGCAGCAAGTGGCGGATTCGGAGGCGGCGGGATGTCGATGGAAGATATCTTCTCACAATTCGGCGACTTGTTCGGCGGCCATTTCGGCGGGTTCGGCGGATTTGGTTCGTCGTCTCGTTCGCGTACCGTACAGCGCGGTTCCGACTTGCGTGTAAGGGTCAAACTGACCCTGAAAGAGATAGCGACCGGGGTAGAAAAGAAAATCAAAGTCAAGAAGTATGTGCCCTGCTCGCATTGTCATGGCAATGGCGCGGCCGACAGTCAGGCGATCTCGTCCTGCTCGACGTGTCACGGCAGCGGTTTCGTCACGCGGGTGGCAAATACGATCCTCGGTCAGATGCAGACCCAATCGACCTGTCCGACTTGCGGAGGAACAGGTGAAACGATTACACGTAAATGCGCGCATTGTAACGGCGAAGGAGTTACACGTGCCGAAGAAGTCATTACGCTGAATATCCCGGCGGGAGTCGGTGAAGGCATGCAACTGTCGATGAGCGGTAAAGGGAACGCCGCGCGACGGGGCGGAATGAACGGCGATTTGCTGGTGGTCATCGAAGAGGAACGTCATCCGGAGTTGATTCGCGACGAGAACGATCTGGTATATAATCTTCTGCTGACCGTTCCACAAGCTGCCTTGGGCGATTCGGTCGAAGTGCCGACGGTCGACGGACGAGTGAAAGTAAAAATCGAGCCGGGCACACAACCGGGCAAGGTGCTCCGGCTGCGGAACAAAGGCTTGCCTTCCGTCAACAGTTACGGAACAGGCGACTTGTTGATCAACATAAGCGTCTATATTCCCGAAAAGCTTACGGAAACGGAGAAAAGCAAAATCAAAGAATTGGCGAACGCGGAGAATTTTCAGCCTTCACCGTCGATCAAAGACCGGATATTTAACAAATTCCGCGATTTGCTGGATTGATTGACCGAACAGGCATCATCATACAAACAGACATATAAAAAAATGCGGGAGACTTTCGAGTCCCCTGCATTTTTTTATACGATTCTTTTTGAATCGGCAAATTATCCGCCGAAATTATCGAATCTCAGGTTCTCAGGCGGTACGCCGAGACTGTCGAGCAATCCTTCGACGGCTTTCGACATCGGACCGGGACCACACATATAATATTCGATATCTTCGGGCGCTTCGTGATCTTTCAGATACGTTTCGTACATCACGTTATGCACGAATCCGGCGGTATATTTCACTCCGGCCGCATCGGCTGCGGGATCGGGGCGGTCGAGCGCCAGATGGAACGAGAAGTTCGGGTATTCTTTCTCGATGGCGAGGAAGTCTTCCAGATAGAATACTTCGTTCAACGCGCGGGCGCCGTAGAAGTAAGACATCTTCCGATCTCTCGTATGCAATGTTTTCGTCATATACATAATCTGCGAACGAAGCGGAGCCATACCGGCGCCACCGCCCACCCAGATCATTTCGTTTTTCGAATTGAGATTCGGGTGGAAATCACCGTAAGGACCACTCATCGTCACTTTGTCGCCCGGTTTGAGCATGAAGATGTACGATGATGCGATACCCGACGGCACATTCTGGAATCCTACCTGCGGTTTCGGCTTGAACGGCGGCGTAGCAATACGCACCGTCAGCATAAAGCGATCGCCTTCGGCCGGATAGTTGGCCATCGAGTAGGCGCGGATCGTCGGTTCGTCGTTACGGCATTTGAGAGTGAACAGTCCGAACTGTTCCCATGCCGGCAGATATTCCGCGCCGATCGACTCTTTGTCAATGTCTACGTTGTAATCCATCGAATATTTCGGGATATTGATCTGTGCATACGACCCCGGGATGAAGTCCATGTGTTCGCCCGGAGGGAGTGCCACAATAAATTCCTTGATAAACGTGGCCACGTTTTTATTTGAAACGACCGTACATTCATATTCTTTCACACCGAACACTTCGTCGGGTACCTGAACCGTCATGTCGTTTTTCACTTTTGTCTGACATGCCAGACGCCAATGATCCTTGATTTGTTTACGGGTGAAGAAGACTTTTTCCGTCGGCAGGATATCTCCTCCTCCTTCAGGCACCTGTGCACGGCACTGGCCACATTTGCCACCGCCGCCGCATGCCGACGAAAGGAAGATATTTCCGCTCTGCAACGCGCCGAGCAACGTACCGCCGATCGGCGTCTCGATTTCTTTTTCTCCGTTTACCGTCATCTTCACATTGCCCGACGGTACAAGCTTGGCTTTCGCAGCCAACAGCAGGATGACCAGTAGCAGGACAATAATCAGAAAGACGATCACACTGGCCCCGATGGTCAGTCCTGAGATTTCCAATAAAACCATTTTTTATATACTGTTTATGCGTTAATACTCAAATTTTGAATCCCGAGAAGCACATGAAAGCGATTCCCATCAGCCCGGTCAGAATAAACGTGATCCCTAATCCGCGAAGAGGCTTCGGTACATCCGAATAGGCCAGCTTCTCACGGATCGCCGCCATACCGACGATAGCCAGCAACCAGCCGATCCCCGACCCGAAGCCGTAGACCGTAGCTACGCCGACATTATCGAACGCGCGTTGTTGCATGAACAGCGAGCCACCCATGATGGCACAATTCACGGCAATCAGCGGCAGGAAGATACCCAGCGAGGCATAGAGGGAGGGAGCGTATTTCTCGACAATCATTTCGACGAGTTGCACAAACGAGGCAATCACGGCGATAAAGAGAATGAACGAGAGGAAGCTCAAGTTTACATCCTGAAAACCTTCGCCGAGCCAGCTCAACGCGCCTTCTTTCAAGACGTAGTTCTCCAGCATATAGTTGATCGGAAGGGTGCAGACAAGCACAAACGTAACCGCCAGTCCCAAGCCCAGCGCCGTTTTCACATTTTTCGACACCGCAAGGTACGAACACATACCGAGATAGTATGCGAAGACCATGTTATCGACAAAAATCGAACGGATAAAGGTACTTAATATATTTTCCATAATTTATTACGTTGTTTCAAGAGTTAATTTTGTTCCTGCAAATCTTTGTTGCGCGAGCGGTGAATCCAGATCATTACCGCGCAAAGAATAAGCGCCATCGGCGGCATAATCATCAAACCGTTATTCACGTATCCCAAGTCGTAGAACGCCTGAGGAATGACCTGATAGCCGAGTAACGTGCCCGATCCGAACAGTTCGCGGAAGAAGGCGACCACAATGAGGATAATACCATAGCCGACGCCGTTTCCGACTCCGTCGAGGAACGATTCCCACGGGCGGTTACCGAGCGCGAACGCTTCGAGACGTCCCATCAGGATACAGTTTGTGATAATCAGCCCTACGTAAACGGAGAGCTGTTTGCTCACGTCGTAGGCAAAGGCTTTGAGCACTTCGTTGACGATCGTCACCAGAGCCGCCACCACCACGAGCTGGATGATGATACGGATACGGTTCGGTATCGTTTTACGCAGCAACGAAATAATCACATTCGCAAAAGCTACCACGGCGATTACCGAGAGCGTCATGACGATGGCCGGTTGCAACTTCACGGTCACCGCCAGAGCGGAGCAGACCCCCAGCATCTGTACGATTACCGGATTGTCTTTGCTTACCGGATTGAATAAAATCTCTTTATTTTTTGTTGATAATCCCATAGCTTACTGTTTTTGTGTCGTTAAAAAATTGGCATACTGGCCGATGCTTGTGCGAAGCATCGCGTCGACGCCGTTACTCGTGATCGTTCCGCCCGAAATCCCGTCAACATAATCCTGTCCTTCGGCCTTATTTCCGCTTTTCACGACGGCAATCGATTTGAATACCCCGTCGCGGAAGAGCTGCTTTCCGGCAAACTGTCCGGAGAACGCCTGCGTCGTGATTTCTGCTCCTAACCCCGGCGTCTCGCTGGCGTGGCTGAAATCGGCACCGAAGACCGTGTTACAATCGTCGTTGACCGAAAGATAGCCCCACACCGGCCCCCAAAGCCCTGCGCCGCGCATGGCCAGAATATATTTTGTTTGACCTTCGACGGTGGCCACGAAGACCGGATAAACACCCCGTGCAAAGGCTTTCTCTACCTCTTCGCCAAAGGCGTCGCCGTCGGCACGTTGTCCGTCGGTATTGACGAGGAACGTTTCTTTGATCAGTTCGTTATATTTGGCTTCGACCTCGTTAGCCGGTACCGAAACGTTCACGGCACGCAGAATTTGCTGCCGTTTATCGTTGGCTTCGTTGGCTTTCTGGGTCGAACGTAATGCCTGCGAGGTGAATGCCAGCAGCAGTGCGACGAAAACGACCATCACGGCCGCATACATCATCGTGTACGTATTGCTGTTCGTATTCAGCTTGGCTCCGCTCTTTTTTTCTTGTTCCATACTCTTCTCCTCCTTCATTTAGCGATTTGTTTAACACGGTTGTTGCGGCGTTTGATGTTCGCATCGACGACATAGTAATCGATCAGCGGTGCGAAGATGTTCATCATCAAGATCGCGAGCATCATTCCTTCGGGGTATCCGGGGTTAAGCACACGGATGCAGATGGTCAGGAAACCGATCAGGAGTCCGTAGATCCATTTGCCTTTTTCCGTACGCGCCGAGGTTACGGGGTCGGTGGCCATAAATACGGCACCGAAGCAGAAGCCTCCCAGTGCGAGATGCTCATACCAAGGCATATTGGCCATGGCATTGCCTTCTATCCCGAAAGCGTTGAACATAAGTGCGGTCAATGCTCCGCCGGCAAAGACGGAAAACATCGTTTTCCAGCTTGCGATTCCCGTCCATATCAGCAGGATGGCGCCCAGTCCGATGGCGATGACGCTCGTTTCGCCGATCGATCCCGGAATCAGTCCGGTGATCATATCCATCGAGAACGGGGGATAGCCTGTGGCGCTTGTGGCTGTCGAGGCGATGCCCAGCGGCGTGGCGCCCGAAAAGCCGTCGACCACGGTGCCGGCGCCGAGACCGAACGTATCGGCCGTACGGATGAACACCTTATCGCCCGACATGGCTGCCGGATAGGCAAAGAAGAGAAACGCACGCGTTACGAGCGCTACATTGAAAATGTTATATCCTGTTCCGCCGAATACTTCCTTGGCGAAGATCACGGCAAATGCCGTGGCCACGGCGATCATCCACAGCGGAGTGTCGATCGGCACGATCATCGGGATCAGCATCCCCGAAACGAGAAATCCTTCCTGAATTTCTTCTTTCTTCCATTGGGCTACGGCAAATTCGATACCCAGCCCCACGACGTACGAAACGATGAGTTTCGGAAGGACGGCCAGAAAACCGAAGAGGAACGTAGACCACAAATCCTGCACGGCTCCGATGGCCAGGTTATGTTGATAGCCCACATTATACATTCCGAAGAGCAAGGCCGGTATCAGTGCGATGACCACCACGGTCATGGTACGTTTCGAGTCGATGCTGTCGTGAATGTGTACGCCCGACCGGGAGGTTGTATTGGGGACAAACAGGAACGTTTCGAATCCGTCGAATACGGATTGAAACATCGACAGTTTGCCTCCTTCCTCAAAAGCCGGTTTAATCTTGTTGAGATAATTCCTTAACGCTTTCACTTTTATTTATTTGTTTATGATTAATATCAATAGTTCGTTTGTTTAACCCGCGGCCATTACATGGCCGGATCAACCCTCCCGATCAGTTCATCTCTTTATAAAGCATGTCGAGTCCGTTGCGGACGATTTTCTGAATCTCGATTTTCGAGGTATCCACAAATTCGCAGAGCGCAAAATCTTCGGGTGCGATTTCGTAGATGCCGAGATTTTCCATCTTGTCGATGTCGTAGGCGATGATCGCCTTGAGCAGGTATTCGGGATAAATATCCATCGGGAAAACCTTGTCGTATTCGTTCGACATGATCATGGCGCGCTTGCCGCCTTTGATTCGTGCATCGAGGCAATACTCTTTTTTGCTTCCGAGCAGCCACGAAAAATAACTGTGCGACATGCTCAACTTACCGAAGCCCGGCATAGCCCATCCTACGAACTCGTTCACGTCGTCGCCTTCGGGGATGGCGGTGATTTGCGTATCGTATGCGCCGAGAAAACCGTCGGTCGTCACTTTCGTACCGGTCAGCACGTTTCCGCTGATTACGCGCACGCGTCCGTCTGCGAGCCGTCCGTCTGTCAGGCTGCCGATGCGGCATCCGGCAACGACTTTGGCATAGCCGCGTTCGTTCATTTCCGATCCGGTCAGCGCGATGGTGCGTGTAAAATCGGTTTTCTTTTCTTTGAACAGGCGGCCGATCGTCAGCACGTCTGCCGCACGAAGCGTCCAAACGGTTTCGCCTTTATTGACGGGTTTGAGATGGTTGATCATCACCCCGACGTTGCCTGCCGGATGCGGCCCGAAAAGTTCCACGACTTCAACACCCGTCATGCTGCGTAGCGGCGAGCCGGGTTTCACACCGAGGTAAACAGTGCCCTGCGTGAGCTTCGTCAGTGCCTGCAAACCGGTTTGGAGTAAATCTTCCTCGCCTTTAACGATGAAATCGAAATCCGCTGCCAGCGGCGCCGTATCGTAAGCCGTGACGAAGATGTCGCGCGGGGTATCCGAGGGGATCGCCACCCGATCGTACGGACGTTGTTTGATACAGGGCCACAAACCTGTTTCGAGCAGAAGAGCTTTCAATCCCTCTGCGTCGTACGATTTCAGGTCTTTGATATCGAACGTTTCGAATTCATTTTGTGCATCGGGGCGGATGGTAATGCTTAATACTTTGCGCTTTTCGCCGCGGTTGACTCCCGTCACCTCGCCGCTCACCGGTGATACGAACTTAATCTCCGGATAGACTTTGTCCATCATCAGCGGCGATCCGGCCTTGACCTTATCGCCTACGCGGACAAGCACCTTGGGCACGATGCCGACATAATTGTCGGGCACAATCGCGTAGCTGTCGGCAGCTCCGACATGGACGTACTCCAACGGCGCCTTGCCTTTGAGGTTTATGTTCAAGCCTTTCTTGATTTTAACCACATTTGCCATGTTTCTTAAAATATTTTTAATTCTGATTTTTCGCGCAAAAATACATACTTTTTTCATGTTTTAAAACAGAAGCTTGACAAATTACGGAAAAAATTCTTCAATGTGTGCGGAGGTACTAAAAAATACGTTCGCCACGTTGCGAAACCTTCGCCAAGTGCTCCGCCATCCTTTCGCAACTTGGCGACACTTTCGCCGAGTACTTTTTCATCCTTTCGCCACCTTGCGAAACCTTTGCCGAGTACTTCGGCATGCTTTCGCAACGTTGCGACACCTTCGCCGGGTACTTTTTCGTCGTTTCGCCACCTTGCGACACCTTCTCGAAGTGCTTCGGCGTGCTTTCGCCACGTTGCGACGCCTTCGCCAAGTACTTTTCCATCTTTTCGCAACGTGGCGACTACTTATCGTCTGGTCATTTTATCTTCTTAACCTCACATGCCGCCATAGATGTTTTTGGTAGAATGTCAAACAACCGTTGACAATTATACATCCACATAGGTGTTTTCCGATATTTACGCGAAGCATGGAGAAAACAATCCCTCGATTTGTCCTATCTTTGTCTGCAAAAATAAAAAAAATGTACAGGACACTCTTCGCAACAACCGTTTTTCTTTTTCTGCTTCCGGGCTGCACGTCGTCGCAGACAAACCGGATTCGCATGCAGTCGTTTCAGGTGATGTTTTATAACGTGGAAAACTTGTTCGATACGGCAGACGATCCGGTCACGAACGATCAAGAATTCCTGCCCGGCGGTGTACGGAAATGGACGCCGAAACGTTATAACGAGCGTTTGCGGCAGACGGCCAAAGTCATCACGGCCGTGGGCAAATGGGATATGCCTGCCATCGTAGGACTTTGCGAAGTGGAAAATGATACTGTGCTGACTCATCTGCTGAATCGTACGCCCTTGAACGAACATCGCTATCGTTACTGCATCACCCGAGGGAACGACCCGCGCGGCATCAATAACGCTTTGCTCTACCGGTACGACCGGTTCGAGTTGCTCGGCCAACGTTCGGTACGCATCCGTTTTACACGCAAAGGAAAACGTTCGCGCGATATTCTCCATGTGTGGGGGCGGGTGGTTACGGGCGATACGCTCGACGTGTTGGTATGCCATTTCCCTTCGCGCTCGGCCGGTAAGAAGAAGACAGAGCCCGATCGAATCGATGCCGCGCTGTGTGTGCGTCGCCTGTGCGACTCGCTTTATAACGTAAGACATCGCACGCATATCCTCGTCATGGGCGATTTCAACGATACGCCGGCCGACGAGAGTATCGCCGTCATGACGCACGCCGCCAAGCCCGAACGCCGACTGACGAATCTTTTTGCCGACAAGGAGACGCTGAATTTTGCCGGAAGCCACAAATATAACGACGAATGGTCGCAGCTTGATCAGATGCTCGTCAGCCTGCCGTGGAAAGCGCGTTTGAAAGAAGGCGGAGTGCAAATATTCGCCCCGTCGTTTCTGCTGACCGAAGACAAGCGACAAAGCAACAAACGGCCGCGCCGAACGTATCAGGGGTACACATACAAAGGCGGATTCAGCGACCATCTGCCCATTGTGGCGGAGTTTTTCTTACCTTTGCCCGAATAACTTTTTAGCGTAGAATGATGAATACATGGAAGAAGACGCTGATCGTCTGTCTGAGTTTCACGGGGCTTACCGTTTCGGCGCAAACGTTTCGCAGCCCTGTCGACATCCCGATACTGCTGAGCGGGAATTTCGGCGAATTGCGCAATAATCACTTTCATTCGGGAATCGATTTCAAGACGCAGGGCGTCGAGGGGAAAAACATTCGTGCCGTAAAAGACGGGTACGTCTCCCGCATCCTCGTGTCGCCGTGGGGATACGGGCTTGCGCTTTATGTGAAGCACCCGGACAGTACGATGTCGGTCTACGGTCATCTGCGTAACTTCGCCGGCCCCATCGCGGCGTATGTCAAAGAGCAGCAGTACGCACAGGAGCGTTTCTCGGTCGATTTGTCGCCCGAACCGTCGCGGTTTCCGGTCAAGGCCGGCGAGTTGATTGCCCGGAGCGGCAACACGGGCAGCTCGGGCGGGCCTCACCTGCATTTCGAAATACGCGATCTGCGCACAGGCGAACCGGTCGATCCGATCGTATATTATAAGGACAAAATCAAAGATACGCGGCCTCCGAAGGTGCGTTCCGTGATGGTTTACCCTGTCGAGGGATTGGGTGTCGTCAACGGATCGCGGCAGAAGCAACGTCTCAAGGTCGTCACCGCGAAAGACGGTCGGCAGTCGGTGACCGGCAAAACGGAAGCGTGGGGAAAGATTGCCTTCGGCATTAACATCGACGACTACATGAACGGGACGAGCAACGTGTACGGTGTGAAGGAAATCACGATGCGCGTCGACGGCAAAGAAGTGTTTCACAGTTATCAGGACCGTTTTTCGTTCGATGAGACGCGCTACCTCAACGCGTGGGTCGACTTTGCCGAATGGCGCGAGAGAAAATCGTTTTATACGAAAACATTCGTCGAGCCGGGTAACCGCCTGCGCTTCATGACCAGCAAGCATCGCGGCTATTTGACTATCGACGAAGCAAGGACATACCGCGTCGAATTTGAACTCACGGATGCGTTTGGCAATACCGGACGACTTGCGCTGACTGTGACCGGCCGACCGCAGACGATTCTTCCACCCGATACGGCCGGTGCGACACGCTTCTACCATAGCGGAGAAAACCGTTTCGGAGCAAGCGGCATACGGATGCATATTCCGCGCGGCAATTTGTATAACGATTTGTATTTTCGTCATTTCTCATACGCCGATACAGCGTATGATTCCGAGGTTCACACGGTACATGATACACCTGTTCCGCTGCATCGCAAGGCGCGTCTTTCCCTTCACCTGCTCACCGATACGCTGGGCGATAAAGGAAAATACGGCATCGTCTCGGTCGATGGGCGTAGAAAGAGCTGGATTGGCGGATCGTATCGCGACGGCTGGATCGATGCCGACATCACCGAACTGGGCAAACGTTATGCCGTCGATGCCGATACGGTACCGCCTGTCATTACCGCCGTCGATTCGTCTCTCTGGGCGGCTAAAGAAATGATTGTCCTGCGCCTGACCGATAATCTGAGTGGGATAGAAGAATATCGCGGCGAGATAGACGGCCGGTTCGCTCTTTTCGAACTCGACGGCAAGAAAGCAACCGCGCGTTACTTCTTCGACCGTCAACGCCTCACACGAGGGCGACACACCCTCCGGATGACCGTGACCGACGGCTGCGGCAACCGCACGGTCTACGACGCCGATTTCGAATGGTAGCTTGAACATGCGGAAAAAACCTACGCCTCCCCCATAATGGCTACTTTTAGCAAAAAAATCATAATTTATGGGTATTGCGGTATGCGATGACCAAGTGTACTTTTGCGCCATGAAAAATTTACATTTGGTTAATAAAAAAAGCTATTTTATGATGTGTTTTAAAAAACTATTATTGCTGCCCGCCTTGATTACAGGCGTATGCCTCTTTTCATCATGCGAAAAGGAAAAAATTGATGAATCTGTGACATTGTCTATTCAAGCCACGTCGCAGGAGAATGTTATAGATTATACTGAATTTACATTGCAACTTAAAGAGTTGCGTACGATGAAATCCGTAAAAAAGAAACTGACAGATAAAGGAACTTGTGAACTTACGCTTAATAAAGGGACGTATACTATTAGTATAGAATGGAAGAACGGAAATGCTTCGTTTTTCGGTACAATGGAAAATTATTCCGTAACCAAATCCGAAACGCTTAATATTCCTCTTACACGTACGATTTCACAACCTACCGGAATTATATTTAAGGAAATCTTTTTCAATGGGGAGACGAATAGCGGAAAAATGATGCATCCCGACCAGTATTTTGTATTATATAACAATGGCGATGCAACGGTATATGCCGACGGTATAACGTTTTCCGTATCCTTACACGCTAATTGGAGCGAAGCCGATGTGTTTACCGAATTACTGCCCGGCGAAGTCGTTGCCGCACAGTTTTATTCGATCCCCGGAAACGGTCTGCAATATCCGTTGAAGCCTGGAGACAGTCTCGTCATTGCGCGGACGGCAATTAATCATCATGAGTCGTACGAAAATGCGGTCGATCTTTCAGGTGCCGATTTTGAAGTGTATGAACCGGATATGCCGGCACAGTTCGGTACCGACGTAGATAATCCCGACGTCCCGAATCTGATTGCTCATTTTTCGATCTGGGGTATTTTCAATATGCATCCTCGTGGGCCGCTGGCTCCGTTTATCTTTAAACCCGAAACGGATATGAAGACCTTTATGGAGAAGAACAAGTTCTCTTTCAAAAACAAGAAAGGAGAAACTCAATATACGTATAAGGTCCCGGCCGGCCTTATTATAGACGGTATAGAGACCGGTAATGAAGGCGCTGTCAAAGTGAAATCTTTGCCTTCTTCGGTCGATAAGGGATATATTACTGTTACGGGATGCCACCGTCAAGAATCGATACGTCGCAAAGTAGGTGCTAACCATAAATTGATCGACACGAATAATTCGTCGGAAGATTGTGTGCGGGTGAAAGGGCAGACTCCTCATCCGAAGAAAGGTGCGAAAACCAAGTCGGGAGCTGTAAGAAGTGTGGTGAACGGCATGTCTTACGATAAAGAATTTCCCGGAGGAATACAGGAGTTTGCAGGCAGTTCATGGAATGTGCTTCACTGATCCTCTGAAAGCGCCAAAACATACGAATTAAGCACTACGATTATTTGATGTGAATGAAAGTCGGATATGCCGAATCCGGAAAAACTTCCGGTTCGGCTATCTGCTTTTTTTTGAGGATTGGGTAGAGCAGGCTTATTTTTTAATGTGAGATATGTATTGTCTGGGTAAAAAAATCATTTTTTGTCTTCTTTCCACACTCTGCTTACTTCCGCTACGGAGCTACGGTCAGACAGATACGCACAGAGGGTTCTTATTGCATGGCAGGGTAATAGACCATGCCACCGGAAAAGGTATCGGTTTTGCCTCGTTACAGATCGAGGCTTCGTCGCAGGGGGTGGTTTGCGATGCGGAGGGACGTTTCCGGTTTCCTCGTCTTCGTGAGGGAACGTACAGTGTAGAAGTGTCATGCCTCAACTATGCTCCCGTCAAAGCGGAGATACGGCTGAAGCAGGATACGGCTGTCGTTTTCCGCCTTCATGAACAGCGCTTCACGCTGCCCGATGTGGAAGTGATGGCAAGTTTTCGCCCCTCGAAGGGGAGTAATGCGACGATAGGGCAAACCGCATTGGAATACATTCAACCCGTTTCGATCGCCGATGTGTTGCTGTTGTTGCCGGGTAGTATAACGGGAAATAACTCGTTGCACCGCTTTAATCTTACTACGTCGAGACAAGCCGGTGCCGATAAAAATACATCGTTGGGGATGGGCATTATTGCCGACGGTATTCCGATGACTAACGATGCCATGCGGACACAGCTCTACGGCCTTTCGGGCGAAGAGCAAGCAGACCGCATGGTGAACCGGCGAGGAATGATGAATGCCGGGATGGATATGCGTACTTTCTCGACCGACCATATCGAGAGTATCGAGGTGGTGCGCGGTATCTCGTCAGCCCGGGATGGCAATCTGAGTAGCGGAGCCATTCATATTCATTCCAAGAAAGGAGCCACACCGCTCCGGGTGCGTGCCAAAGCCGATCCGCTGAATAAATTGCTCTATATGGGAAAAGGTTTTAAATTATCCGAGCGGGCGGGCGCGCTCCATGTCGGGTTCGATGCCTTATCGTCTACTCCCGACGTGCGCGAAAAACTCGAACAGTTTACTCGTATCACTGCACAGGCCGGTTATACGAACCAGTTTTCTCTGCATGGGAAACCGCTCGATTTCTCGGCCCGACTGAGTGCCACCTCGTCTGTCAACAATGTAAAATCGGACGAACTGATCGATGAAAACAACGAGTATTATCAATCCGATTATCTGCGAACCACCTTCTCGCTCAACACCAAGTGGCATGTGAATACACGCTGGTTGAACAGTATGGAAATTTCCGGTTCGGCAGATATTACACGCGATTTGCTTAAGCGCCATAAATTGGTGCTCAGCTCGATGGGACCGAGCAGCATGCCCGTCAGTGACCAAAGTGGCGAACATGAAGGTATCTTCCTGCCGGTGAAGTACTATACCGATTATAAGGTCGATAATATACCGATTTATCTGTTTATGCAAACTCATTTCACCTCATTCATTCCTATGGGTAAACAACTTCATCATTCCCTGATGTATGGTGTGGAAGTGAAATCGAACAAAAACACCGGCGAGGGGGCAGTCGTCGATGTAACCCGTCCGCCTTATCCGGGCGATAACACGTTTATCCGTCCGCGACCGAACTATCTGATTCCTGCGTTAATCAACGGCGCATTGTATATCGAAGACAAAGCTGTTTGGGAAGCGAGTCAAAAAGTACGTGCCGACCTGCGGCTCGGTTTGCGGGCTACGCGAATGTTCAACCTGCCGTCCGATTATGCCCTGAAACATAAAATACTCATCGAGCCTCGCCTGCAGGTCGGTATGACGATAAAAAGCGAGACTTCTGCGGGAAGCTCCATATCCAATACGTTCCGGATAGGATACGGCGAAGAAAACAAACTGCCTACGCTCGACATGTTGTATCCCGACAAGCTGTATCGCGATTTTGTTGTACTGAATGCCTTCTATCAGCAGCCCAACAGAGATTTGCTACTCGTGAACACGTACATTCATACGCCGGTAAACCCTTCGCTGCGCGAAAACAAAAACAGGAAATGGGAGATCGGCTGGGACTTGCGGGCGAAACATTTTGAAGTCTCCCTGTCGGCTTTCAGAGAAGAATATAAAGGAGGATTCAGTTATTTTCCACAATATTATCCCGTAGCTTTTACCCGTTATATAACGCCTCGTCATTCGATTACGGGAAAACCTTCCAAAGACGATTATTATCCGGAGAATTATAAGGATTTTACGATATTCCCCGTGGTGCGTAACAGTGCCAGAACGATAAAACGAGGAGTTGAATACCGCATCAAGACACCGGTCATCAAACCGTTAAGTACATCGGTCGAGTTGAATGGCGCTTATTACAGCACCGTTTATACGAAAGGTATTCCCGTCATGTATCGTCCGGTGGTGAAAGAATTTGGCGATAAGTATCCGTATGTAGGAATTTATCAGGGTGATACGCATGTTTATCAAAGTCGTTTCAATACGAATGTATGGATCAATACCCATATCAAACGCTTCGGACTGATCTTTACCAACTTCGTACAGGTGATATGGTTCGCGAAGATGCGTAATGGTACGGAAGAAGATGTACTACCTTCGCATTATATGGATCTTGACGGTAAGCGCCATGTGGTGAACGCAGCCGAAATAGCTGCGACCGAGGGGGTACTGCGTCACTTGCGACGCGAACGTTCCGAGCTGTATTATCGCACGGAAACCAAGCCGGTCTCTGTTTTCATGAATATCAAAGCGAGCAAGGAGCTGGGAAAGCATACGAAACTCTCTTTTTTCGTAAACAATCTGATCGATATTCATCCGCATTATAAAGCGGCCGACAAAACAACCGAAAAAGAATGGGCGATTCCGTTCTTCGGCGCAGAACTGATTATAAATATCTGATGTATTCAAAATGAAAAAGACGTTTTACCTCATCATACGCTGCCTGCTGATTTGTAAAGCACCGGGATTCGTGTCGGCGCAGGCGGAATATCCTCTTCAGCGCAGAATCGTTTCTCTGTCTCCACCCGAACAGACGGCCGATAAGTTTCGTTTCGATCTGCAAAGTCATCTGGCGGATATCGTATATCGCCATCCTGCGCTGTATGAATGGCAAAATCGTAACGGCTATATTTTCTCGGATGTACGGCACAGGAGCGACACGATGCCGATACCTCTGTTGCGCAGAACGAACATCAGCCTGCGGCATGCCGACGGAAAAATATCGGGAGATTATCTGCCTTTTGCCGGCAATGCTTTTACAGACTCCGAAATCAACGCCGAAGCCATTTACGGAACAGCCGGAGACGGAACCATGTTCGGCAGCGCTTCGTTCTCAAAAGGACGTCATAGCGGATACGGATGGAATGCCATACGGCATGCCGAATTATACCTCCCATACGTTATTGCCGATTCTACGGGCGGCGACTACCGCTACGAAAACTATTACATGGCAGGAGGCTATGCTTTTCGGTTGCATAGAGGATATTACGGAGTAGGTGGCAGTTTCAGGGGAGAAATCGCTTCCCGCCAGACCGATCCGCGATGTGCCAACACCACCTCGTGGCTCACCGTCGACGCTTCGGCCGTATGGCCCGTCGCAACCCGACACTGGCTGGCTGTGCGTGCGTCGTATATCCGCAACAAGCAACATCTCCATCTGCGGAACTGGCGGCCGAATCAGCAGGATCGTTTTTTCGTTACGTACGGTTTCGGATATTACGACCTGCAGGAAAGTCCTGTCAGCTTCGGTATACGGCGCATGTATTATATGCAGGGCATAGAGACGCACGCAACCTTCAGTAACCTTGGCCTGCGAAAGGGGCGCTCCGTCGGTTTTACGGCCGATGTAAACTATGCCTTTCTGGCGATGAAGACGGAAGAATCCGATGCCAAAAATCTTTTCGGTTCCGATACCCATCACGTCAACGGCTCATGGTGGCTCACATCGGCAGAAGACCGGGCGTTACAGTGGAGTCTCGGATTGCAAACACACAATCAATTTCGTCGGGGCAAAGAGCATATCTACGAAACCTACCGTCCCGACGAAAATTATCCGTCTATCTACGATTTCAGGCTCGTCGACACCCGCAAACGCTATACGTATACGTTTTCTTCGAATCGGATGCAGGGCAAAATCGACTATGGCTTTTCCGGGCCGCGACTCAGGATCGAGCTTTTGGGCGGTATAGGCGCGGATTATCGTTCGGAAGGTTATGAAAGTCCTCATCATCATTGGGAAGTATGGACTGTCTGTCCGATGCTGGGAGCAGGGGCAAAGCAACGACTCAATAAAGTAGAGTGGGGGATCAACTCGCTCGGTGTCGTACGACTGCCTTTGCAATACGGTTATGATGTATCCGGCGGAAAATTCAGACTCGACTATCAGGAAACCTTTCTTCCGTATGCTTATTATACAGATCGGTCGTTTACTTTGCGCAACGAGTTATACGTTGCGTACCGTATCAGCAAACAGGGCCGACGGGTGGGGATCATCGTGCAACATCTGTTGCGAAACGGCCGTCGACCGGCCGACGTAGCATATACCGAAACACCCGGAGTTATCTCGCACAGGCTTTCACATCCGGCTTCGGGAAAAGTGAACAATCATGAATCGTGGATAAGCGCCTCACTTTTTATCGCGATGTGAAGTAAGGCGCGGAAAACGGAGGTACCGCCTGCGGTCAACGGTTTAACCCCGGATTCCGCAATAGAACAAATCATAATGAATTTCATTCAGGCCTTCAGCCCTCCGAACAAGGTCCGAACATCGATACCCCACCCTTACGGGATGGGGCTGAAATAATCCGGGCTTTCAGCCCTTGTATGCCCTGCGGGCGTTGAGTTGTTGAGATGTTTATTTGTTGATTCGTTGAGTTGTTTGATTGTTGAGTTGTTGGCTGGCTGAACGCTGAAGGCTGATTGCTGTAAAAGCCCTGAAAGGGCGCCTTAATTCAGCCCAATGCGAAGCGTTGGGAAAAAGGCATCGCATCTTGGCGGAGGGCTGTAAGCCTGAATTAATTTAATTGACAATTAAATAATAATGGTACCCGCCGAACAGTGTATCGCGTAATTTGGGTTAAAATCGGATGACAAGAATGAAAACTGAACCGATGCGCATCATTATCTGAAAAAAAGAGCCTATCTTTGTCAGACTTTCTACCAAAGTCTTTGGGACGTAAAAGAGAAGAAAAGAAATAGGATGTACAATAAAAAATAAAATCGTTTCTGATTATGGAAAATGTGGAATTATTAGAACTGGTGAGGAAGAAAGCGCAGGCTTGGCTGGGCCCGGAGTATGATGAAGAAACCCGTAACGGAGTGCAGGCCTTGCTCGATAAGGAAGACCCGACCGATCTGATCGAAGCCTTTTATAAGGATTTGGAGTTCGGAACGGGAGGGCTGCGAGGCATCATGGGCGTGGGCAGTAACCGGATGAACATTTATACCGTCGGAGCCGCTACGCAAGGTTTGTCGAACTACCTGAAAAAGGAATTTGCGGAGTTGGAGCAGATCAAAGTCGTTATCGGTCACGATTGCCGTAACAACAGCCGTCGGTTTGCCGAGATTTCGGCCGAGATTTTTTCGGCCAACGGCATCAAGGTGTATCTTTTCGAAGACCTCCGACCCACGCCGGAAGTATCGTATACGATTCGTAAGTTGGGATGTCAGAGCGGTATTATTCTGACGGCTTCGCATAACCCGAAAGAGTATAACGGTTACAAGGCTTATTGGGATGACGGAGCGCAGATGATTGCTCCGCACGATAAAAATACGATTGCCGAGGTTAATAAAATCCGCAACGCGGCCGATATCCGGTTCGAAGGAAAGAAGGAGTTGATCGAGCTGATCGGTAAGGAAATCGATGAGCAGTACATCGCGGACGTGAAGACGATTTCGCTGTCGCCCGACTCGATTGCGCGGCATCATGATATGAAGATTGTATATACGCCGATTCACGGTACGGGGGTGCGCATGATTCCCCAAGCGCTCGCCGCTTACGGGTTTACGAACATCATTCACGTTCCCGAGCAGGACGTGGTGAGCGGCGATTTTCCGACCGTCGTATCGCCCAACCCCGAAGAGCCGGCCGCCTTGTCGATGGCTGTCGAGCGGGCCAAGGAAACCGATGCCGAACTCGTACTGGCCTCCGATCCCGATTCCGATCGTATCGGGGCAGCCGTCAAGAACGAAGCCGGCGAATGGGTGTTAATCAACGGAAATCAGACGGTCGTTCTTTTCGTTTACTACCTGCTCACGCGCTGGGAAGAACTGGGACGGTTAAGCGGACGGGAATATATTGTCAAAACGATTGTTACGACCGAGACGGTTCGCGCCATCGCGGAGCGCAAGGGCGTCGAGATGTACGATGTTTATACCGGTTTCAAGTGGATTGCCGAGGTGATGCGCAGAAACGAAGGCAAGAAACAGTATATCGGCGGTGGAGAAGAAAGTTACGGATTCCTTTGTCAGGACTTCGTGCGTGACAAGGATGCCGTATCGGCCTGCTGCATTCTGGCCGAGATGGCGGCCTGGGCAAAAGACAAAGGGTTGTCGCTCTATCAGTTGTTGCAACAGATTTATCTCGAATACGGCTACTCGAAAGAGGTGAATATCTCTGTCGTTAAGAAAGGAAAGAGCGGGGCGGAAGAAATCGAGGCGATGATGAACGGTTTCCGCAATCATCCGCCGACGGAGATTGCCGGATCGAAAGTGACGCTGATCTACGATTATGCGTCGTTGAAGGGACACAGTTTTACCGATAACGAAACCTTCGCGTTGCACATGCCTACGACCTCGAACGTGCTGCAATATTATACGGAAGACCATACGAAAGTGTCGGTTCGTCCGTCGGGTACGGAGCCGAAGATCAAGTTTTATTGCGAGGTACACATCCCCGATGTCCGTACGGCTGAAGACTTGCGGACGGCCGAGGCCGAGGCCATGAAGAAGGTCGAACAGATCAGGGCCTCGCTCGGTATCTGAGGCTTTTGAAGAAAAACAGAAGATACGGGATTAGCTCGTAAACATAAAGGGGGATGTGTCTCAAACCAACACGGAGGCACATCCCCTTGAACCCAGATTCCGCAATAGAAAATATAAGAATGAATTTAATTCAGGCTTTCAGCCCTCTGAATAGAGTGCGGACATCGATACCCCACCCTTGCGGGATGGGGCTGAAATAATCCGGGCTTTCAGCCCTTGTATGCTGTTCGGGTGTTGAGTTGTTTAGTTGTTGAAATGTTTATTTGTTGAGTTGTTGGCCGGCTGAACGCTGAAGGCTGATTGCTGTAAAAGCCCTGAAAGGGCGAGATAATTCAGCCCAATGCGAAGCGTTGGGGAAAAAGGCATCGTATTTCGTCGGAGGGCTGTAAGCCTGACGTAACATTGTCGTATATTCGTTCGTCCATGTATTAAATGGTAAACGCCGAACTGTGTATCGCGTAATTTGGGTTGAATGTATCCGGAGCAAATAAAAACGCAACGTATGCTTCCTCTGCTTCGACCGGCAGAACACAATGCAACGATGGCGATTGAACGGAAATAAGTATTTTTGTCGTATGGTAAAACAACTTTTGTATCTGCTTTTCTTCCTTGTCGGCATCGGGCTCACGGCCTGCCGGAAGGAAGAAGAGCCTTCGCTCCTTTACGAGCTGAGGGATATGAACGAATGGATCCTGGCCGAGGTGCGCGTAGAAAAAACGGTCATCATCGACGATCCTGATATTCGTTTCAGGGAGATCGGTTCGCAGGCCGGTCTCTTTCCTGACGCGGTAGACTGGGTGAAGCGAAAAACGACCGTCGGCAAACGCATCGGCGTTTATTCGTTTGGGACGTATCTCTCCGCCGTTCTCGATATGAACGGATTGACGGAAGAGGATATCCGGCTCGACCGGAAAGAGAAACACTGCACCTTGCGGCTTCCGCCGGTGCGGATCAAAGAGCGGGGACGCGATTTCGAAGTCAAGACCGAACACGAGCGGGTCTCGATTTATCGTACACCGCTGACACCGCAGGAGAAGGCCAAGGCCAAAGAAGAGGCCAGCCGCCGGCTCTCGGAAGAGATCGCGAAGAACGGGAAACTGAAACGCGAACTGACGCGGCAGGCCGAGGAACGTGCGCGCGCTTACTTCGGCACCTTGCTGGCCGGATGGGGATATGAAGCCACCGTAACATTCAGGGAGGAACAGCCATGATCCGACGCCTCCCGAAAAAGATGCTCCTTGCCGTCGCCTTCTCGCTTCTTCTCGTCTTGGGCGGCTGGTGGGGCTATCGCGGCCTGCATCGCGAACGTACGGCGGTGCGCGCATTGCCCGCACGGGTAGGAGAGATTCGGCAGATGGTCAGACTCTCCACGCTCGAAATCATGACGGACGAAATCGTCAAGGATACGGTACAGATCAAAGCCGTCGTGTCGCGTGTCAGAGCGCATGTGTATATCGGCTTCGACATGGAAAACCTCCCGATGGTCGAGCGGGGCGACACGCTTTTCGTCCAGCTTCCGCCCGAGATCATCGAAGTGCGTGAAGCTACGGAAAACGGCTATCAGGTGATCGACGTATGGAACGTGCAGATGCCCGACGAACCGGCACCCACGCCGCTGAGTACGGCCGAAGAGAACATCCTCAAAAGACGCCTCCCGCAGCGTATCACCGCACAGGCTTATGAGCGCGGATACGTCAGACGCGCACGAGAGAATGCGCTGCGTTCCCTGTCGGCTTTGTTTGCCGGTTTCAGGGAGCAGGTCGTCATCATCGACCGTTACCCCGACGGATGGAGAGAAGAACGCCGGCCGCCCGCGCCGGTTCCGGAGCATCCGCCCGTCCGGCTACCGTCCGGCACGTAAATTCCCGGCCTGTATGTTGAAGAGACGTTGTTCGGCCAGCGCTTCGTACTTCGTGCCCGGCCGGCCGTAGTTGCAATACGGATAGATGCTGATGCCGCCGCGCGGGGTGAAGAGTCCCGTCACCTCGATATACTTCGGTTCCATCAGGCGAATCAGGTCGTTCATGATCAGGTTCACGCAGTCTTCATGAAAAGCGCCGTGTCCTCGGAAACTGAAGAGGTAGAGTTTCAGACTCTTGCTCTCCACCATTTTCACGTCGGGGAGGTAATCGATCCATATCGTGGCGAAATCGGGCTGTCCCGTGATGGGGCACAGGCTCGTAAACTCGGGGCATTCGAAATGTACCCAGTAATCGCGTTCGGGATGTTTGTTCGTGAACGCCTCCAGTACCTCCGGCGCGTAATCTTGCCGGTAGGTTGTCGCTGTTCCTAAAAGTGTCAGTTCTTTATTTTCCATGCGACAAAAATACGACTTTCCGTGCAGACGGTATGCCTGTAAACAAAAGAAATACGAAGTGGATGATATGTCCTAAAAAGTTTAACATCAAATTTCAGGACAGGACACTAAAAAGTCGTTTGTTCCGGCCCCTTACTGCTTGCGCCGAAGGGGCGATACGAAAGTATGGGCAAATAAGCCGGAACGAGAAACTATCTGCCCGAACGTCGCGCAATGACGTCGTTCATCTCTTCGATGATCTGTTCGACGGTAGCCGCGAAAGCCGTGTAGTTGTCGGGATCGACCATCCGCATCGTTTCGACGTAGAGCAGCAGTTTATCGTTAATCAGCTCGAGTAATGTTTTTTTCAGTTCGCTGGCCGTTTTTTCTTTGGCCGCGTGTGCCCAATACGTTTCGTAGGCAATGCGTTCCACGGTGAAGTCGGATTGTGCGTGGCGAAGTTCGGACAGCGCTTCGGCCATTCCCGGCAGCGTGTCGACATGCGCTTGGGCGCCCGGTTCGGCAAAATCGAGCAGAAGCGATTCGAGCAAAGACGATTTGGAAGCATAATTTTGGTAGACGATCTTTATTCCGTACTTGGAGAAGATAGTCCAAAGCGCGTCGGCAGCCATGCTCTGAGCGGGTATCGGCATCGCCCGGTATCCTTTGAGGATATCGCGCAGTTTACGCAGTTTTTGATTGCGCAGCGCATCGGCCGTACCGAGCTTGGATTGCATACGGTTATGTTTGATCGCCTCCGTAATGTGGAGTGATTGCGTACGCATTTGGTTAAAGAGCCGGTTCAGAAAAGGATCGGTCGCAAGATGGGGGTGTTTGTCATAAAGAAGAATCAGACGGTCGGATATATCGTCTGTTTCCGTAATACGAACGCGAGAATCTAATTTCTTCATAACCTTGATTTTTTTAATGAATATATTCTATGTTTCTTTCGGGGTTTTCCCGATGGTCAAATCCGTTTGATTTTCCTTTTCGGGGTTTTCCCGATGGTTAAATCCGTTTGATTTTCCCTTTCGGGGTTTTCCCGACGATCAAATCCGTTTGATTTTTCTTTTCGGGGTTTTCCCGATGATAAAATTCGATTGATTTTCTCTTTCGGGATTTTCCCGAAAGGCAATTTTTTAATTGCACGTCAAAAATACATTGCTTGCATCGGAAAAAAAAGAGATCAATGATGTTTTAAAACATAGAAATGGACGATTGAACGTTTTTTCTTCTGTTCGGTCGTCTGTTTTTTCGTTATCGGACAAACAGGGTCGGGCAAAATCGTCACGGTCTTTACTGCTTGCCCGAAGGCGGGGCGAGTTGGCGGGTGCGGAATTCGGAGGGAGACATCCCGAACTGTTCGCGGAAGCATTTGGAGAAATATTTCGGCGAGCCGAAGCCTACTTTGTATGCCACGTCGGCGATATTCATTTCCGGATGACTTTGGAGCAGGTAGGTGGCTTTTTTCATCCGGATGGTGAGGATAAATTCGTTGGGAGTTTGCCCGGTGACGCCTTTGATTTTATGGAACAGGCGGGTGCGTCCCAACGCCATTTCGCGCGAGAAGAGGGCGACGTCGAAATCTTCGTCGGACAGATGTTGTTCGATGACCTGACGGGCGCGTTCGATAAATTCGCGGTCGATTTCGTTCGAGGCGATGGCCGAGGGAGGGAGTTCGGTCGAGCGTCCGAATTTTTCCTGCAGCAGGCGTCGTCCGTTGATCAGGTTTTGGCAGCGCGCGACGAGCAGGTTCACATCGAACGGTTTGGTGATATAGTCGTCGGCTCCGAGGCGGAGGCTGTCGAGTTTGGCTTCGACGGCGGTTTGTGCCGTGAGCAGGACGACGGGGATGTGCGACGTGGCGAAATTGTTTTTGATTCGCAGGCACATTTCGCTTCCTGAGAGGAGGGGCATCATCAGGTCGCTCAATACGATATCGGGCTGATGGCGGATGGTTTTCCGTAGTCCTTCTTCGCCGTTCGAGGCGGTATGGACCGTGTAGATCGGCTCGAGGATGCTTTGCAGCACATGAAGCAGTTCGGGGTTGTCTTCTACGATCAGGATGGAAGGCCGCTCGCGGTTGCTTTCGGTCGTGTCGGGAGAAGGCGTGTCGGGCAGCGCGTCGTAGACTTCGACGGGGCGTATATGCCATTCGCCGGCCGCCTGCAATCCGCGCTTTTGCCCGTCCGAGAGATGCCCGTCGCCTTTCTTCATCACTACTTCGAAGGTGCTGCCTTCGCCGATGCGGCTCGATACAAGCACGCGCGCCCCGTGCGCGTCGGCGATATGTTTCGTCAGCGCCAGTCCGATGCCTGTTCCGGGCGATACGGATTCGTCGGTCTTCAGTCCGGTATCTACCTGATAGAAGCGGTCAAAGATATGGGGGATGTCGCTTTCGCGGATGCCCTGTCCGCTGTCGCGCACGGCGATGCGGACTTCGTCGGCATGTTCGCTCACGCTCATCCCGACGCTCCCGCCGGCCGACGTATATTTGAAGGCGTTGGAGAGCAGGTTGTAGAATACTTTCTGCATCTGTGCCGGGTCGAACCACAAGCGTATGCTTTCGCGGTCGGTATGGAAGGTGAACTCGATCTGCCGGTGTCCCGCGTATTCTTCGAAGGCGAGATACATTTCGTGCATGAATTTAACGATGTCGTGCTCTCCTGCGCGGATCACAAGCTTGCCATTCTCTGCTTTGCGGAACTCCATCAGTTCGTTGATCAGGTTTTGCATAAGCCCGATGTTGCGACGCACACTGACCATGCGGCGGTGCACGTCGGCAGACGTCTTGCCCGTCTGCATCATCGTGTCTATCTGACTGGCGATGATGGTCAGCGGAGTCCGAAACTCGTGTGTGATATTGGTGAAGAAACGCAGCTTCGACTGGTTGACGGCTTCTAAATGCTCCTTTTCTTTCTTCTGGTATTCGAGCGAGGCTACGAGCCTCACCCTCGATTGGACGAACCGGACGTAAAGCGCGGCCAGCGCGGCCAGCAGCAAGGCGTAACACAGATAGGCATACCACGTTTGGTAGAGAGGAGGAGCCATGTTCAGCTTGAGCGCGGTGCGGGCCAGCACCGCTCCGTCGATCGGCGAGACGGCCTCCAGTTCGAGGCGATACTTGCCCGGACGGATGCCGGCAAAGTTAAACCGATGGGTGCCCGGCTGCACCGACATCCATTGTTCGGACAGACCCAGCAACCGGTACCGGAAACCGGGACGGTTCGTGGCGATGAAATGATCGGACGAAAATTCGAACTCCAGCATCGACTGTTTGTGATTCAACGCGACGGATTCGGTAAACGGCAGCGCTGCGTTCAGGATGCCCGAAGCATCGCCGGGGCGTACCGGCGTATGATTGACCCACAGCTGCGAGAGATACAGGTTGAAAGGCGGCAGCCGGGCAGCCAGCTTGTCTTCGGCGAAAGATACCATGCCGTTCATGCCGGCGATATAGACTTCGTTGTCGGCCGTGACGGTCAGACCGCCGTTGTAAAGCGAGTTGAGCGGAAAACCGCTGCCGGAGTCGTAATGGTTGATTTCCTGCGTCGCGGGATCGAGGGTCGAGAAGCCCTGCGTGGTGGCCAGCAGTAATTTGCCCGAAGGCAGCTCGGCCAGATTGCTGATGTACGCGTTCGAGAGCGAACCGTTGTCGGAATCGAAGCGGGTAAACGCATCGGACGAAGGGTTGTAACGATTCACACCGCCTCCGTTCGTGGCAATCCATACCTTGTGTTTGCGGTCGATCAGGATTTTGTTGATCTGGTTGTTACTGAGCGACGCCGGATCGTCTTTGCGATGCGTATAACTCCGGCAGATTCCCGTCCGCAGGTCGTACCGGTACAGTCCGTGGCTGGCGATCCACAGCCGGTCTTCGTCGTCGGGCTGCACATCGATGAAGTAGGTGACCGACCGATGCAACGTTTCGGAAAAAACGGAGAATTGCGCGGTGCGGCGGTCGAACACGTAGAGCCCGTTGTAGGTGGCCACGAGCAGGTGCTCACGGTAGGGGAGAATGGCCCGGACGACATTCGATTCGTGCAGGGCGGAGTTGATTTCGCGGTAAAACGTCACTTGTTGCGTTTTCGTATCGAGCATGCAGAGACCTTCCAGATGCAGGCCGAGCCATAACTGATGGCGAGCGCGGTCGTAATAAGCCGTCTTGATGTTTTTCTGCCTCAGCGCGGCATAGTCCGTGTACGTCTTCTCCGACGGATCGTACAAAAGCAGCCCGTTGCCCTCGGTACAGAGAAAGAGCCGGCCGTCTTCCGCCTCGATCACCCGGCTGATGACCGGAAAAGGCTTGTTCCGCAATACCCCTTTCTGCAAGTCGTGGAACGTGTAAAAATCATATTCGGGGTTGAAGTAATTGACCCCGCCGAAGTACGTACCCGCCCAAATCGTACCCTGCCGGTCTTTGTATAAATACCAAACCGATTCGTTCGATAGCTTTTGCAGGTTATGCTCTTCCGAGTCGTAGTGCGTAAACTGCTCCGTGACGGTATCGAACCGGTCGAGTCCGTTCTTCGTGCCGATCCATATTCCGCCGTTGTTGTCTTCGCATACGGTGCGTACGAAGTTCGACGAGAGCGCGCGGCCGTCGGCACTCTCGCGGTAGTTGACGACGGTGCCCTGCGGCGTCAGCCGGTACAGTCCGTTCTGCCACGTGGCGATCCAGAGGTTCTGCCGGCTGTCTTCGTAGATCGACGAGACACGACTGCAACCCGTGATAAGCGACCGGACGCGCCCATCCGTCCCGACGGTGTAGACCCCCGAATCGATCGTGCCGATGACGAGACGCCCATCCGTCCGGGTGTGAATCCGCGTGATGACCGTTTGTGCATGGCTTGTTTCAAGAAGAAGCGAGAACTTGCCGTCACGATACGTGTAGAGACGGTTTTGCGCGGCCAACAGCAAACGGTCGGTGTCATAGGCCATGGCATCGTACGGGGTGTCGGTGATCCGTGACAAGGTGCGGGTGCGCAGGTCGAACCGGTCGATGCCGTTCTGGGTCTGGATGAATACGGAGCCTTGGCCGTCGCCGCAGATCGTCTTGATCAGATTGCCCGACAGCGAATGCGGATCATCTTCTTTCGGTTGCAACACCGTGATGCTGCTTCCGTTGTACAGGTTCAGCCCTTCACGTGTGCCGAACCACATCGTGCCCAACTCGTCCTGATAGATGCTCATGACCGATAGCTGGGACAGACCGTTCTCGATACCGATTTTGGAGAAGTACACATCGCTGCTCCGGCCGTATGATACTGTCGAACATGTCTCTCCGACAAGTATCAGCACCAAGCGGTATATCCATATACGGACGGCAGACGGCATCACTTCAAATGGGTTTGTTTTTTCCGAAAGAAAAGAGACGTACCTTCCGGCGCGTCTCCTTTTGCTTATACCACATTATATATAATGTATAGGAATGTTTAGAGTCCCTTGCCGTGGCAGTTTTTGTATTTCTTGCCGCTGCCGCAGGGACACGGATCGTTCCGTCCCACTTTCTTCTCCACGCGCACCGGCTCCTGAGGCTGCCGCGACTGTCCCCCGCCCGTCGGAGGTTTGGGAAGCAACGGATCACCGCTGCCGTCGGCCCGTCCGCCGCTGCTTACCGTATCTTTCTCCGTACGGTAACGGCTCATGTCCGTGCGTCGTTCGGGAGCGGCCTCGCGCACCTGCATCGGTTGCTGTTCTTCCTCACGTACCGGAATCTGTCCGCGCATCAGCACGGCTACCGTCTTCTTGTTCATTTCCTCGACCATGACCTTGAACAGGTTATACGCTTCGAGCTTGTAAATCAACAACGGATCTTTGTTTTCGTAGCTGGCGTTCTGTACCGACTGGCGCAGATCGTCCATCTCGCGCAGATGCTCCTTCCACGACTCGTCGATCGTATGCAGCGTGATCGCTTTCTGAAACGCTTTCACGATGGCTTTCGAATCCGTTTCGTAAGCCTCTTTCAGATTGCAGGAGATGTTGTACATCCGTTTACCGTCGGTAATCGGGATCATGATGTTTTCGTACATCGCTCCCTGATTCTCGAACACCTGTTTGATAACCGGATTGGCTACTTGTGCCATCCTTTCCGTACGACGTTTATACTGTTTCAGCGCGGCATCGAACACTTCGTCGACGAGCTGATCGGTTTTCATTTCGCGGAATGTCTCTTCCGAAACCGGGCATTCAAGCGCGAGTGTGCGGAAAAGCTCCAGTTTGAACCCTTCGAAATCGCCGCTGTCTACCGCCTGTTCCACAAGGGCTGTCGTCGTGTCGTAGAGCGTGTTCATCACATCGAGGCCGATCCGTTCACCCATCAGGGCATGACGCCGGCGCGTGTAGATCACGCTTCGTTGCGAGTTCATCACGTCGTCGTATTCGAGCAGACGCTTACGGATGCCGAAGTTGTTTTCTTCCACCTTCTTCTGCGCGCGTTCCACCGACTTGCTGAGCATGTTGTGCTCAAGCACCTCGCCTTCTTTGAATCCGAGTTTGTCCATCAGTCCGGCGATGCGTTCCGAGGCGAAGAGACGCATCAGGTTGTCTTCGAGCGAAACGAAGAACACGGACGATCCCGGGTCGCCCTGACGTCCCGCACGACCGCGCAACTGCCGGTCTACACGACGGCTCTCATGACGTTCGGTACCGATAATGGCCAATCCTCCGGCAGCGCGTACGGCCGGCGACAATTTGATGTCGGTTCCGCGACCGGCCATGTTCGTGGCGATGGTCACCGTGCCCGACTGTCCCGCCAGCGCGACGATCTCCGCCTCCCGCTGATGCAGTTTCGCATTCAATACATTGTGCGGAATCTTACGCATGTGGAGCATACGGCTCAACAATTCCGAAATTTCGACCGAAGTCGTACCCACAAGCACCGGTCGGCCGGCTTTGACCAGCGCACTGATCTCCTCGATCACCGCGTTGTACTTCTCGCGGGTCGTCTTGTAGATGCGGTCGTTCATGTCGGTACGCGCGATCGGCTTGTTCGTCGGGATGACGACAACATCCAGCTTATAAATGTTCCAAAGCTCGCCGGCTTCCGTTTCGGCCGTACCGGTCATACCCGACAGCTTATGATACATACGGAAATAATTCTGCAAGGTAATGGTGGCGAACGTCTGAGTGGCCGCTTCTACCTTCACGCGCTCTTTCGCTTCGATAGCCTGATGCAACCCGTCCGAATAACGACGGCCTTCCATGATACGGCCCGTCTGCTCGTCGACGATCTTCACCTGCCCGTCGATGACCACGTATTCGTCGTCTTTCTCGAAAAGCGTGTAGGCCTTCAGCAGCTGGTTGATCGTGTGCACACGTTCGCTCTTGATCGAGTAATTCGTTAGCAGTTCGTCCTTCTTGGCTTGTTTTTCCGCCTCCAATAATCCCATGTTACTGATCTCCGACAGTTGCGAAGCGATGTCGGGCAGCACGAAGAATTGCGGATCTTCCATATTACCCGTCAGCAAGTCGAGTCCTTTATCGGTCAGCTCGATGCTGTTGTTTTTCTCGTCGATGACGAAATAGAGATCGTCGGTTACGAGGTGCATGTTGCGCATGTTGTCCTGCATGTAAAACTCTTCGGTCTTGAGCATGCTGGCTTTTACGCCCTGTTCGCTCAGGAATTTGATGAGCGCCTTGTTCTTGGGTAGTCCTTTGAACGAGCGATAGAGCAGGAGGCTGCCTTCTTCGTGCGTTTTCTTGTCGTCGCTCGCCATCTTCGACTTGGCTTCGGTGAGGAGCTTCGTACACAAATTCTTTTGAGCGTTGACCACGGTTTCTACCTTCGTGCGGTATTCGTCGAAGAGTTGTTCTTCACCTTTGGGCACGGGACCGGAGATAATCAGCGGTGTACGCGCGTCGTCGATCAATACCGAGTCTACCTCGTCGACAATCGCGTAGTTGTGTTTGCGTTGTACGAGGTCCTGCGGGCTGATGGCCATGTTGTCGCGCAGGTAGTCGAAGCCGAACTCGTTGTTCGTTCCGAACGTGATGTCGGCCAGATAAGCCTTGCGCCGGCTGTCGGAGTTCGGCTGATGCTTGTCGATGCAATCGACCGACAGCCCGTGAAACATGTAAAGTGGTCCCATCCACTCCGAGTCACGTTTCGAGAGGTAGTCGTTGACCGTTACCACATGCACGCCTTCGCCTGTGAGGGCGTTGAGGAAGACGGGCAGCGTAGCTACGAGCGTCTTTCCTTCGCCGGTGGCCATTTCGGCAATCTTTCCCTTGTGCAGCACGACACCGCCGAAGAGCTGCACATCGTAATGTATCATGTCCCATTTCACCTCGTTGCCGCCGGCTACCCAATGATTCTGATAGATCGCCTTGTCGCCTTCGATGCGTACGAAGTCGTGGCCGGCCGCCAAGTCGCGGTCGAAATCGGTCGCTGTGACCGTAATCTCTTCGTTTTGCACGAAACGACGCGCCGTATCTTTAACGATGGCAAAAGCCTCGGGCAGCACCTCTTCCAGCACTTTCTCGTACTGATCGGCTATCTTCTTTTCGATTTCGTCTACTTCGGCCCAGATCGTTTCACGCTCTTCCAATTCTTTTCCGTCGATGCCCTTGCGCAACTCTTCGATGCGTTTTTTCTCTTCGCTCACGTAATCCTGTATGCGCTTGCGGATGTCTGCCGAGCGGGCACGTAACTCGTCGTGCGAAAGCCCCTCGATGGCCGGGTAGGCCGCCTTGATCTTATCTACGTAAGGCGTAATTTCTTTTAAATCTCGTTGTGACTTGTTGCCGAACAACTTCGTCATTATTTCGTTAAATCCCATATCGTTGTATTTTTTAATTTCTTAGTTGTGAATAGATGTTTGGTGTGACAACCGAATCCTTACTGTTGCCGGATTTCGGGAAGCGGATATTCGTCGCAGGCGTTCGGTGGACGAATACGCAGCACGTGAGTTACGGTCGGAGCGATTTCCGTCGCCTTGATTTCGCGGTAAATATGTTGCGGTTTGATGCCGCATCCGAAAAAGATAGCCGGCATCGGTACCGCGTTGTTCCGGATGATGCGGGGTTTTTCGTTCGGGTTTTCTTCGTGACGGATTCTCCAGCCCGGTTGCAGCGAGATCAGCAGATTGCCGCGTCCCGTGTGATACGTCCCGCGATGAAAGTCGGCCATCTCCTCGTTCCACGTGCCCGAACGCAGCGCCATGTCGGTGGTGACACGTTCCACACCGCTGAACTCGCGCAGAAATTCCGCCGCCTTGTTTTCAAATTCGGCCGGATCGATTTTCGCGTCTTCGATCGTTTTACGGTTGAGGAAAACTTGATTGTTGTAAAATCCGTTGATCCAGTTCTTCTGACCGTAGATAGCCATCAGGTACATGTTCAGTAACGCCATGCAGCGTTTAGGATGAAATTCTCCGCCGGCGAGTTTCATCCCGTCGGGGAGCGTTTCTTCGCTCTTGAAATAGCCGGTGCCCGAAAGTACGACGAGCGTATGAGAAAGACCGACCTTCTTGTCGATCAGGTCGAGCAATTGTTCGAGGTCTTTGTCCAACTGATGATACGTGTCCTGAATCTCACGGTTATATTCTTTACCGGGGATATCGCGGAAATTTCCGGCATAGAACGTGATAGACAGCATATCCGGTGTGGGGCGTGTCCCGAATGCTCCGTATTCGAGGAACTGAGCGGCGAGTCTGTTCACTTCCTTATTGCCGTATGGCGAAGTTTTCAGGTCGGGATAACATCCTACGGTGTTCGCTTTGAACGTATGCTGGAAGGCCGTGTTCTCCTGCACGTAAGGCAGTGCGTCGTATTTGCCGACCGGCAACGACGGTTGCCATACCAGCGTGCTTAACCGTGCCGACAGCGATTCGCTTCCGTTGTTATATTTTTCTACATACCATGGCACGCCTTTGTAGTAGGTCGTAGTCGCCCATTTGCCGTTGTAATTGTCGAGCCAGAAAGCGCCGTTGGCAGCATGTCCGGCCGAGAGGATCGCGCTTTCGGCATCGGGGGCGATGGCGTAGACTTCACTCCGTCCTTTCGAAGCGATTTTCAGCTCGTCGCCGATCGTGGCCGCCAGCAGTTTCTTGGGCGAATAATGATCGCGCGTATAATTGCCGAGGAAATCGGGATCGTGGAGCGGCGATACTTCCTTCGATTTTTCGAAATCAAAGATCCGGCTACCGGTAATGCCGTGCGTCGAAGGATAAGCACCGGTGAAGAGGGTGGCGAAAGCCGTTGCCTGATCGACGTTGCTGAATCCGAAGCGGACGTTATGATATACGGTTCCTTCATTGAAAAGGCGTTTGAATCCGCGTTCGCCGAAGGTGTGGTAGAAATATTCGATATAATCGCCGCGCAGCTGGTCGACCGTGATGTAAACGACCAACTTCGGGGCATGCTGTTGCGCCTGAAGGTTACCTACCGCCAGAATCGCAATCAGAGAGGAAATGAATTTTATCATTCGAACTGTTTTGTCTTTCTTCTTATCAAGTATTTTCCGGAGCGTAACATTAAACTTAGCATCAGCGGAATAAAAGCGATGTTCAGATGCTGTGGGAGGAGAATCCATCCGATCGGCACTGCGCAAAGCGCCGCAAAGTTAATAAAATGATAACAATATGCGGCTTTGTTAAGTTTTTTTACGGCCATCAGGACGGCTCCCACCCAATGGAGCGGATGTAACCATCCGAGCGAACTATTCGGCCACATGCAGGGATGCACCGAGAGGAAGCTGAGGAAGAACAGCACGCAGCCGGCTGCTCCGGCAAGGAAGAACAATCCGACGTCGAGCCACCGGAAATAAGTCTTTTTGCGGGTTTCGATAAGGGTCAGTAATGCGACAATAACGAAGAAAATCAGACTGCATACGAGTGGCGTAAAGAACGTCTTTTCCGGTTCGTCTTTCACTTCTTCCGTCAGGATATGGGTAGCTGAGACAAGCCGATGTTTCGAACCGTCGGGGCGGATGATCCATGCCTCTGCAAACGCTTCTTTCAGCCGTGCGGGGATAAAAAAAGACTCGCGCAGCGTCATGGTGCGGTCGGTCGGGCTGCCCAGCGCGAGATCGCAGCCGAAGGTATTCCATGGGTGATTACGCGTGCAATAATTGATCATGTCGCGAAAAGACTCTTCGACCCGACGTTCGGCATAGGCAATCTTCCCTTGAACAGCCTGTTCGATCATCACCGCCGGACGGGTGGCGCAGTTGTCGAAGAAAAAATTATACCGGTATACCCGATTTTCGGGAAGCGCGTTCGTGGTGAGTGCTTGGAGTAACGCCACTCGCTCGGTCGAGTCGAGGTTGAGCACCTGTTCGCAGACTTCGCTGCCGCGCATCCGGTATTCGTTCAGATAACTCTCGAAATCCATGACGCCGAGTATGTAGTCCGTTTCGCCACGCGCAAAGCGATAAATGAAGTTGGGTTTGGAAAAATCGAAGATGCCGTAGTTGAAGACATAATCCGACGTACGTATGAAACTTTCCGTTTCGAGCGTTTCCTGAATACGGATCGCCGTGTGACCATAGAGCGTGTACGTTTCGTCGTTGCTGGGCGAGCACGTCAGTAAGCTGACACGGAGTTGATTGCCTGATTCGGCTGTCTGTCCGCTGATGGTAAGGGCGATAGAGAGCAAAAAGCCTGCCAGCAGCCCTTTTCCGCAGCGCAGGTTTCGTTTTCTTTTCAACATGTTCTTCTTTTCTTTGTTCGTGACAAGGTGATAAAAAGCATTTCTACCGACTCGTTCCGGATGTCTGATGCGATGTATCAACGTCATAAAGTTCGCAAAGATAATTCTTTTTTTAACGGAAACGGATGGATCGGGTTGGCCGTTGAAGCTATCCGAACGAATGATTCTGTCGGAAATCCGGGTCTGTGTTGAATCGTGTGGGTAACCCATAAATCAGGATCCGGAAAAAAGTTGTATAATTGCATTCATGGAA
>NZ_RQYN01000002.1 GCF_003860135.1 Tannerella forsythia
CGCAAGCGTCATACAGTTTCGCATGATGCTTGCAGCAGCCCCGCAAGCGTCATACAGTTTCGCATAATGCTTGCAGCAGCCCCGCAAGCGTCATACAGTTTCGCATGATGCTTGCAGCAGGCCCGCAAGCATCAAACAGTTTCGTATGATGCTTGCAACGGCGTCGCAAGAACCAAAACGTTTTGTGTGATGGCAGAAACGCGCGTTTTTTATGCCAACCGATTTTTATGCTACCTTTGCCGCTCGAATGGAACGACTGAAAATTATTGCCGACGATAAAATCCCTTTCCTCAAAGGGATAATGGAACCTTATGCCGACATTGTTTATCTGCCCGGCGCTGCCATCACGGCGGCCGATGTAAAAGATGCCGACGCTGTGTTTACCCGCACGCGCACCCTGTGCAATGAAACGCTGCTGAAAGGCAGCCGTGTCCGGCTGATTGCCACGGCGACCATCGGATTCGATCATATCGACACGGCCTACTGCGATGCGGCAGGCATCCGCTGGGTCAATGCGCCGGGGTGCAACGCCTCGTCCGTGCAGCAATATATCGTGGCGGCATGCGTCATGCTGGCGCATGAGCGGGCGTTGCGACTGGCCGACACGACGATCGGAGTGATTGGCGTGGGAAACGTCGGTCGCAAAGTAGCGGCAGCGGCCGAGGCGCTCGGCATGCGTGTCCTCCTGAACGACCCGCCGCGCGCCGAACGCGAAGGCGATGCGGCTTTCACTCCGTTGGAACAATTGTTGAAAGAAAGCGACATCGTCACGTGTCATACGCCGCTGACGCGCGAAGGGGCGTACCCGACGTACCATCTGGCGTCGGACGATTTCTTCGGACAAATGAAGGACGGCGCGGTATTTATCAATTCGTCGCGCGGAGCAGTGGCCGACAGCGTCGCGCTGAAAAAAGCCTCGGCGCAAAAACTGTCCGCTTTCATCCTCGACACGTGGGAAAACGAACCGGCCATCGACCTCGAACTGTTGCGCGACGCGTACCTCGGTACTCCTCACATTGCCGGGTATTCGTCGGACGGGAAAGCCAACGGAACGGCCGCCTGTGTGCATGAATTTTGTCGCTTCTTCGGCCTCAACGTCTTGCGCGACTGGTATCCGGCCGATATTCCGCCGCCTCCCATGACCACAACGCTCGCGATCGACGGCACCGGTAAAACAGCCGAAGCGATTTTTTACGAAGCCGTGACGCATACTTATCCCATCGCGCAAGACAGCGAACGGCTGAAACAATCGCCCGCCATGTTCGAAAAACTGCGCGGGGATTATTGGATACGTCGCGAATGTAAGAATTTCCGCCTGCACCTTACCCATGTCGCCGAAGAGACACGAAACGGCCTGGAAGGGTTGGGGTTTACTGTGCGATGAAAGGAAGATGGCAGTCGACATAAATTTGGAGAGACAGATAATCTGTCGTATTTTTGCAGATGAAAACGCAAAAGCATCACATCGTATGGGGGTTACACTACATTTAAATATTGATAAGTCGGTATGGGAACAGACGCAGCTTATCGCACAGGAGCAGGGTAAAACCGTATCGGAAATGATCGAAAACCATTTTCGCGCAATGATTCAATCACGAAAACAACAATCGCAGGAAATGCCGCTTTCGCCCTTTGTGCGTGATCTGATGGGTAGTATTCCCGATGCAGAAAGCAACCTTGACGATATCAACGAGCGCGAAATAATTCATGCACATGTAGAAAAGAAACATCAATGAGCAGAACCCGACTGTTTTTAGATACGAATGTTATTCTCGACTTCATGAAAGCTCGTGAGCCTTTTTGCAAAGGAGCTGCTCAAATCTTTGAACTGGCGTATCAAGGCATGGTCGAAACTTATGTATCGTCTCTTTCCTTTTGTAATACGCACTATATTTTTAGAAAAGACGTAGGCGCGGAAGCTTCGCTTGTCGCTTTGAATAAACTAAAACAAATCGTTAAAATATCTCCCGTCAGCGAGCAGGAGGTAACGGCTGCACTGCACTCCGATTTTCCCGATTTTGAAGACGCCCTGCAATATTACTCGGCTATGGCCGTCCATGCTTCGATCATTATATCGCGTAACGGAAAAGATTTCAAACAATCATCGATTCCCGTAATGACGGCGGATGCATTTATAGAGTCATTATCATAAACGTACGATGGCTCTGAAATATACCGATACCGACCGTCATATCCTTCGTCTGGCCGTTCCGAACGTTATCTCCAATATTTCCGTTCCGCTGCTCGGTATGGCCGACACCGCCATCGCCGGACGATTGGGCGACGACGCGAACATCGCGGCCTTGTCGATCGGGACGACGATTTTCAACTTTATCTACTGGAACTGCGCCTTTCTGCGTATGGGTACGAGCGGTATCACGGCGCAGGCCTACGGCGCGGGACGTCATGCCGAATGTGCCAACATGCTCGTGCGAGCCGTTTGGTTAGCCATGCTTCTTGCGGTGCTGATCCTTGTCTTCCAACAGCCGATAGGGAAGTACTCCCTGGCGCTCATGCAGGGCAGCGACAAGGTACAGGCACTGGCTGCCGAATATATTTTCGCGCGTATTTGGGCTGTGCCCGCGTCGATTCTTCTCTTTGCCATTCAAGGCTGGTATATCGGAATGCAGGACGCGCGTACGCCGATGTATATAGCCATCTTCTCGAACGTGGTCAATATCGTGTTCAGTGTCGGATTCGTTTTCGGTCTGGGGATGGGTATTTCAGGAGTAGCCTGGGGAACGGTCGTCGCGCAATATACGGGGCTGATTATGGCGGTTGTGTTCTGGCTCATGAAGTATCGTTCGTATGGCGCTTATTTCAACCTCCGCGACTCGCTCAGGCTGGCTCCCGTCGTTCATTTCCTGCATATCAACAAAGATATCTTTCTGCGTACGTTTTGCATCGTGATTGCCTACACCTTTTTTACGGCTGCTTCGGCACGCTTCGGCGACGTGATACTGACGACGAATGCCTTGTTGATGCAGCTGTTCACGCTCTTCTCCTACCTGGCCGACGGATTCGCTTACTCGGCCGAAGCGCTTTCCGGCCGTTTCGTAGGTGAGCGTAATGGTGAGGCCTTGCACCGGTTTATCCGCCGACTGATGGGCTGGTCGTTGCTGATTGCCGTCTTGTTTGTCGGACTCTACCTTATCGGCTGGAAAGAGATACTCGCCATCTTCTCGCCTTCGGACGAGATCATCGCCTGTGCCGGACAATACATCGGGTGGGTCATTGCCGTACCGCTCATCGGGGCTGTACCGTTTATGATCGACGGGATCATGATCGGAGCCACACGGACGAAGATTTTACGCAATACCGTCTTCCTCTCCACCGTCCTCTATCTGGCCGGTTTTTATGCCTTGGCGCCGTGGCTTGGTAATACGGCCCTCTGGATCGCTTTTTTGATTTTCCTCTCCGCGCGCGGACTGTTGCTCTATTTCGGATCCGACCGGCTGAACGCCGAAAAAATAATCCACGATCGTCTTTGATGTTCCGACCGTTTTTCACTAATTTTGCGGGTATCTCACCATAGAGATGCACAAAGGCGGAAAGACTGTTGAAAACAGAAAACAATCGGACTGCCTCGCTTGTATTAACAATGATAAATAATAAAAATAATGATGAATAAATTAGCAGATATCGGACTGATAGGTCTCGCCGTGATGGGCGAGAATCTCGTACTCAATATGGAGAGTAAAGGCTTTACGGTAGCCGTTTTCAACCGTACGGTGGCGAAGGTCGACAAATTCGTCGACGGACGCGGCAAGGGTAAGAATTTTATCGCGGCACATTCGATCGAAGAACTTTGTCGATCGCTCAAACGTCCCCGCAAAGTGATGCTCCTCGTCAAAGCGGGGCAGGCGGTCGATGATTTTATCGAGCAACTGATCCCCTTCCTCGAACCGGGCGATGTGATTATCGACGGAGGGAACACCCATTTTCCCGATACCATTCGCCGCACAAAATACGTCGAAAGCAAAGGACTGTTATATATCGGCACCGGTGTGTCGGGTGGTGAAGAGGGCGCGTTGAACGGTCCGTCGATGATGCCCGGAGGATCGAAAGTGGCCTGGGAACTTGTCAAACCGATCTTCCAATCCGTTTGTGCACAGGCCGACGGAATGCCTTGCTGCGACTGGGTTGGCGAAGACGGTGCGGGACACTTCGTCAAGATGGTACACAACGGTATCGAATATGGCGACATGCAGCTTATTTGCGAAACATATCAGATGATGAAAGAGTTGCTTGGTCTGTCGAACCTCGAAATGCACGAAGTCTTCAAGGAATGGAACGAGGGCGAACTGGACAGCTACCTGATCGAGATCACCCGCGACATCCTTGCCTATCGCGACGAAGCGGGCGAGTTCGTCATCGACCGGATACTCGATACCGCCGGTCAGAAAGGTACCGGCAAATGGACGGCCGTCGTCGCTCTCGACGAAGGAGTGCCTCTGACCTTGATTGCCGAGGCTGTGTTCGCCCGTTGCTTGTCTGCACAAAAAGAGGAGCGTGTCGCAGCTTCGCGCGAATTGTGTTGCCCCGCGCCCTCTTTCTCCGGAGATAAAAAAGCGTTTATTGAAGACCTTCGGCAAGCCTTGTATGCCTCCAAAATCGTATCGTATGCTCAAGGTTATGCTTTGATGCGCGAAGCCGCCAAAACATACGGATGGGAACTGAACAATGGCGGCATCGCCCTGATGTGGCGCGGGGGATGCATCATCCGTTCGGCTTTTCTCGGAAAAATCAAAGAAGCGTTCGATAAGCATCCCGACCTCACCAACCTGCTGCTCGACCCGTTCTTCAAAGAAAAGGTATTGGCGGCTCAGGCAAGTTGGCGACGCGTCGTGGCCGCCGCTACGATGAACGGCATCCCTGTACCGTCGATGAGCGCCGCGCTCAACTATTTCGACGGTTATCGTACCGAGCGACTGCCAGCCAATCTGCTGCAAGCGCAACGCGACTATTTCGGCGCACACACGTACGAACGCATCGACCGGCCACGCGGCGAATTTTTCCATACGAACTGGACCGGTAAAGGAGGAGATACATCCGCCTCAACGTATACAGCCTAAAATCGTTTATTCTTCACGTACAGATAAGAACGACATGAAAAAGATACTTGTTTTTTGCATGGTAGCGCTGCTGGCAACTTCATGCGGTACCGTGCCGCTGACGGGCAGAAGACAGATGCTGTTAGTCTCCGATTCGGAGTTGCTGACTGCCAGTCTGACCCAGTATGATCAATATATGAGAACGGCGACGAAGTCGACCGATAAGGCGAAGACCGCCACCGTGGTACGTGTCGGCAAAAAGATTGCCGAAGCAACCGAGACGTATTTGCGTCAAAACGGTTTGGAAAATGAGCTCGCTAATTTCAGGTGGGAATTCAATCTGATTAAAGACAACCAAGTGAATGCTTTCTGTATGCCCGGCGGTAAAATCGTGGTCTACGAAGGATTGCTTCGGTTGGCTGCCTCGGACGACGAGTTGGCGGTCGTTGTCGGTCACGAGGTCGCGCACGCCGTGGCCAAGCACAGTAACGAGCGTATGAGTCAGGGATTATTGACCCAGTTCGGCGCTTCCATCGTCAATGCCGCGCTGAGCGAAAAATCGATGGCCATGCGACAGTTGGGAGCGACCGTTTTCGGACTGGGGGCGCAGTTGGGCGTCATCCTCCCTTACTCGCGCAAACATGAGTCGGAGGCGGACTATATGGGTTTGGTGTTTATGACCATGGCCGGGTATAATCCGGAGGTAGCCGTTACGTTCTGGCAAAAAATGTCGGCAGCCGGAGGCGGAGGTACGCCCGAAGTGCTGAGTACACACCCCAGCGACGCGACACGCATCGCCGCCATCAAAAGGTATCTGCCTGAGATGGAAAAATATAAAAAGTGAAAAACGAAAAGTGAAAAGTGAAGAGTGAAAAGTGAAAAGTGAAAAGTGAAGAGTGAAGAGTGAAAAGTGAAAAGTGAAAAGTGAAGAGTGAAAAGTGAAGAGTGAGAAACAATGAATCACGAACGTTGACTGCTGACTGCTAAACAGCAATTAACCATTCGAAGAAAGGGAGTGTGTCATAACGGGCGAACTGTTTCGTTGCTTCCGGAATATGAGCTCGTTCACACACCTTAAGTATGCTCCCTCGCGTCATCTTTAGCGCCTTGTATCTCCCCCATTCTTATACTCCTAATGAGGGTGTGCCCAAACATGGCGTTTAGACACACCCTCATTCATTCAGCCGAACGCTGCACGTTGCAAAAAAGTAATGCCCCCAGGGCTGTAAGCCCGATATCATGAGTACCATTGTTATCCGATAAAAGAGACACTCTTTCTTTCGAAAATAACTTTTATCGGATAGCAATAATAAAAAATCGGGTTGATGCATTTCATCGATCCAACATATTCCGAAAACAAAAAAAGAGCTGTTCCCTTCTGAGACAGCTCTTTTAAAAAGTCGGGATGAGACGACTCGAACGTCCGACCTCCACGTCCCGAACGTGGCGCGCTAGCCAACTGTGCTACATCCCGTTTTTTTCGGCTGCAAAGGTACAAATATTTCCCAACCTGCAAAATTTTTTTCACTTTTCCGATGATCAAAAATTCAAGTTCAGTATAAATCCCGTCTTAACAAGTCCAAATGAATGACTGCTCTCGTCGACTACATCACGCTTTTCCCAACATGATCTCACGGCTTCCTTTTCGTCTTGCAAAGCAGTTTAATCGATGCGAGACTTTTCGTTTTTGGAAGAAGAAAAGGCAAGCCGACCTATTCGACCGATATATTCATGAATCTTTTTTGTAAATTTGCCCGACAAATGAAAATGCAGTTAACATTCAAGGCATATCATTATGAGCTTTCCGGATAAGCAAGAAGCTGCTTTTTCTCAGCTATACACTAAATATGTAAGCAATCTGCATGCTTATGGGACAAGTCTCGGATTCGCATCCGATGTGTGTATGGACGCTATTCAGGATGTTTTTTGCAAACTGTATCTTCGAAAAGATGAACTACTGCATATCGAAAACATTGGTTTTTACCTGTTTCGCAGCCTCCGTAACCGCCTAATCGACCTACAAAAACAACAATACATAACTAAAACCATTGACGACGAAACCCTTGCATTTTCAGTCGAAGTTTCTGTGGCGGAACTATTTGAACACGAAGAAGAACGATTGTTATTGAAAGAAAAAGTCGAACGGCTGTTAAGCATACTCACCAACCGTCAGCGCGAAGCCGTCTACTTACGCCACATGGAAGAGCTCGATTACGACCAGATTGCCGGAATCATGGGAATGAATGCCGCGTCTGTGCGTAAACTCGTTTACCGTGCTCTGGAAGTCATACGTAAACATACAACTGGCCGATAAAGCCCCGATCGACAAAAAACAAACTAATATCCAGCGCAATAAATCCTTTACCAGAAGCGATTCCAAAGCGTTCTCCGCAACAAAATAATATTTTTTTACCGCTTTTTGTCTACAAATAGTTAGTATTATCGTCTTATTTGTAACATTCAGTTAGTCACATGATCGAAAAACAACATTTTTCATCCAGCGCCGACTTTTTAAACGACGATATGTTTATCGTCTGGCGACTTTTTCGTACTGACGAGACCGAACGATATTGGGAAGAATTCGTACGGGAGCATCCGCAAGCCGAGCCTTTACTGCGCGAGGCTTGCCGACGCTTTGAAGCGGTACGGTTGAACGAAAAACGTCGGCTACGTCCCGAGGCCCGAGATGCGATGTATCGACAGCTACTCACTCGCCTTCCGGATCATAAGCCGGTCCGCACGCGACCGACTGCATGGTGGATAGCAGCGGCATCCGTGATATTCGCCGTTATCTCTACGATCGGTATAATGACATGGTCCGCACGCGACGGGCAACAACCAACAGCACTTAGCGATAAGATTGTCGGGCATACCTTGCCTTCGGAGCAAGTACGATTGATTGCGGGCGACCAGACAATCGAGTTGCAATCTTCCTCCGAAATAACCCTCTCGGAGAAAGGCAAAGCCTCTATTCTTGACGGCACGAGTATCGATACCAAAGCCCTTCAACTGGCAGACGATAAACCGAACAGGCTACTCGTTCCTTACGGAAAACGCTCGTTTATCACGCTCGCGGACGGTTCCCGTATATGGCTGAACTCAGGCACGGAACTGACCTTTCCGGCGGAGTTCTCGGGTACAAATCGCGAGATACATCTGCAAGGCGAGATGTATATTGAGGTCGCTCCGTCCGACCGTCCTTTTCTGGTGCATACCCCGAAAGCAATCGTACATGTGAAAGGTACACGGTTTAATGTGTCGGCTTATGCAGACGAGCCGACCGAATCCGTCGTGCTGGTATCGGGAAGCGTACAGGTGGAAGTACAAAATCAACCACCGCTTACACTCGCTCCGGATGAGATGGTAGCGATTTCATCAGGACAGTTGACTAAAAGCCTCGTAGATGCTTCGGAATATACCAGCTGGCACGATGGCGTCATCAAATTTAATCGTACATCCCTGACCGACGTGCTGAAAAAAATCGGACGTTACTATAATGTATCCTTTGAAAGCAGTTCCGACATTGCCTTAAACGAGAAGACCGTTTCCGGAAAACTGTTTCTGTCGAACAATCTCGACAGTGTGATGACGACAGTATCCGTATTATCATCCACCGACTATAAGCGAGAAGATAACCTGATCTGGATCCGTAAAAAACAATCGGCACGTGTGAAGCAACATTGAATCAAAAGTCAAATTCTGAATTAATGGCTGGTAGAAAGAAATTATTATTTATCGGAAATAGTTCCGTCAAACGAACATCAAAAAGACATCTATGAAAAAAAGAAACGACATGAATTATTTTGCTCTAAAAAGGTACGGCAGAATAATCAACATTACGAAGACAGGAGTCTTGCTGTTCCTGTTTTGTTCATTCGGTATGCTGGCAGAAAGCAGCTATTCACAACAGAAAGAAATTTCCGTCGACATGCGCAACGCAACGATTCGTGAAGTGTTTTCTGAAATTGAAGAATCCAGCGACTATGTGTTTCTGATAGGCGATGATGCCGCTTCTGCATTGAACCGACGTGTAACGATCGATCGAAAGAAAGAACCTCTCAACCGTGTGTTGGATGCGTTGTTTAGCGACACAGAACTTGGCTACCGCGTCGTGGAACGCCAAGTGTCAGTCTATCTCAAAACGGCGAAACCGTCAGCAGCCTTAGTGCAACAACAGGAATCCAAAGCCATCACAATCAAAGGAAAGGTGACAGACAGAAATGATGAGCCGCTACCGGGTGTCTCCATCCTGATAAAAGGAACGACACAGGGCATCGCCACCGATATGGACGGGCACTTTGTTTTGTCGGATGTGCTTCGTGATGCGATACTGGAAGTTTCGTATGTCGGGATGAAGTCCCAGACCATTGCTGTAAACGGTAGAACCACCCTCAATATTGTGATGGAAGACGATGAGCTCGTTCTAAATGAGCTTGTTGTCACGGGATATCAAACCTTGTCAAAAGAACGTGTTACGGGTTCTTATGCCGTTGTTTCGGAAAAAAACACACAAGGAAAGCTTGAGACGAATGTCCTTTCACGCATCGAAGGACTGGTGGCCGGAATAAACAAGACGACAAGAGACGATAAGATCGTTATCCGCGGTATTACAACGATTCATGGAGAGCAAAATCCGCTATATATCGTAGACGGCATGCCGTATCAGGGCGATCTGAATGCCATCAATCCGACTGAAGTACAGAATATCACTGTGTTGAAAGATGCTTCGGCCAGCTCCATTTATGGTGCCAGAGCTGCTAACGGAGTGATTGTCATCACGACTAAGCGCGGGAAAGAAGGTAAAACCAGAATCAGTTACAATGGTAGTGTAAAACTGATGCCCAAACCCGATCTGGGTTATCTTAATCTGATGAACAGCTCCGAATTAGTCGATTTACAAGTGGAAGGGTTTCATTTTTACCATAACAAGTACAGCTTGTTGGATAAACGGTATGCCTTAAACCCCGTAAGGGAACTGCTTTATAAGCACGAAAATAAGGAACTGACCGACGAAGAGCTAAAACAATCGCTCGACATCTATCGAAATCTCGACAATCGCCGGCAGATAGAAGACGAGTTCGCGCGTACGGGACTCGTACATCAGCACAATCTATCATTATCAGGCGGCACACAGACGAACCGGTATATAGCGACGCTAAATTATCTCGAAGAATATGGGAATCAGAAGTTTCAAGACAACAAACGATTAGGATTCAGCCTGAAAGATGATATTAACTTCTTTAAATGGCTCTCAGCCGATATGGGGATAAGCGGGAGCTTCTACCGTAATTCGGGCGACAATGGGGTGTCAAATTATGCAGATTTGATTTTGGGATATCCAAGCTATTACATGTTACGAGACGAACAAGGCAATGAGCTTTCGTTGAAGCAGAATAAATCGGAATACGAAATCGAGCGCCTGAAAAAACTCGGATTAAAAGATCAGACCTATTATCCGATCAGTAACCGTTCGGAAGAATCTTATCAGCATGCGGAGAATTATTTTCGTATCCATGCAGGGCTGAAGGTCGACTTGATGGAAGGGTTGAACCTCGAGTTGAAATATCAGACGGAAAATACGTATGCCAAGAACCGTCAGTATTACTCCGACAGATCGTTTATGGTCAGAGACATGATCAACAATGCCGCACAATACGATCCCCAAAAGCAAAAACTGACCTTGAACGTACCCGATGGCGGACAGCTTGACGAAACGCGTGCGGAGTGGTATTCCTATACCCTGCGTTCGCAGCTGAATTTTAGCCGTGTTTTCGGCAGACATGCCATCGCGGCACTCGGTGGGGCGGAAAGACGCCTTGTACGCCATACCGGTTCAAGAAATTACTACATGGGCTATGACGATAACAGTTTGGGTATTAAATCGATTAATCCGCTTATTATGGAACCTCTGACCGGTACCGAGGCGTTAGGTGGATCGTTTAATTGGGTTTATAAAGAACATAATGAGTTGATTCATAAAGAAGATCGGTTTGTTTCGTTTTACGGCAATGCCTCTTATACATTCGACGACCGTTATGCGCTGACGGGCAGTATACGTATAGACCAGTCCAACCTTTTCGGTACTGACCCGAAGTATCAGTACAGGCCGCTGTGGTCATTGGGAGGCAGTTGGCGTATGGCAAACGAAGAGTTCATGAAAGAGATCGCGTGGGTCAATCGCCTGACCCTTCGTCTGACCTCGGGAGTAGGAGGAAATGTGCCTAAAAACGTAGGTCCATATCTGAACATCGTCAATACCGGATATAACAATTGGGTCGGTGACTTTGAATCCCAAATTTCGTATCCGCCGAATGCCGAATTACGTTGGGAAAAGACCGTATCGACCAATATCGGAATTGACTTCGACTTGTTTAAATCACGACTGGGAGGAAGTATCGATCTCTATCACAAAAGCACCTCCGACCTGTTGGGCAATCGGAATGCGGATCCGACACTCGGCTGGGAGAATCTGATGGTCAATTACGGATCGATGGTGAACAAAGGGATCGAGCTGTCTCTGCAAAGCACAAATTATGAGAATAAACATTTTGCGTGGAATACCCATCTGATGTTCAGCTACAATCGGAATGAACTAACGAATTTAACCGGAACCAAAGAAAGTGTGTTTTCGTACACTTCTACGAATGTGCAGACGGTCGGGCGACCAATGGCGAGTTTGTTCAGTTATCGTTATGCCGGACTGGACCCGAAAGATGGAAGCGTACTGGTCTATGATCGTGAAGGCCAAAAAGTCAAAAATGTCAGCTCCGTCGACGATTTGGTGTACTCGGGCACCAGAATACCGAAGTATACGGCCTCGTTAAAAAACACATTCTCTTACCGGAACTTCGATCTCTCGTTCATGTTCGTTTTCTATGGCGGTCATGTGATGCGTGATGTCATCTCTACTTATATGAACGGTGATCCGGGCACGAACATAAACCGCAAGGCGATCAATCACTGGAGAAAGCCGGGAGACGAAAACATTCCGAATGTAGCGCCTGCTTTCAATACGAATATTTATTACAGGCAGGCACAAACATGGTATGCAGCTGATGTACACGTTAAAAAGGCCGATTATATCAAGCTTAGGGATGTATCGCTTACCTATAACGTGCCTAAGAATTTCTTGAGCCGGTTCTCGTTGAACAGCGCCACATTAACCTGTCAGATCAGCAACCTCTGGTGGTGGGCGGCCAACGGAGATATTGATCCCGAAGCATATACCATCGGAAGTTACGGCAGGGGAATGCTGACCTTGCCACACCCTACCACCTGTACGTTTGGATTATCTCTTAACTTTTAAACTTCTTCTTTCTAATGAAAACGATATATTATAATGTATTAGTTTACTGTCTGGGCATACTGGCATGTACGTCTTGTAACGATTTTCTCGATATTAAGCCTAAAGGAGTAGTGATTCCCGAAAAGTGCGAACATTACGAAACGCTGCTGAACTTTGCCCAGCTAATGAAGTCCTCGGACTCTTATCCGAATTATATGACCGACGATGTTTTCCTTCCCGGTAATGATGCGGTGACCGGAGGCTATCAGACCCTCGCACTTCCTCTGCAACGTCTTTATTCATTCCAGTCCGAAGTATTCGGAGACGGTGAAAAAGATGGTTTATGGAGCAATTCATACTATCGTATTTACACGTACAATGTCATCATTCAGGAAGTCATGGATTCCAAGGATGCTTCTGAAGAACACAAGAAACAAGTAAAAGCAGAAGCGCTGATGGGACGTGCTTTCGAATATCTTATTCTCGTCAATGCGTATGCCAATCATTACGATCCGGAAACGGCAGCGACAGACCCCGGCGTACCTTTATTACTGGATCAGGATATCAATAAAAAGAATCTTCAACGGGCCACCGTACAGGCAGTCTACGATCAGATCAAAGCAGATCTCGACGAAGCTGCGATTTATCTGCCTCAAAGACCTGTGCTGAATGCGTTTCGAGCGTCGAAGCCCGTAGGGTTCGGACTTTTAGCTCGTATGTACTTATATATGGGCGATTATCCGAAGGCCCTCGAAAATGCGCGGAAATCTCTCGAACACAATGCCGAACTGTTAGACTTGAAGCTTTACAAAGTAGTAGCCCCGAAAAAATTTATCGGTCGTATTAATGTTCCTCAGCGAGACCAGAATCCGGAAAATATTTATATCCGGTTAGCTCCTTATGTGTTTGGTTTGTCAATGAAAGTATACGGCTCCGATGAATTGATTCATTTGTATGACAAGGAGAAGGATAAACGTTTTTTGCTTTATTTCGCCAAAGAGATTGGCAGCATCACGACAGAATACGATCTTTGGGCTCCATTTATCTATGCCAACATGGCCGTGTCGACTCCCGAAATTTATCTGATTGCCGCCGAATGTGAAGCTCGTTTGGGCAATAAGGAGCAAGCGATTTCTTACATCAACAAGCTGAGAGATCATCGGATCATCGATAACACGCCCCTGATGGCAGAGAACGATGAAGATGCGCTGCGCAAAGTACTCGACGAAAGAAGAAGGGAAATGGTATTTCAAGGGTGTACCCGCCTGATTGATCTGAAACGTCTGAACCGTGAACCACGGTTTGCGAAGACCATTGTACATAAGGCAAACGGAGTGAAATATACGCTGGCTCCGGGTGACCCGAAATACATCCTTCCCATTCCTCCGACCGTATTGCGCTTCAATCCGAATATGACACCGAACAAACGATAATCAAACTATGTATAAATTTATGAAACAGAGAACAATTTTGCCATTTGCAGCATTATGTTGCTGCTTGATTGCTTGCCAAACCAACAAGAAGCAAGACGAAACACCTTCTACCGTCCATCTCAAAGGGCAGTTTCTTAACGTCGGAAAAGACGTCGTACGAATGAGTTACAACGGAGCCTCCTCTCTCTTGGGCGACAGCCGCGACATCGTGCTTCAGATCGACTCGGAGGGCAATGTAGATACGACGATCGTACTGACCGAGCCATCTTATTTTAACGTCGGACGGAATACGATTTACCTTACGCCGGGGGATGATCTGACGTTTAAAATCTCCGAAAAAAGCACGGACGCCGAGTTTCAGGGAAAAGGTGCCGAAGCTAACACGTACATGAAAGATCGTTTGTTCCCGAAAAGCGGTTCATTCTTACAAGCCGGTGAGAACGTCAAGGAAGATTTGGCATCTACGATGAAGGTTGTCGACAGTCTGGCGCAAGTGCGTATGCTCAAACTGGAAGCATTGACCAACGTGTCGGATGAATTCAAGAAGCTGGAGACGGCGCGTATCAAGGCGGATGTCGTGAACAGCTGGATTTACTATGCCAATTATTCGAAGCTCTTCGCCGAAGTAAAAAACAGGGATGAGATGATGGCTAAATGGGATGAATTTACGACATCGATTGCTCCGCAGATTTCACCGAAGATACAGGAATTTCTGTCGGAAGAGTTGCTTGATGTAGCCGTTATTCGCGACGTACTTTCCAATCAGCTGGATTCGGTGCTCAACGATAAATGGTTCAAGGGAATAACACTACCCGTTCGTACACAGGAGCTTTTCGCAAGCTCCAAGCTTATCAATGAACTCCGTATGGGAGACGTATCCGAAGAAGCCCTCGAAAAAGCCCGGACATTCCTGCAGACGGTTCAAAATAAGGACTTCGCAATAGAAGTAGAAGGCAAGATTACGCAAAACATGCGATTGTTGCCCGGACAGCCGGCAATCGATCTGGAGCTCACGGATGTTTCCGGTAATGCGAAAAAACTGTCCGACTTTAAAGGCAAACTGATTTACGTTGACCTGTGGGCAACATGGTGCGGCCCCTGCCTGCAGGAAGCTCCTTTCTTCGAGAAGGTAAGTCAGAAATATGTGGGTAAAGACATCGTATTCGTTCCCGTTTCTACTGACAGAACGCGTGAACCGTGGCTAACTTTCCTGAAAGAACACAAAAAGGAACTCGAACAGTTCCACTCCGCCGATATGGCAATGAGAGACGGCTGGCTACTGTATGGCATCCCGCGTTTTATCCTTATCGATAAGAATTTCAACATTATCAATGCTTTTGCTCCCCGTCCTTCGGACGAGGCAACAATCGCGTTAATCGACAGTTGGCTCGCAAAATAATTCGCCAACAGCTCCTTTCGTTCCGCTTCGCGACAGATTACTTTTCGATTTGTGCGAAGCGGAAAAAGAGGAACTCCTGCAGAGATCATACGACAACTATCGGCGGAACATCCGCTCGTAACGAAACATTCATTGGATGAGTCTCAGGAGTCGGAAGATTCAGAAAAACATTTATTTTAAACAACAAACAACAGATGAAAGAAAATTACACTCCAAATCGTGTTGTGCGTAAAGCACACAACCGAACATTACGAGTCCTTGCCCTAAATTTTTTAGTATGCCTGTTTGGTTTATCTGCTTTGCCGGTAGACGCCAAACATTCGCAACAAAAAGCAATCTCTATTCATGTGCAGGACGTAACGATTCAGCAGGCATTCTCGGAGATCGAGAAGTCCAGCGATTATGTCTTTCTTGTGGCAGATAACGCATCATCCGAACTGAACCGGCGGATAAGTCTTAAACGCAGCAAGGAAAATATCCATCAAGTTTTGGATGCCTTGTTTCATGACACCGATCTGGGATATCATGTCGTAGAGCGGCAAATATCCATTTATCGGAAGGAAAAGCAAGCGGCGGCGATGAAACAGCAAACGCCCAAAGGAATCACGGTGAAGGGACGTGTCACCGACAAACAGAACGAGCCTCTGCCCGGAGTGTCGATCCTTGTCAAAGGCACAACACAAGGCATTGCCACCGATATGGATGGACACTTTACCTTGTCCGACTTAGCTCCGAACGCTGTGCTTGAAGTGTCGTATGTCGGTATGAAACAGCAGTCTATTCCGGTCAAAGGCCGTACTGAGCTTGCCATCGTGATGGAAGACGATGAGGCCATGCTGGGTGAAATCGTCGTAACCGGATATCAGACTTTATCGAAAGAAAGAGCGACCGGTTCATTTACGCAGGTAAAACAAGATAAGCTCGACTTGCTGCAACTCGGCGCAACGTCTGTCAAACAAGGGTTGGCCGGTGCTATTCCGGGCGTATTTGTCGGTAAATCTACGATAAACATACGAGGGGTAAGTTCGATATATGCCAATAAAACGCCACTCTTCGTGGTCGACGGAGTGCCTGTCAACGATATTGAAACGATCAATCCCAAAGATATCGAAACCATCACGGTATTGAAAGACGCTTCGGCCGCTTCGATTTGGGGGATACGCGCTTCGAACGGTGTCGTCGTGATTACGACTAAGTTAGGAAAATTAAATGACGGAAAAACATATTTCGATATCAGCTCCAACATCATGATTGACGAGAAGCCGGACTTCGGTTACCTGCAACGTCCTACCGCCGCCGAATATATCGACTTTGAAACGGAAGCCATTGCCCGAGGCAAAGGATGGTTTAACCCAGCCACGGCCGAACGTAACGGTTACTCAAGGGTAGAAGAGCTTTACTACAAAAAGCATAAAGGCCAAATAGACGATGCGCAGTTGAACGAAGGTTTGGAACGGCTCAGACAAAACGATTATCTTTCGGAACGGGATCTGTTCTTCCGAAGCCGTGTGCAGAAACAGGTAAATCTGTCCATTGCAGGTGGAACGAATAAATATAAATATTATACTTCGGTCGGATATACCGGAAATCAAGGCATGTCAAAAGGCGACAGCAACCATGCGATTATCATTAACATGAAGAGCCGGATGACCTTGCTGAAAGGGTTGGAATTAGAGATGGGCGTCAACACGGCATTCCGGAAAAACACGAACAACGGGGTCGATTTGTATGCTTTCCACGGCAAGCCTTACGAGTTGAATGTAGATGAGAACGGAAACTATCTTTCCCGCTATACGAATGTGGCGGAACACCTCAAACAAGGATATTACGACAAAGGCTTTCTGGATTGGACGTATAACCTGAAACAGGAAATCGATAACAACGACATCACCTCGAACAACGCATCCGTCAGATTGAATACCGGACTTGAATACACTCTGTTCAAAGGGCTCAAGATTAGTACGAAGTTCTTGTATGAGGCCGGTACCGATCGTGCACGTAATTATCGCAACTTGCATAATTATTACCTGAAAAATTTGATCAACAGCTGGACGGTATACGATGCGACGAAAAAAGAATACAAGCATAAGTTTCCCAAAGGTCCGCTGCTCGATTTGTCGAAAAACTGGTCGAGTTCGTGGACACAGCGCAATTTGCTGACGTTCGACAGCGTCATCGACGAGCAACACAGCATCAATGCGATTGCCGGTACCGAAGTACGCGAAGATTTTACCCTTCAGAACAAAGAACGCTATTATAACTATAACGACCGGGCTTTGTCGGTCAATAACTTCGACGCCTATTCGCTTTCGCAGTATACGGCCAATTACCGGGGCGATTACGACTCCTACCGTTGGGATCCGGAGTTTTCGGAAAGTAAAAACCGTTTCTTCTCCGTCTTTCTGAACGGATCGTATTCCTACCAGGGAAAATATACCGTATCCGGCAGTGTGCGTATCGATCAGTCCGATTTGTTCGGAACCGATCCGAAATACCGCTACGACCCCACGTGGAGTTCGGGACTTAGCTGGCGTTTGTCGGAAGAGGCTTATATGAAAAATATTTCGTGGTTGAATCATCTTTTATTGCGTTTGACGTACGGAATCAATGGTAATATCAGCAAATCGAGTCCTTATTCGCTGGCCAGATACGGCAAGAATTCCAATACTCAAGAAGATATGCTGACCATCAGTACACCAGAAAACCAGCAGTTGCGCAAAGAGAAAACGGCTGTGACGAACTTCGGGGTCGATTTTGCTTTACTGAACAACCGCCTGTCGGGTTCGATCGATCTGTATCATAAATACAGCTCCGATTTGTTAGGAAACCATAAGTTGGACCCCACCACCGGATTTAATTCGGCACGAATCAATACGGCCGAAGTATCCAACCGGGGACTCGATATGCGTATCAACGGAATGATTTTACGCGGAACCTTCGGGTGGGATATGACGTTCAACTTCGGCTACAACGTGAATCGTGTGGAAAAAGTCCAGAGCCCGCAGGAAGTTGCGGAATATTATGTATCCGGTGGAAGCCCGATTGAAGGTAAGCCGTTAAGCTATCTTTACAGTTATAAATGGGCAGGGCTTTCGGAAAAAGGTGAACCGCAGATTTATGATGCCAGCGGAGAGGTCGTTGGGTGGAAAAAGAAAATGAGTGATGTACAGGCGCTGAAATATGTCGGAACGCTCACTCCGCCGGTCTATGGAGGAATCATCTCTACGTTTACGTACCGTAACTTCGCACTCACCCCGGTCTTTTCATACCAGCTGGGACATCTAATGCGTCTGCCCAGGCCGGAAATGGTATCGTACGGACTGAACACCGATATCGCCAAGCGCTGGAAAAATCCGGGCGACGAGAAAACAACGAATATCCCGAGAATTTACTCGTCAAGTTCCATCGATCCGAAATGGAGGAATTACTACCTCTACAACGACTCGTGGGATGAGGATGCTTCGTTCGTCAAGCTCAATACGCTGACCTTATCGTATGACTTCGCCGGACTGATCGGGCGTAAACTCTTCTCACGCGCGCAACTTGTCGTGCAGGCAAGTAATCTGTGGACGTGGACTGCCAATAGCAAAGGCATCGACCCTGAATATTATGATTTAGCAGAAGGACGTTTTTCTTATCTGCCACCCGTTAGCAGCTATACGATCGGGGTCAATCTGAATTTCTAAATGATACGGATTCTAAAAAACAGACAAAATGAAAAATATAATATACTTTGTGATAGTTGTATTCATCGCTTTATCTGCCTGCGATGATTTTTTAGATATAAAACCCAAGGGAGTCGTCGTACCTTCTACACTCGGCGATTTCGAGTATTTGCTTTCGGAGCCGTATGTTTTCTCCAGAACTTCGAATATGTCGGCTTATATGACGGATGAAATTACGTTGCCTGACGAAAACCGGGGGGATGTACGGTTAGTCGGGATATCGGCGATCCGAGCCTACGACTTCGAACCGCTCTTTTTCGAACTGGATGAAACCGATTCGGATTGGGAGAATGCGTATAAAACGATTTATACTTGCAATACGATTCTGGCAGGCATCGATAAGGCCGAGAGTACTCCCGGTATCGACCGTAATCGCATTCGGGGTGAAGCGCTTGTACATCGCGCGTTTACGTATTTGCAATTGGTGAACGCGTATGCCAGACATTATGATCCGGCCACAGCCGGTACGGAGATGGGAGTGCCGATGCCGCTCAAGCCCGACATCAACGCCCTTCTGCCTCGCTCGTCAGTTAAGGACGTATATGCGTTAATCGAGAATGATTTGCTCGAAGCGGCCGAGCTGTTGCCCGATAAAGCAAAGCATAATTACAAACCGACCAAGGGAGCCGCTTACGGCATACTGGCACGTGTGTACCTGTATAAAGCCGACTATCCGAAAGCCCGGACGTATGCCCAAAAGGCGCTCGATGTCAACAGTTATCTGTACGACTATAACCGTGACACGACCTGGGTAGACCCCAAGGCCAAACATCGGGGGCTTAAAAATTTCCCCAATGTTACGGACGACATCAAGGATATCATCCTCTACAAGTACCAGAGTAAAGTCGGGGCGTATGCGTTTACCTTCTTCATGTCGCCCGAACTGGAAGCGCTGTATGCTCCCGGCGACTTGCGTTTTACGCTCGGAACGACTCAACAGGACTGGTACGGAGCCGCACTGAAAGGTACCGGTATTTTGTCGTCCAATATCTTTGTGGGGAACTATAAATACGGCGGCGTGCAGACAAATGAAATGTATCTGATCCGTGCCGAAGCCAATGCGCGCGAAGGCAAAATAACGGAAGCCTTGAACGACCTGAATGCGATTCGGGTAAAACGTTTTACGTCGGAAACGTACACGGATCTGAAAGCATCGAACAAGGAAGAGGTCTTGCAGCTTGTCTTGCGCGAACGGCGACTCGAACTGGCTTTCTCCGGGCTTCGTCTGGCCGACATCAAACGTTTGAATCGCGAGGGACATAACATCATCGTTACGCATGGTAAAGTGACGCTGACTCCCGACGACAATCGCCTTGTCATGCCTATTGCCAACAAAGTACTTGCAAGAAATCCGAATATCAAACAGAATCCGCGTTAACAGAGAAATATGTTTTTAATGAAAATGATACGGAAATCGTGGATCATCCTGGCTCTTGCCGCCCTTTGTGGGGCGGCGGGCCATGCGCAAAAAACGGCCGGTATAAAAGGCTTGATTACGTTGAATGAAAAGCTGCCCGTTACGATTCAACTGGTAGAGATGCAGCCGCCGGGCACGACGGCTGCCCCTCTCTCTCCAACCATCGAAGTAAGCGAAGAGATGACATTTGCCAAAGAATTCGATTTGGAACATCCGGGATTCTTTTACCTGATTACGCAGGTGGGAGAGCAAGGAAATAAATACATCAGCCGGCATATCTGCTACATGCGACCGGGACATACGTTCGAACTCATTTATAATGAGACGGATGAGCATACATTTTTTCCGGAGACCCGAGATATAACAGATCAAGAGAATAAAATGCTTATCGAAAACGACTTGTTCTTTTATCAGTTAAGCCGTATGGCGTGGGAAAATCCACCGAAAGACGTGGAAGCATGTCAAACCATTTTAAAACAGTGGGAAGACTATTATCTCGAAAGCTTAAAGAAGTATGAAGGCCATGATCCCGAAGTCATCGAATTTGCGAAAGTTCAGGCCTATGAACGTTATCTTTCTTTGTTCTATCAGCTCCCTCTGATAAATGAACAGGCGAATAAGGTAAAAATGAATGTTCCGGAAACGTATTATGCACTTCCCTTCGGTGTATCCGAGTTTTTCGATAACGAAAAAGCGATGCTCTTTCCATCATCCGCCTCGCATTTACGGAAGTATCTGAATACGAACAACGGGGTTCATCCCAACGCACGGCTGACACTTCCACAGATAGAACGGAATGTCGAACTGCTGAAAAAAAGCGTATCTAACCGTTCGATGGTCGATAAAACCATCGAATCCATGATGGAAGCTTATATTCTCAGCTATAAGATGAGTGAAACGTATGAGCAAGACAAAGCTTTTTTCAGGAAATTGGCTGTTCATTTTTCGTCGGAGGAACAACGCGAGCGACTATGTACGCGATTCGATTACTTGAAATACACGACCGTCGGTTCGTCCGCGCCCGATGCGATGCTGAAAAACGAAATGGGTCAACTTGTTACGATGGAGCAGTTTAAAGGACGCTATGTGTACATCGACTTGTGGGCTTCGTGGTGTATCCCCTGCCGAAAAGAAATACCGTTTCTCCAAAAATTGGAGAAAGCATACGAAGGCAAAAACATTGCGTTTGTCAGCATCTCGCTCGATAAGAAAAGCAGCACTTGGAAGAGTACGCTCGAAGCCTTGCAGATGCACGGTCATCAGCTTTTCGGAGGTGAATCGGCCTTTGCCGAGCAGCTCAACGTGACTTCCATCCCTCATTTCCTGCTCTATGACCCCGACGGAAAATTACGGATGTACAGAGCTCCCGCACCCAGCTCGGAGCAAATCAGACCGCTGCTCGACAAACTGTTAAGTCAACAATCAATTGACAAGTAAAAAAACGCAAAACGCAAGAAGCGCTCGGAAGTTCAAAAACTTCTTTTAACCGATATGGACGGGAGGATAGGAATCAGTACGAAAGCCTTATACCTCCCGTCTTTCTGATAAACCGCATACGGATTGGCACGGTTCGTTACGTTCAACAGCGAAAACTGCCACGTCAGCCCACCATGTTTCAATTTCCTTTCGACCGTATAATTGATGTCTGCCCTGAAATAATTTTTCAGCCGGATATTCGGGTAATGAGGGACGTGATGAACTTCAAAAAGATCCCCACTCGTTTCGATGTATCCGTTCGGAAGAGTCGGTAAGCCCATGCCCGGATAAGATACTTCGGGAACGTAATACGGATATCCGCTTTTAAACTGCATTTGCAGAGAGAGCGTATGGGTGTTGGTCGGTTTTTGGCGTACCACGTATCCGGCGAATGCCGATAAGTCATGAGGCGCGTCGTATTTAAACGGATACGAACGGCCTCCGAATGTGCGTCTCGACCGTGACAACGTATACGACACCCACCCGGTAAAGGCTCCTCGACCATATTCCGCCATAAACTCTACCCCCATTGAAGATCCTTTTCCCTGTACGTAATCCGAATGGGTGTCCAGATAATATTCCAGATTGCTGATGAGCAGAAGATGCCGCATTCGCTTATAGTAAGCCTCGACCGACAGTGTAAGATGCTCGTTCATATAATGTTTCCAGCCGACGGATATCTGATCGGATTGCGGCAAGATGTTTTCGCGGAATGGCACCCAGTAATCCGTTTTGGCATTATAATCGATCTCATTAATCGTATGTACGGGCTGATACATCCGGTCGTAAGCCAGCATCAGTTTGTGCTTCTCTCCGATAAAGGTATTTACTTTCAACCTCGGCTCCCAAGCGAACCGGCTGATCGTCCCGCTACGATACAACGAAGCACGAAGTCCCATACTGAACAGCCATTTCCGGTATTTGAACTCATCGTACACGTAGGCCGATGTCTTGAAAAGTGTCAGATGATCGTTATGATATACGGACTTGTGTTTGTTGAGCGATTTATATACGTAATCCGGCATATATCGTTGATAAGCCCCTTCCCATCCGTAAAAAAGCGTGTGACGATCAGCGATCTCATGCTTTAACAAAAACCTTGCCCCCAATTCGTTCATTCGCGAAGCATGTTCGTTTTTCATCGCCTGTTTCGACTCCGTAGACTCTTGTTTGTTCTTGTAATAGTTGAAGTTGCTCAGTCCGGTGTAATAAGCGTGGCCCGATAAGGACAGACCTTGTTTGATCCGTGCCTGATGACGAAGCGACGTAGTGAGCGTTTTCCAGCCGTAGCCGAATTTCTCCCAATATTTCTCTTCCGAATACTTTTTATGCTCCCTATTGATCCCTCCCATATCATCGTAACCGTAATAAAAGAGCCACGACAATCGATGGTTGTCGTTGAGTTTCCAGGTAAGCTTACCATTAAGGTCGGCAAAAGAAACCGTCGGATAGCCTGCCTGACGCTCATTGATTACCGACATCAAACCGTTAAACAGCAAATCGAGAAAAGAACGCCGGCCCGCAATCAGATAACTCAATCGATCTTTGACGATAGGGCCTTCGGAGGCTACCGTACCGGCAAGAAGTCCCAACGATACCGAATGCCGGTACTTTCCGAAGTCTCCTTCTTTCGCATCGACCGAAACGACCCCCGACAACTTATCACCATAATGTGCCGGAATACCTCCCTTATAGATGTCCGCCGTACGGATGGCATCCGCATTGAAGATGGAAAAGAGGCCGAACGTATGATTCTGATTATAGATCGGCACATCGTCTGTCAGGTAGAGCGTCTGATCGTTCGTCCCTCCGCGAATATTCAGTTGGGAAGAGCCCTCCATACCCGCCGAGACACCGGGTAGGAATTGCAGCGTCTTGATCACGTCGCGCTCACCGAGAAACAGCGGAGATACTTTCAAGAGATTCGTATTGATTCGCATATTGCCTAATCCGCGACTGTCGATGTTCCTGCTTCGAGCTTCCACGACCACCTCATCGAGCAATATTTGCCTTCTGATTTCTGATGCAGCCGTACTGTCGGCCGGAACGGAGGGCTCCTGTGCCGAGACAGCCCCTGCCACTAAACCGGACAGAAAAAACAAACCGACTCTTTTCATGGCCATATCCTTTCTCTTTCAGGTAACTGAAATACGTAATTTTCTTCGTTTATGCCCGCGAATATACCGAGTCCCTGTTGCACATTGCCGGATACGGGCTGAGGCTTGTAAAAAACCGATGAAATATCATCCTCCGTAATGATCATCGTTTTTTGTTCATACAGCGTTTTATTATATCGGTCGTATTCGGGAGTCGCCGTGATCAACTTGACCCGTATTTTGTCCGGTTCGGGCCTCCGGACGGTATCCCTTCCGCTCGACGCATAGACCGGAGCAAAAACAAGCTCGGTCAGAGACGCCAGATTCTTACGCTTGATTCGCAGAAAGCCGATGTGATACATCGCGCCGACTTGCTCGTTGACGATCCTCGTACCGACCTGCCTGTTCACCATGTCGATCAGTCCGTTATTGGCATATAGATCGGGATATTGATCGACGACCGTATCCTGCCGTTGCCGGTAGGCGGTGATCCAAAGATTTTCGTTTTCGCACCGGGCGATATCGAAAGAGGTCAGGCGAATAAGATTCCGGTAGCCGTCGGGTGAATAGGCAGCCGTACAGCGGATTGAAGACGGCACACGGGTGCGCGCCCGAGCTTCCGGCAGACCGGAATAAGTCACTTCGATCGAATAGGTCGCCCCTGCCTGCGGATGCTTGGGCAACAGCAACACGGAGTCCGTACAGACACCATCGAACAGCACCGCGTCGTTTTCTTTTAAAACGATATGCGCTCCCGTCAAGGCGTGTATGGCATACCCCTTCTCCGAATGGGTTAATTTGTGCAGTCTCACCCGGATCGAGTCCGACGGATTCAGATAGCTGTTCACAATGATACGCTCCGCCTCCGTCACCGACGACGGCGGTATATCGTAGTTGACGGAACAAGCGCTCACAAACAGGCCAAGCAGACCAAGAAAAAGATACTCTCTCATTATATGTATTTGATGCGATGAATCGGTGGGATAATTTAGAACGGAATCCATACGGACACCTGCCAGTCACGGAATCTTCCGGAAGCAAAGTCTTTCGTCTCGACCACATTCATCAAACCATGTTTATAACTGATCCCCAACTCCATGAATTTGAAGTTATACGCAATCTTCCCGACGAACGGCACATCGAGCGGACGCTTCATATCATTCTTTTCGTAACTTACGAAATAATAGGTCGGTTCCACGCCCAACCCCACACTCAATCCTTTGTAAACAGGATAATTGACCGTACCTCCCAATGAAGCGAAGAAAGCATAGGCAGATGATGACAGGATATAGATTCCACCGACCTGCGGGTTGTCGGACGGTTGCGGCTTTAGAATCGGGCGATACAGGTAATCCCATGATTTTACTCCGACGGAAGCATCCAGATCGACAAATGCCTTACACGAAGTAAACGGATGCAAACGAAAACGATAACCTACGAATCCGTTCAGTTTGTAATCGACGTCTCTAAGGGTCTTGTTCTCTCGGGACTTGATCTCTCCAAAGCTAAAATTTCCCGAACCTCCTCCCACCAATAAGCCGGTCTGCGTCTGCGCCCCAACAGGCAAGGATAAAAAAAGAAGAAAGAGGAAGAGAAGAGTTGTTTTTATTTTTATCATAACGAAAATTTAATTAGATGCCATTGATGTATGAAACGCTGCAAATATAATATGATCATCTTGTGTTCCCAATTTGGAAAACAGACACACAGCCCGCATACAAATATAAAATCATCACATACAAACACTTTTTAAAATATATTCTCCACACATAGAAGACTATTTTTTAAAAAGCCTTTTTATTTTCCGCATTCGACAGAAAATTGTTATTTTCAGAAAGGTGATAAAATTATGTTTTATTGATAATTTCGCGCGATATAAAAAAGAAGAAAATCAATCCTTGTTCGCCCCCTTTCAATATACTTACGCAACGAATCGATCGAATCGACATTAGGCTGTCGGATGAAACGGTATTAGGCTACCGGACGAAACGGTATTAGGCTACCGGACGAAACGGTATTAGGCTACCGGACGAAACGGTATTAGGCTACCGGTGTATCATAAATCCCCGACTGCGGTGTTGCTTTCGGAATTTCCTCTCGGCCACGTACTCCGGCATACTCCGAAGCGTCTTTCGGTTGCAAGCAAAAGAAGAACTTTTGCGACGGCGAACTCACCTCTGTTGCACAGACCGTCCGTGCAACGGTGCACGCGATGCCCGTTGTTTTTTGCAGCATATCGAACCACGCTGAAAAGGCCGCCGCATCATGTTTGAACGAATTAAGAACCGTGAAAAGCCTCCCGCATGTTGTTTTAACGTTTCAAGTGTTGTGAAAAGGCTGCCGCATGTTGTTTTAACATTCCAAGTGTTGTGAAAAAGCTCCCGCACTTTGTTTTAACATTCCAAGTGTTGTGAAAAGCCTCCCGCATTTTGTTTTAACGTTCCGAGAGCTGTGAAAGGCGTTCCCGTTTTTTGTTCTTTTAACGGTTTGAGGTGAAGCGGCTCGACAAAATCGGGGTTATCGCAAAGGACGCACGTTTTTTAATCGGAAGAGGGTGTGCCCCAACATTGCGTTTTGACACACCCTCTTTTCGTTACGTTTCGAAGAAGCACGCTTCTTTCCGTACTCAATACTTCTTGATGAGTTTCATATCGACCAGACGAGCGGCTTTTGCCGGCGAATGCGTGGTATTCTTCGTCGTATTGCGAAGAAGAAAGGCTCCGGGTTTAATCAGATGGCCTTGTTTGTCTTTCCATTGTTCGTCGGTCGTACCGTCGGCCACCATGGTGAACTCGATCTTTCTTTTGTCTTTGTTCCACCGGCTGATCACGCCGAACTTGGTGTTCGCCCAGAATCCGTTTCCTCCGTAACCGCCCTGCCATGCGGCGAGCCAGATCTCATCGCCGGTAGTCGTAAGCCGTTGAGACTTGATGGCGATGCCTGCCGTATCGACATAGAGCACGGTAAGGTTGAAATCGAGTCCTTTGAGCGTGTACGTTTTGTTTTTAGCTTTCTGCACCAGCGAGACATCGAGCTTGAGGACGACACTGTCCTTGGCTGTCCGGTATTCCATCATATAATCGCCTAAAGCCCATTCGTAGGCAAAATAAGGGGCTACCTGACGAAATGTCACCGTCGTTTCGTAATACTGTCCGGCTTTGATTTTCACCTTGCTCGAACGTGTGTCGTCGTACAGGCCCAATGCTTTCGCAGTAAAGATGAGCGAGTCGCCGACGATTCGATACGACAGCCAGGAGGCATCGGCTCCCGATATTTCGTAAGGCTGGTCGGTTTTCCACAGAAAGCCTTTACGTCCTCCCGTCTTGGGAAAGTCGTACGAAGTGACCTCCGTAATCGAGATAATACCCATCTGTGTGACCGGTACTTTTTCGGTATGACCGTCTTTCGTCATCGTCACCACGGTGGTACGACTTTCATAACTCTTGTTGGCTTGTGCGGTAAGGCTAACGTTTCGTCCCTGTACGCTTACCTGCAGCCAGGCGTCGCCGGCCTGTGCCTGTACCCCTTCGCTGCTTAATTCGATCGTGCCGTTTCCACCGTTGTGATCGAAATTCGCCGTTGTCTTCGTCACGTTAAATGGTGGCTCTTCGACCGTCGGTTCGTTATCGGAACACGACCACCATCCGATCGCGACCGGTATCCATATTATATATAACCATAATTTGTATCGTTTCATCTGTTTATTCCTCCTGTTTTTTTCTGGTCAGTTTTAGTTTCATGTAGCGGGCGTCTCCGAATCCGGTGTATACACTTCCCGGATTGGTCGAGGTATTCCAAATGATAAAAGCGTTGGGATGTACCTGCTTTCCTCCGGCGAACCATTCGAAATCATTTTCTACGAATGTCAGTTCGAAAGAGTCATGCTTGCCGTTCCATAAGGTGAGCAACCCCATATCGCCGCTTGCATTCAGATAGCTTCCCACTTCCCATATCGCCAGACTTACGTTGGGGTTGGACCGTAGCTGCTGAGGCTTCAATTCAAGTGCCCCCCATTTGGTGTTATACGTCAGTCGGACGTTGAAGGGTAGTCCTGTCATCTGGATCCTTCCATTGGCACTTTGTGAGATTTTGACATCGACCGTCTTGGGCTCCGTCACATTGCTGCTGGGCAGATAACTGAATACGTAATCGCCCAGCAATTGGTCGAGCCTTAAACCGAACGGTTTGGCCACGAGCGGGAAACTGGCTTTTCCGTCGGAGCCGGTGAAGACGCGTGCCTGCGCATCCCAATGAAGCGTTTCCACCGTCACGCCATTCAGCGTAACAGGCTGGTAGAGCTTCGCTCCTTTATCGGTAAACATGAACGAGAGCTTTGTTTGATCTTTTCCTTGTGTGAGCAGGAAATGCTGCGGATGGAGCATTTCCACCTGAACAGGCTGCCCACCGAACGTGCCGTTAGGGATGCTCGTAGCAGGTATCATAATGTAAGAGTCACGGATACTCCGGGCTTTCCGCAGATAGTCGACAGCCGGTTCCGTGAGCGGATACATACGGATAACCGAACCATGCTTCTTACCAGACATCCGTATTTCGGTATCGCTGCCCGAAGCCAGCATAAATTCATAATCGCCCAGCATGCCTTTTCCCACTCCTCCGCCATGTCCCAAATCTACATCCGAGAAATAGTGAAACAAATCGTTGTATGTATCGAAATTGAGGGTAGGCCCTACGTCTTTGCGAAGGGAATAAAGCCCGTTCGATGTAGTGTTTACATCGTCCGACAAGACAGATCGGAACGTGGCGTGCCCGTCTTTCGAAAACGTTACGGTCAGGGCGTATCCGCCATACAACTGATTGGAACCACCGGGGTAATATTCCATGATCCAACCGTGTCGGGGCTTTAAAAGCAATTCACGGTATTTGATAATCTCGCTTTCGATGCGTTCCGATGCCGATTGGTCGAAAAAGTCTTCCACCTCCTGTTTGCAAGAGGTCCATACGGCAAGCCCCGTCAAAAATAATAGCCATACGATTCTTTTCATATCGTTTTATTCGTTATCATTATTAAGTTGTAACATATTGATCAGATTCGCGTCGTGTACATGACAGCGATGAGGGTGCGCTTCGATATTTTTAAGCGCGTCGTTCCATTGCAAACGTAGTTCGTTCTGCAGTTGCTGTAAAGCCGCATGGCCGATTGCCGGCGTATGCTGAGAGATCAGCGGCATCCACGACGGCTCCAGCAGACTCATCTGCTTCACCTCGTTCATGCGCCGGCGTACGACCTGCTTCAATACATCCATATCGATCTTCCAGACGGTCTTCATGTACTGTTTCATGATGGTTACTTTCTGGTTCAGTTTGGCCCGTCCTTCGGGACCGGCGGCCTCGAAAACGGCGTTCCATTGATCGTCGGTAAACGTCACATAACAGCAAGTCAGTTCCGTAATATCTTCTACGGCCGAATGTCCGGCGTACGATGTAATGAATCCGAGCGTAGCATAGTCTTTGATTGCTCTTCGGTTGTTCCATCCCGAAGGGCGGTAATCCGAAGCGCTGATCAGATTGTATTCCTGCGGGTAATTGATATCTTGCTGTAAGATATGCGTAAACTCGTGGTGCATCGTTTTGAAGAAATAACGGTTCATATCCGCTACATTCTTCGGATTGAGCCAGTTCACCATATAAAGTGTGATCTTCAGCCCCCCCTCGGCCGTGCCAAGGGTAATGGTTCCGTCGTTATTCCACGATGCCGATCCGAGCACGAGCAGGATACCGGGCGCGTGCTTACGCATAAAATCGATGCCGGCTACTTCGACATACGCTTCCAACCAGACATGCTTAATGATTTTAGCCAGTTGCATGCTCTTTTTCAGCTCGGCCGGTGTCAAGTTTTTTGAGTAATCCAGTTCAATGTCGTCGATCCGGTATTTGTAATCGATATTGTAGGCATCTACATAATTTTTTTGCAGCCATTGGTCGAATTCGTTTCTTGTTTCGCTCGTAGTATTGAAAATACTGTTTGAAGTATCAGGCGCATCTTCGCTGCACGACGACAGTATCCCTGCCGTCAGAAGGCCTCCGAGCAACATCCATATTATCTTGTTCATCATTTGTTTTTATTTTAACGGTTACTGATTCGATTCGTTATCTCGGGTTAGGAGGCAATCCGGCCGATATGACAGCCTTCGGTATTTGTATCACGCGCCGCAGGTCATCGTGAGTCAATGTCATCGGTGTGCCCTCGTCGACATTGTGAATCACTTCGATGCCATAGCGGCGAATATCCAACCAGCGCAATCCGCTATACATTGTTTCGATGCGGCGCGCGTGCAACACCCCCTGCAACATGCGTTCCTGCGTGCCGGCTTCGACGATAAAGGCGGTATGGAACGGTTTGACCATTAGGAGCCAAGGACTTAATTCTCCTTTGGCCAGAGCGGCCTGCTCGGATATGGCCCGCGCGTTGTAGTAGGCAACGATTTGCTCTACGGTAGCCGCTTTCCCTCCTTTCTTGACATACCAGTAAGATAAATCCTGTGCCGCAGCCTCATAGTTTTTAAGCATGATATTGGCTTCGGCACGGCACATCAACGTTTCGTCGACGGTAAAAGCCATCTGTACCACGTGCGGCTGTCCCGTTCGGGCTGTCTGGTCGGTGATTTCGAAAATTTCATTATACTTGGGCTGGTAGGCGATCGGACTTCCCGATCCACTCCACAGGTACCCCATATCCGGCAATGCGTTGTTCCCCCACGGGCCGGATGAACGGTAGGTGAGCAACGAAGTGATCGCGGTAGAAACACCGTAACGCTGGCTTCTGTACGTCCTTCCCCATCGTGACCGCAGGGCCACGAGCATGATATTAGCCGGTTCATCTTTGCTGATAAAGCGGTCGCGCCATTCGGAGATGGATGTCAACGATTGGTAATATTTAAGATCGCGCAGATTGGCCGAAGGATTCGTTTCGATCGTCATGTCGGCATAACGGAGCGCCAGATCGTATTTACCGTAGAATAAATAAAAACGCGTAGCAAAGGCCGATGCTGCCTTTTTGTTGAAATGGTAGTGCGTGACTTTATACGCGTGGTCGTTGATAAGCGGATAACCGGTCTCAATGTCGGCAGCCAATTTTTCATAAACTGTCTGAACCGTTCCGCGTTCGTACGTCGTTCCGACGACTGTCTCCGGCTTTTCCACGTAGGGAATTCCCGGATCGTTTCCGGCAGTCGAAGCGTTGTAAGGCTGGCAGAACGTATTGACTAACAGGAAATGTGCATAGGCACGACAAAGCAATGCTTCGCCTTTGAACGGTCGGTTCTCGTCGCTTTCGCCGAGCTGTTCGATCGCTTCCAATGCCTGATTAGCGGCCGCAATGGCCGAATAGCAACTGTTCCACAGCATTTCGGGGCCATCCCAGCTCGTATCGCTGATATCGTCCCAATAATAATTCTCGACGAGTGTCTGATCCGGTGTGCCATATTGTTTTCCGTTATCCATCGCATTGTCCGTACGGTGCTCGTAGATCATCATCGGATCGACGGTCGGATAGGCCGATACGAGCAGTTCACCTACTTTGGAGTTGGTGTCTATCTCGGTTCTTCTGTCTGGCATTTCGTCGAGAAACGTATCGCAAGCAGTCACCAGCCCAAGTGCTGCAAAGAAAATTCCTATATGAAAGATTGTCTTTTTCATTTTAAAAATAATTTGATTCATGAATTAAAATCCTAAACGAAGCGTACAGGTGAATTGTTTCGGTACGGGGGCAGAAACACCACCTGAACGGAAAAACTCGGGATCCTGACCATTGAGTTTCTTATCGGCATAGATAAGGAAGAGATTGGTTCCCTGCACTTTGACGGATGCCGATTTTAACAATCGGCCGGCAAGCAGTTTGCCGGGTAACGCATACATCAGCGAGATTTCTTTCATCCGGACAAAGCCGCCGTCGGCAATACGGGCGGATGAATAATTATAGGCATTGTAACCTTTGTTCAAGTTAGAATACAATTGATGTTCACGACGGGAGGAAATAACCGGTACATCGGTATGTTTTTCATCGCCCGGAACCACCCATCGATTCTTGAAATCTTTCGGAGTAGCGTCTAAATCATTGTATCGTGAACTGAATATCGGATCAAGACGTACGACATTGCCGGCTGAGTAGGTGACAAACACGTTCAGAGTCCAGTTCTTATAGGTAAATGCATTTCTTAAACTGCCTGTGACGGTCGGATCAGTAGGACCTTCGTACTTGAGAAACTTCAGATGTTCGCGTTCCTGAAAGTCGATCGAACCGTAATTGCTTTTGTCTATCTTCATTTTCTTGCCCTCTTCGTCCGTGATTTCGAACGTCGGAAAACCGTGCTCGTCCAATCCGGTGAATGGAATGGAGAAAAGTCCGCGATGCGGATATCCGGGCTGCGTAAATCCGTTACCCGAGATCAATGAGAACAAGAAGCTGCGTGTTTTGAGGTCGGTCACTTCGGTCTTATTCATCCCGAAGATAAAGTCGGTGGTCCATTGAAAATCGGGACGCTGTATATTGCGCGTAGAGACGGTAAACTCGAAACCGTGCGATTTCATGGAGGCTACGTTACCCATACGGGTTACCTGACCTCCGGCTCCCTGGGTCGTGATATAACCGATCAAGTCGAAGTTGTTGCGGCGATACCAATCGGCCGACACATTAATGCGGTTTTTCAGGAATCCCATATCCACACCGATATTCAGTTCATGTTTTTTCTCATATGTAAGGGCTGAATTCTCAAGGCTATTAATACGCAGACCCGATTCGGTCACGCCGGCAGACGGGCGCCACGGGTTATAGCTGCTGATGACGACGCGCGAGTTCGTCACCCACGACGGCCCGGCGTCGGCCGTAAGACTATACGAGGCCTTCATGGTCAAATGGGACAGCGCAGGTTGTAACGAACGGAAAAAAACTTCATCGTGCGCATTCCATGCGGCAGCGACATTCCATGTCGGCAGCCAGCGTGCCGAACGGGCTTTTCCCAGTCGGTTGCTTCCTTCATAACGCAGCGTACCGGTCAACGTATATTTACCCATATACGAATAGGTTGCCGTCGTAAAAAAGGCGGCCTGACGGTTGATACGGTTGTCCAGTCCATAATAATTCGTATTGCGTTCGCGCATGGACTTGAACGCCAGATAATCGAAAAAAGGCAGTTCACCGTTCTCATACTGCATGCCCCAGCCATCGAACCAGTCGCTGGTGCGTGACTGCGAATTAATTTCCATCCCTGCGTAGGTGTTGAGGATATGAATGTCACGAAATACATGATTATAGGTGGCGGCCAAGCGAAAGTCGTAACTGAGCATCTTATACTCTGTTTTACTGTAAAAGCCTCCGACAGGAAGAATCGTGTTGGGAAGAGTGTTCGGCTGATCGGGGTCTTTATATAGCCAGTCGTTAGATTGAATAATCGTTGCATCGTCCATCGCCCGGTATGCCAGTGCTTGATTGGAGAGGTCACGTATTTTGTGAGCTTGTGAAACAGACGAATATTTCAGCGCGCCGAGCATGCTCAATTGTAATCCGGACTGGTGTTTCCATTTAAGTTCACCTTGAAACTTCAAGTCAACGATATCCAGCGAAAGCGTATTGTTATCCAATTCGTTGAAAATATTGAACGGAGCATAGTTACGTTTATAATATGTTTTGGAGTCAAGCGTACGCGACGTATTCAACGAATAAGAATACGGATTAATGTCGAACGAACGTGACACTTGTCCCGTCACGGCATCGTTGCTCTGGCCGAGTGTGCCGGGAGCTTCCTGTTTACGATATGACGCATTGGCGATCGAAGTGAATGCAAACTGCCTCGACAAGTTGTAGGTGTTATTAAGATTCGCCGTATAGCGTTGCACTTCGTTGGCTTTCATCCAGCCCGGATCGTTCATCAAACTGAGTGATATGTACGACTGTGATTTCTCGGTACCGGTCGACATGCTGACCGAATGGTTCATCATGATTGAGTGACTGAATAATTCATCGAACCAGTCCGTATTGCGAAATTCTGCCGCGCGCAAATAAGCAGCACGCGCTTCAGGTGTGTTCGCCAGACCGAACTGCTGCGTTAACGGGTTGTAGTGATGGGTCAGTTCATACATTTTGCCGTATACGCCACTATTGGCCGCACGGTAGATCGTCGCGTAATTAAGCCAACCTTTCTGCTGCAACTCTTGATAGATTCCCATCTGATCCTGCGAGTTCATGATGTTGAACGTGTTGTACATCGGCTTGAGGCGTGTCGTGAACTCGCCGGTGTAGGCGAAACTGCTCGACCCCGCACGGCCTTTCTTCGTCGTGATGACAATGACACCCGCCATCGCTTTAGCTCCATAGATAGAGGTGGCCGAACCGTCTTTCAATATTTGAAAACTCTCGATATCGTCGGAGTTCAGGCCGGCAATGGCCGAACTGATCAGGGTAATGGCATTCCCCGACGACAAATCATCGGCGCCCAGATCGACAATATTGTCCTGTATGACACCATCGACAACCCACAACGGCTTGGAGCTTCCGTAGATGGACGTCGCCCCGCGTACGCGTATCTTGGGCGCCGTGCCGAACGTTCCCGATACGTTTTGCACCGAAACACCGGCCGAACGGCCTTCGAGACCGCGACTGATATCGGCCATACCGTCTAATTTAACCTTGTCGGCCGATAACTTATCGGTCGCTCCTGTAAAAAGACGTTTGTCGGTAGCCACCATCCCGGTAACCACTACTTCCTGAAGTTGCTGACTCTCCGATTTGAGTACAATCCGCATGTCAGGAGTTGCACTTACCTCTTGTGTGACCGTACCGATATAAGATATGATTAAGGTAGCCCCCTCCGGTACCGAGAGGGTGAAACGCCCATCCATGTCGGTCGCCGTACCATATCCTTTATTACTTTTCAATTGAATGCTCGCGCCCGGAACCGGCTCGCCATTCTCGTCGACGACTATACCTTTAACAGATACTTGAGCCGTCATCATCCCTATTCCCAACAGAAAAGAGGATAAAAACAGGATTAACTTTCGTTTCATACGTTCAAATTTTCAATATTGCTTATTCAATGGTTCATATTGTTTTCTTCATTGTTCTTTATGATTACTTTGTCGATTCCGGTATGCGTTTTCTGCGAAATTCCGGAGCGTATCGACTGCTTTTCCTCGTGAGACGGGTGCGCGTCTTGCACAAATACATTTGTTAAATATTATTATATAGAGAAGACTAAACCTAATGCTCAAGGTGGAAGGATTACTCTCGGCAGAAAATACAGATAAGCCCGGATTCTTGCCGATGAATCCCTTCATCATATTCGTAATAATATTTTTAACTTCTTCCATCAATACTTGTATTCTGGTTTTGATCGTTTCTTTGTCTTTTTTTAAAAATCATGCACAAATATACAAATAAATATTATATACAAATTTATTTTGTCAAAAAATACTATTATTTTCCTATCTGATATTGGCTTCTAAAAATAGCTTGGAAAGAAAAGTAGTGAGTTTAAAAAAACAAAACACTTTAAACCAATACAAAAGAAACACTTCGATAATCATTCCAACGTTTTTCAGACTCATTGCTTCAGAGAACCTTGCAGACATGCACCAAAATATAAATAAAATGGTACTTTTGTTTTAAAAACATCTCCATTATCACATTACATAAATTTATCTATGAAGAATTTATCAGATTTCAGAGAAGAATATAATCAAGGTGAATTGTGGGAAGCCCGGATGCATGATAACCCATTACATCAATTCTCGGGTTGGATGCAAGAAGCGATTGAAAGCGGACTCCCCGAACCCAATGCGATGATTTTAGCAACCGCTTTATGTGACGGAACACCTTCGGCACGAATTGTTTTATTGAAAGAAGTCACATCAAACGGGTTTGTATTTTTCACTAATTACGAAAGCAGAAAAGGAAAAGAAATCGCAGAAAATCCTCATGTCGCTTTGGTGTTTCCGTGGCATCCTATAGAAAGACAGGTAAGAGTGGAAGGAGTGATCGAAAAGATTCCGGCAGAAGATTCCGATGCGTATTTCAACTCCCGTCCCGAAACGAGTAAGCTGGGGGCATGGGTTTCTCCTCAGAGCAAGGTATTGCATTCGCGTGAAGAACTGGATCATTTACAACAAGAAAACGAACGCAAATTCTTCGGTAAACCGATTCACCGTCCGACTCATTGGGGAGGCTACCTGATTATTCCCCATCTCATTGAGTTTTGGCAAGGACGCCCGAACCGGCTCCACGACCGAATTCTGTATCTTAAATCCGGAAAAAATTGGAAAATCCAACGTCTGGCACCTTGAGATTCAGAAAGCAACATGCCTGAGCAACAAAAGAATTAGATATTCGTTCCCTTGCTCACTGAAAATAACATAGCCATATTCGACCAGTTTTTTCGCTCTTAAAAAAATATAAAAAACGGTGTACTCTCGTCACATTTATTCCTCTTTTGCATCATGCTTATGAAACCGTATCTCAATGGATTGTGTTAAATATTCTAATTCGCTTGCTTGGAATACGGAAAAAACTGTATGTTTGTCTTCAGAGAAAAAAACGTTTTATTTCGGACAAAGACAGGCGAACATTAAACTTTAGCGGTAAAATCAGGTCTAACAATAAAATGATGATAGGCAATATAAACTAAAAATAGAGGAGAAACGAAAATGAAAACAATGAAATTAACTTCCATCATGGTGATGCTTACGTTAGCATTCGGTGCAATGGCACAGGAAGAGTTTTACGATGATGTGTATTTCTCTTCCGGAAAGACAAAGAAAAAGGAGAAAACGAGTCGTCAGCACACGTCTTCGGCCTACGGTTCTTCCGATTCAAGAACAACCGCAAGGCAGACTTCGATCACGGAAATGGATGTGGACGCATATAATCGCCGATACAACGAAAGAGCGGACGAGGCATACGATGATATGGCAGACGATACGATCCAAGTACAAGAGCGTCGTTCGGATAATGAATATTCGGAACGGATCGTCCGTTACCATTCGCCCAGCAAAATCACCATTGCCGGAGCGGACAATGTGGAACTGAATCTGAGCGACGGCTATTATTCCTACGGATACGAGACAGATTATTCCGACGGAGAGTCCAATGTGAACATCAATATAAACATCGGCAACGGATGGGATAGCTGGTATTCATGGTATGATCCGTGGACTTACTATTCGCCATATTCGTGGCGATGGAGACGTCCTTATTGGGGCTGGAGCTTCGGCTGGGGCTGGGGTGGTTTTTATGCCGGCTGGTACGACCCGTGGTATGATCCGTGGTACGGAGGGTATTACGGTGGGTCTTGGAGCTGTTATCATTACCATTATTATCCCTATTACAGAGATAGTTATTACAGTTGGGGACCGAGCTATGGGTACGGTCGGATGACAGGAGGCAGCAACCGCTCGACCAGCTACCGTACTTCTTCATCCTCACGTGACGGAATCGCTTCTTCTCGTTCCTCGTCATACGGAGACAGGTATTCTTCCGACCGAAGCTCATCGATGCGCAGCAGCGATCGGTCAGGCCGGAATTCAAGCTCGCTGAGTCGTTCAAACCGTTCCGGACGTTCGGATGATGGGTATATAGGCAGCAGCCGATCGGGCAGTTACGGCACGAGTCGCTCTTCGGGCAGCAGCCGTTCAAGTTATGATCCGTCTTCGGGCAATTCAAGCCGTAGCAGCAGCATGCGTACGACACGCACGACACGCGGTTCCGATTCTTACTCGGGCGATAGAGGCTCGAGCATGCGCGGCAACTCCGGTGGAAGTTATTCGGGAAGCAGTCGTTCCGGCAGCTTCGGAAGCAGTCGTTCGTCGGGTGGAAGCTATTCGGGAGGTAGTAGCCGTTCAAGCGGTTATAGTGGGAGCAGCAGTCGTTCGAGTGGAAGCTACAGCAGTGGCGGAAGCTTTGGCGGAAGCAGCAGTCGTTCGAGTGGAAGCTACAGCAGTGGCGGTGGCGGTGGAAGCAGCAGCAGTAACCGTTCCGGATCAGGCGGTGGCCGTCGATAGAACAACGCATTGCAGAGAAAAAGAGAAAACATCATAACATTGAATCGATTAAGGGTGCAAAATGCACCCTTAATCGATTTACTTAAAACAGACAAATAAAATTATGAAGGCTAAAGGTTTGTATATAGGCATATTATTTTTTTTAAGCAGCGGATGGCTGTTTGCACAAAGTGAGATGGACGCGTATCGCTTTTCGCAGACCGAATTAAACGGGACAGCACGGTCGATGAGCATGGGTGGAGCATTCGGCGCTTTGGGCGGAGACATGTCCGTCATGTCTCATAATCCCGCCGGGCTCGGTGTATATCGCAGCTCGGAAGTGCAGACCACCTTGAATCTGTCGATGGCCAATATGTCGTCGGACTGGACGGGAGTTAATCGGTCACAAAACCGCACCCGATTCAATTTCGATAATTTGTCGTATGTCGGATATTTTCCCACAGGATACGATACGGGAATAAAAGGTTGGAACTTCGGAATTTCCTACAACCGGGTAAAGAATTTTTACCGTACTTATCAGGCAGTCGGCAATCCCAAATATTCATTGGCAGACTATACGGCAGCTATGGCAACGAATGCATTCAATGATGGCGGAATTCCGGAAGGAGATCTGAAAGTCGATGATCCCTACCAGAATCCAAAGTTAAGTGCTCATTGGCTGTCTATTCTGGGATACAAGTCCGGATTCTTTGGCACCAAGTACAAGTGGAATGATGTCTATCACAGCGGTTTCGGAGAGCGTGACGGAAACGATATCTGGAATCCTGCTTCGCCGAAAGAAGCAATGATGAATATCCGGGAAAGCGGCTGGATCAGTGAGTATAATTTTTCGGCTTCACTAAATATTTCCGATTATGTCTTTTTAGGAGCTACGCTAGGACTTTCCGATATCAACTACCGATTATATTCGAAACATGACGAAGACTTCGGTCGGGGCGATTATTTGTTTATGGAAAACGCTTTGGAAACGAATGGAACAGGTTATTCGCTCAACACGGGGGTGATCATTCGCCCGGCACAGGCTTTTCGCTTCGGTGTCGCATACAATTCGCCCAAGTGGTATAAAATGACGGATTTTGCATTTGCCCGAGGCGAGAGTTATATCAAGGCTTATGCAGATAGACCCAAAATGAGTGCTGAAACGAAGAGAGATGGAACATTTCATTATTCGTTTCGTTCGCCCGATCGATGGATTTTCAGCATGGCAGGAATTATCGGAACATCGGCGCTGATCAGTGTCGATTATGAACTGACGAATTACAAAACGATGCGTTTGGGCAATGAAAGTGGAACGGAATACTACGGCGATATTACCACGCAGGTAAAACGGGATTTCAAGATGGGACAGACGCTTAAAGTCGGTGCGGAATACAGGGTTACTCCTCAATTCGCGATACGTAGCGGCTATGTATGGCAACCGTCTCCCATGCAAGAAACATTAACGCAGGGTAAACAGGAAGTCTTTACCGCCGGCACGGTAACCCATTATACGACGGCCGGGCAGACGCATTATTATACGGCCGGGCTCGGCTACCGTTTCACACCGAACTTCTACATGGATTTGGCCTGCATTTACCGCACCCAAAAAGAAGAGCTCTACCCGTTTTCCAGTGTTTTTATCGAAGACGCCAAACATCATATCAAACCGGTTCATGCAGAGCCGGCCAAAGTGACGGCGAACACGACACGGATAGCCTTAACGCTCGGTTATAAGTTTTAATAAATAAGGAATTTGTCTGAAGAAGACTCTTTCGTCCTTAAGAATCCCCATTTTGTACAAAAAATACGAAATGGGGCTTTTTTTTAAGATGAAAATTTGGCCACTTCTGTAATTCTTCTTTTCTTTGTTGCGTAAAAAAATAAAAAAGTATCATTTTAAAATTCAAATTGCCTATTGCATAGACATTACTCTGAAACCAATATTTAGGACGTAATGAAAAATTTAAAATCGATGGCCGACGAAGAGTTGGTCGTGATGTATGCAACAGGAAATAATGCAGCATTCGATGTTTTGTTGAACCGTTACAAGAGTAACATACACGCCTATATCTATTATATTGTGCGTGATCGCGACTTGACGGAAGACATTTTTCAGGAGACATTTGTGAAAGTGATCATGACGATCAAACAGGGACGTTATACGGAAAACGGTAAGTTTAAAGCCTGGATCACTCGTATCGCGCACAACCTGATTATTGACCATTTCCGTCAGGAACGGAACGAGAACACGATTTCGAACGACGAGGTGGAAGTCGATTTGTTCAACGACATGCGTTTGTGCGAAGGCACGGTCGAAGATCATCTGGTACAGGCTCAGGTATTCTCCGATGTTAAGAAGATGGTGGAGTATTTACCCGACAATCAGCGCGAGGTACTGGAGATGCGCTATTATCAGAATATGAGCTTCAAAGAGATTGCCGATCGTACGGGAGTAAGCATCAATACGGCATTGGGACGGATGCGTTACGCAATTCTGAACATGCGCCGGATGGCAGAAGAAAACCGGATCGAGCTTTCGATCGCATAGCTTTCCCGCCTCACCATAACGTTTGTAAAAAATAAACGGACGGGAAACAATATTTTATCTCTGGCAGCGTTCTTCTTGTAGTAATTTAAAAAGAAGAATGCCTATGAAAATGAGTACACCGTATGTTGCAAACGAGAATCAGAACTTGAAGGTGAAAGGGATGAACGTTGAGACTCCCGCTCCGCGTCGGGAGACATTAGACTGGATACGTCAGTTTGCACGCGTTTATACCTATGATCCCCGATTAGGTACGGACAAATTAGGTTCGTTTATCGTAAATTGAGCGCCTTTATCACTCGTTTTACAAAACACGGGAGGGTGTGTAAGAATGAGTAAAAAGCAAGGCGCTAAGGATGAGGGTGAGGGAGCATACTAAGGTATGTGACCGAGCTCGTATTTCGCAAGCAACGAAGCAGTTTGTCCGTTCTGACACACCGCTCTGTTTTTTTATAGGCAGCTACAGTTTCTTCGTTTTTGCTATCTTTGCAAAAAAATAAGAGATATATCATGAGTCATAAGATTGCCCCCTCCTTATTGTCTGCCGATTTTCTGAACTTGCAGCGCGATATCGAAATGATTAACCGGAGCGAGGCCGATTGGCTTCATCTGGATGTGATGGACGGCGTGTTCGTCCCGAATATTTCGTTCGGCTTTTCCGTATTGGATGCCCTGAAAGGAGTATGCACAAAGCCCATGGATGTACACCTGATGATTGTGGAGCCCCAGAAATTCATTCGCGAAATAGCAGCAGCAGGCGCATACATGATGAATGTACACTATGAAGCTTGTACCCATCTGCACCGTACGATTCACGCGATCAAAGATGCAGGCATGAAAGCCGGTGTCACGTTGAATCCGCACACACCGATCGGTTTGCTCGAAGATATTATTCAGGATGTCGATATGGTGTTGCTCATGTCGGTCAATCCTGGTTATGCATCTCAGTCGTTCATCAAACATTCTGTACTTAAAGTAGCCAAGCTCAAACAGTTGATTACGTCTCGAGGATTATCTACGCTGATCGAAGTCGACGGTGGGGTAAATAAGGAAACGGCTCGGCCTTTACTGGATGCCGGTGCCGACGTGCTCGTAGCAGGCAGTTACGTCTTCAAATCTTCGGATCCGATGGAGACCATTCGTGAGCTGAAAGCTTTATAGTCTTACCTTACACCTCCCTTTTATGATAGAAGAGATACAGAAGCGACCTTTTGTGAGGCCGCTTTTCTTTTGGATCGTAGGAATATTGGCGGAGATTTGTTTTCCGCTCGAACGTTGGTCGTTCGTTTTATTGCTGCCGGTTATTCTCGTTGTATCTCTTTCTTTTTTTGCTAAGGGAAAAAATGCCGAACATTTATATGACGCTCGCTGGTTGGGAGGTGTTCTGATTGCTTGCTGCTTTGTCTTTATGGCTATCCAAGCTACAGCTTTGGCCGAGCGTCGGTTATCAGAACCTCCCCAAACCTCCCGATTGCAAGAAGAAGCACAGAAAATACAGTTACGGGTGGTTGAGAAATTAAACCGGTTACAACTGTCCGACAGCGAGAAAGCTGTACTGGCGACGATTACGGTCAATTACCGGCGAACAATGACACGCGAGATACGTCATCGCTTTTCCGTTATAGGGGTAGCCCATTTGCTCTCGGTCAGCGGATTTCATGTCGGCATCGTATGCGGCTTCTTAGTGGTCTGCTTTTCTTTTTTTCCTGATCGATCATTTTTCCGATGGTTTCGGTATATATTGACGGTGATCTTGATGTGGACATTCGCCGCGATATCGGGATTTTCTCCTCCGGCGGTACGGGCAACGCTGATGCTAACGATCTTCATGACCGGACAGGTTTTTCTGCGGTCGCCGGACAAGTATAACACGCTCGCGGCATCCGCGTTCCTGATGCTGATTTACAATCCGTTCTACCTGTTCAATGTAGGCTTTCAGTTAAGCTTCACCGCGATCTTCTTCATCCTGTATATGCAACCTCCTTTGTACCGCCTGCTTGAAATCCGAAACCCATTGATCGCTATTCCTTGGGGAATATTGACTGTTACTGTTGCCGCCCAAATCGGCACCTTTCCGCTTTGTTGCTATTACTTTAGACAAAGCTCGACCGTTTTCCTGTTTACCAACTTGTTTCTTTCCCTCATCGCCACCTTGCTGATTCCTCTATGTCTGATCTGGATTCTGCTCCCCCTCTCTGTTCCCGGATCAGCCATACTGCAATCATGGGTCGAACAGTTGACGCATGGCATGATGTGGTTGGTAAACCGTTTCAGTCAGATACCGGGAGCTACATTTACACTTCGTTTTGATGAAGTTACACTGCTCGGCGTCTATGGTATCCTGTTTCTGCTCATCGGCTTTTTCCGTTCGAAGAAAAACAATTTGTTGTTTGCCGCATTGTTTCTCCTTCTTTTGCTGTTGTGCCGGCAGATTATCTGGTATTGAAATCTTCAGTTTAACTTTATCCCAGATTCCGCAATAGAAAATATAAGAATAAATTTCATTCAGGCCTTCAGCCCTCCGAACAAGGTCCGGATGTCGATACCCCACCCTTGCGGGATGGGGCTGAAATAATCCGGGCTTTCAGCCCTTGTATGCGTTGATTCGTTGTCATGCTGAATTGTTGGCTGACCGCTGAAAGAACCCTGAAAGGGCGAGATCATTCAGCCCAATGCGAAGCGTTGGGGAAAAAGGCATCGTATTTCGTCGGGGGGCTGTAGGCCTGACGTAACCATTGTCGTACATTCGTTCGTCCATTATTAATGGTAAACGCCGAACAGTATATCGCGTAATTTGGGTTTATTCCATATCCAGATAATTGACGTATCCTCTTATGGTTTTATTCAAAAAAAAGAAATCCCGAAAACGCACTGCGCTCCGGGATTTTTTTCGTTAGAAAGCGTTTGCTCATTACCGAGGCAAACCCTATCTTTTCTTAGCCTAAATACGTTTTCAGCAACCTGCTGCGCGTTCCCTGCCGTAACCGTCTAATTGCTTTCTCCTTGATCTGGCGTACACGTTCGCGGGTCAACCCGAATTTATCGCCGATCTCTTCTAATGTTACCTCCTGGCATCCGATACCGAAAAACATCTTAATGATGTCACTTTCGCGTTCGGTCAGCGTAGCAAGCGCCCTGTCGATTTCCTTCGACAGCGATTCGTTCATCAACGTTCCATCCGCATTCGGAGCATCATCGTTCACCAACACATCCAAAAGGCTGTTATCTTCGCCCTCGACAAACGGAGCATCCACAGAGATATGACGTCCGGACACTTTGAGTGTATCGGAAATCTTATCCACCGGGATATCTAGTTCCTGGGCAAGTTCTTCGGGTGAAGGCTTCCGTTCGTTCTCCTGCTCGAACCGTGAAAAGGCTTTACCGATTTTATTCAGCGAGCCTACCTGATTGAGCGGCAAACGTACGATACGTGACTGTTCGGCCAATGCTTGCAAAATGGATTGACGAATCCACCATACGGCATACGAGATAAATTTGAATCCTCTCGTCTCGTCAAACTTTTCTGCGGCCTTGATCAGTCCCAGATTGCCTTCGTTGATCAAGTCGGGGAGACTAAGTCCCTGGTTCTGGTATTGTTTCGCAACAGATACCACAAAACGCAGATTAGCTCGAGTCAACTTTTCCAACGCCCTCCGATCACCTTTCCTGATGGCTTGTGCCAACTCTACTTCCTCTTCGACTGTGATCAGATCTTCTCGACCAATCTCTTGAAGATACTTATCCAGCGAAGCGCTTTCGCGATTGGTAATGGATTTTGTAATTTTTAACTGTCTCATTCAATGAATAGTTGAAAAACATGGGGGTGCAAAGATAATACTTTTTTGTGCACGAACTGCGTGCCCCCATGTTTTTATCATTTTATAACGCTATAACAATCTCATCGACCGATTGGTTTATTCCGAGAAATTGATGGCGTAGAGCTGTGTTCTTCCATTCGGATAGAACCCTCTAATAAACAACCCTTGATCTTCAGACGAACCTTTTTGTATCTTCTCTACAATCTGGAACAAATCTTCGGGCGTCGAAATCTTCTGGTCGTTCACAACCATGATGATAAATCCTTTCCGGATACCGGCTTCCTGTACTTTCCCTTTACCGATGCCGTTCACTTCGATTCCGTAGCTTACGCCGTATTCTTTCTTCTGTGCATCGCTCAGTTCGCGGAAAGCGGCTCCCAGCATTTCGGCTACATCGCCGTTTTTCTTTACGACATCGGTACCGCCCTGCGGGTTACGCAGCTCAACCGTAAAATTCTTGATTGCTCCGTAACGGTTTACTTCAAGTTTCACTTTATCGCCCGGACGATATTTGCTGATCTGTTCCTGCAAAGCATTATTCGAACGGATGCGCACCCCATTGACCGAAGTAATTACGTCACCGACTTCGACACCGGCCTCCTTAGCCGAGCTGCGCTGAGCAAACTCTGCCACGTAAGCGCCCTCCAGCTCCTTCACCTTCTTGTCGCTCTGACTTGCTGCTTGAGCATTTTGTATAACAACGCCCAGGATGGCACGCTGCACCGTACCGTATTGCTTCAGGTCGGCCACGACCTTACCGGCGATGCTGATGGGCACAGCAAAAGAATATCCCGCGAAGTTACCGGTCTCCGAATAAATGGCTGTATTGATCCCGATTAATTCTCCTTTCGTATTCACCAATGCGCCCCCACTATTTCCGGCATTGACAGCCGCATCGGTCTGAATGAATGATTCGATTTTGTTCAGGTTGGTATTCCCCGACATGATACCGCGTCCTTTAGCACTGACGATACCAGCTGTTACGGTCGAAGTCAGGTTAAACGGGTTGCCTACGGCCAGTACCCATTCGCCGACTTTGAGTTGTTCGGAATCACCAAACGACAGGGTTTTTAAATCTTTCGCCTCGATTTTGATCAGTGCGATATCGGTGTTCGGGTCTGTGCCGATTACCTTGGCAGAGAATTTACGGTTATCGTTCAAGGTTACTTCCAGCTCGTCCGCATTTTCGATCACGTGATTATTTGTCACGATATATCCGTCGGTCGAGATAATGACGCCCGATCCTGAACCCGAGCGGGGACGCGGTGTGCGTTCCTGAAAACCGCGTCCATTCCCGAAAAAGAATTCGAAAGGATCGAAGTATTCGCCACGGCCTGATGATCGCTCTTTGACGGTCGATCGGATATGCACTACTGCATGAACGGCCATGTCGGCGGCATAGGTGAAGTCCGTATTTTCTGCCGCACTGGCATGATAGCCTGTTAATCGAAGCGGTTGTTTGAATGTGCCTTCACCGTCATCGACCAAGGCTGCCCGTACCGTCGCATTATACTTTACCATATAAGTCACTGCGCCAATGGCTGTAACAAAACTTACTACAGCCACAAAAACAACTACCAATCCTTTTTTCCACATTGTTTTCATACCTTCTGATATTTTAGTTGAACATTTAAATTTAACACTTTTCTACAACAAAGAAAACTCAAAAATGATGCAATTATTCCTTTTGAGGGTGATTTTTTAACACTTTTAACGGCTACATTCGGCACTTAACCGCGTTTAACGATAAAAAGAGGGCTTTCGCTTCATTTTAACACTTCTCATCGGTCATTTTGGCAGGCAGAAAAACAAAAAGACTACGCCCTTTCAACAAACGGCGTAGTCTCTTGAAATACAAAATCTCCGATGCCTTATTTTTTCTTCAGCATCAACATGCGGAACGCATCATTTTTCCAAAGCAGCACCAATGCGCGGAAAGCAGAATATTCGTCCGGTTCGATAATCGTTTTTTGAAGTTCAATTTCACGGCGAATGATCAACCGGTTATCTTCGCGATCCATCGTTAAACTGACTTTTCCGACCGGATTACTCATTTCTTTCCGAAAAGGGCGTGTTTCTACCTCCCAACCGTCGACGGTCAGTGTATAGCTGCATGACTCTTTGATGCGGTTAGGCAGTTCCATCGGTTGAGTACGTGTACTATTCAGTCGTAGCCGCCATGTGTCGATTCCTTTATCGGTAGTCGGTAATATATATAAGGTATAACCGTTGGTCGGTCGAATCGGTTTCTTTCGGCTGAAATCGGCTTGGTCCGTTACTTCTTCACTGTTTTTCAGGCTGCCGCTCACATTAGCCAGCGTATCATTCAGTGCAATGTTGACTTGATAGTCTAAGGTCATCTGTTTTTCGTCCAGCTGAATCACTCCTACCCCGTTTTCTCCGGTTTGCCAAAATTGGTCGCGTGTGGCACGCAGAGCCGGATCAGACGCGTCTTTACGCGAGGGAGAAAGATAGCGATCACCGGATTTCACTCGAATATCGGAAATCGCATGGACTGCGATCGGCGTGGCAAAAGACGGGAAACTCATCATAATCTGGGCATCGAGGCCAGCGGCCAGTAGCATGGAGGCCAGCAAAGTCGCTTTTTCTGACGGTGAACCGTAGGCCGATTGCAAGACCTCCCGAGGCGGACGAATCTTGGCAGACAGGAGGATCGGCAGTCGGACGGTAGCGATCTCATCGACCACGTAACGCAGGATCTCCGAGCGCTTCTCATCGGTCGTCTGCCTGTCTGCCAGCAAGATAGAAACAAGCGAAGCACATGCTTCCGGATCGACTTTCATTGCCGAGAGCCATGCTACGCCGTTTTCTCCCTCCGCATTCGAAGCGAAAAGCATGGGCGATGCCTTTCCGGCCGTATATGACTCCATCGGAAAAGCCGGAATATGTTGGAAATGCCATGCGTACGTCGTCATGCCGCTATGCTGACGAACAGTCGGCTCCCCTTTTAAGGCATTCAGGCCATAGGTAAGTTTCTCTTCCTCCGGCAGCGTAATCTCTACCTGATAATCCTTCACGGGCGAGTGCTCCTGTAGTTGTTCGGCCACATCGAGAAAGGGATAGAATCCGACGTGGGTGGTGAGCGTATAATCGAGATAGATCGTGGCACCGACTTCCAGTCCCGTATGGGTAACGACCATCTCCTTCAGATGATTATATGCGGGAGCATCGGCCGCGAAAGACGGCAGCACTTCGTTAAAGGCATTGTCGGGGGTACGGATTACCGTTCCGTCGGCTTGCTTCGTGTAAGATTCATTGATTTTCAAGGCCTGGAACTCCGGATTATAGACAATAAATGTTTCACCGTATAAATTATTGAATGCGAAATGCGTGTTCAGTTTCAATTCTTTCCGGTATCGGAAAGTCATACTTCCGTCTCTGTTCCATGTATATTGTTTAACGATTTTATCGAAAACCGCTTCCGGCTGCGCCATGGCCGTAACAACAGCAAGCAAGCCGATGATCAGTAGATTGTATTTTTTCATCTTGTGTTGTATTTACGTTTATTTCTTTTCAAAAATCAACCATTCGTCGGCTAAGTCTTTATGCGCTTTGACGGCTGTGCGGAAACCCTTCCAGTCTGCCGCGTCATATACGCGCTTGCGCAATGTCAGCTGATGATTGATGTTCACCTTATTGTTTTGCTGACTCAACGAACCGTTGAAGTCGGCAACCTCGCTTGCCAGCTTCTGCTCTTTTGCTTCGCCGCGCAGGGTATATCCTGCCGGAATGGTCATCGTTTCTTTCAGTTCTACCAGACGCGAGCAGGCGTCTTTGAACGCATAACGGCGTTCCTCCCGGTCCGTATCGATGCGCAGGTACGTACGCGTACCCTGATACAGTCGTCCGCAGATGGGGCGTAGCATGAGCACCCCGTCGCCCGTAAGCGCGTAATCGGGGATTTCGAATTTCATCGTGATACGTATCGGTCCGGCCATATAGTCTTTCGGATTGGTGCCGTAATCTACGCTCACCATACGAGCTTGCGGCGACACTTGCAGCAGTTCGTTCTCCATCGCTTGTCGCCAGTTGGTCATAAAACCTCGCGTGAAAGGACGGCGCACGCTACCGTCGGATTGTCCTTCGGCAGTCACCGTAAATTCGCCGCGCAACGTTCCATGGGCATCGAGCGAAGTACGCGCCGAAAGCTTGAAGTAATGATTTTCGGGAGGCGATACCGGCGTTTCCAGCAAGCCCGATCCTTCAGGAATGCCGGGCAGGTAATGCTGCTGTTGTTCGGCGCTTGACCAGAGCTCGCGCAGGAAAGGCACCCACGTCGGGTCGAGAGGGATGTATTGTCCGCTGGACAGCTTCACGACTGTCACGCAATGATTGAAGTGGTCGGCCGGAATCGCTTCGATGCGTGAACCGGCCATCGTCATAGCCGGATAAGCCTCGAAGCCGGCCATCCGCAACATCGAAATCAGCAGGGCCGCCTTGTCTTTGCAGACCCCGCAGCGGTCGGTAAAGTTCATTTTCGTCGTATGCAGCGTATAGCCTTCGCCTTTCCCCATCGAGATGCCGGAATAGCGTATGTTGTCGGCCACCCAGTGAGTCAACGCAGCGATTTTTTCCATCTCGGTCTTTTTTCCGCGTAACAATTCGTCGACCTTCTTTTGAGCTTCGGGGTCGGGGGCAAAACTGTTGTAATCTTCGTTCACCTTGTTAAACCAAAGCGATTTGTCTTTCCATTCGGGGGTAGAAGACATCATCAGTTTGGGCGCCACATCGAAGAGATCGACCATGTTCGGTTCTTTTACAAAAGGGTGTGCGTCGGCGACGGAGAAACTCAATACTTTACGATCGCCGGAGAGCCGCACTGACGAGCGGCATTCGCCCTGATAAAACTCATATTGTACTTCCTTCGTACGAGGCATGTCTACGGTGTAGATTTTCGAAACGGTCGGGACCGTCACCCAGAACGGTACGATATCGTAGAACTGTCCGCGCATAGGCGGAACGAAGCGCTCCTCGTCGTCGGTTGCAAGCAGGGCATAGGTAAAACCTTTCTTGCTGATTTCGTAGTCGATGATATCGCCGGCGTCGAGCGCGCCGACTTCGAGCATAATCTGCCGTGCCCCCCAGTAGATGGCACGCGCCGGCGCCGCATAGTCACAAGCCTGACTCACATCGATGGAACGTTGCGACCCATCGGCCTTATAAACCGTTGCACGGCTGAACTCGGCAAAGGCCGTCAACGGATCGTAATCGTATTTGATCACCCGGTATTTCAGCGCTCCCGCTTTGTTTTTTACTTGCACGACCTGACGAATCGTGAAACTCCCCGACCCGTTGTCGGCTACGACAACTCCGATGCTGTCGAGCAATGCGACGGCCTCGTGTTTTTTCCAATCGGCTTGTCTGGCAGCCAGCTCTTGGAGAGGGAGCCAGCTTTGCGCCATGACCGGCAAGCAACATCCGGCCATCAGCGCGATAATCATTTTTCTCATCATCCTCTTCTTATTTTTGTATCGATCCTAAAATTGCATTACAACAGCCTACACGACGAGTCAATGGAGACAAAAAGATAGGTAGGGGATGTGCCTCAAACGCTCGTTTGTTTTTGACACATCCCCTACTCTGTTTATCGGAAAAGCAATATCGGAACACAATGACCGAATTTCAATGCTCCCATAACCGCAAGGCTGAAAACGGAACTCGTTTTTACTTACTTCACAAAGTCGGCAGCCGCAAGGTAGTCGTAGCTTTTCTTGACATCTTCTTCGGGCATGCCGTCATATCGTTCGATTTCGGCATACCAATCTTTAATGACGCCCGCGGCATAAGCCTGATCGAACACGGCTTTATAATCTACCACATTTTGTGTACCAATCGCTGTTTCGTCTTTGATATGCAGCAATTGGATGCGTTTCGGATATTTCTTCATGTAGTCCACCGGATCGTATCCGCCTTTTTTCACCCAATACACGTCGAGCTCGAAGCAGACATGGTCGGCGCTGGTATGCTCCATAAGCAGGTCGTATACGGGCGTTTCATCGATCTTGCCTTTGAATTCGAAATCATGGTTGTGATAACCGAAGCGGATACTCGAAGCAGCCGTTTTGAGTCCGATCTCACTGAAATAGTCGGCGTAGCGTTTGATATTGTCGAGGGTCGCCTGTTCGCCTTTCAGCGGAGCCCACGGCATGATCATGTATTTGAATCCGGCTGCGTTGTGCGTGTCGACAGCTTTACTCCACCAAGCCATATCGGCTTCGTAGTCGCCGCTCAATTCGCGTCCGAGATGTGCGCTTGTCGCTTTCATTCCCAAATCGTCGACCATTTTCTTAAACTCGGCCGGCTCCAATCCGTAGATTTTGCCGTCGTTATACCCTGCTGTTTCCAAGTTGTTGTAGCCCATCTTGGCGACGGTTTCAAGTGTTTTCTGAATTCCGGCATCTTTTACCATATCACGCAACGAATAGAGTTGCAGACCGATATACTTGGAAGATCCGGCAGCAGCGCCACCGCTGCAAGAAGTTAAAAGTTTCGGCATTACCATGCCGCCTGCGAGCAATAAGGAAGCTCGTTTGATAAAATCACGTCTGTTTTGCATCACGAATTAAAATTTAAAGTTTGATGAATATTCTTTGCAAAAGTAACAGATAATTCTGATATGACGTAAAAAAATGTGCAAAAAAAGCCGTTTGTCGTTTAATTTTGCAACGTAAACGATTTGCGACCGATCAGATTGCCATCGGCAAAGATATCGACACGATAAGTTCCGGGCGAGAGGTATTCGGCTACATCCCAATACATCGTTACGGGTAACTCCTCGCCTTCATATTCGATCGTCTTCATCATGGAGTAGGAAATATGCTTGTTCTCGAAGGCAAATACGCCGGAGTTGGGTTTAGTCAGGATATCATCGTCCGGACGCATGATACGTACATAGATATTCTTCTCTCCCACCGGAGCCGTGATGTTTTTAGCCAGATGGAACGTAAGTACGAGTTGCGCGATTTTGTCGATCTTTTTGGCGTCCTTGCCGCGCGAAGTTACGGGGCGTATGTGTATGGCGGTGGCGTCCATGCGGCTGGCCAGCGTTACGCGTTCGGTAAGTTTTTCTTTTTCACGCGTTAGTTGGGCGGCCGCCGATGTGGCCTGGCGGTATTGCTGCGTCACCCGTTCGTTTTCGTTGCGCAGGCGTCCGTTTTCGGCATTCAGCGAATCGATTTGTATGACATAATTCCGCATGATTTTCCGGAGCGTCTCCAATTCTTTTTTCAACTCCGTGATGCGTCGCGTATTCGTCGCCTTGACCGTGCGAAGCTCCTCCATCAGTCGTTGCACCTTCATCTGTTCGGTGGTCAGCAGCGCTACGAGCGAATCGTTGCCTACGCTGAATTTATATCCTTCGTATTGAAGGGAGAGTTCGGCATATTCATCGGAAAGTTCTTCTTTTTCGAGCGCGAACATTTCGGCCATGTCTGCCATCTGCTGCCGCTGGTGATAAATGACATAGCCCACGGCGACGAGTGCCAGCAGCACGATGACGATGGCCATGATCAAAAATGTTTTTTTCTTGATTTCTTTTTCTTCCGAATTCATACGTAAACAATCTATTCGGGGGACAAAGATAAGAAAGTTCGGCTATTAACCATTGGTCAATGACAATTTTTCTTACCTTTGCGACCTAAAATCAGCTTTAGACGATTATGTACGAAAAAATTATCATTCTGGATTTCGGTTCGCAGACGACGCAGCTTATCGGTCGTCGCATCAGAGAGCTTAACACGTATTGCGAAATCGTGCCTTATCATAAATTTCCGTCCGATGCTTCGGGCGTCAAAGGGGTGATTCTCTCCGGAAGCCCCTATTCGGTGAATAGTCCCGAGGCTTTCAAGGCCGACCTGAGCGCCATCCGTGGACAGTATCCTGTGCTGGGTATCTGTTACGGAGCGCAGTTTCTCTCGGCCACAAGCGGAGGGAGTGTCGAATCGGCCGACTCGCGCGAGTACGGTCGGGCGCATCTCTCGTCGCTCGACACGAACGACCCGCTGCTTCACGGAATCGCTACGGGAACACAAGTCTGGATGTCGCACGGCGATACGATTACCCGCCTGCCGGAAACGTTTCGGGTAATTGCCAGTACGGACGATGTGGAAGCTGCCGCTTTTCACATCGAGGGCGAACAGACGTGGGGCGTACAGTTCCATCCGGAAGTATTTCATTCGACCGACGGCACGAAACTGCTGGATAATTTTCTGAACATCTGCGGATGCAAAAAGAACTGGACGCCGGCTTCGTTCATCGAATCGACCGTACAGGAGTTGAAAGACATGCTCGGCAACGATCAAGTAATTCTGGCGCTTTCGGGCGGCGTCGACTCGTCCGTAACGGCCGTGCTGCTTCACAAAGCCATCGGCAGAAACCTGACGTGCATTTTCGTCGATCACGGGCTGCTTCGCAAAAACGAGTTCGAGACCGTATTGAAGGATTACGAACACTTGGGACTGAATGTGATCGGGGTCGATGCAAAAGAAAAGTTTTACAAGGAGCTTGCCGGTGTAAGCGATCCGGAAACGAAACGGAAGATTATCGGTAAGAACTTCATCGAGGTGTTCGATGAAGAAGCGCATAAACTCGAAGACATTCAATGGCTCGGCCAGGGAACGATTTATCCCGACGTAATCGAATCGCTCTCCATCACCGGAACGGTCATCAAGAGCCATCACAATGTGGGAGGGCTGCCCGAAAAGATGCGACTGAAACTCGTCGAGCCTCTGCGCCTGCTCTTTAAAGACGAGGTGCGCAGCGTCGGCGCCGAATTAGGGATGATGCCGCACCTGCTTAAACGCCATCCGTTCCCCGGCCCCGGCTTGGGCATACGCATCCTTGGAGACGTCACTCCGGAAAAAGTACACATCTTGCAAGAAGCCGACCACGTGTATATCTCCCTGCTGCGCGAATGGGGACTGTATGATAAGGTATGGCAGGCCGGCGCTATTCTGCTGCCGATACGGTCGGTAGGCGTAATGGGCGACGAACGCACCTACGAAAACACGATCGCTCTGCGCGCGGTAACCTCGACCGACGCCATGACGGCCGACTGGGCACAACTGCCCTACGAGTTTCTGGCCAAGGTGTCGAACGAAATCATCAACAAGGTAAAAGGCGTGAATCGAGTCGTTTATGACATCAGTTCGAAACCGCCCGCAACGATTGAGTGGGAGTAAAAATTCCGATATCCGAGCAAAAAGGTCCGATGCCGAACTAAAAAGGTTCAATGTCGAAGCAAAAAGGTTCGATGTTGAACCAAAAAGGTTCGATGTCGAAGCAAAAAGGTCCGATATCCGAGCAAAAAGGTCCGATGCCGAAGCAAAAAGGTTCGATGTCGAAGCAAAAAGGTCCGATGTCGAAGCAAAAAGGTCCGATGCCGAACTAAAAAAATCGGATATTCAAAACCAAAGAACAGGTCATTATGAAGCCTGCATACTGCGCGCGGAGTAAACTTTTCATTTTTCGCAGGCGGTTTGCGAATCTTTGCTAATTTTGCAGCCATTTAAGAAAAACATCAACATGAATCCTATTACGTCGATAAGATCGAATCAGGTGATAGCCAGAGAAGTGCAAGACTATCTAATGATTGCTTTGGGGATGGTGCTTTACAGCATCGGATGGACGGTGTTCCTACTCCCGAACGATATCGTGACGGGCGGCGTGCCCGGTATTGCCTCCATCGTCTATTTTGCTACCGGACTGAAAGTACAGTATGTGTATTTCGGAGTAAATATCTTTTTATTATTGCTTTCGATTAAAATTCTGGGATGGAAGTTCAGTATCAAGACGGTTTACGGCGTTTTTATGCTGACGTCTGCTTTGACGGTCGTACAGGCGTTGACTCAGGGCATGAGATTATTGCAAGATCAGCCTTTTATGGCCTGCGTGCTGGGCGCCTCGTTCTGCGGATGCGGGTTGGGTATCGCTTTCTCGGCTAACGGCAGCGCGGGAGGAACGGATATTGTGGCCGCCATCATCAACAAATACAGAGACATTACATTGGGGCGGGTGATGATGATCTGCGACACGATCATTATTACATCCAGTTATTTTGTGCTGAAAGATTGGGAAAAAGTGGTTTACGGTTTCGTAACGCTATATGTATGCAGCTTTATGCTCGATCAGATCGTCAACAGCGCACGTCAGTCCGTGCAGTTTTTTATCATCTCCAAACGATACGAAGAAATCGGCCGCGCCATCAATGCGATGCATCGCGGGGTGACGGTGATCGATACCGTCGGGATGTACACCGGACAGCCGCAAAAGATGATGTTCGTGCTGGCCAAGAAACGGCAATCGACAACCATCTTCCGTATTATCAACGACATCGACCCCCACGCATTCATTTCGCAGAGTGCCGTCATCGGGGTTTATGGCCAAGGGTTCGACCACCTGAAAGTCAAGAAAAAGAAACCGACCGATCTTCCTGCGGAGAAACAGGCATAAACCCGAATTCTGCCGTCATTTAGCGGTCGGTGGTCTGCTTTCAGCAGTCACTATTCACTGTATTATCCTGCTCTCCTCCGTCTTTTTGTTTTCTGTATGAATGGAGACCTTTGCGTTTAAAAAAGGCCATGTTCAATTCAAACAAAGGCATTTGACCCGATTGCCCTGATCAAAGCGCATGACGAAAGGAGTAGTTAAAAAATCACCTTGTATCTTTGCCCGATAAAAAAATCAGCAACAACATTTATGAAACAAATTCAATCCGTTATATTCGATCTCGACGGCACATTGCTCGATACGATTGCAGACCTTGCGCACAGTACGAATCATGCCCTCGAACAGACGGGCTTTCCGACCCATCCTGTCGAAGCCTACAAATATTTTGTCGGGAACGGCATCAACAAGCTGTTTGAGCGTGCCTTGCCCGAAGATGAGCGAACACAGGATAACATTCTGCGTGTCCGTGAAGTTTTTCTTCCTTATTACGATGAGCATAATGCCGACTACACGCGTCCGTACGATGGAGTTTCCGATCTCCTCGCTGCGTTACAGACCGAAGGAATTGTACTCTCGGTAGCGTCGAACAAGTATCAGCGAGCAACGGAAAAGCTTGTGCGCGCTTATTTCCCGGAGATTCGTTTTGCTGCTGTCTTCGGTCAACGTCAAGGGGTGCCGGTCAAGCCCGACCCGACCATCGTGCGCAATATTTTGAAAATTACCGGTCGGTCGGTAGCCGAGACGCTCTATGTGGGTGATTCGGGTGTGGATATGCAGACTGCTGAAAACGCCGGTGTGACGTCGGTGGGCGTAACATGGGGATTCCGTCCTCTTAGCGAGTTGAATGCATGTGGCGCACAGCATGTGGCGCACACGGCGGAAGAAATCCTCCAAATCATTGCCTCGGTTTGATATTATTGCTATCTTTGCCCCCATAAGAACATTAACCCAATAAATAGTAGAAGAATATCATGTCATTTAAATTCATCACGGCCGAAGAGGCTGCCTCGTATGTAAACAACGACGACAACGTCGGATTCAGCGGATTTACGCCCGCGGGCTGTCCGAAAGTTATTCCGGAAGCCATTGCTAAAAGAGCGGAAGAAGAGCATCGTAAAGGAAATCCTTTTCAAATCGGTATGTTTACCGGCGCATCGACCGGCGACCACCTCGACGGAGCATTGGCGCGTGCCCAGGCCGTTAAATTCCGTACCCCTTACCAGTCGAATAAGGATATGCGCGCGCTGCTTAATGCCGGCGGCGCTCAGTATTTCGATATGCACCTTTCCGAGTTGGCACAGTCGTTGCGTTACGGTTTTTTAGGCAAAGTAGACGTGGCTGTCGTAGAGGCTGCCGAAGTGACGGAAGATGGTGAAATTATCCCGACGGAGGGCGTAGGAATTGTTCCAACGATCTGTCGCTTGGCCGATAAAATTCTGATTGAGCTGAACCGGTTTCATCCGAAAGAAATTCGCGGAATGCATGACATTTACGAGCCGGCCGATCCGCCGCTACGCCGCGAAATTCCGATCTATCAACCGTCCGATCGCATCGGTAAGCCCTATGTCAAGGTCGATCCGAAAAAGATCATCGGGATTGTCGAAACGAATAACGAGCCGGACGGAAGCACCTTTGCTCCGCTCGATGACGTGACATTGGCCATCGGACGTAACGTGTCGAACTTCTTAGTAAACGAAATGAAAGCCGGACGTATTCCGGCATCGTTCCTGCCCTTGCAGAGCGGTGTGGGAAATGTGGCCAACGCCGTACTCGGATGCATGGGCGAGAATAAGGAAATACCCGCATTCAATATTTATACGGAGGTGATTCAGGATGCCGTCATCAAGTTGATGGAGGAAGGACGTGTCAAGTTCGCAAGCGGCTGTTCGTTGAGTGTCAGCCGGGAGGCTATGAAAGAAATCTATTCGCGCCTCGACTTCTTCAAAGATAAGCTTCTGCTTCGTCCCGAAGAAATTTCGAACAATCCCGAACTTGTGCGCCGTATGGGATTGATCACGATCAATACCGCGCTCGAAGCCGATATCTTCGGCAACATTAACTCGACTCACGTATTGGGCACGAAGATGATGAACGGAATCGGCGGCTCGGGAGACTTCACGCGCTCGGCATATCTTTCGATCTTTACCACGCCCTCGACAGCGAAAGACGGAAAAATCAGCGCTTTCGTTCCGATGGTTTCGCACCTTGATCATAGCGAACACTCTGTGAAGATTATTATTTCCGAATACGGAGTGGCCGATTTGCGCGGCAAGTCACCGATACAGCGTGCGCACGAAATCATCGACAACTGCGTACATCCCGACTATCGTCCATTGCTGAACGAATACCTCAACATGGGCATCAAAGGACATACGCAACAGAATCTCGATTGTTGCTTCGCGTTCCACAAAGAGTTTGCGAAAAGCGGAGACATGCGTAACGTGAAGCTCGCATAAGCTTCGATACGGCTTGCTTGGCGGTGTGTCATAACATTGTGTTTTGACACACCTTTTCGCAACCGGCTGAAAAAATCCCCGCCATGAACCTGTTTGATCAATCGGGTGTGATTGGCGGGGAAAATTGTTTCCGGACCTCTCCGGAGATGATAACGATTTCGTGTTAAAGAGAGCGCTATACGGATACTCTTTGAGGATTAAAATTTTTCTTTATCGGACATGAAGCAGGAAAATATGTTCGCTGTGGAAAGGTGAAGGACATGCCGATTAGTATTTCTGATAAAAATCATCTACCTTTGCCATGCAGTTCTTCATAACTAATCGACCAAAGGATAATGAACGAAATTAAAAACATGAACCGTGCGGCGGACAACATCCGTATTCTTGCCGCATCGATGGTAGAAAAAGCAAAGTCCGGACATCCCGGAGGTGCAATGGGCGGAGCCGATTTCGTAAACGTACTCTTCGCCGAGTTTCTTAATTATAATCCGGATCAGCCGGATTATCCCTATCGTGACCGGTTTTTCCTCGATCCCGGACACATGTCGCCCATGCTGTATGGGGTTCTGGCGTTGGCGGGATTGATGCCTGCCGCAGAACTGGAAAATTTTCGCCAATGGGGGAGCCAGACTCCCGGTCATCCCGAAGTAGATGTGCTTCACGGCATTGAGAACACCTCCGGCCCACTCGGTCAAGGCCATGCGATGGCGCTCGGTGCAGCGATTGCCGAACGTTTTATGACGGCGCGCTTCGGTGAGTGGATGGCTCACAAAACGTACGTCTATATTTCCGACGGCGGTATTCAGGAAGAAGTCTCGCAGGGGGTAGGGCGAGTAGCCGGGCATCTCGGACTGCATAACTTTATCATGTATTATGACGCAAACAATATCCAGCTCTCGACCAAAGTCGACGAAGTGACTTCGGAAGATATTGCCGCCAAATATCGGGCATGGAATTGGAATGTCCTCTCTATCGACGGATGTTCGGTCGAAGAAATTCGCGAAGCATTGCAAGCGGCGAATAAGGAGAAGGAACGTCCGACGCTGATTATCGGTCGTACGGTAATGGGTAAAGGGGCAGTCGATGCTAAGGGAGCAAGCTATGAAGACAAAGTATCGACTCACGGTCAGCCACTCTCGGCTGCCGGCGCCGACATCGATGCGACGATCAGAAATCTTGGCGGTGACCCCAAGAAGCCGTTCGCGATCTTTCCCGAAGTGCAAAAAATGTATGCCGATCGGAAGAAAGCGCTTCGCACATGGTTTTTGGCACAGCAAAAGAACGAAGAAAAATTCCGCAAAGGCCATCCGGAATTATCGGCTAAATTAGACCTTTTCCTTAGCGGAAAGCTCGCGAAGATCAACTATTCATCGATTAAGATGAAAGAACATATTGCGACGCGTGCCGCATCATCTACGATGCTGGGGCTCTATGCGCAGCAAGTTGAAAATATGGTTGTGGCATCGGCCGACCTGAGTAATTCGGACAAGACCGACGGATTTCTGAAGCATACGCATGCTTTCCGGAAAGGAGATTTCTCCGGACAATTTTTGCAGATGGGAGTCAGTGAATTGACCATGGCCTGCATCATGAACGGCATGGCGCTGCATGGCGGCATCATCCCCGTTTGCGGTACGTTCTTTGTCTTCTCGGATTATATGAAGCCTGCCGTTCGGTTGGCGGCGTTGATGCGACTGCATGTCATTTATGTATGGACGCACGACTCGTTCCGTGTCGGCGAAGACGGACCGACTCATCAACCGGTTGAGCACGAAGCCCAACTGCGCCTATTGGAGCATCTGCACAATCACAAGGGCAAACGCTCGATGGTTGTTTTGCGTCCGGCCGATGCGGAAGAAACAATCTACGCGTGGAAGATCGCTCTCGAAGAAAATCGTCCGACCGCGCTCGTGCTCTCTCGTCAGGATATCGTCAACCTGCCGGCCGCAAGCGGTAATCGTCGTAAAGAAGCCCGCCAGATAGTGAAAGGCGGATATATTGTCAGCGACTGCGAAGGTAAGCCCGACGTGGTGATGCTGGCCAGCGGATCGGAAGTCGCTACCCTTGTCGAGGGGGCGGCTAAACTAACGAAAGCGGGTGTTAAAACGCGGGTTGTGTCGGTGCCGTCCGAAGGACTGTTTCGCGAACAGAAGGCCGATTACCAAGAGCATGTCCTACCCAAAGGAGTTAGACGATTCGGTCTTACTTCGGGATTGCCCGTTACATTACAAGGATTGGTAGGCGATAACGGAGTTATTCACGGATTACCCGAATTCGGTTACTCGGCACCGTATAAGGTGCTCGACAAAAAACTGGGCTATACGGGTGAAAACGTGTGTCGGTTGGTGAAAAAGATGCTGAACAAGTAAAGTCGTAAGATGGAGACAAAAACGATCGGATTTGCAAGCGACCATGCGGGGTTTGTCCTTAAAAACACATTGTTGGATTACATGGAAGCTAAAGGATATACGTGTCACGACTTTGGAACTCATTCGGAAGAGAGTTGCGACTATCCCGACTTTGCGCATTTGCTGGCCAGAGCGGTCGAAGCGGCGCAGGTAGATCGTGGGATAGCACTCTGTGGTACGGGCAACGGAATTGCCATGGCATTGAACAAGCATCAGGGGATTCGGGCGGCCATTAGCTGGAACAACGAGATGGCACGGCTGACGCGCGCGCACAACGATGCCAATATTCTGGTGTTGCCGGCACGCTTCATCACTCCCGACGAAGCCAAAGCCATGGCCGATATCTTTTTCTCGACTTCATTCGACGGCGGACGCCATCAGCGGCGTATCGATAAAATTCCGGAGCCGTTTTAAAACGTATTCTTGAGGACGGTGTGTAAGAACATTTCGTTTTTACACGCCCTTAAGATAAAGGAACGCTTCCTTAAGGTTAAGGATCGTCTCCTTAAGATGAAGGAACACTTCCTTAAGGTTAAGGATCGTTTCCTTAAGATGAAGGAACATCTCCTTAAGGTTAAGGATGGCTTCCTTAAGATGAAGGAACGCTTCCTTAAGGTTAAGGATCGTTTCCTTAAGATGAAGGATCGCTTCCTTAAGATATTTTCTTATCAATGGAGGACGAAATGGCCCTCAATCCGTATCCGAAATCGAATTTTGTTGAGTATTACGGCTTGTCATTTCGTTCAGATATGTTTCGATATGACGCTTTTTCTTTTCTTCCAGAATCTCGTCGGTGGCAATCAGGATGCCTGTTTCTTCGACATTGCCGAACTCGCGGTTGATGGCTGTGCCGAACGTGCGCATCTTAGGCGAAAGGCTCATATACGCACTGACTAAGGGAGGGACATTGATACCGTATTTCCTCACTTCGTGATTTAACACTCTGAGGTTGTCTTTGAAATGATCGTGGCAGAAAAGTTGCTTCATTTTTTCTTCGTCCATTCCCGTCTGTAGGGGGGAGATCGGCTCAACCAATTGGTCGGGGTCAGGGAAATGCAGGCGGAGAAAGTATAGAATCATATCTCGCGCTTCGACGTTGTAGGTCGTGTACATCGTGACTTTTCCATAGAAATATTTCATGGCCGGATCGATGACGGTCAATGCGCCTAATCCGTCCCACAAGTTATCGAGAACAAAAATCCCTTTGGTTCGTCCGAGCGTTGCCTGATAATCGAGCGAAACGAACGAGCGTCCCAGTTCAACCGTATAAGGCAGGTAATCGGCCAAAAAACGTTTCGAAAAATGAAACAGATGTGCCGTAGCCAGAATGGGTTTTCCCGCCGTATCGTATTGTACATCCGACCCGAAGAGAAAACGATAGCCCCCCAGTATTTGCTCGTCTTCCGGGCTCCAAACAATCAGTTGGCGGTAGCCATGTTCCATGGTGTCAAACTCGTCGATATCAGCCGATTTTCCCGTACCTCCGCCGTAATGACGAAAAGCGATTTCGCGTTGACGTCCGATTTCGCGCATGATGTTCGGAGAGTCATGTGCCGTCACGATATAGATTTCGTTGTCCGATTTATTCGTCCGCCGCAATCGTTTCTCCGGAGTCAATTCTTTTTTCAGCAAGGCCGTTTCGACCGGCCGGATAATTTTCTGCATACGTTTATTTTTCGCTCAACTGATAGACTTTCTGTTTGACCCATTCAGCCCATTCAGCGGGTTTCTTACTCCCGTCGAACGTTTGCCAGGGGATTGGTTTTCCTATATAAACATGAAATGTTTGATGTTTGTTCCGAAACATTTCGTCGGGCAAATAAAGCATTTCAAGATTCATTTTCATGCCCAGTCGCTTGCGGATACGTGCCAGACGATAGAAGAAGTCGGAGTTACGCCCTTCGAAGAAAACGGGGACTACGTCTCGATGGTATTTAACGGCGTTTCGCACGAAGGATTTTTTCCATTCCGTGTCTTCGATACGTCCGTTTTGTTTGCGTGAACAGAGGCCGGCCGGGAAAGTGAGTATCTGACGGTCGGAGGTGAAAGCCTCATCGAGTCGTAAAGCGGCTTCTTTCGTTTGGGCGCCGTGCTTGTTGATCGGGATAAAAATAGAGCGCAGGTTCGGGATAAACAGGAGCAGGTCGTTGACGAGGCAACGGATCTGCTCTCCATATCGTTTGCCCAGCAGCGCTGTCAGACAAATGCCGTCCAGCCCGCCTAACGGATGGTTCGACACGAAGAGGTATCGTCCTTCCGGTGACGGCAGATGCTCTTCGCCGATGAGGCGCATGGTCAGATCGAATTCGCGGATCAGCGCATCCATGAAAGCCACACCGTCGAGGGCGGCGTAGCGTTTGAGGATACAGTTCAATTCGTCCTGATGAATCGTGCGAATCAGATAATTCACGACACATGCAGGAATTTTTTTCGAAGTTCGGGGCGCTTTCTCACGTAAGACGCGGCGCACATCGATGATTGGTGTTTGTGCTTCCATCGACCGACAAAGATAAGCAGATGCCGCTTATAAAAGCACTTTTTCGCTGTTTTTTTGTGTTCTTCTTCTGATGAGGAAGTAAGATGTCGACGTTGCAGGCGTGTCGTTATGGGTTGAATGGTTATGTGAAACTTCCGAAAGTATCTGGGAGTATATGTTCTGCGGCGGCAACGTGTGTCGTTTCCGCGGAAAAAGCCTTGAAATCGGTACGACGACGTCATTCTGCGAAACTACTTACCGGAGAAAAATGGGGTTGTTGAAAACTTTCCTTCTCAAACGGTTAGCAAATTCTTGAGAATGTGTACTTTTACGGCTTGTTAAGAGTGTTTGCAAATTGATCGCTTGCGAAAAGACATTGAGAATGAACAAAAAAGAAAGCATTTATCATATCCCGGCTTTGTTCGATGAAAGTCTGGACGGCTTAGCCGTTCGGCCTTCGGGTGTTTATGTCGATGTCACTTTCGGAGGCGGCGGGCACAGTCGTGGTATTCTGAGCCGTCTGGGTGAGGAAGGAAGACTTTACGGGTTTGATCAGGATGCCGATGCGGAAGCGAATATTCCGGACGACCGTCGTTTTGTTTTTGTTCGCAGTAATTTCCGTTATTTGTCCAACTTCCTTCGTTATCACGGCGTATCACAGATCGATGGACTTTTGGCTGACCTCGGCGTATCGTCCCATCACTTCGACAACGAGGCGCGGGGGTTTTCTTTTCGCTTCGATCAGGCTTTGGACATGCGGATGAACAATCGTGCGGGACAAACGGCTTTTGATGTTCTCAATACGTATCCGGAAGAAAAACTAAGCGATCTGCTGTATCATTACGGGGAGTTGAAGGAGGCGCGAAAAATAGCCTCACTTTTGGTTCGATCACGTAGCGAGCAACCGATCGTGTCAAGCCAGACATTGCTCGAGCGGTTACAGCCATTCGTTCGTAAAGAAAAAGAGAAAAAGTTTTTGGCACAGGTCTTTCAAGCCCTACGTATCGAGGTGAACGATGAAATGAATGCTTTGCGGGAGATGTTGCAGCAGGCCTTGAAAGTTCTGAAGCCGGGCGGGCGACTGGTTGTTATCACGTACCATTCGCTCGAAGATCGGCTGGTGAAGCATTTTATGCGGAGTGGCAATTTCGAGGGGGAGAACAAACAGGATTTTTTCGGCAACCGGCTAAGTCCTTTCCGTTTGATAAATAATAAAGTGATCACACCTTCGGAGGCGGAAATCGACAGGAATCCTCGTGCTCGGAGCGCGAAATTACGGATCGCAGAAAAAATAACATGACATGAGTGAAACAAACAAAATAAATCCGAAAAAAAAACGGCAGTTATCTCCGCTCTATATTCTGGGAGGAGGTATTCTGAAAGAAGATTTCATTGTCAGGCATACGAAACTGATCGTACTAATCGTCGGTTTGATGTTTGTATTTATCAGCAATCGCTATACGTGTTTGCTGAAACTGCGCGAAATCGATAAGTTGCAGCAGGAGCTGAAAGATGTGAAATACGAATCGTTGGCTATTTCGGGACAGTTGACAGGAAACAATCGTCTGTCGCAGATTGAATTGTTGGTAAAAGAAAGGGGGCTGGATCTGGAAAGTCCTCAGACACCTCCTTACATCATACAGAAATAAAAGTTATAGTATGGCGAGGTCTGAAAAAGAAGAAATGGAAGAAAAAGAGTCGGGCGACGGACATGTTCTGACACGTTACCTGATTGTCGTATTGCTGCTTTTGCCGGTAGTAATCGGGATTCTTTTCTTTACTTTCAAAGTCGCTTTTGTCGAAAAAGACAAATGGAACAAAGTGGCCGAGAGCCAGAAAAAACCTAACCGGTTAGTGAACCCTAACCGTGGAAATATCTATTCGGCCGACGGCAAGTTGTTAGCAACCAGTGTACCCCGGTACTATCTATACATGGACTTTCAGGCCAGCGGATTTCAGAAAGGTTCAACAAAGTCCAAAGCCAATCTCGACACTTTCATGCACTCCCGTCGAAACGGTATCGATTCGCTTTCCTATTATCTTTCCCGAAAGCTTAAGAATCGTTCGGCCGCAGGATATAAGGCACATTTGCTACGTGGACTCAAGTCGAAAAGCCGACAATATCCCGTGTACGAAGGGCGCATTTCATACATTGATTTGAAAGAAATCCGTCAGTATCCGTTTTTCCGCTTTGGCCGGAACGTGAGCGGACTCTACGAAAAAGAAATGGTACAACGACAGAAACTGTTCGGTACTTTAGCTTCGCGCACCATCGGCGACATTTACAACGAAATTGAGACAGGCGGACTCTCGAAAGGTAAAAATGGGTTGGAGTTGGAATACGATACGTTGCTGCACGGTCAGGCAGGCTATAACTCCGTGATGCGGGTAGGTGGCCGGTGGACAAACGTGATTGCGGAGGAACCCGTCGATGGGTTTGATATCCAAACAACCATCGACACGCATATACAAGATTTGACCGAAAAAGCCTTGGTGAATAAACTGAAAGAGCTTGATGCCGCCTCCGGAATCGCTGTGGTTATGGAGGTGCAGACCGGTGAGATCAAGGCCATATCGAATATGGAACGTGTACGTCCCGGTGTCTATACCGAGACGAAAAACCATGCCGTGGCCGATGAAATCGAACCCGGATCGACTTTCAAGGTGGCTGCCATGATGGTCGCCATCGAAGACGAGATATGCACTCCCGAAACGCCGATTGATGTCGGAAACGGGACTTACACCGTCAGCGGACGTACCATCAGGGATCATAATGCCCATCGAGGAGGATACGGAACGATTACGGCGGCTCAAAGCATCTGGTACTCTTCCAATGTGGGGGTCGCTAAAATCGTATTGAAAGGCTACGGCAGTCATCCGAAAAAATTCACGGATGGCCTTAAACGAACCGGAGTAGATGCCGATCTCCGTTTAGAGATACCGGGAGCGGGACGTGCCAAGATACGTACACCGGAAAGCCGGAACTGGTCGAGACTGACTTTGCCATGGATGTCGTTCGGTTACGAAGTTCAAATCCCGCCGATCAACACCTTGACTTTTTTCAACGCCATTGCGAACGACGGTAAGATGGTGCGCCCCATGTTTGTGAAGAGCATTACCCATAACGGCAAAGAAGTCCAATCTTTCTCGACCGAAGTCATTCGTTCGTCTGTCTGCTCTTCCCGTACCCTGAAAATAATACAGGAGATGCTTTATAACGTGGTGAACTACAAAGATCCTGACGGACGTCGTGACGGTACAGGCAAACCCGCCAAGTCAGATGTAGTAACCATTGCAGGAAAAACAGGTACGGCACAGATTGCCGCGTCGAGTGCGGCGCATAATGTGTCGTTCTGTGGATATTTTCCTTACGAAAACCCGAAATATTCGTGTATTGTCGTCGTCTCGCGACCGCGTAACGGATCGCCTTCGGGCGGGTTGATGGCCGGCACGGTCTTCAAAGAAATTGCGGAGAAAACGTATTCGCATCAGATTACATTGAACCTCCGTACCATCGCAAAAGAGGCAGGCAGTGTGGCGATACCCGCCGTGAAGAACGGTGATGCACGAGCCGCGAAGTATGTGATAGAAGAACTGGATATCAATGCCTCGTCGAAGCGAATCGCTTCCGAATATGCTGTTTACGCGCGTAGTACAGGAAAAGATACGCTTCGGGTGAGAGAACTGACGCATCGCAAGGGATTGGTACCCTACGTCGTAGGCATGGGAGCCAGAGATGCCGTATATGCATTGGAGAAATCGGGACTTCGCGTCAGTCTTTCGGGCAGAGGCCAAGTGGTTTCGCAGTCTGTCGCACCCGGTCAGCGGATCGTGAAAGGACAAACCGTCGAAATCGTGTTAAAAGATTAAAGAAACAGAACAATGAAATTAAACACATTAATAAAGAATTTACCGATAAAGCGCGTTCACGGCGATGACGCTTGCGAAGTATCGGGCATTCATTCCGACTCGCGCCAAATAAGCGAAGGCATGCTCTTTGTCGCTGTCAGCGGAACGACCGTTGACGGGCACGATTATATCGGAAAGGCTATTGAAAAAGGAGCGGCGGCGGTTGTCTGCGAGAAAATCCCGGATAGCGTGGAGGGGTATAACCTCCCGTTTGTTGTTGTTTCCGATACGGCGGCTGCTTTGGGGCAAATGCTGGATACATGGTATGATCATCCGTCGTCGAAGCTGACATTGATCGGGATAACCGGAACAAACGGAAAAACAACTGTTGCCACGTTGCTTTATCATTTATTCGGCCGCTTAGGATATAAATGTGGACTGATCTCTACGGTATGCAACTATATCGGCGACAAAGCGATACCGACAGATCACACCACTCCCGATGCCGTGACACTGCATGCACTCGTCGCACAGATGGCCAAGGCCGGATGTACCTATGTGTTCATGGAGGTGAGTTCACATGCTATCGATCAGCAACGTATCAGTGGACTGACATATCGAGGTGGTATTTTTACAAACCTCTCCCGCGATCATTTGGATTATCATAAAACGGTTGAGCATTATCTGAAAGCGAAAAAAAGATTTTTCGATGACCTGCCGGCCACCGCCTTCGCCTTAACGAATGCCGACGAGAAATCGGGGATGGTGATGCTGCAAAATACGGCCGCAACGAAACGGACTTACTCGTTGCAAACCGTCGCCGATTTCAAAGGGAAAATACTGGAGACGCATTTCGAAGGGACAGAACTTTTGATTAACGGTAAGGAGATCTCCGTTCATTTTGTCGGCCGTTTCAATGCCTCGAATCTGCTGGCCGTTTACGGTACAGCCGTCAGTTTGGGACAAGACCCGGAGACGGTGCTCGTTGTGCTGAGTGATCTGCGCTCCGTCACTGGACGTTTCGAGACGATCCCTTCCCCCCTCGAATATACGGCGATTGTCGACTATGCGCACACGCCGGATGCTTTGACCAATGTATTGAACAGTATCCATGATGTACTACGCGGTAACGGACGCGTCATTACGGTCGTTGGCGCCGGAGGAAACCGGGACAAAGGCAAACGCCCGCTGATGGCCAAAGAAGCTGCGAAACTTAGCGACCAACTGATTCTGACCTCCGATAATCCGCGTTTTGAAGATCCGGAAGCCATCATCGAAGAGATGCTGGCAGGACTATCTCCCGGCGATACGGAACGTACGCTTTGCATTACCGATCGCAAGCAGGCAATCAAAACCGCCACTTGTTTAGCGAAGAAAGGCGATGTGATTCTGGTAGCCGGCAAAGGTCATGAGGACTATCAGGAAATCAACGGAATAAAACATCACTTCGACGATCGCGAGATTTTACGAACGATTTTTGCAACTCAACATCCATAATATCACCATGCTTTACGAACTGTTTAACTATCTCGATCAACTTGATATCCCCGGAGCCGGCGTATTCAAATATGTTTCGTTCCGCTCCGTGATGGCATTTATTCTGGCCTTGTTCATCTCGACAACTATCGGACGCCGAATCATCGACAAATTACAAAAACTGCAAATCGGAGAGGTTGTTCGCGACCTCGGTCTTGAAGGGCAGATGAGCAAAAAAGGTACCCCGACGATGGGAGGGATTATCATCATCATTGCCATCATTATTCCGATCCTGCTGTTTGCACGGCTTAATAATATCTATCTCATTATTATGCTGATCACGACGGTGTGGCTGGGGGCCTTAGGCTTCGCCGACGATTACATCAAAGTCTTCAAAAAAGATAAGGAAGGACTGCACGGGCGGTTCAAGATCGTTGCGCAAGTCGGTCTGGGGCTGATCGTCGGACTGACGCTCTATTTCAGTCCTGACGCGGTGATCCGTGAGAATATGGAGATACGCAGTGCTTCGGAAAACACCCTCGAAGAAGTACGGTTTCACCCCGATATGATCAAATCGACCCAGACGACCATTCCATTTGTTAAAAACAACAATTTCGATTATGCGGTTTTGGCAGAGTGGGCCGGAGATTACAAAACGGAAGTGACATGGATCATTTTTATCCTGATTACCATCTTTGTCGTGACGGCTGTTTCGAACGGTACGAACCTGACCGACGGTCTCGATGGCCTAGCTGCCGGTAGTTCCGCCATCATCGGGGTGGCGCTTGGTATATTGGCGTATACGTCTTCACATTTCGAGTTTGCCTCGTTCCTGAATATCATGTTTATCCCCGGAGCAGAGGAATTGGTAATCTTTGCTTCGGCCTTTATCGGAGCGACGATCGGCTTTCTTTGGTACAATGCTTTCCCGGCTCAGGTATTTATGGGAGATACGGGAAGCTTAACTTTGGGGGGGATCATCGCGGTCTTTGCGATCATCATTCATAAGGAGTTGCTTATCCCGATTCTTTGCGGCGTGTTCTTCGCCGAAACGCTTTCGGTCATGATTCAGGTTGCCTATTTTAAGTATACGAAAAAGCGATACAGCGAAGGGCGGCGAGTGTTTAAGATGACTCCGTTGCATCATCATTTCCAGAAACCGGGGAAAAGCGGTATACAAGCGCTGATACAAAAGCCGTATAATGTCATTCCCGAGTCCAAAATCGTCGTCCGGTTCTGGCTCATCGGAATTATTTTGGCTGCTGTCGCTATCATCACTTTAAAATTAAGGTGATTATGAAAAAGCGAATGGTAATATTGGGAGCGGGAGAGAGTGGAGCGGGCGCTTCGGTGCTGGCCAAAGCGAAAGGCTTTGATGTGTTCGTCTCGGACCACGGAAGCATCCTGCCGAAATATAAGCAAATCATGGATGAACGTGGGATTCTCTGGGAAGAGAGCGGACATACCGAATCGGCAATTCTGGACGCAGACGAGATCATTAAGAGTCCCGGCATTCCGGATGAGGCACCGATCGTGAGAAAAGCGATAGAGAAAGGTATTCCGATCATTTCCGAAATCGAATTTGCCGGGCGTTATACCGATGCGACGATGATCTGTATCACCGGAAGTAACGGCAAAACGACAACGACCTTACTTACGTACCATATCCTCAAAGAAGCGGGGCTGGACGTAGGATTAGCAGGGAATGTGGGGAACAGTCTGGCGTTTCAGGTAGCTGAATCGCCACATGCGTATTATGTCATAGAACTGAGCAGTTTCCAGTTGGATAATATGTACGAGTTCAAGGCCGATATTGCGGTATTGCTGAACATCACGCCCGACCATCTGGATCGCTATCGGCATTGTATGCAGAACTATGTCGATGCTAAATTTCGTATTCTCCGCAATCAGACAGAGAAAGATGCGTTTATTTATTGGAATGATGACCCCATCATCCGAAAGGAAATGGAGCGGCATCGTCCGAAGGCGACAACGTATCCGTTCTCCGATACGTTTCATCCGGAGCTGAAAGGCTATATCAAAGAAAAACAAATGATAATCCAAACGTTAAACGGAACATTCACAATGGATCAAGAAGCAATTGCCCTCAGAGGCACGCACAATCTTTATAATACGATGGCTGCCGGCATAGCCGCGAAGATTCTGGACATCCGCGACGAGAAGATCAGAGCATCCCTCAGTGGTTTTCCCGGAGTGGCGCATCGTCTGGAGATGGTTGCACGTATACGGGGCGTCGATTACATCAACGACTCGAAAGCGACGAACGTCAACTCGTGCTGGTATGCCTTACAGAGTATCAATACCAAGATGGTGCTTATTCTGGGAGGTACGGATAAAGGCAACGATTATTCCGAGATTGAATCGCTCGTATTAAAGAAGGTACGTGCATTGATTTTTCTGGGAGTAGACAATCAGAAGCTGCACGCCTTTTTCGATGGGAAAATCGCCCGGATCGAGGATGCCGGATCGATGGAAGAGGCTGTTAACAAGGCTTACCGCTTAGCCGAGAAAGGTGATACCGTACTGCTCTCGCCGTGCTGTGCCAGCTTCGATTTGTTCGATAATTACGAGGATCGCGGCGATCAGTTCAAGAAGTGTGTACGTAACTTGTAATTCGTCAAGCAGGATGGCGCAAACGAATTTGACTAAAAAAGTGTTTCAGGGCGACACATCGGTATGGATTATTTTCCTGCTGCTCTGTTGCTTCTCGCTCGTCGAAGTGTTCAGCGCGACGAGTACACTCGCATATAAAACGTCGAACATTTGGATTCCGATCGTGAGGCACGCCTCTTTTCTCCTGGCAGGCTTCTTGATGATTCTGGGCATGGTACGTATTCATTACAAGTACTTTTCTCTTGCGATTCTGCTAATGCCCCTTTCCATCCTGATGCTGGCGGTTACTCCCATCATCGGGGTCAGCGCCAACGACGCTTCACGGTGGCTGGAGATCTTTGGCGTTCAGTTTCAGCCGTCCGAATTCGGGAAGCTCGCCTGCATCGTTTATGTGGCTTTTCTGCTTAGCAAGCGCGGTAAATTTTCCGAGAAGGCGATCTTCCAATGGATTGTTGCCGGAGTAGGCATCGTTTGCTTTCTGATTCTTCTCTACAATTTCTCAACCGCTTTTCTGCTGGGTATGGTGTGTCTGCTGCTGATGTTTATCGGACAGATCTCGCTTGTTAGAATCGGGAAATTATTGTTATATTTACTTCTGGGAGGCGTAGTGCTTATCGCGGTTGCAACCATCGCACCGAAAACGGTCGAAAGATTCTTACCACGCTTGGAAACGTGGAGCAATCGTCTGATTAAACATGCCGATGATAGGGAAGAGGCTGAGAAAGCACAGACGGATAAAACGTATGTAATCACCGACGAAAATTATCAGGTTACGCATGCCAAGATCGCGATTGCACGGGGCGGTCTCTTCGGTAAGATGCCCGGACGCAGCGTGCAGCGGGATTTTCTGCCGCAGGCTTATTCCGACTTTATCTTTGCCATCATCATCGAGGAATTGGGGGTTGTCGGCGGGATCTTCGTATTACTGCTGTACATTATGCTGCTGATCCGTGTCGGAATCATTGCCCGACGATGCGAAAAGCTGTTCCCCAAATATTTGGTGATCGGTTGCGGGTTGCTGATCGTTATGCAGGCCTTGACGAACATGGCGGTTGCCGTTAATCTGATTCCCGTTACCGGTCAACCACTGCCGTTGATCAGTCGAGGAGGAACATCGACCATGCTGACGTGTATCTACATCGGAATTATTCTTAGTGTAAGTCATTTTGGAGCAGGCATGGGACCGGAAGAAGAGGAGGAGGAAGAGAGCGAAGAAAAAACGGACATGGAGGAGTATGTAGAAAGTTCGGGAGAAAATCCTATATTCGCTGTCGAAACGATAGAACAAACAGGGGGACAAAGAGAGCATGAACAAATATAAAATTATCATCAGCGGAGGTGGCACGGGGGGCCATATTTTCCCGGCCATATCGATTGCCAACACGTTGAAGCAACGTTACCCGGACGCGGAAATACGCTTTGTCGGAGCGGACAACCGGATGGAGATGGAGCGTGTGCCGGCTGCCGGGTATCCCATTGTCGGGTTACCGATTTGCGGCTTTGACAGAACGCATCTGTGGAAGAATATCGAAGTGGTACGCCAACTGTTTAAAAGCCTTCGGATGGCTAAGAAAATCGTTCATGAGTTCCGTCCCGACATCGCGATCGGCGTCGGTGGTTACGCCAGCGGACCGGTGCTTTGGGCGGCAGCTTCTGCAGGCATACCCACCCTTATCCAAGAACAGAACTCGTATGCTGGTGTCACGAATAAGCTGTTAAGCAAACGCGCCTCCAAAATATGCGTCGCCTATGAAGGTATGGAACGTTTCTTCCCCAAGGAAAAGATGGTTTTGACCGGTAACCCGGTACGGAAAGACCTTGAACACGGTCTTGAAAAAAGAGAAGAAGCATTTGACTTTTTCCGGTTGGATCCTGCCAAACCAACTGTCTTGGTGATCGGTGGAAGCCTTGGAGCACGTACGATGAATACCGGCATGTTGCACGGTCTGGATGATCTGATCGCTTCCGGTATTCAACTCATTTGGCAAACCGGACGATATTACTACGAAGATATTAAGCGGCAATTAGTCGGGAAAGATACGCGGGGACTGCTTTGGTATTCCGACTTTATATCGCGGATGGACTATGCTTATGCCGCTGCCGATCTCGTCGTATCACGGGCCGGTGCCGGTACCATCTCGGAGTTGTGTCTGCTCAAGAAGCCGGCCATTCTCATCCCTTCTCCCAACGTCGCGGAAGACCATCAGACGAAAAATGCGTTAGCCGTAGTCAATCGACAAGGCGCTGTTCTCCTTCCTGACAAAGATGCGGGTACTCGCTTGGCCGACACCATCAAGGAACTGATGACCGATACGCAACGTCTTCAGTCGTTCGGTGAACATATCGGGCAACTCGCACAGCACGGCAGCGCGGAACGTATCGTCGACGAAATTGAAAAACTTATTCAAAAGCATTCATCATGAAGATAGACCAGATACAATCCATTTATTTTGTCGGTGCAGGCGGTATCGGCATGAGTTCCCTCATTCGTTACTTCCTTGCGAGAGGTATCCGGGTGGCAGGGTATGACCGCACTCCTTCAAAACTGACGAAACATCTCTGCGACGAAGGCGCGGAGATTCATTATACGGATGATGTAGAGCAAATCCCCGAGGCTTTCAGGATGCCCGAGCAAACTCTCGTCGTCTATACTCCTGCTGTCCCGGACACACATAGTGAGCTTGCATATTTCCGGTCGCACGGCTTCGAAGTCTTGAAACGTTCGCAGCTGCTCGGACTGATTACTCGTTCGGCGCGCGGAATTTGCATCGCCGGCACACATGGGAAAACAACCGTATCGTCCATGACGGCACATCTGCTGAAGCAGTCGCATGTCGACGGCAATGCTTTCTTGGGAGGCATTCTGAAGAATTCCGATAGCAACCTACTGCTATCGGAACACAGTGACCTGACGGTCATCGAGGCCGATGAGTTCGACCGCTCATTTCATCATCTGACACCCTACATGGCCGGAATCACTTCGGCCGATCCCGATCACCTTGACATTTACGGTACACCGGAAGCCTATCGCGAAAGTTTTGAGAAATTTACTTCGTTGATCCGTCCCGGAGGTACGCTCATCTTAAAAAAGGGAATCGATCTGACACCTCGTCTCCAAAACGACGTCACTCTTTATACTTATTCCGCATCGGATGAAACGGCTGATTTTCATGCCGAACATATCCGTATCGGAAACGGAGAAATCGTGTTCGACTTTGTAGGGCCGAACATTCGCATACCGGATATTTCGTTAGGCGTTCCGGCGCGTGTCAATATCGAAAACAGTCTTTTGTCCATTGCGCTGGCTTGGTTAAACGGAGTTCGTCCCGACGAAATTCGCGCGGCGATGCAATCTTTCGCGGGAGTCGAACGGCGTTTCGATATTCGTCTGAAAAAAGAACATATCGTGGTGATCGATGACTATGCGCATCACCCGCAGGAATTACAGAACAGTATCGCGTCTGTCAAGGAACTGTATGCCGGGCGCAAAGTGACAGGTGTTTTTCAGCCTCACCTGTACACGCGTACACGCGATTTCGCCGACGAGTTTGCATCAAGTCTTTCGCTCCTCGACGAACTGATCTTGTTGGACATTTATCCGGCACGTGAGGAACCGATTCCGGGGGTTAATTCGCAAATGATTCTCGACAAGGTGACGATTACCGACAAACGATGCTGTACGAAAGAAGAATTGCCGGGCATTATCGCCAACGGTACGTATGAGGTACTTCTGATGCTCGGTGCCGGCGATATCGACCGGCTGGTAGAACCTGTCTGTCAAATATTGGAAAGCCGATGAAAAAAATCCTGTCCGTTATCGTAGCCGTGGTGCTCTTTTGCTATCTTGTCTTTTCCGTTATCCTTATGAACGGCAAAGAAGAGGACGGGGTGTGCCGTCAAATCACGGTAGTCGTTAAAGATAGTGCGGACAGGCATTTTATCGACAGAAAGGATGTGCTTTCCATCCTTAAAAACACTTCGCTTTATCCGATCAATCAGCGTCTTCGAGACATCAATACTGAGAAGATCGAACGAAAAGTAGCCGATAATGAACTGATCGACCGAGTGAGTGTCTATAAAACACCGTCGGGGAACATCAACATTGAAGTTACGCAAAAGACGCCTGTTTTACGCGTTTTCAGCACACAGGGGAGTTATTATATCGATGAACACGGACACATCATGCCTGTCAGTCCGCGTTATGCAACTTACCTCCCGATTGCCAGCGGAAACATAGAAAAATCGTTCGCGACAACGGATTTATATAAATTTGCACTATTTTTGCAGAAACATGATTTTTGGAACAACCAAATCGAGCAGATTTATGTTTATCCCAATAAGGAAGTAGAGCTGATCCCGCGGGTAGGAGATCATCGTATATTTCTGGGCAGCTTTGATGACTTCAGGGAGAAAATGGATCATTTGCAGCTCTTTTATGAGCAGGCCATCCCGAAAGTGGGCTGGGAGAAATACAGGATTATTAATTTGAAATACAAAAACCAGATTGTTTGTACAAAAAAATAAACTTATGGTGACAGATTATATTGTAGCGATTTACTTGGGAACTTCTCATCTGGTTGGAATAATCGGGAAGAAAAATGCCGGAGGAACCTTTACGCTGGTAGCCGATGAGGTGAAAGAGTCGACGTTCTGCATTCAACGCGGGTGCATCCACAATGTGGCGGAGACGGCGATTCGGATCAAACGACTTATTCTGGAGCTGCAAAATAAACTCCCCAATTCCCGTATTGAGAAGGTGTATATCGGAATCGGAGGGCAATCTCTTCGTTCGATCGACCATTCCGAAGTGCGTACGATCAATGCCGATGCTTTCGTGACGGAAGAAGATATCCGAATCCTGAACAATCAGTGCAGGAGCTATCATCCGGACATGCTTGATGTGCTGGCTATCGCTCCTCCGGTATACTATCTCGACGACAAGCGTACAACCAATCCGGTGGGTATCCCCTGCAAGCGTATTGAAGCGCGATACAAACTGATTGTCGGACAGCCCATCATCCGCAAGTCTGTCATCAACAGCATCGAGAATCAGGCACACATTACGGTGGCCGGCATCATCGTATCGCCCCTCGCTCTGGCCGATGCCATGCTAAGTCCCGACGAGAAAGAATTGGGATGTGCGGTGATCGACTTCGGTGCTGGTGTTACTTCTCTGGTCGTTTACAAGAACGGGACGCTGAAACATTTGTCCGTCATTCCGTTGGGTGGCAATCTCATTACGCGCGACCTGACGAGCCTCCATCTCGTAGCCTCCGAAGCGGAGCGGCTGAAAATCACGTATGGCGATGCCATGCCCGATAAGACACAGGATGGAACGGTCTCCTTGGGAGCTGTAGAAGGAGCCGGCATGCGGGAGATCGATATGAGCGAGATCAATACCGTGGTTGAAGCGCGTGCCAAAGAGATTGTCGAGAACGTCTATGCCCGTCTGGAAGAAAACGGTCTGAAGGACGCATTAGGGGCAGGAATTGTACTTACCGGCGGTGCTTCGTCATTGAAGAATTTACAGGAGATGGTACATGAACGCTTCAGACAGGATGTTCGTTATTCGGCGATTCGAAAAGGACTGCTCGAAAACGAAAACGATATGGTAGGCAATCCGCGCTACATGAGTGCGATTGCCGTTCTGTTACAGGGGACGGAAAATTGTGTCGAACTCCTTCACCAACAACGAACGGCTGACTCCGATCCCGCGACGGAAGATGATCACGACTCGGATCAGGAAGAGGAGGAGGTGGTAGAGAAACCGGCTCCGCAGAAACCTTCAAAACAAAAGAAAGGCAGCCTTTTGGGCGGATTCGGAAAATTTGCCAAAGGGCTTTTCGACGAAGATTAAACACTAGAATAAACGCATACGATTATGAGTAATACGATATTACAATTCAATCTCCCGACAGATACGCGCAAGATCATCAAAGTGGTCGGCGTCGGTGGTGGCGGTGGAAATGCCGTCACGCACATGTATAAGGAGGGTATCCATGATGTTTCTTTCGTGCTTTGCAATACGGACAGTCAGGCCTTGTCGCGTTCGGAGGTGCCGGTTAAGATTGCGTTGGGACGCACGGTGACCGAAGGGCTTGGTGCGGGAAATAATCCGGAGCGTGCCGAGCTGGCGGCTAAAGAAAGCGAAGAAGAAATCTACGCGATGCTGAACGACGGCACGAAAATGGTCTTCATCACCGCCGGAATGGGAGGCGGAACCGGTACGGGGGCGGCACCGGTGATTGCCCAAATAGCCAAAGATATGGGGATTCTGACGGTCGGTATCGTCACGATTCCGTTTCTTTTCGAAGGCCCGCCCAAAATCATTCAGGCCTTGAACGGCGTCGAAGCCATCAGTCGGAACGTGGATGCACTGCTCGTCGTGAACAACGAGCGACTGAACGAAATCTACCCCGATCTGACTATGTTGAACGCTTTTAAAAAAGCGGACGATACGTTGACTATCGCGGCCAAGAGTATTGCCGAAATCATCACGCTCGACGGAGTCATCAACCTCGACTTTGCCGATGTCAAAACGACGTTGCAGAATGGCGGCGTAGCCCTTATCAGCAATGGATACGGCGAAGGCGAAGGCCGGCTGGAGCAGGCCATTCAGGATGCGCTCCGTTCCCCGCTGCTCAACAACAACGATATCTCGAATGCCAAGAAGATCCTCTTTAATATTTCGTTCAGCAGCAACACTCAGGAGGCGGACGGCAACGAGCTGCGGATGGATGAGGTTCGCTATATGACGGAATTTATGAAGCAGTTCGGCGAAGACATCGAAGTGATCTGGGGAACGGCCATTGACGAGTCGCTGAAAGGAAAGGTTAAATTCACGGTGCTGGCCACCGGTTTCGATCTGGAATCCATCCCCGAAATCAAAGATATTCACGACAGTCAGCGCAAACGTATGACCGAAGCCGAAATCATGGAAGAGGAAGAGCGTCTCCGGACGAAAGAGCGTGATAAAGAGCTGATCGAGAAATATTACGGCAAGAAACAAGGAAGCAAGCGCGTTCCGCACAAGGTCATGCATGCGAGCATTGCCGTGCTGACAGCCAACGAGCTCGATGACGATGCGATCATTACCCTGTTGGAAGAGAATCCGACATACAGTCGCGACCCGAAGCTATTGCTCCGTGCCCGCAACAAAAATGCCGGAGAACATCAGGGACACACGCCTGAAACACAGGCCCCGCAGTCAGGCAAGCCTAAAATCAGCTTTAGAATAGGATAATCATTGACGTACAAACAATTTAAAACAAACAATATGAGTATATTCGATCAGGTTAGTAACGATATCAAAGCCGCCATGCTGGCGAAAGACAAAGTCAAACTGGAAGCCCTTCGTAACGCGAAGAAATACTTTCTGGAAGCCAAGACCGCCCCGGGAGCTGATGATACGCTTACGGATAAGTCGGCGTTGAAAATTCTTCAGAAGTTAGTTAAACAAGGCCGTGAATCCGCTCGCATTTATACCGAGCAGAACCGTGCCGACCTTGCAGAAGCAGAGTTGGAGCAGGTGAAAGCGCTCGAAGGTTATCTGCCCAGTCAATTGTCGCCCGAGGCGCTTGAGGCGGAGGTGAAAAAAATCATTGCTGAGGTCGGTGCGACTTCATTGAAAGAAATGGGTAAGGTGATGGGGATTGCTTCGAAAGCCTTATCGGGTAAAGCCGAAGGCGGAGCCATCTCCGAGGTCGTGAAAAGGCTGCTCGCATGATTACTTTTCTTTGCTGCCTGGCCGCACTGATTGCCGGGTACTTTATTTACGGAACCGTAATAGAACGTATCTTCGGGATCGATCCGCAACGTCTCACACCGGCTTATACGAGGGAGGATGGTGTCGATTATATCCCGATGCCGACATGGCGTATCTTTATGATTCAGTTCCTGAATATTGCCGGATTGGGACCGATCTTCGGTGCCATCATGGGAGCGAAGTTCGGCACCGCTTCTTTTCTGTGGATCGTTCTGGGGAGTATCTTTGCCGGAGCGGTTCACGACTTTATGGCTGCCATGCTCTCGCTCCGTCACGATGGGGAGAGCTTGCCCGAAATCATCGGCCGTTACCTCGGAAAAGGTTGTAAGCAGTTTACACGCGGATTTACGGTGCTGCTGATGATTCTTGTCGGTGTCACTTTTGTGGCCGGCCCGGCCGGACTGTTGGCCAAGCTCACTCCCGAACATCTGAACGTAACTTTCTGGATCGGCATTATCTTCGTATATTATATTCTGGCTACGTTGTTGCCGGTCGATAAAATCATCGGAAAAGTCTATCCTCTTTTTGCGTTTGCGTTGATTTTTATGGCGATCGGTATTCTCGTCGCCTTGTTGATACGTTTCCCGGCCTTGCCTGAACTAACAGACGGGTTAGTCAATACCAACCCGCAGGCCGATGTGTTGCCTATCTTCCCGATCATGTTTGTCAGCATTGCCTGTGGAGCGATTTCCGGTTTCCATGCTACGCAAAGTCCGCTGATGGCGCGCTGCATACGTACCGAGCGACATGCGCGTCCCGTCTTCTTCGGTGCCATGATTACCGAAGGGATCATTGCTCTGATTTGGGCGGCCGCAGCGACGTACTTCTTTCAGGAGAATGGTATGGGAGAGAGTAACGCCGCCATTGTGGTGGATGCGATCACAAAAGAATGGCTCGGAACCTTCGGGGGATTACTCGCGCTGCTTGGGGTTATTGCCGCTCCGATCACATCGGGCGATACAGCCCTTCGTTCGGCTCGACTGATCATTGCCGACTTTACGCACATCAGCCAGAAGCCTATTGCGAAACGACTTCTGATTTCTGTTCCGGTTTTTCTTGTTACATTCGGCATACTCCTTTACAGCCAGAAAGATGCGGGAGGGTTCAATATGATTTGGCGCTATTTTGCATGGACGAATCAGACATTGGCCGTTTTTACGCTCTGGGCAGTGACGGTTTATCTTGCCAAGAAAGGTAAGGCATACTTCGTTGCGCTGATTCCTGCGCTTTTCATGACGGCCGTCTGCACCACCTACCTGCTTGTGGCGCCCGAATGCTTCGGCTTGCCCATCGGACTGTCTCAGGCCATCGGTACTGGCGTGGCATTGCTCGCTCTGTTGCTGTTTTTTGTTGGCAGATCGAGAAATATGTCTTCCGGAACAAGCAATTAAGGAGGCTGGCAGCCGATCAGTTGGCTCCTTCGTAAAACTCCATGATCTTTTTACGCAGCAGATATTCGTACTTGGCCTGCGTGCGGTTTGACATGGCCTTCGTCATGCTTGTTTTGGATTGATTATACTCATAGACCGTGGCGCGGCCGTTGGCAAACTTCTCATTCATATAGCCGAACGATTTGCGTGCCGAGACGTAAGCCGCCTCCGAAGCCTTGTATTTCTCTCCGGCGGCGACAGCATTGTAGTAAGCCTGTTGAATATCTTTATACAAGGCTTTCTTCGTATTCTCAAGCTGCAATTCCTGCATACGCTTACCGAGCTTGGCACTACGTACCCCGTTACGCGTAGCCCAACGGCTGAAGATAGGCACACTTAAATTGAAGCCCAAATACTGATTCCGGTTCTTCTTCAATTGTTCGGAGAACGAAAGATTATCAAAACCATCGGCGAAATAGTAATTATTGCCATATCCGGCTCCGAACGAAAGAGTCGGATAATAAGCGCTCCGGGCAATCCCGATATTCTTTTCGCTGCTTTGCAGACGCAATGCTTCCGCACGTACCGAAGCCCGTGTCGTCAATGCCGTACGATAGATATCCTCCGGCTTGCGTGCCAAAAGAAATTCCACCTCTCCCGCCGGCTCTTCAACGGCAAATCCTTCGGGGCTGGGCAGTTCGAGCAGTTGGGTCAACCCTAGCAACGCGATTTGCAAATCAGATTCTGCCTGTACGACCGATAACTCATCATTGGCCACCTGCGCTTCGACTTCATAAATCTGCGCTTCCGAGGCACGCCCTGCCGCGTACATGCTCCTGATGCGCTCAAGCTGTTCACGGCTGAGCGCAAGCTGTTCGTTCGAAACGCCCAGCAGTTCCTTCTGGTAGAGCACCTGCAAATAAGCCGAAGTGATGGATATCTCCATATTCTCCTTTACTTTTTCCAGCTCGGCGGCCATCGCCTGCAAATTCAACTTGGCCACCGCCACCTCATTCGTGATCCGGAAACCTGTGAAAACAGGAACGTTCGTCGACAGAGACCAGCTCGTCGAGCGAGCGTTCTGGTTCTTATACGTATTATCATAGCCCGAAGGAGAGCGACCGAAGTTCCACCCCTGCGAAGCGCTCGCCGAGAGATCCGGCAGACGTTTGCTCTTGGCCGTGCTTAATGTCACCTCCTGCTGTTGCACATTGATTTGTTGCATACGCACTTCAAGGTTATGCTCTTTCGCATAGTCGATACACTCCTGCAACGACCACTTCTTCTCCTGCTCCTGTGCCGATAACATACCGGCCAATAAAAAGGCCGAAAGCCCTATCCTTATCGTTCGTTTCATCATTTTTTTCGTTCTGTTTTTTCCGATTCTCATTCTGGCTCCTTTTCGGATCAGTTTTCTTTATTGACTGCCGCACCACGTATCTTATCCGAAGATGTCAGCCCTTCTTTTACCTCGATCTTGATTCCGTCGCTCAGTCCGGTTTTGATCAGATGCCTTTCAAAAACCTGCGTCGGCTCCTCCTGCTTCACCAGTTGCACAAAGGCCGAGTCACCATGAAACTCGACGGTGCTTTCGGGAACCGTGAGGACGTTCTCGGCACGTTGCAGCACAATCTCCGCATTCGCGCTGTAGCCGGCACGCACAAAAGCTGTGTCAGGTAAGGAAACGGCCGCCTTAATCTCAAACTGAATCGCGCCATTCTTCTCCTCTCCCTTCGGCGAAACATATTCCAGCACGGCATTGAACGTCTGACTCTCCAGCGCACCGATCGTCAGTTTGATCGGCATGCCTTCGTTGATTTTCCCAATCTCCGTCTCATCTACATTGCCTCTGAAGATCATATCGTTCATATTGGCGACAGATGCGATCGTCGTACCTTCGTTGAAGTTATTACTTTGGATCACGGAATTGCCGACCTTCACCGGTACATGGAGGATCATTCCCGTAATGGTGCTGCGGATCTGCGTCGTACTGCTCACTTTCGAGTTCTTCGCGATCCCGTCGCGCACGATCTCGAGCGCGTTCTGCGCATTCGTGTATTCTTCTTTCGCCTTCATATAGTTCGCTTTCGAGACATCGTACTCCTCGGCCGTCATAATCCCTTGGTTGAAGAGTTGCTCATCGCGTTTAAACGTGCTCTCGATCTGCTTCAGGTTGATATCCGCCACATTGACACGCGACTCGGCACTGTTCAATTGCACCATCTCCGGTATCACCTTGACACGGGCTATCATCTCTCCGGCCGTCACTTTTTGGCCTGCTTCCTTCATCAGCTCGGAGATGATACCCGATATCTGGGGTTTAATCAGTACCTCGTAACGAGGTTCCACATGGCCTGTTGCCACGGTCTTAGTCTCCACAGTCCCCATTTCGGGCGTGACGATCTCATACACCGTTACCACCGGTTGCGCCTTCTTCCACAGGAAAATAAATGTACTCAACACCAGTAGCCCCACAAACGAAAGCAGGACGATCCTCATAATCTTCTTTACCAATCTGTTTCTCATTTTTTTTATCTTTGCTTTATTTATTCGTCTCTAATCGCATCGATGGCTTTGATCTGCATCGCCCGCCAGGCAGGAATCAATCCAGCCAACATACCGCATACGAGCAGCACGATCGTCGCAGCAACAGCCGTCCCGATATGTACGCCGGGATGCAGGATCGCCGGATTGTCGCCCGGTTGAGCCGAGAGGATGCGATCGACCAGATCGAGCAGGAATACGCCGAAGCTCAACCCCAGCAGTCCGGCAAGAGCCGTCAACACAAGGCTCTCACTCATCACCTGCGAAACTATGTGCCACGGTTTTGCCCCGATGGCGCGACGCACGCCGATCTCGCGCGTACGCTCTTTCACGGTCACCATCATGATATTGCTGATCCCGATGACTCCGGCCAGTAACGTACCCATCCCAACCAGCCAAACTAACGCGTCGATACCTCCAAACAACATGTCGAACATCCGGAACTGCGCGGCCAGATTGATGACGAGTACCGCCTGTTTATCGTCCGGCGCGATACCGTTCTGACGTTTCAAGATTCCGGTAATGTCGTCGATGACTTTCTGAATCGGTTGCCTGGGATAAGCACTTACGCAAAGGAAATGCATGATGTCTCCCTGGTTCAGCGTTTGCTGCATCGTGGTGTACGGGAGAAAAACCGTTTCTTCCGACCGGCCACCAATGTTGATATTTGCAGAGCGCGCCTTCACCACACCGACTACTTGATAATAGATTCCATTGACGCGCACATATTTTCCGCAAGGATTTTCGTTCTTGAACAGCACCTCATTGATTCGTGTACCGATCAGGCAGACCTTGCGCTTCTCGCGGAAGTCGATCTCGTTCAACAAACGGCCGAAGTGCAACTGTTGCCTCTCGATTTTAAAATAAGAAGGATGAACTCCTTTGACGTTGTACGTGCCGGTAAGCTGGCCGTAGACCACGTTTTTCTCCTGACGGGAGCCCCAAAGCACCGGCGATATGGCTTCGAGGCCGTCCACCTCACGCAGTATCGTTTCCAGATCGCGATTACGCATGTTCCATTGTCGTCCCTTGTTGAAGCCGCGATACGGCTCGCCCGTTCGTTCGGCCATGAAGAATACAGAGTTGGTCGCGAAACCTTTGGTACCTTCGAACATCGCATTCTTCAGACCCGTTCCGGAGCCTAACAAGATGACAAGCATCAGAATCCCCCAGAACACCCCGAAGCACGTCAGCAAACTGCGGGTTTTGTTGCGGGTAATGGTTACCCATATCTCAACCCATCGATCCGTATCAAACATCATCCATCTTTTCATCATTCTACCCTCATCGCTTCGACCGCAGGGATCTTGACGGCCTTTCGCGCCGGAAAATAACCGGCTATCACCCCTGCGATAATCAGTAAAACCGTTGCCGAAACAGCGATACCTAAGTTCACGGTCGGATGGCGGAAAAGCGTAACACCTTCACCCTGAGCCCCATCTGCCGACCCGCTGTTGGCACCTGTCATCGTCATGATATAATCGACTCCCTCCGTCACTCCGATACCCATCACCATCCCGACATAGCCAAAAGCGGCCGTGATGAGAATCGATTCGATGATGATAAGCCAAAGGATCGACGAGGGCTTGGCGCCAATCGCTTTGCGGATGCCAAATTCGCGCGTGCGCTCACGCACCGTCACCAGCATGATGTTACTTACTCCGACAATCCCGGCCATCAACGTACCGATGCCCACAATCCAGATGAAGAGAAGAATTCCGTTGGTCATCATCGTGAACATCCGGATGTTCTCTCCCATATTCCATATCCCCAAAGCCCCTTTGTCCGTCGGGTCGAACTGATGACGGCGTGCCATCCTTCCGCGAAAGCGCTCTTCAAAGGCTTCATTCTCGGCCTGTGTCGTAACCCCCTTCACCGTAAAGAGCAGTGAACTTAATCCTTCCCCACCCCTGTATAACTGTTGAGCCGTGGTGAACGGGAGATAGGCGGGCATGTTATTGCTCATACCCTTATCGTAATATACCCCGATAACCTGAAACATCATCTGCCCGATGCGGACATATTGCCCCAAAGGATTGGCCTCATGAAAGAGCACTTCGGCCATGCGCGGGCTAAGCACAATCACTTTGCGACGCTCACGCATATCGATCTCATTGATAAAGCGTCCTTTTCCCGAATCAATACGCACGAAATCGATCTTGGCGAAATCAGGAGACACCCCTCTCACCTCGCCTGTCTGGAACTCTTTGCCGTAAGCCAGCGTATCGTCGTGAAAGATAACTCCCGTGTAAAGGTCGACCTCCGGAAAGTCGGTTTTCAGATGAACAAGATCGTCATTCCTCAATCGCAGTCTCCGGTTCTCACGGTTGCCTTTCCACGGCTTGGTGGTATAGCGCGGCCAGACCTCGATACGGTTAGCCGAGAGATCGCGAAAGTTGTACATTACGCCATTGTGGAGTCCGTTGCCGGCTCCCAACAGGATGACCAGCATAAAAATCCCCCACGCGACCGAGAAACCGGTCAGGAAGGTGCGGAGTTTGTTCTTCCGCATCGTGCTCCAGATTTCTCGCAAGTTATCGAAGTCTAACATGGCCTCTGTTCTATCAGTCCGTCCTTTACATGCACAATCCGATCGGTCGCTTCGGAAACGGAGCGCTCATGCGTCACGATGATCATGGTCATCCCGGTTCGGTTGACTTCGCGCAACAACTCCATGACCTCTACCGTGGTCTTGCTATCGAGCGCCCCCGTCGGTTCGTCGGCAAGAATCACTTGCGGCTGCGCAATCAAGGCGCGGGCAATGGCTACCCGCTGCTTCTGCCCGCCCGACATCTCATTGGGCATGTGTTCCGCCCAATCTTTCAGCCCGACACGGTCTAAATATTCAAGTGCCAAAGCGTTTCTCTTCTTTCGTGAGACGCCCTGATAGTACAGCGGCAATGCCACATTCTCCATGGCATTCTTGAACGAGATCAGATTAAACGACTGAAACACGAAGCCGATCATCCGGTTGCGCAGCTCGGCCGCGCGGCTCTCGCTGAGGTTGCGGATCAGCTGGTTATCGAGATAATATTCGCCTTCATCATACGTATCCAGTATGCCGAGAATATTCAACAACGTACTTTTTCCCGAACCCGATGCTCCCATGATGGAGACCATCTCGCCGCGTTCGATGTCCAAATCAATCCCCTTGAGCACATGCAACGGGGCACCGTTATAATAAGTCTTATGAATCCCTTTCAGTCGAATTATCATCGTTTTTCAGTCTATTTTAGATTCTGTCTCTTTTCTGTTAGACGCAACTCTTTTCTTTTTGTTACAAGAGAGCGTCCGTTTTTTTCTGTTATAAGCCTCGTACATGCAGCACAAGGCACACGCTTCAATCTGTTTTTCAATACTCTTTATCCACTCGCTGCCCATGCTGTTGTGGGCTGCACCTGCTTGCAGGAGCACCTCGGCTCTACCAAGTTGTTTCCATCGGATCGATTCGGATTGATCGATGAGTATTGATTCGCTATCATCCTTTTAATCTGCCGGAAAAACGGGGGCAATATACAAATGTTTTTCAGAAAAAAGTAAGATGACATCAAATTTTATTCCGCCGATTTGTTTTTCTGATTATCGGAAACAAAGATCGAAGCAATATAAGCCGTAAATGTACCGAAAAGCCCGACTCCCGAAACCATTAGAAACAAGGCGATCACTCGTCCTTCGGTGGTGACCGGATATTTATCGCCGTACCCTACCGTAGTAATCGTAACAAATGCCCACCAAACAGCGTCTTCGGCCGTCTGTATGTTGCTATTCGGGGCTGTTTCTACCTGAAGGATCGCAACGGACGAAAAAACGATGAGCAGGACGGCTAAAACAGACGCGGAATGAAACGAACCTTGAACCTTATTCTGAAAAACATAGGTCAGAAATTGCTGTGTAGTATGAAACGCTCGGAGGATACGGACAAGCCGTACTAACCGGAAGATGCGTCCCAGCCGCAGGTAGTTGATCATGGGGATGCAGGAAACCAAATCGATCACGCCCCAGCGCATGAACTTCAGTTTATCGTCTGCCTGATGAAACCGGATGCAAAACTCAATGAAAAAGAACGCGCAAATGGCCATGTCGATATAGTTCAGTAACCGGGATGTTTCGGGCGAGAGGTCAAAAGCCGTATCGACGATCAAGGCTCCGAGTACATAGATCGACAGTACGAAAACCATCAGGTTTAAGAAACCGAATTTTTCGGCAGGATTGTTTTCCATCGTTATATCAAAAATTGGAACAGGTTAGAAAAAGCCGCAAGATACAATGTTTTCTCTTTATAAGCAATGGCAGGCATAACTTTGTGGAACTTGCCGGCCGGTCGCTGCCTCAAAGGCATCCGACTATATGAAACAGCTCTTCACGTAGACTGTCGGCCCCATACGCTTCCACACAGTTTGAACCAACGGCAAGATAAGGCCTCCAAACGCATCAATCTATATAATCGGCAAGATAAAGCTACGCATGCCATGTTCCATGTTCGAGATCCTCATGTCTTCAAAACCGCCTCCATAAAATTGTAACAAGTACAATTGTGTCTCGGCTATAAAAAATATCTTTTTTTTCTTTTTTATTTGCAGAATTACATTGTAACTTTGCAGAAAAAAATGAACGCAACCGTTTTATACTATAGTCACAAGGGGAAAACAGCCGGCTATGCACGCGAGATAGCCATGTATCTCTGGTCGAAAGGGTTTAACGTGAGCCTTTGCGCGATCTCCGATTTTGACAGAACCAAGTTACAGCAAACCGACTTTCTTTTCTTGGGATGCTGGACCTGCGGATGGTTCGTGATCGGTCAGCACCCGCACCGGAAATGGACCACGTTTGTTCGTTCGGTTCAAGATCAACTGCCGGAAAAGGTGCTGTTTTTTACAACCTATAAGATCCGTACGGGAAGTATGTTCCGACGCATGCAACGGGCGGCCGGCCTCGTGCCTTCCGCGAAGGCGATGCGCCTTAAAAGCCGTACGGGAAAGCTAAGCGAGCAGGATAAAATCATTTTGAATCGCTTCACAGAAACAAGGAAACAATAAGACCCTCATTTAATAACAAAAATATGGAAACGAAGAAATTAACAAGTGCTTCCGGAGCTCCGGTAGCCGACAATCAGAACGTAGCGACGGCCGGCAAACGCGGTCCGATGCTTTTGCAGGATGTTTGGTTTATTGAAAAGTTGGCACATTTCGACCGGGAAGTAATCCCCGAACGACGCATGCACGCCAAAGGCTCCGGAGCCTTCGGCACATTCACCGTAACGAACGATATTACATCGTACACCAAAGCGGCTTTATTCTCTACCATCGGAAAAAAGACCGATGTCTTTGTTCGATTCTCGACCGTAGCCGGCGAACGCGGCGCGGCAGACGCCGAACGGGACATCCGAGGCTTTGCCATGAAGTTCTATACCGAAGAAGGCAACTGGGACCTCGTAGGAAACAACACGCCCGTGTTCTTCCTTCGCGATCCGCTCAAATTCCCCGACCTGAATCATGCCGTAAAACGCGATCCACGTACCAACATGCGCAGCGCGCAAAACAATTGGGACTTCTGGACCCTCTTGCCCGAAGCGCTGCATCAGGTAACCATCACGATGAGCGACAGAGGTATCCCCTATTCCTATCGGCACATGCACGGATATGGCAGCCATACCTTCTCATTGATCAATGCCGACGGCAAACGTATCTGGGTCAAGTTCCATCTGCATACGCAACAGGGCATTAAGAACCTGACGGATCAGGAAGCCGAAGCCATCGTCGGGAAAGACCGCGAAAGCCATCAGAGAGACCTCTACGAGAGCATCGAAAAAGGCGACTTCCCCAAATGGACGATGAAGATACAGCTGATGACCGAAGAACAGGCTGCCGCCTGCCCCTTCAATCCGTTCGACCTGACCAAGGTCTGGAGCCAGAAGGAATATCCGCTGATCGAAGTCGGCGTACTTGAACTGAATCGCAATCCGGAGAATTATTTTGCCGATGTCGAGCAGGCCGCTTTCAACCCCGCCAATGTGGTACCGGGCATCAGTTTCTCACCCGACAGAATGCTGCAAGGACGCCTCTTCTCCTATGGAGACACACAGCGCTATCGCTTGGGAGTAAACCATCACCAGATCCCGGTGAATCGTAGTCGCTGTCCTTTCCTGAACATGTATCATCGCGACGGACAGATGAGAGTAGACGGCAATTACGGCTCTACACTCGGATATGAGCCAAACGGCTATGGCCAATGGCAACAGCAACCCGAATATAAAGAACCGCCTCTGGAACTTGACGGAGCAGCTTATCAATGGGATTTTCGTGAAGACGATGCCGACTATTATTCCCAACCCGGAGCCTTGTTCAGACTTATGACTCCCGAACAACAACAAGTATTGTTCGACAATACGGCGCGGGCTATGGGCGATATTCCCGAAACCATCAAACTGCGCCACATCGGCAACTGTATGAAGGCGGACGAGGAATATGGTAAAGGAGTAGCGCGTGCGTTGGGTATCAACATCGACGGAATGACATTCTGATCTCTCTCTTTTCGTATAACAGGGATATGGGCTTTTGTCCGTATCCCTTTTTTGTTTTTACGTTATACCTAACCGGCTCGCCGATGCAATATTCGTCCCTTCGTCAGGCGTATTCTACGGCTGCCTTCGTATACGAAAGAAAAAAAAATGAGCGACAGAAAAAAAAGAATAAAAAAATTTGCGTGTAATTAATTTTCTTTCGTTATCTTTGTAAACAAATTATCCGAAGCATATTTTGAATGTGGCAAGCGAGCCGCGATAAAGAGACCAAGGGACTACTCTCGATATGTATGCGTCGATAAAACGCAGCGGGGAATAAGCCGGCACGTAAAGAAAGCTCGTAAAATCAGACACGGAAGGAGCTTTCTTGAAAAAAAGTCGGCAAAATGTCGGACGGAATGAGCCGGTACGTAAAGAATGCCCGTAAAATGAGACACGGAGGGGACTTTTTTGAAAAAAGGTCGGCAAAATGTCGAACGAAATGGGCTAACACATGAAGAAAGCTCGAAAAATGAGACACGGAGAGAGCTTTCTTGAAAAAAGGTTGGTAAAATGTCGGACGGAATGAACCGGCACGTGAAGAAAGCCCGAAAAATGAGACACGGAGAGAGCTTTCTTGAAGAAAGGCCGGCAAAATGCCGGACGGAATAGGTTGACATGTGAAGAAAGCCCGAAAAATGAGACACGGAGAGAGCTTTCTTAAAGAGAACCCGACAAAATGTCGGACGGAATGAGCCTACATGCGAAGAGAGCAGATAAAACAGGCCGTTTTATGCATCGCGTATTTTATACGGCTCGGAAGGAGAGGCACAGATGGTGCCAAAAGGATCTATCGGCTGATACAATGCTGAAAAACAGGCTGCCCGCCGTCGAGCGGGCGGAGACAAAGAAGAAATGAAACAAACCGATTCACCCGGAGCTTAGTTGAAAAACGAACTCCCTTAAACTCAAAAACAAAATGAAAAACAGAAGAATCAAAAAAAGTTCAAGCAGTCAGTTTACCAGCGCGAGACATGCTCATTTTCACACTCAGGTATATGGTATGATCGCAGAGTATGGATTTGACAAAGTGCATGTTCCGATCGAGCTATCGATCGAATGGAAGCGTAACATCGACATCGAAGCGGACCTCAACAATCAGTCGTTCGCTCATACCGAGACATCGCAGTTGAACGAGTACGATCACAAGCGAGACGAGTTGCTCTACTTCTTCTTCGGTACCATTCGTAACGGATTGCGTTCGCCCGAAGCGAAATTCAAGTCGGCATCGGAGGCATTGACAAGCCTTCTTTATCCGTATAAAGACTTGCAAGGGCAAGCGCGCGACCGGAAGACGGCGCAAATCGAAGGATTGATTATCGACATGCGCAAAGACGAAAACAGTGCACACATGGATACGCTGGCGCTACGATCGACGGTCGACATGCTGGAAGGGGTCAACAAAGCGTATCAGGAACTGAAAAACAGCCTCACCCGAAAAAAAGCTGCGAAGCCGGAAGAGTCGCCGGACGATGTACGCCGGCGTACAAACACCTGCTACGAGCAAGTAACGGATCTGATTTATGCTTCTTACCTGCTTGAAACCGATATTACTCGCAAAGAAGAAATCGGCCGGCTGATAGACGCGCTTAATCAGTTCATCGAAGAGCAAAAAATAGCCTATAAACAAAGTCAGGCTCAGAAAACAAGGGAAAAGAAGAATTAACGAAGACAGCCCGAAGGGCAATACGGGCCGCGATAAGCGGCGGACAATGCGGATGATGTTTAGCAGCACGGAGCGCAAGCAACCGAACAGCTCGGGAAATAACGACAAAGCAGGGTTAGCGCTTCGTGCTGCTTTGTCGTATCTTATGGATTAATGTTTTTCAGCCGGATGATAGGGTACATGCGAATCGTGCAGAATAATCTTGAGTACGCCTTCTTTATCTTTCGTATAGGCGAATGAATACTCTACTTTCACTTCGTCGCCACCCTCGGCCGGTGTGAAATAATAATTTCCCATGGCAACAGCCATGTTTCCGTCAATCTTGGTTCCGACGTTTTCCCAACGCACACTGCTCCAAGGCTTAATGGCAAACCCGTGATCTTCGGGATAGCCGTCGTTTCCGGCCACGAAGTAAGACAACGCCCCTTCGAAATCGGTACGGAACTGCTTGTCTGACACCAACGTCGGCTTAAACAGCACAACACCTTCCTGATAGTTATAGAAACGGTTGATATGCTCCGTAGCGGCCGCTTTATAATCTCCTTTTTCCTGATATACTTTGCCGATTTTCACAATGCCCTCACCCCATCCTTTCTGGGCATCGAGCACCTCTTGTTCGGTAATTACCGGCGTTGCTTCGGCCTGCGCAACCGCATGGTTTTCTTGCTGCACTTTCTCTTTGCAGGAAGTCATTCCCGACGAGAATATAAACGCACAAACGACTGCCAGCACAGCCCCACTCATTTTCATTTTAATCTTTTTCATTTGCATAGTTTTCTAATCAAAAAATCCCCTACTCTTTCTAGGATTTTCGGGAAACTCCTCTCTTTTCTCAAGCACGAAAGCTAACCCGTTGCTTCAAGGCATCAAAAATACGATTTTTATCCGAATAAAAGCAACATTTCGAAGAAAAGTCAAAGATTCAGAGGCGTTTTTACCGCGAGAACTTCACAACCAGAGAACTTAGCGGAGCAACACGCAACGGATGTCCGACAAGGATAGAGCGCCCCGACAAGATATCTTTTCCCTCCGGCCGATAATGCCTCAGCACTTCATCATAGCGCGGCCAGTCAAGGGCATGCGGCTCGTTCGAAGCATTTACGCACACGAACACCGCCCCGTCGTCATCGTAGCGGAAATAGGCGTACATATTTCCCTCGACAGCGAAGTGCATCGTTCGTCCATGATGGATAACGCTCTCCGTCTTGCGCCAGTTAAAAAGCCGGCTGTAATGCTCGAACACCTCCCGCTGCACGGCCGAACGTTGCGAAGCATCGAAAAGATTCAACGTATCGCCCGGCCATCCTCCGGGGAAATCGACCCGCAGACCACCGTGCCCCTGCGTAAGATCTTTCGACGCAAACATCAACTCATCACCGCTGAAAATCTGCGGGACACCGCGTAAAGTGGCCAGTAAGGTAGCCACGAGCTTGGCCTTTTCAGGATTCTTCCCCACTTCATCGGCCACACGCTCGGTGTCATGATTAGCCGCCATAATCAACAGGCCGCGCGGATCATCGAACAGGAAATCGTGCGAAAGCGAACGATAAATCAGCTTCATCCCGCTGTCCCAACCCGTATAGTCGTCTGTCAACGCCTTGCACAACACGCTTTGAAGCGGGAAATCCATTACCGAAGGAAGATAAGAACAGAAACCGTCTTTATTCTTACTCTTCGCTCCTCCTTCCCAGTAAGCAAGTTGAGCCGGCGAGCTTGTCCAGCACTCCCCGACAATATTCACAGCCGGATATTCGGCACGAACCGCTTTACACCACTCGGCCATCGGCTCTTTCTCGTTGTAGAAATACGTATCGACACGCAGACCGTCCAAATCGGCATATTCCATCCACCAGACAGCCCATTGCTTGAAATATTGAAGCAAGTCGGGATGATTCAGATTCATGTCCGGCATGCTTGTATCGAACCATCCGCTTTCGTGCACCATCCGGTCACGCGTCGACGCATTCGGATCCATATTCACGGAAGATAGATGGTTAGACGAAGTATAACGATCAAACTGATGCACCCAGTCTTGATAAGGCAAGTCACGCATCCACCCATGTGCGGCCCCGCAGTGGTTCGTCACCACATCCATAATCACCTTCAAGCCCCTCCGGTGACACTCCTTGACAAACGTCCGGTAAAGCGCATTATCGCCAAAACGCGGATCGATACGGTAGTAATCGGCACAGGCGTAACCGTGATACGACGACTTCGGCTCGTTATCGAGCAGCAGCGGAGTAGACCATACAGCCGTAGCCCCGACAGAGGCAATGTAGTCAAGCCGATCGATCATGCCTTGCAAATCACCGCCATGACGCCCGAAATAATCATTCCGGTCAGGCTTCTCGGCCGTGTCATGCGTCGCATCGTTGTTCGGATCACCGTTCGCAAAGCGGTCGGGCATGAGCAGATAAATCATATCGGCCGATGAGAAGCCCGCTCGCTCGGCCGATTTCTCCCGCCGACTCTCCAATTTATAGGTATAGGTAAACTTCTTCTTGCCCTTACGCAGTAGCAAAGTATACTCGCCCGGCCGTGCATCGGGAGCAATATCCATATCGACAAACAGATAATTCGGGCTTTCCGCGTTACGCACCTTGCGCACGGACATCCCTCTCTGATCGACTTCGACCAAGCAGTCACGCAAATCCTCCCCATAAAACATCAGGGTAAGTGGCGTACGCATCCCCACCCACCAACTCAGCGGCTCAACGCGTACAATCTTCTGCGCTCCGGCGCCGAATGAAAGAAAAACAAAAGCAAATAAAAAGAGTAATGTTTTCATTGTGTGTTTTTTTGAACAAAAGAAAGCTACAATCCGTCTTTTTCTACCTTCTATGAGATAAAATATAAAGCGGATAAATAATAATTAACTGTCAAGGAAACCACTAAGACTTCTCAGCGTACAAAAAATATAACATAGAATGAATATGTTTTTCTCAAACCCAAAAGAAGATTATGATAAAACCTCCCCCTTACTCTTCGACCCAAATGCTTGCGGAGAGGGTGTGTCCCTGCTCATCGACGACGGTCATCGTATGTTGTCCGGGCTGGGGAGAGACGGAGACTTTATGAAAATCGCGAGTGGCCGTGAGGTATTCGCCGTTCAGATGCCAGAAAACGGTTGCTTCGCTGTTGCTGTGCGCCAATTCGAACGTGAGGACTCCCCGAGTTCCGTCGAGCTGCTTCGGCAACGTCACACGGGTATGATAATTTTGCGGATAGATAAACTGCATCGGCTGCTCGGAATCGGCTCCGCATCCGGCCAGAAAAGGCGGGAGCGGCTTATATTCGGGATGACGACGCCTGTAATACCATTCCCAGGCAGGCGGCAAGACAAACCAGTTCTCCGGAATCGTCGTCCCGTTATTCAGACAATGCTCGTAGACGCGATAACGCCTGTCGGCACTCAGATTTACACGGATATGATAAGGACACGCCACGGTTCGCTGTCCGTTCGGACAAATCGGAACCGTTTCCGTCTCGTCGCAAAAACGTCCTTTCAAATGTCCCGACAGACGGCACACTTCGGCCTCCACTAATACGCCTTCGGGACGAGCGAACCACTCGGACGAAGGCAAAATATTGAAAATATCGAACATCACCGGCCCGGCCGTACGCGCTCCGACCAGCTCGGGTTTACCCTCGCCCGAAGCATTGCCCACCCATACGCCCACGGCATAGCGTGGCGTCACGCCAACAGCCCACGCGTCGCGAAAGCCGTAACTCGTACCCGTCTTCCAGGCGATAGCCTGCATCGAGGGGATCGTCCGCCAGTCGATATCTTCGGGACGATTCACCTCTTTGATGGCATCGAACGTCTGCCATACGGCGCCGGGCTGAAAGATTTCAGGCAGGGACGAGGGGGCATCGTCGTCCAGCAGGAGGCACGCTGTCCGTTCTTTCCCTTGCAGCGCCCGTGCCATATCGGCATAGACCGTAGTGACATCCCAAAGCGTAGCTTCGGCACCGCCCAGAATAAGCGAAAGACCGTAATGCGACGACGGACGGGTCAAGGTAGTCAAGCCGGCCTTTTTCAGAAAATCGTAAAACTTGGGTACACCATAACGACGCAGCAGCAGCACGGAAGGAATATTCAACGACCGGGCAATGACTTCGGACGCCGGCACAGCGCCATCGAACTGCATGTTAAAATTCTGCGGAGCAAAACCGTTTACATTCATCGGCACATCGGGTAGCAACGTATGCGGGAGAATCTCGCCATCCTGCAAAGCCGCATAATAGAGCAAAGGCTTGAGGATACTTCCCGTACTACGAGGCGCACGGATCACGTCGACCTGATTACCGGACTTCGTGTCTTGAAAATTAACATTGCCGCAATAAGCCAGCACCCGATTGGAATGTACATCGATCACCATCGCAGCCATATTGCGGATATCGTGCCGGACGAACTCGGCATGCCAACGAGTCAATAGCCTTTCGAGCTGCAGTTGCATCCCTTTGTCGATCGTCGAAGTCACCTGCTGCCCTTGACGGCTTCCATAAACATACGATACCAGATGCGGGGCAATCTGAGGCAACGGCAACGGTTCCGGAGGAAGCGCTTCGCTCAAGGCCAGCTCATAATCGATTTCATCGATCATCCCTTGCCGATAGAGTTGCTCCAATAACTTGTTTCGCTTTTTGATCAACGCCGGACGGTTTTTGGCCAGATGAATCATCGAAGGAGCATTGGGCAACACAGCCAACGTCGCGGCCTCAGCCCAGGAGAGCTGCGCGGACGAATGCCCGAAATAACGCCAGGATGCGGCATCAAGCCCTACGACATTGCCCCCGAAAGGGGCATACGAGGCATAAAGGGCAAGGATTTTCGCCTTCGAATATCGACATTCGAGACGCGTTGCCAGTATCATCTCAATCAACTTCTCTCCGATCGTTCTGCGTTCACCACGCGAGAGACGAATCGTCTGCATCGTCAGCGTACTGCCTCCACTCACTACCCTTCCGGCCTTGATGTTCTGCAACAGCGCTCTCCCCGTCGCCAGCGGATTAACGCCCCAATGCCGGTAATAATAACGATCTTCAAAAGCAATCAAGCACTTCGCGAACTTCTCCGGCACGGTATCGTTTACCGGGAAACGCCATTGTCCGTCAGCCGCGATCCGGGCCCCCAGCAATTCGCCGTGGCGATCGGTCACCACTGTGGCGTAGGGAGTATGAAACAAGGTACGGGGGAGGCAGAAGAAATAGCAAACAAGCAAAAGAGCTATCCCGTATCGGACAGCCCTTTTGCTAAATAACGGATCTTTTATGCTCCGGTTGATCATCGTTCTACCGTGACACGTCCAGCACGTGTGCGTGCCTGTGCTCCCGCATCGTACATCGCTCCGCAATGTACGGCAGGCAATACGAACGTACCGGCATAAGACGCTTGCAACCGTACCTTAAACACTTTCGTTTCACCTTGCCTCAAATCGAAATACGTCAGTACTCCATCGTCGCGAATATCACGATAGATGTAAGACGCCGCTCTTTCCATATCCTGATCTTCCGGATTGATCATGCGCTCGTTATACACTTCCCATCCCGACGGAATAAGCTGTGTCAAGGCAACATCGGTATAATCATTGACTCCACTGATATTCGACACCCGAATCACCGCCATAAAGTCCGCACCTTGCTTCAGCCGTTGCACATCGACCGGCGACCCTTTCAGATCGGTATACGTGACTGTCATGCGCAAATTCTGCTCCATGGCCGGCAGTGAGTCGCGGAGAGGCTTCGTCTTCGAGACAAGACTCACGTACAGCAATCCGTTTCCATTGTTTTTGACGGCTGCGGCACCGGTTGTCGGACGTGTCGGGAGATCTTTCTGGAAAATGGCACGCGCCGAATTCACCTTGGATTGGGCCTTGCCGTTCAACGTCCAGTCGAACTGTAACGAACCGGACACCTTCTCCGCCAGACGTCCCATAGCCACCAACGAATAAGCGGTAGACTGCGTAGTAAACGATTGTTCACGTGAAAGGATGGCCGAGACTTTCCGGGCCTGCTCGAAGGCTTCCTTTTCCTTGCCCATCAGGACCATCGTCTCAAGAATCATTGCCATATCGCGTTCGGACGAACCAAACGTCGAATTGTTTAACGCATACGGGGCTACTTCTGTCGAAATGTTAAAGACAAGTTCGTTCGCTGCCTTCGTCTTACCGGATAAAGCATAGGCCGCCGCGAGACACCAGCGCGCCTGCATCGACAGATCTTTCAATTCTTTCATCCGGTTCATCGCCCCGAGCTCGGGAGCACCGGCCAACGCCAACGTATAAAGACGGTAAGCCTGCGAAAAGTCCGACTGATAATATCCATACCGACGACTTCCCCGTGCATTCGCCCGCCAGTTCTGCGCGGCACCGCGCTGGTAGTTTTTCCATCGACTCAGCACACCCGAATTGACGTCATACCCTTTTTCTTTTGCCAAAACAAGGAAGCTGCCGGCGTACGATGTTACCCATTCATTCTCGTACCCGTCGCCCGGCCAGTAAGTAATCCCGCCATTCGACAACTGACGACCGTACAGATTCAGAATCGCTTCACGCACATTCTTTTTCACGGATTCGGTCTCTTTCTCCTCCATGTCCTTAAACTGAGCGATAAACAACAGGGGCAAAGCCCTCGAAGTAAGCTGCTCGGAACAATAATGCGGATAGTCATACAGATAATCGAACCGTCGACTGATATCGACCGAAGGGATACGGGACACTTCGAGCTTCACCCAGTTCCCGTCAAAATCCCCATCCAACGTGTAGGTAAAGTCAGCCGATTCTCCGGCATTGAGGAGTTTATTGTCCATACGGACAATCGGTGGATTAGGATTCCGGACATCAATCTCAATCGTCTCTTTCGAAGTATGCCCATTGCCTGTGGCGGTTACCGTCACTCGTTCTATTCCCGTCGAAGAGCCCGATTTCAGGGCGAAGTATACCATCTTATCGCCGGGAGTGGCAAAATTCAGGGATTGACTGCCTCCGTTCGCGATTTTTAACTTACCCGTCGTCTCCACCTTGATCGAGACGTTCTTCACCGTATTCTCCATTGCAAACACATTGACCGGCAAATAAATTTCTTCGTCCGTGCTGACTACACGAGGCAATGACGATAAGATCATCAACGGCGTACGCACCGGCACAGTCTTCTCCGCCTTGCCGTAAGCACCATCCTGCCCGGCAACGACCATCACCCGTACCGATCCGATATACGGCGGAAGCTTCAACTTATGGCTCTGCTCCTCTCCTTTTTTCAACGCGAACGGACCGATAAACTTCACGACCGGTTTGAAGCGGTTGGCTTTCGAGTTGGCAGGCTTCATATCTTCATCCCCTCCAATACTGAACAGTGAACCATACTTTCCTGCATAGGCGCCCATCACAAAGTCATACATATCCCAGGTACGTATCCCCAACGCCTCGCGCGCATAAAAGACATTCCACGGATCAGGCGTTTTGAAATTCGTCAGATCAAGTAATCCGTCGTCGACCACAGCCAGCGTGTACGTCATGGCTTTTCCCGATGTTTCTTTCACTTTGACGGTGAACTCCGTCTCGGGACGTAACACGTCGGGCATCGTAATTTGCGGCGTAAGTTCAGAACCTTTATTCGTCACGAAAACCGGTATCACTCCGTACATTCGGATAGGCAAATCATTGGCGGCTTGTGCATGAGGTTGCAACAGACTGACGTGCACATAGACGTTCGGCGCCATCTGCTCCGTAATTTTAAACGTATATTTCGTATCGCCTGACGAAGCCATGTCGACCCACTCACGGCTTATGACTTCCGATCCGTTCTCAATAGAGACCAACGCCCGGCCACCTGCCGATGAAGGAATAATCACCGTCGCCTCCTGACCGGCTTCGTACGAAGATTTATCCAGCGAAAAAGCTAACATCTTAATCCCGTTCGGATCGGATTTATTCGATCGTCCGCGCCACGAAGGCCAGTCGATATAAATGAGCCCGCCTGTCGCATGACCGCTTTCTCGATCCTTGACATAGACGAGATAACGTCCCCATTCGGGATAATCCACCCGGAAACCGATCCGTGCCTTACCGCCCGAAGTACTCAACGTGCCTGATGCCACGGGCGAGATCGAAGAGTTATTCAGGTACGAGACGAACGATTCGTCATCATGCTCCCACCACCAACTCCAACCGACCTTGTAAATCTTATATTCCAGACCGGAACGATTCGTCGGTTGACCGTCCGGACTGAGCGTCACGACTTCGAACTGATGATCCACATCCGTCTCGAGGTAATCTGTTTTTCCCTTCTCTCCGAAATGAATCCCTACATACGATTCGAAAGGAGAGAAAGGAATCGTCTGGGTATAGATACTCGCATCCCCCCCCGGTTCAAACACCCTGCATGTAATGTTGGCACGCAACATACCCGGCGCATCTTTGGCAGCCGGCAACGACATGCGAAAGACCGATTTTCCGTCGCCATTCAGTGTTCCGGAATAAAGATCGACCGTACTCGATGTAAAATCTGTAGCCGGATTATGAAAGATGTATTTTTCATATCCTTTAAACCGGGTCGTCGTTTCAGACAGCATCAACTCCACCTTCGTTTTAAGATTCTGCGCCACCGCACCGGTCAGCCATGCCGATTCGAGAGTTGCCTGAACGGGCGACGTCGAAGCCTTCAACTGCTTCCCGGGTATGGTCAAGTTAATTTTCAAACGATTAGGCTTCACGGTCTCAATACGTAATGACTTATGAAACGACGTTCCGCCCACTTTCACATAGGCATTCCAAAGTCCCGTCGGATCATCGGCTTTAGTCGGGATTGTAAACGTATACAATCCGTTCAATCCTTTTGCAGATACTTGCTTCTGATAAAACTGTCCACGAGGATTATACACTTCGATCGACACCGGATGATTAGCCGGAATACGCTTTTCACGGTCTTCCAGTATAAACGAAACATGCAAGGTATCTCCCGGACGCCACACGCCACGCTCACCGTACACAAAGCCTCTCAGACCTTTTTGAATCTCCTTACCGCCTACATCGAAACGACTTAGCAGATTATCCTCTCCATCGACGAGACGGAGATAGGTCTTTTGCTTATCTTCCGACGACGCTACGAGCACGAACGGTTTGTTTTTAGCTTTGATCAGCGCAAATCCGTCTCCGTCCGTCCGAGCCTTCCCTATCGATTGCAACTGGAAATTATAAGCCGTTACTTCCACATTCGACATCGGTTTTGCATCCAGCAGATTCGAAACCGCAACCCATAACGTATTGTTCGTATTGCCCTTCACAATCACCCCCATGTTAGAGGCCATGACATTCGTCGTTGCCTTACGCTCCGAAACCATATAATAACTCGGATGGCACGGGTTATCCCGTTCGTCCCATTCGTATACCCCCCAGTCTATGTTCGAATTATCATAATAATACGTTTGGGGCTGGTCCCATACGGCCTCGTCCTCTTCCGTCATCTCACCGGCCTCAACACGTGTCAAAGCATTTGATGCTTGCAGATTACGCGCAGCAGGTTCGTTTCCGCACGGATAAGCCGAATAATCCTGCTTAAACGAGAGTTCTACCCGATAAATGGCTCCCGGCTCCTGCTTCATCACCCCACTGAGGTCGATAAAATAGTTGTCCCAATCGTGTATGTTCTTGGTCGGATCACTATCGAGACGAAGCATCTTCTTGTATATCAGTCGTCCGGAACGTCTCAATTCCGAAGAAGACGATGCGGACAACGAGTTGTCCTGTAAGAACATCAGCACGTTGCTTTCAAAAATCCGAATCACTTTCAGGTCGACAGCGTACAGATTAACCGCCCGGAACGGCAAAACCAGTTCTTTAGAGTCAGGCATAATCGTTCCCGACGACAAGAACTCCACCTGCGGACTTAGTGAATTCATTTGCAGAGTCACGGACGAAGACGTAGGCAACGATTCGTCGGATACATTTTTCAATCCCTGATCAACATTAATATAAAGGGACGTATTTTCACTCTTTCGCTCGAAAAAGATTTTGACTTTATTGTCCTCCACCTGAAACGTATAGGAAGAGATCGGTTCAAGCGTAATCAATCCATTCAAATCCTGCGTGTTGGAGACAGGCGAAGAAAAAGTCAGGCACACGCCATGTTCGGGTGCTTCAATGACCTCGGCCGATAGTAACTTAAACGGCGGTGTCAGTGCCGGTATGCCCATCTCCCGCTTGATTCTTTTATCAGAATTAAAAGCCTTTCCGTCGACTGTAACCTCAAGCATCGTTTCAGATTCTTTCTTAGCGATGTTCGAAACAACGAAATGGAACGTGCGCGGATTGCCGGTAGGTGTTACGACCGGAGAGAACGATTCGTTTTCTCTCATAGCCGTTATCATCTCTTGTACAATCGTGGCGGAGGGAGCTTCGCTGAAACGGATCTCCCCCTGAACAGCGACTTGATTCATCGCTGATTCTACCACATCGAGCGAAGTAAATTCCATCATAAAGCTTCGCTCTTCCACACGGAACGAAAATTCAAACTCTTCCAGTTTCTTCTCCACCTTCATCACTTTACCCAGTGCAAAGGTGGCGTTGTAGAGCTCTCCGGGTTTCAATGCGCCGGAATCGGGAATAAACTGGAGCGTTTTGTTGTTGGCCCAAAAAGTTTTTCCCTTCAGCGACGGAGAGAAACGAAAGAGTTTCTCTTTCACTTCGGCACCTATCTCCACGATTTGCTGTTCTTCAGTCAACTCAATGAAAACAGACGCATCGGACGAGACTACTCCTCCGGTATATGCACTTACATAAGGAGCATATTCGGATGAAGGCACAATATCCCGATTTCTTTTGCAGGATATGCAGGACAAGCCTGCGACGATTGCAACAATGGCAAGTGTAAGAATTTGTTTCATGGGTTCTTTCTATTTAAAATCGTTTATTCTTATTATGTTCAGTTTAGTTTCACTCATTAAGAGGCAGAAGCAAACAAAATTCCGGATAAAGACACGGATTGACCCACTTCTATTTTCTATAATAATCATTAAAGTTTTTAAAATTGCAAATATATACTATTCCTCGTACACATGCAAGAAAAAAAAGATTTTTCCGTCATGAGAATATCTGGCAATACGGTGCATTCGACTATGTAGTCGAAATCGTTAAGTAATCTATTCAAAATAAATTCTCCATAAATTATGTACATTCATTCTCTTTTTTTACTTTTGCCCCTTCGAATTTGGACATAAATATTATGAAAGCATTAGAACGAATCGTAGCAGAAAAATTACTAAAGATCAAGGCCGTAAAATTACAACCGGCTAATCCGTTCACATGGGCTTCCGGATGGAAATCACCCATTTATTGCGATAACAGGAAAACCCTCTCTTATCCGGCTATACGCACCTTCATCAAACTGGAACTGGCACGTATCATCTGCGAGAAATACGAACACGTCGATGCCATTGCAGGCGTAGCCACGGGGGCTATTGCCCAAGGAGCTTTGGTGGCTGACCTCCTCGGCCTGCCATTCGTATACATCCGTTCGGCACCGAAGGATCACGGACTGGAAAATTTAATCGAAGGCGAATTGAAACCGGGCTCGAAGGTTATCGTTGTCGAAGACCTCGTCTCTACCGGCGGAAGCAGTCTGAAAGCCGTGAATGCCGTGCGCAATTTCGGATGTCAGGTCATCGGTATGGTCGCGATCTTCACCCATGGTTTCCCGATAGCCGAACAGCAGTTTAAAGAGGCAAAAGTATCGCTGACGACACTCTCGAACTATGACGCCGTCATCGAAGAAGCGGTTAAAATCAATTATATTGACGAAACGGAAGTAGCCATCCTTCAAGAATGGCGCAAGGACCCTGCGAACTGGGACCCGGACGCTTAACATCATGCACATAAACGAATGACAGAATTTACCAGTCAAGTCAGAACGATCCCGCATAACGACGAGCCTATCTTCTCGATGTTATCGGACCTCTCCAATCTGGAGCGCGTTAAAGCCCGGATTCCGGAAGACAAAATCAAACGTTTCTCTTTCTCGAACGACCGTTGTTGTATCGAAATAGATCCGGTAGGTAAGGTCGAGTTCCAAATCGTCGACCGCGAACCGAACAAAACGATCAAATTCGAAACCGTTCAATCTCCGGTGCCTTTGTCCATGTGGATTCAACTCAAACAAGTGGCAGAAAAAGATACGAAAATGAAGATGACCGTACGCGCCGAATTGAATCCGTTTATCAAAGCCATGGTTTCAAAGGTGATGCAGGAGGCGGTCGATAAGATATCGGAAGTCATTGCTTCTCTGCCGTACGAATCGGCCGAGAACGAAAACGCCTAACGCTTATGTCGCAGAAACTTTGGGAGAAAAACATACAGGTCGATAAGGAAGTAGAACAGTTCACGGTCGGGAGAGATCGTGAACTGGATCTTTATCTGGCACCTTACGACATGCTTGGGTCGATAGCACACATCACCATGCTTGAATCGATCGGACTGCTAACGAAGGACGAACTGAAAAGTCTCCATACGGAACTAAAAAGCATGTATGCCGAAGCCGAGCGTGGTCATTTCGTGATCGAGGACGGTGTGGAAGATGTGCATTCGCAAGTAGAGCTTATGCTCACACGCAAGTTGGGCGACATCGGGAAAAAAATCCACAGCGGACGTTCCCGCAACGATCAGGTATTGCTCGATCTGAAACTGTTTACACGCGCTCGAATCCGTGAACTGGTCAAGTTGACCGGCGATTTATTCGAAGTGTTGATCGACCAGAGCAATCGCCACAAAGACATCCTGATGCCGGGCTATACCCATCTGCAAATCGCGATGCCTTCCTCTTTCGGACTTTGGTTCGCAGCCTATGCCGAGAGCTTGGCCGACGATCTTTTGCTGATGCAGGCAGCATATAAGATATGTAACCGCAACCCGTTAGGTTCTGCGGCAGGATACGGCTCTTCATTCCCGTTGAACCGCTCCATGACGACGGAACTGTTGGGCTTCGACTCGATGAACTACAACGTCGTTTACGCCCAAATGGGACGAGGAAAAATGGAACGGACCGTCGCCTATGCCATGGCGGGGATAGCGGCAACACTCTCGAAGTTGGCGATGGATGCCTGTCTCTTTAACAGTCAAAACTTCGGATTCATCCGATTAACCGACTCGTTTACAACCGGTTCCAGCATCATGCCTCACAAAAAGAATCCGGACGTGTTCGAGCTGACGCGCGCCAAATGCAATAAGCTTCAAGGGATGCCCCAACAAATCGCATTCATCTGTAGCAACCTGCCTTCCGGATATTTCCGCGACCTGCAAATTATCAAAGAACTTTTTCTTCCGTCGTTCGATGAATTGAAAGATTGTCTCCGGATGGTCACTCTGATGATGCGCGAAATAAAAATCAACGAACAGATCTTGGACGACCCAAAATATTCGCTGCTTTTCAGCGTTGAAGAAGTAAATCGCCTGGTTATGGAAGGAATGCCTTTTCGGGACGCGTATAAAAAAGTAGGTATGGACATCGAGGCCGGAACGTTTACAGCCGCCCCGACCATCCGTCATACGCACGAAGGAAGTATGGGGCATCTCTGTAATGAGAAGATTGAACGGCTGATGCAACAGACGATCGAGGGCTTTCAGTTCGAGAACGTCGACCGGGCCGAAAAAGCATTGCTGGCATGAGAAAGAAGTTCTATTTAATCTTATTCGTAGTGTTCGGATGGTTGGCTTGTACGGAAGAACATCCCATACTCAATTATCCGGTAGATCTATTTTTAGACACCCAGTATAGCGACAAAAATATCCGCAGAGGGAATATTCTCGGATACCAGACTTATACAATCGAAGATATGCGGGAAAGACCTTTCGAAATAAGGGCGACCGGTTATGGTGGCGTATTGGTCGTACGCGCATTGGATGGAGAATGTTACGCCTTCGACTTGGCCTGTCCGCACGAAAATGACCGCGCAACTCTTATCTCCGTAGATCAGGATCGTACCACGGCCACTTGTCCGAAATGCAAGACCGTTTATGATATCAGTGCCGCAACTGTTCCGGGTATTCCCATCAAAGGAGTCAGTAAATCTCAGTTAAAAAAATACTCCGTTCACGAAAACGGCAGCAAAATCATCATACGAAACTACTAATCGATATGCCGCGGGATTCGGCCGATTGTAAAATCGTTGGTTTATCCTTTCCTAAAGCAACATTTACGCGTCGAGTGGTGCAAAACTTGTAACGAGACGAACGGCAGGGATGTGGCGTTTTTAAAAATATCATGTAAATTTGCCGCCAAATAAATTGGCGAATGGACACAAAAACGAATTTCCTCGACCGTAACGAATTTAATTTCGATCCGGCTCCCGAAGCAATAGAAGCCATTAAGAGCTTCGACGTAAAAAAACTGTGTTTTTATACCCGTATTTTCAACCAGGGAAAAAAAAGCATTTTTTCGGAGTATCTCTCGGCGACATACGGCATTGATGAAGCACAGGTACTTATCGGTTATGGAGGCGAAGACATCCTGAAGCAAGTCGTACATTTTTTTCTTACCGAAGACGATCGGAAGACCATCCTGATCCCGAACTTCTCGTGGTGGTACTATAAATCCATTGCCGAAGAGGTGAACGGTCGCAGCATCATGTATCCTATCTACGAAGAAGGCGACACGTTTACTTATGCCATTGACGAGCTTAGGCAAACCATCGAACGTGAAAACCCGAAGATCGTACTGCTCGCTTCGCCTAATAATCCGACAGGCAATATGCTTACGCCGGAAGAGCTGAAAACGATCTGTTCGTTTGTTCCCGCCTCGTCAGTCGTATTGGTGGACGAATCATACGCCTCGTTCGTAAGCCACGATAACAGCTATGTAAAAGCATTGATCGAAGCTTTTCCGAACATCATTATTACACGCACCCTTTCCAAATTCTACGGACTTCCCGGATTACGTCTGGGCTTCGGATTTATGAGCCGGGAACTCGAACGATTCACCAGATACAGCACAAAGTACCTCGGATATAACCGCCTCTCGGAAGAAGTCGGTATCGCGGTACTGAAAGCAGAAAGTTACTACCGGAAAATCGCCGAGTCGATGAATGCCGACCGACGTCTTTACGAACAGGAGATCGGCCTTCTGCCCGGCTTCAAGGTCTACCGATCGAATGCCAATTTCATCCTGATCAAGTATCCCCCAGCATTGAGAGCCGGCCTTCAGGAAGCTTTGGGTACAGCCGATTACAAAATCAAATTTATGGACGAACCGGAGCTCGATTCACACGTGCGCATTACGATCGGAAGACCCGAGCAGAACCGCACCGTAATCGACATCATTAAAAAAGTCGCTGCTTCATGAAAGCCTTGATTCTGGCAGCCGGCATGGCTTCGCGATTACGTCCGCTGACCGACCACACCCCTAAATGTCTGCTTCGAATTGGCGAACAATGTTTGCTCGAACGTACTATCGGCGCATTGCAAGCCAACGGAATCGACGACGCGACGATCGTCACCGGCTATCTTGCCGAACAAATCGAGACGTTCGTCAATGAGCGATTTCCACAACTACGATGTACATTCATCCGGAACGAAAATTATGCCTCGACAAATAACATCTACTCGCTCTGGTTAGCTCGAGACGTGATGAGAGGTAGCGATTTTCTCCTTCTGGACAGCGATATCTTCTTTGCTCCGGAATTGATCACCGCCTTGATCCAAAGCCCATCGTCCGACTGCTTGGCACTCAACCGCCACCCGCTCGGCGAAGAAGAAATCAAAGTCATTGCCGATGCGAAGGGCAAAGTTGTTGAAATCAGTAAAACATGCCGCATCGAAGCGGCTATCGGGGAATCGATCGGAATCGAAAAAATTTCATCGGCTTATGCGCACGATCTGTTCGACGAACTCGACCGAATGATCGTGTGTGAAAACCTCGGACATGTCTTTTACGAACAAGCCTTCGAACGACTGATCGCCAAAGGCCAAACATTCGACATCGTCGACACTACGGAGATCTTTTCGATGGAAATCGATACGGTTGACGACTTCCTTCTGGCGGAAAAAAATTATACGCTACTGAAACAAAAGCAATCTTCATGACGGATATACGAAAAGGACTGCGCGTCGTGCTGTTTTGCGAGCATCAATATGCGATCAATATCCTGCAACCGATCGAGACAGAAATACGCAACAACCTGAATGATTGCGGATACGAGATGTTATGGTTTGTCGATCGACGGCACATCCCGGAGTTCCCGCTGAAAAACGATACCCGCTGGACACATTCCATGCAGGAAGTCTACGATTTCTCACCCGAGGTTATCTTTGTGCCCGGCAACATCGTGCCTTATTATTTGCCCGGAGTCAAAGCCGAAATTTTTCACGGTTACGCGGCCGAGAAAAAAGACCACTGGATCATTCGTCGATATATCGACATTTATCTGACGCAGGGGCCCTTCTTCACCCGGGGATTCGAGGCGCTGGCACGTAAATACAAAGACTTCGAGGTCAAAGAGACGGGCTGGTCACGGCAGGACTGGATTCATCAGAACCGGCATGCCTTCGACGAAGAGAAGCAACAATGGTTAGCCACGCATAACCGGGAGCATCTGGTGCTTTACGCACCTACGTTTTCGCCGTCACTGACCTCCGTGCCACATCTGCGCGAAGGACTAAAACAGCTGGCAGACCAACGAAACATTCTGCTCCTTCTCAAACTCCATCCGCTGACGAAGCCCGAATGGGTAGCAAACTACCGGTCGTTGGCAGACGAGCATACGAACATCGTGTGGATCGACGACCATAACATCACGAAATACCAACTGATGGCAGACGTGATGATCAGCGATACTTCATCAACCATATACGAATTCCTGTTACTCGATAAGCCGGTCATCACCTACAAAGCCGTCGCGAAAGACAAATTCTGGCTCGACATCGACCATGCCGACCTGCTGCCTGAAGCTTTCGATGAAGTACTCGACAGTCCTATGTTCAAGGAGAAGCGCCGGTGGGTGATCGATAACTACGACCCGCATAACCACGGTAAGGTATGCCGCAATATGTTACTTGCCGTACACGACTATATCGACCGTCACGGGGTGCCGCGTGAACGCAAACTGAACCTCTGGCGCAAATATAAAAGCATCAAAACCTTCGGAAAGATCGTACGCAAGTAACTATTTCCGTCCGAAGTCGGCGGGTATTTCACCCCAGGCTGCCGTATCCCATTTCAGGATTCGCGTCGTGTAGGTATTTTCACGCAACCATTTCTCCGCTCGGCGAATCAGTTCGAAAATCGGGGCATTAGCCGCGTTCTGTTCTAACTTCGTCCGGCATTTTTTAAGTCGTACCCATTGCATGGCATTACGACTGTCGGAATAAATCGGCATCGCACAGTTGCTTTTCTTGAACAGTGCCAGCCCATGCACCAGCGCCAGAAACTCGCCGATATTATTCGTCCCCTGCGCCATAGGCCCGATGCGAAAAATCTCCTGTCCCGTCTCGACGTACACCCCCCGATATTCCATATCGCCGGGGTTACCGCTACAAGCGGCATCGACTGCAAGACTCTGCACGATGTAGGGAACTTCACCCTCGCGACGAAGCGACTTGGCAGACGACGCAGCCTGCTTCCCGATGTACTCATAAGGCGATTGGCGCAGAGCTGTTTCGGCCTCGGAACGCGAAGCGAACGACTTGTAAAGAGCCCCCTCAAACCCCACGGTCTGTAGTTTACACTCCGTCCAATTCTCATAAATCCCGGGACAAACGCCCCGCCATACCACATAATATTTCTGTTTTGACTTTCCCATCCGCTTTTCCGTTTTTGTAGCAACGAACGGCCGGCAGAATACCGATACCGCACGATCTCTTCCGGATTTTCCGCACAAAAGTAAACATTTTTTTTCGTAGTGGCTAAGTGCTTTTCCCGAGCTCGTTTGAAGAAATTCCACACAAGCCCATGAAATCGCTTCTGTTATTTTTTGTTGTTTTTCTTTTACAATCTCAAAAAAAACGATTACCTTTGACACGAAATTTTCAGGAAATATGAATCTGAAAAAACTATTATTCATCGGGTGTATCTCCTATCTGTTCGCGGCATGTACCAAAGATGCGGCTTATCAGGTAGATATAAAGCTCTCCAATCTGGAAGCGCAAGATATCTATGCCGTATTCGAAGCTCTCGACAGCAAACACGTAGATACGATCGTCTGCCGGCCGTCCGAAACCATCTCGATCATACGGCAGGAAGGAGCGTATACGACCCTCACCATTTATTTCGAAAACCATAAGGATTGGATTACCGTCTATCTCGAGCCGCATAAGAAGATTACCGTCAGTGGAGACGCGCTCTATCCGCGACTCGTGCAAATCAAAGGTACGCGCACCAACGAACTGTTGTCCGATTTTCGGAAGAAAGTCGCGCCGTTGTTGAAAGAAAAAACCGAACTCTCCGGATCCATCGATACCGCGACACATATTCGGCCCGACCATAATAAGGCAGAGCATACATCACGTTTGGCCAATATCGATCATGAATTGACGACACAAGCCGAACATTTCATCCGCAAACATCCCGACGACGAGGCTTCGGCCGTTCTGATACAGGAATACTTCCTCGATCCCGAAAATCCGCTTCCCGCCGAGACACTGATTAACATACTCGATGCGAAACTAAACGATTCGTATATCGTCAAAAACCTTAAGGCTTACTGTCAGAGAGCGAAACAAACGATCGTCGGAGCACAGGCTCCCGATTTCGAGATAACCAACATCTACGGAACTCCCTATACGCGTCATTCGTTTGCCGGCAAGTATTGCGTGCTTGCTTTCACCGCTACGTGGTGCGACTTGTGCCAAATCGAAAACATGCTGCTGGACAAGATTGCCCAAGCCTCCCGTCCCGAATCACTCGATATCATGCTCATCAGTCTCGACGAAGACCCGCAGAAGGTTCGCGATTTTATCAAAAACCAGACCATACGCTGGAACATTTGTACCGACTCGGCCGGACAAGCCATCCACTTGTTGGAGGCTTACAACATCAGCTCGCTTCCCCGCTGTTTCGTGCTTGATAAGAACGGAACGATTGTTCTGAAAACGGATAACGGCATCGAGCTGAAACAAAGCCTCGAAACTTTGGGAGTTATTCCCAATGGCGAAAAATAAATACAAAACAAGGCACTTCGAGCGATGAAACGAATTATTCTCATCACCGGCGGTCAGCGTTCGGGAAAAAGCAGCTACGCCGAGCAGATGGCACTGTCATGGTCTGACCATCCGATTTACATGGCCACCGCGCGTGTATGGGACGACGAGTTCCGCCAACGTGTCGAACGACATCAGGCTTCGCGCGGCACGCAATGGACGAATATCGAAGAAGAAAAAACATTGAGCCGGCACGATGTCACAGGACGCGTCGTGGTGATCGACTGTGTTACGCTGTGGTGTACGAATTTCTTCTTCGACCTCCATGCCGACGTACAGCAAGCCTTGCAAGCCGTCAAAGACGAATTCGACCGGTTTACGGCACAAGACGCCACGTTCCTCTTCGTCACCAACGAAATCGGGCTGGGAGGCGTTTCCGAGAATGCTCTGCAACGCCAATTTACCGACCTCGAAGGATGGACGAATCAGTACATCGCAGCCCGTGCCGACGAAGTCGTTCTGATGATCAGCGGCATCCCGGTAAAAATAAAATAAGAGAGAGGCAGCCCGAGAAGCCGGAGATTCATCCCGGAAAGACGCTAAATTTGACTCTTTCTTAAGAGATTTTGCAAAGCCTTCTCTAATGTTTCATATTGAAAAAGATATCCTGAACGGATCATTTTTTCTGAAGACACCCTACTGCCTTCCAACAAGATCGAAGCCCGCTGTCCGAAAAGCATGTTGATCATACATCGCGGAACAGGAGGCAACCACAAAGGTCGGCCAAGTACGCAGGCAAGCGCCCTGTTAAATGATCCGTTATTAACATGCTCCGGAGACACCGCATTGTAAACGCCTTTCATCGAAGAATGACGCAGGATGTGCAAGATGATTCCGCACAAATCATCCACATGAATCCACGGCATATATTGTTTTCCATTTCCCAGCGAAGCACCGAGGTAATTTTTGACCGGGCGAATCATCTTGGCTAAAGCACCTCCTTGTGCGGACAGTACCACTCCGATTCGTAAAACAACCGTCCGATCCGATACCCCTTGTACGGAAAATGCCTGAGCCGCCTGTTCCCAATCCTCGCATACATCGCTCAGAAAATCGCGAGCTCCTTTTTTATCGTCTTCGGAAAAGATACTTTCAGACGTTACCGTACCGTAAAATCCGACGGCTGAGGCCGAAATAAAAGATTTGATTCGAATATCGTTCTTCTTCAACGCATCCAATATAAGCCTTGCCGAATCGACCCGACTCGATCGAATGATATGCTTATACTGATCCGTCCACGGCTTATCTGCTATACCCGCACCGGCCAAATGAACGATATGTGACACCTCTTCAAAAGCCTTGGCGTCGATCCGTTTGCCGGCAATATCCCATTCATACTCATGATCGCTCCGTTTACAACGTGTTAAAAAGCGAGCAGAATAACCTTCCTGTACAAGCTTCTCTCCCAATACGCGCGCAATCATTCCGTTTGCTCCCGTAATCAAAACGATTTCTTGTCGCATAACAAAATCACAACAGGTTAATCGGCCGGATACTCCAAGCAACAAATACTGTCGCCCCGTTTTGGCAATCCTAAAAGCCTGTGAGTCGCTCTATCCGCACGCATACACCAATCCATACTTGCCGCTGCGTGCAGATGGTTTATATCTGTAGAATGGTAAATAATCATGTTACTGTTGACCATACTATTTTTTCATTTCTGTTTTATTTTAACTGGATACCAAAATTACATCTTTTATTGATTCAAGAAAAGATACTGGCACAAGAATCATTTCATGATCAGGTAAAGCACTCAATCGAAGCAGGATGATCAATGATTGAAAAACTTTTATCGCACTACAATAAAATAAAAACATTCTTTCTCCCTCTATCATAAGGAAACATTCCTTCACCTTAAGGAAGCATTCCTTCATCTTAAGGAAACAATCCTTCACCTTAAGGAAATGCTCCTTCATCTTAAGGAAACATTCCTTCACCTTAAGGAAGCATTCCTTCATCTTAAGGAAACATTCCTTCACCTTAAGGAAGCATCCTTCATCTTAAGGAAACGTTCCTTCACCTTAAGGAAACGTTCCTTCACCTTAAGGAAACGTTCCTTCACCTTAAGGAAACATTCCTTCATCTTAAGGAAACATTCCTTCATCTTAAGGAAGCATCCTTCATCTTAAGGAAACGTTCCTTCATCTTAAGGAAGCATCCTTCAAGTAAAAAAAAACGGATTTTCGGACAACAAAACAAACGGTTCGCATGTTATTATTATAGCGGTGAGACAAACAGGGATGGCATCGTGCCGCTACTTCCGATATCATCCCACAGTATTAACAAAAAAAGCAAATGGATATGGCAACAAAATCGACCAAATCGTATGCCGAACAGTTGAATCGGACGAAGGTGATGCTGGATGGATTGCGTGCCAATGCCGCCACGATTCAGAAGCGAGGGCTTGACGATGTTTTTTTCGACCGGTTGCAGAAAGGGCTTGAACGTTCCGTTGCCCTGAACACCGAACAGGAGAAATTAAAAGCCGATCTGAAAATCAAGACCGATGAACTGACGAACGAAATGGATGTGCTGGCTAAATTGTATGCCGAGGCAAAAAAGTTAGTCAAGATTGAGTTTCCGCAAGAGCAATGGGTTGAGTTCGGCCTGGCTGACAAGCGGTAATTTCCGGAAAGGAAAATGAAACGGAACGGCTGCCGGGGTTGTTGATCAGCTCCGGCAGTATGATTTAGCCCAAACAGCTGAAGCATCAACAAGCCGGAAAAGGGAAAATATTTTTTTAAAAGGATTGTTGTCTCACCAAGATTCGAACTTGGACAAACAGAACCAAAACCTGTTGTGCTACCATTACACCATGAGACAAACGAAACATTCGGTAAAAACGCTGCAAAAGTATAAGAAATCTCTCGTATTTGCAACTTTTTTCCCGAAAAACTATTTTGCGATCAGTAAAAAGTAATTCTTCTTGCCGCGCTGCACGAGTAAATATTTTCCGTTCAGCAACGCACCGGTGTCGAGTGTCGCATCAAACTCGTTCAGTTTCTCTTTGTTGATGCTTACGCCACCGTTCTGTACCATCTTGCGCATCTCGCCTTTCGAAGGGAATACGGCGGCTTTCTCGGTGCAGAGATCGACGGCTTTGATGCCGGTAGCCAGCTCGTCGCGCGAAATTTCAAACTGCGGTACGCCTTCGAAGACGGAGAGCAGCGTCTCCTCATCGATCTTTTTAAGCGTCTCGGAAGTGGCTTGACCGAACAGAATATGAGAAGCTTCGACTGCCATTTCGTAATCTTCGGCCGAGTGTACCATGGTCGTGATCTCCTGTGCCAGACGTTTCTGTAAAGGACGCAGATGAGGAGCGGCCACCTGTTCCTGTTCGAGTGCTCCGATTTCTTCGCGGCTCAGCGCCGTGAAAATCTTGATATATTTGGCAGCGTCGGCATCGCTTACGTTGAGCCAAAACTGATAGAACTTATACGGCGAAGTGTAATTCGGTGCCAGCCATACGTTGCCCGTCTCCGTCTTGCCGAACTTCCCACCGTCTGCCTTCGTGATGAGCGGACACGTAAGCGCATACGCCTCACCGTTCAGCTCGCGACGGATCAACTCGGTGCCCGTTGTGATATTGCCCCACTGATCGCTTCCTCCCATCTGAAGTTTGCAGTTCTCGTGCTGATAAAGATACATAAAATCGTAGCCCTGCAAAAGCTGGTAGGAAAACTCGGTGAACGACATCCCCACATTCGAATCGGCACTCAGGCGTTTCTTTACCGAATCCTTCGCCATCATGTAATTGACCGTGATATGCTTGCCGATGTCGCGAATAAAATTCAGAAATGTATAGTCCTTCATCCAGTCGTAATTGTTCACGAGCTTAGCCGCATTCGGAGCGTCGGAATCGAAATCGAGGAATTTGGCCAACTGTTTTTGGATACATTCCTGATTGTGCCGGAGCGTTTCCTCGTCGAGCAGGTTTCGCTCGGCCGATTTCATCGAGGGATCGCCGATCATCCCCGTCGCACCGCCCACCAACGCAATCGGACGATGTCCCGCGCGCTGGAAATGCCGAAGCATCATTACACCGACCAGATGCCCGATATGCAGCGAATCGGCTGTCGGGTCTATTCCTACATACGCGGACGTCATCCCTTGCCGCAAACACTCTTCCGTTCCGGGCATCATGTCATGCACCATACCCCGCCATTTCAGTTCTTCAATAAAATCCATCGTTTTATAGCTATTGTGTATTTTTTAGTCGCGCAAAGGTAGTTATTTTTTTAGGTTCATACTTGGCGTGAACGCATGAAAAACCGATTCGGCACTTGGTCGCCCACAAAACTCTTTCTATCTTTACCGAATATTAATCTTTTCATGATAAATAACGATGAAACAAACATTCCTTCTTGTAGCGCTTTGTCTATCCGGAGCGCTTTGTTCCGCACAAACGCCTTATCCGTTGAGCGAATACAACGAACTGACCGATCTCCGTCCCCCCGTCGATGAGGGCCATTGGTCGAAAGTGCCTGCCACGCCTCCATTGCGTTGGGGAAGTACGGATATACGTTACACGAAACACGACGTCCCTGCCATCTCACATCTTCCGATCTGGAAAGCTACGGCATGGAAAGGCGAACGTGTCAACGCGCAAGCCGTTTTATGGACGAGAAACTTTCACGACAACGTCGGATTGGAAGTAAGCGAATTACGCAACGGCAGCTCGGTGATTCCCGCCGAAGCCGTACAATCGGCTTTCGTCCGTTATGTGATGACCGACGAGTTGAACAAAGACGGAAAAGGCGGATGCGGCCAACGTCCCAACAAAGCCGAGTGGGATTCCTCGCTCGTGGCCGATGTGCTCGACCCAGCCGCACGTCTTAGCATCGATGCCTGCACGACACAGCCCATCTGGCTTACGATCAGCATTCCTTCGGACGCACGTCCGGGCGTCTACAAAGGCACATTGACTGTCTCCGCCGACGATATGACGGCACAAGAACTGCCGTTCGAAATCAACGTACTCGACCGTACGCTTCCCTCGGCCAAAGACTGGGCGTTCCATCTCGATCTGTGGCAGAATCCCTATGCCGTAGCACGCTATTATCAGGTTCCTCTCTGGAGTCAGGCACACTTCGATGCCATGCGCCCGGCCATGAAATTGTTGGCCGACGCCGGACAGAAAGTCATTACGGCCTCCATCATGCACAAGCCTTGGAACGGACAGACGGAAGATGCCTTCGACAGTATGATCGCTAAGACAAAAAGAATCGACGGCACATGGTCGTACGACTATACGGTTTTCGACAAATGGGTGGAATTTATGATGAACGAAATCGGCATCGACCGCCAGATCAATTGCTACACCATGATACCGTGGGCGCTCCGTTTCGATTACTTCGATCAGGCTACCGGACGGATCCTGTTTATCGAAGCCAAACCGGGCGAACCGGCTTACAACGAATATTGGGGTGCCTTTTTGAAAGATTTCGCCGCTCACCTGCGTGCCAAAGGATGGTTCGAAAAGACCACCATCGCCATGGACGAACGTGGCCTCGACGCGATGCAGGAAGCCATCAAGGTGATCCGCAAGGCAGATCCGGACTACAAAATCTCTTTGGCCGGCAATTACCACAGCGAAATAGAGCATGAGTTGCACGATCTTTGTCTGGCCTATACGCACACCTTCCCTGACGAAGTCAAAGCCGCACGGCAAAAGGCCGGTAAGGTGAGCACCGTCTACACCTGCTGTGCCGAAGCCCGTCCGAATACGTTCACGTTTTCTCCACCCTACGAAGCGACATGGATCGGATGGCATGTCATGGCCGGAAACTACGACGGCTACCTGCGCTGGGCCTATAACAGCTGGACAGCCGATCCGTTGCGCGATTCGCGCTTCCGCTCATGGGCCGCAGGCGATTGCTACCTGATCTATCCGGGAGCACGTAGCAGCATCCGCATGGAACGGCTGATCGAAGGTATTCAGGACGCGGAAAAGATACGTCTTTTGCGCGAGGAGTTTACACGCAAGAAAGCCAACGGAAAACTACGGAAGCTGAATCGTATCGTGTCGGAGTTCTCGTCCGAAGGCATGTTACGCCCCGATCCGGCCACTCGATTAAAAAATGCCCGAGAAGCGCTGAACAGATTCTAAGCTTATTTCTCTCGGATAAATACCTGAATCGGTGTACCGAGAAAATCCCAGTGCTCGCGTAATTTATTTTCGAGAAAACGCTTGTAAGGCTCTTTTACCCACTGCGGCAGATTGCAGAAAAACGCAAACGACGGAACACTGCCTGCCGGCAGTTGGGTAACATATTTAATTTTGATGTATTTCCCTTTCCACGCGGGAGGAGGAGTCTTTTCAATAATCGGAAGCATCGTCTCGTTCAGTTTGCGGGTCGGCACACGCCGGCGGCGATTATCATACACCGCCTTAGCCGTCTCGAGCACTTTCAAAATACGCTGCTTCGTGAGCGCAGAAATAAACAGAATGGGGAAGTCGGTAAACGGGGCCATCCGCTCGCGAATCGCACGTTCATACGTCTTGATGACAGCCGTGCTCTTATCCTCCACAAGATCCCACTTGTTTACACAAACAATCAGCCCTTTCTTATTCTTCTGGATAATGGAAAAAATATTCAAGTCCTGGCTCTCGATCCCGCGTGTCGCATCGAGCATTAACACACAGACGTCGGAATTTTCGATGGCACGGATGGAACGAATGACCGAATAATATTCAAGGTCTTCATTCACTTTTCCTCTCTTACGGATACCCGCCGTATCGACCAGATAAAAGTCAAGACCGAACTTATTGTATCGCGTATAAATCGAATCGCGTGTCGTGCCCGCGATATCGGTGACGATATGACGATCCTCGCCGATAAACGCATTGATCAGCGATGATTTTCCCGCATTCGGACGTCCCACGACGGCAATTCGCGGCAACGCCTCTTCCAGCATCTCCGGAGCTTCAGAAGGTAGCAGCTCAATGATACGATCCAACAGATCGCCTGTGTACGAACCGTTCATCGCCGAGATACAATACGGATCACCCAGTCCGAAACGGTAAAATTCGGCTGCCACCGCATGCCAGTCGTAAGTGTCGGCCTTATTCGGCACAAGCACCACCGGCTTCTTGCTGCGACGCAGGATATGAGCAACCTCATCGTCGAGATCGGTCATGCCGTTTTGCACATCGACGACGAAAAGAATCACATCCGCCTCCTCGATCGCGATCTGCACCTGCTTGTTAATCTCTCCTTCGAAAACGTCTTCGGAGTTAACAACCCAGCCGCCCGTATCGATAATCGAAAATTCGCGCCCTGTCCATTCCACTTTCCCGTACTGACGGTCACGCGTCGTTCCCGCTTCCTCATTGACGATCGCCTGACGCGACTGCGTCAAGCGGTTAAACAGGGTAGACTTGCCGACATTCGGCCGTCCGACGATTGCTACCACATTTCCCATATCCTTTTTTGATTTACATGTTTCGTAATTACGAGCCGGAAGAAACAAAGGAGCGCATCTGCTGCGCCCCACAATGTTAATCCAGCTTATAGCCAAATGATTTCAGCAAATTGTCACGATTGCGCCAGTCCGACACCACCTTGACAAACAACTCGAGAAAAATCTTCTTCTCGAAAAATCGCTCCATATCTTTGCGCGCCATCATACCGACTTTCTTCAGCGCCTGCCCGCCATGTCCGATGATGATGCCTTTCTGCGTTTCACGCTCGACAATAATCAGTGCCTTGATATGCACACGCGTCGGCTCTTCGATAAACTGCTCCACAGCGACCTCCGTAGCATACGGAATCTCTTTCTGATAATAAAGCAATATCTTCTCACGGATAATCTCCGTGACAAAAAAACGCGCCGGACGGTCGGTCAACGCATCTTTTTCAAAATAAGGCGGAGAGTCGGGAATCAATTCCCGGATACGCTTCTTCAACGGCTCGATATTGAACTTCGATGTAGCCGATATCGGAATAATCTCCGCCTCGGGCAACAACGTATGCCACTCTTCCACCAAGGCCTCCAGCTTCGGCTGATCGGCCAAATCAATTTTATTAATCAGGAGCAGGACAGGACATTTCGCCTGTCGTACCCGTTGCAGGAAATCGTCGTTCTTATCGGTCTTCTCGATTACATCAGTCACATAAAGCAAGACATCCGCATCGCCCAAGGCCGATTCCGACGATTCCCGCATCGTCTCCTGCAATTTATAGTTAGGACGCAAGACTCCGGGCGTATCCGAATAGACAATCTGCATATCGTCGGTATTGACAATCCCCAAAATACGATGACGCGTTGTTTGCGCCTTCGACGTGATAATCGATATGCGTTCACCCACCAACTGATTCATCAGGGTGGATTTGCCAACATTCGGATTCCCGATGATATTGACAAAGCCGGACTTATGCTTCCGATCCGTCATAGGCCCACTTCACATAATTGGCGCCCCATGTCCAACCGGCCCCAAAAGCGGCCAGTACCAAGTTATCTCCCTTTTTCAGGTTCTTCTCCCATTCCCAGAGGCATAACGGAATCGTTGCCGAACTGGTATTACCATATTTCCGAATGTTCACCATCACCTTTGAGTCGTCGACTCCCAAACGGCGCGCCGCCGCATCGATGATGCGCAGATTGGCCTGATGCGGGACAATCCAATGAATATCGTTCTTCGTCAATCCGTTTCGTTTGACAATTTCTTCCGCCACATCGGCCATATCGGTAACGGCACGCTTAAATACAGCCTGCCCCTCCTGATAGACAAAATGTTCACGGTTATCAATCGTCTCGTACGAAGGCATCCGCACAGACCCACCGGCCTTCATAATCAAATGAGATTTTCCGGTACCTTCGGTACGAAGAATCGTATCCAGAACCCCATAATCTTCGCAGGTTGGTTCTAAAAGAGCCACCCCACAACCATCGCCGAAGAGCGGACACGTTGTTCGGTCTTCATAGTTGGTAATGGCCGACATCTTCTCACTCGAAACAACCAGCATGCGCTTGTAGCGTCCCGAACGGATGAAATTCGAGGCAGTCTCCAATGCATAAACAAATCCTGCACAGGCAGCCTGTATATCAAAGGCAAATGCATTTTTGCAACCTGATTCATACGCAATGATAGAGGCTGTACTCGGGAAATGATAGTCGGCCGTCGACGTCGAACATATAATTCCGTCTATGGTTTCCGGATCAATTCCTTTCTTGCGGATGAGTCGACCGACAGCTTGTGCTCCCATATAAGCAGCTCCTAATTCGGGGTCTTTCAAAATACGTCTCTCCTTGATTCCGACCCGTGTCATGATCCATTCATCAGTCGTATCGACCATTTTTGACAAATCGGCATTTGTCAACACATCGTCCGGAACATATCCGTCGACCCCTGTAATCACTGCATTTATCTTGTCCATAATCGCGGTTCTTTAAAAAAATAGCCCTTAAAGATTCAGGGCTATCTTTCTTCGTTTTTACATCAAATTTGGTCCGAAGTGTTTCTATTAAAGGGCAACTTCTTTTTCAATGGCCAGCTTGCCTCGATAATATCCGCATTCGTTACAAACGGTGTGATACACATGCCATGCGCCGCAATTCGGGCAGATGGCCATTGTCGGAGTCACTGCGTGATCATGCGATCTTCTCTTGGCAGTTCTCGCGCTTCCTTGTCTTCTTTTAGGATGTGCCATAATCTTATTTTTATTTTAAATTCATTCTTCATTCTTCAGTTTTTTCAGAGCATCCCAACGAGGATCTGTCGCAGGATCTTCATACTCATCCGACAGTATGTTATCGTCGTCCTCCATCTCATCTTCCGCATTGTCGCTTTCATCAGACCGATGTGCCGAGTGTTTGCGTAGTCGGGCCGACATCGCCTTGTTACATTTTCCCGGCGCATGCACATGCTTCATCGGGATATTCAACGCGACAAACTCGTAAAGAAACCATGCCAGATTCACACGACCTTCATCTTCCGAGATGACTAATATTTCATCGCTTTCTTCTGCATATTCCTTGCCAAATTTCACTCTCAAGCGATTATCCGACTCAATGGGTTGTTCCATATCATCCAGACACCGGTCGCACGATACGATCACCATACCGGATAAATGAAACGTCATCTCAAATGAAGACACTTTGCGCTCCACTTTCAACGAGACATTTACTTTACCGCGCTGTACTTCGGTCCCGTCAATATCCGTAAAAAACTGATTATCCAAAAAGTATTCGTATGTACGAACTTCTTCCGGATTCATATTTTTCAACTCAACCCAATATGCGCCGAATTTGCCCAAAGCCTACAATCTCCAAAAAAAACGCTGCAAAGGTATATTTTTTTTGTATAGAAAAAGAATTATTCCTCACATTTTTCAGCAACATTCCAATTATGAACACCTTCATAAAACGAGCGCTCATGATAAAATCCGCTTATTTATTTCATTCATGATCCTCACTTCGTCATCGAATACGGTTTTTCGTAAGCCGCCGATTTTTTGTTCGGACGAGCGCACATCTCGAATTCGATTTCACCGCCGCCGAGGATATCGGCATGGGTGAGGTAGGCCTTTCGATATGGCCGACCGTTGAGCGTAATCGATTTGACATAGACGTTTTTCGGCGAAGCATACTTGGTCTTCACGGTAAACGTCTTACCGTTTTCGAGTTGCATAACCGCTTCTTTCACAAAAGGCGAACCGAGAACGTACTGATCCGTTCCCGGACAGACGGGATAAAATCCGAGCGCCGAAAAGATGTACCATGCCGACATCTGTCCGCAGTCGTCGTTACCCGACAGCCCATCGATACGGTTGCGGTACATCCTGCGCATAATCTCGTGTAAACGCGCTTCCGACTTCCAGGGTTCGTCCGTCCATTTATACAGATAAGGTACGTGATGGCTCGGTTCGTTACCGTGCACGTAGTTGCCCATCAATCCCTCTTCATTAATATCTTCCGTATGTTCAAAGTATTTGGCAGGCAAGTGCATTGTGAAGAGCGAATCGAGACGACACACAAACCGTTTTTCCCCACCCATCAGGCGCATCAATCCGTTAACATCGTGAGGCACAAAGAACGAATAGTTCCACGAATTACCTTCGATAAAACCCTGTCCGTGGGTATCGAGCAAGTCAAAGTCTTTCTTGAACGTCCCGTCCTGATGCTTCGGACGGGCAAAACCCAGCGATGGATCAAAAATATTGCGGTAACTGCACGCACGTTTGGCATACTCTTCCTCTACGTCCGCGACCTTCATCCGCTTAGCCAGCTCACTGATCGCCCAGTCGTCGTAACTGTATTCGAGCGTGACCGAAGCTGCCGAACCGCTGCGTTCGAGCGGCACATAACCCAGCTTCTTATATTCGGCAATACCATCGTAGTAATCCAGATTCGAACTGTTTATGCAAGCATCCAATGCAAGCTTTTTATCCACCTCCAAGCCTTTCGTGAGGGCATCGGCCACAACCGAAACGGAGTGATACCCGATCATGCACCAGTTTTCGTTGCCCATGTGCGACCAGACCGGCAGGGCACGATGTACGCTCTGCCGGTAATGATTGAGCATGGAATGAACGAACTGCACGCTGCGCGACGGTTTAATCAGGTTCATCAGCGGATGCTGAGCTCGAAACGTATCCCAGACGGAAAAGACCGTATAGTTGGTTTGCCCTTCGGCCGCCTGATGGATATTGTGGTCAATGCCACGATAACGTCCGTCGACATCCTGATATACGGAAGGATTAATCATCGTATGATACAAGGCTGTGTAGAATACGGCTTTCGTATCGTCGTCGGCTTCCATACGGATGCAACTCAACTCTTTCTCCCACTTCGCCTGCGTAGCCTTCCGAACTTCATCGAACGATTTTCCACCCGTTTCGGCGGCCAAATTCTTCTGTGCCCCCAGACAATCGACCGGCGAGAGTGCGACCTGCACTTCGAGCGGACGACCGTCGGAGAAATCGAATTCAAAATAAGCCGTAAGGTGCTTGCCGAACATCTCCGGAAAATTCTTCGTCATGTCGAACCTGCGCCAGAATCCTTTATAAAGAACCTCTTCGTTATTGCGACAACCGTAAGCGGCAATCGGCTTCGAGAACTTCACGGCGAAATGGGTGTAACTCATCCGTGACCAACCGCGGGTGATGCGGTAGCCGGTAAGCGTACACGAATCTTCCACACGAAGATTGGCCATCAACACTTTGCCGTTGTAGTGGTAAATGCCGTAATCGAGGTCGAGTACGATGTGCCCTGTCTGAGAACCTTGCGGAAAGGTATAACGATGCACGCCGACCCGTTCCGTAGCGGTCATCTCGGCACGGATGCCGTAATCTTCGAGCAGCACGGAGTAATATCCGGCTTCAGCCTTTTCATGCTCGTGACTGAAACGCGAGCGATAGCCGCTTTCGGGATGCTCTGCCGTACCTCTGTCGAGTTTTACCTCACCGGTTGCAGGCATCACTAAAATATCGCCGAGATCGGAATGTCCCGTGCCGTTAAAATGGGTATGACTAAACCCGACGATCGTTTTATCGTCGTACTGATAGCCTGTGCAATACCGATAGGCATCGGGTTGATACACTCCGCCGATATTGTGCGGGACCATTTCCGTATCGGGGCTTAACTGTACCAGACCGAACGGTGCGCAGGCTCCGGGGAACGTATGCCCCATGCTTTTGGTTCCTACCATCGGGTTCACGTACGGCAGCAAATCGCCCGCCAACACGTTAAACGTTGCAGTGACTGCCAGATAACCGATCACGATTCCGATTTTCATACGTATGTTCATGGTGCGTAAACTTTTTGAGAATCTATGGTTCAACATGTATCCCCGACGAGCGGTGACGTACGATCTCGTCTTTATGCGCCGACTCCGGAATGGAAGTCTCGATATTTTTAAAGACGGCATCATGCACATCGTCAAGCACGACGGCCGGGCGATAATCCGCTTTTTGGGCGACAAGTTTCACATGATTAAACCGAATACCCTTAGCATGCCGGATATAAAAACCCCATGCCGGAAGCTCCTTAAACATCGAAAATTCCGGATACTTATTCTCCATCTCGGGAACCCTGTCCAACTCATCCAATCCCACTTTGGCATACCGCGCATTACCACCTCCGGGATACCGGATTTCGATATTTTCCAACGTTACGTTTTCGATGGGGATAGACGGAATACCGGAGATGATGCAGGGAGAGATGTTGCGCGGCAGATCTTCAATCGGCCCTTCGTAGCGATAACCGGCATCAGGCTTGGTGGCCGGCACTTCGGCATAGACATTGGATATCCTGATATTTCGCAGACAGGGCTTGTTACGCACCGTGCGAGTTCCTGTACGAAGAAAAATCACATTGCCCGTGTTGATCGAAACAAGACTATCCACCGTCACATTATCTATTACCGCTCCATCGACCGAGGCAAAAGTGATGGCCGAACGATACGTATCAAAGACCGTGTTTTTGACGATGCGGATATTGCGAAATCCTCCGGCCGAAACAGTTCCGAATTTGATGCCGCTGGCACTTGTGCGCACCGTATTGTTGTAAATGTAAACGTTGCTGCATTCGTGATCGGCACTGTGCGACTTCAAGCAGATGCCGTCGTCGGCCGCATCGAAGTATGAATTTCGTATAATCACGCTATCGCAATCCACGATATCGATTCCGTCGTTGTTCCAATACGCTTTGCTGTCGGTCGTAATTTCTTCGACAAGCAAGTTACGACATTGCTCGTACTGCTGATTCCAGCTTGCCGGATCTTTCAGCAGAATACCCTGTATATGAATATCCCGGCATCTCTTAAAATAGATGTTCTGCGGACGTCGAAATTCGCGAGGACGATCGAGCAACAACGCGTCTTCAAAGATGCCGTTATTGATCAGCGAAATCAGGTTGTTGGCCACCTCGTACCCCCGTCCGTCGATCACGCCTTGGCCTGTGATGCCGATATGGTGCTGTTCGTGCGCTACCACAAGCGCCGTCCAGTTCCAGTTCTCACCGATGTCGTAATCAAGTGGATTGGTCGAGCCCAGCAATACGGCCCCTTCTTTCAGGTGAAGCGTAACGTTCGATTTCAGATAGATCGTTCCCGTGAGATAACGTCCGACAGAAAAAACGAGCCTTCCGCCTCCCTTGTCGTGGATATGGTCGATGGCCTTTTGAATGGAGCGCGTGTTAAGCGTTGCCCCGTCGGACCGGATACCGAACAGCGAAGCGTTGTAATCCTTTGCGGCGAGTTGATTGCACAACACAGCCGAAAGGCAGAAAATAATTGATTTCAGAATGTTCATTGGAAGCATATTTTTATAATTTATGAATGGATATACATGGTAACCGGCCCTACCAGTCCCATCGACTGGATCGGTTGGTCTTTCGATTTAAGTACGGTAAATTTCTGCGCCGTAAGGTTGTCTTTGAGCGTTTTCATATAATTCCCCATCGTAGTAACGACATGTACTTCGAGCTGATTGGAACCTTTTTTCAGGGACGGGCCGAGGGCGTAAATCCGCCGACCATACCACTTTACCCCGAACGATTGTCCGTTGACAAACACTTCGGAAACACCGTGCACTTTACCGAGATTCAGGTACACATCTTTTCGTCCGTCCGTCTCGAATGTCCGGCGATAGACAACTGTTCCCGTAAAATTCACCCACTCGGTCTCTTTGAGGTCTTTCAGGGTTTCCATCGGAAAAGTTTTCACCCATCCTTCGCGACTGTGGCGAAGCTCGACCTCCCAGGCGCCGTCAAGCGTACGTTCTTCCTTTCCGCTTATCGGAAGGGGACGCCACGGCTTACCGTGCTTCTCGTGGCTCCACACGATCAGACGTGTTTCCGCCGGTCCCAATTCGAGGCTTATGGTATTTCCATCAGGATGTATGCGATAGCGTTCACCCGTTTCGGCATCCCATACCCATGGGAATCGCCGAGCCGTTATTTCGGCGGCAAAAGTGACGTTCGTCGTATAGGCCTGATTACGGTGCGTATTCGCAAAGAAAAACAGCTCATCGTGCGCGTCACTGCGATAGCGGTTCTGCATCACAAAACGGTCGGAATGTTCAATATCAAGATAATGAGGGATTCGGTATTGTCGCATCACCTCACGGTACCATTCGAGGAAACGATCGTCTTCGGGCTTGCGAAGCAGGACAAAACGATCGGGGTATTGTTTCAACTGCTCCACCCACTGTTTCACCTGCCGGTCTCGTTCATGAAAGTCCTGCAAACCGAGCGATTTCTCCGGATATTTCTCTATGCAGAAAATCCGTCCGCCATCGACCACAAAATCATACAATTTGGCCAACACTTCCGGATTGATTCCGCTCACCTCGACTAAGAAAAGCGTACCGTAAGCCTTGGAACCGTAGCAGAGCTTTCCGTTCCTGACCGTCGACTCGCGGAGGACGATCTCCGAGGTGTAGTCCGCCCCGCCTCCGTTTTTATGAATGGCCTCCCACACAAGTGACGTGTAGGGTACGTTCAGTTTTTCGGGGAACGGATCGGTCTGCACGCCCATTTCGCTCCACAAGTCGTACGTAGCGGGGAGGATGGCGATATCGGTGTACATGTCTGCATTTGTCAGCACCGACGAGAGACGCGCCTTGTAACGGTTCAGGTACTTGACGTAAGGCCACCAGTTGTTGTTTTCGTTATGATACGTACCGTATTGTACCCAGCCGGGGAAAGGCGCGTCGGGCGGAGAGTAATTGAATCCATGCCAGACGGAATGAGTCACGCCCGACATGATACTATGATCGGATCCGATTTTCAGCAGCTCCGGCGTGGCGTTGAATACATCGTAGGTATTCGTCATCTCTTCGCAGCTCACTACCCGCTTACCGGTGAGGTGAGCGGCCGAAGAGACGAATTTATTGATCATGGTGTAAGCTCTTCCTCGGCGGTAATCGTCGTCGGGTAATTCTTCACCGGGACGATGTTTGAGCCAGTTCGTTGTCCACGATTCACCTTCGGGGATGTCGAAACCCAAGCTGCTTTCGAGCGGGAAAAAACCGCGTCCGTAGGCTTGTGCTCTTGATTGCACTCCCTGCTCCTTGCACCATTGCAGGTACGTTTCGGTAAATCGCTCCCGTAGCAACTCGGCTTTGGTCAGTTCGAAATCAAACCGTACGCGATTCAGTATATCTGCAAATTCGGGCGTTTTCTCTGCCCCGTACGTATCATCGACAACCGCCCCCAGCCGTCCGACCTTGAACAGAATGAACGGCAGATAAGGCATCAAATCGTAGCCGCGACGTTGCCGAAAAGCTTCCACCAAATCGTCTGTCCAGTTACATCCTTCCAACTCCATCGAATCGCAGAAGAACGCACGCAGATGTTTCAAAAGCGCGCCGGTTCTTTTCCGTATTGTGTCAGACATACGATCGAGGTAACTGCGCACGGCCGCACGGTTCATATGGTTAAGAATATGTCCGGCCGCACCCGGCGCACCGTTGATGACCGATGCGAAGGAATCGACCTTCACCAGCGCGTAAAGTACATGTTTACCTTCGGGGATATCGATGCGGATGACTTCGTCTTTACATTGGTCCGAGAAGTCGACGGATTGCTCCGGCCCGCTCATCGGATCGGGAACAACCTGCAGAGAGAGGAGTTCGAACGTACGTGACGGATTAGGCACGGTCACACCGGGATCAACCGCCTTGAAGAGATGAAACCTCGACGCTTCGTACATCGTCGGGCCTTCGAGTTTCTCGGCATAAACGAGCACCACTTGCGCTCGCTCGGCACCCTGTAACGTCTCGGCACCAAACGGCCATCCCGACCCGACAATCAAATCGCACGTCATTCCGAGACGTTTCGCCTCATCGAAAGCGACTTGCAACATATCGATCCACTCATCGCTCAACCACGTGAGCGACTTCTTGCCCAGATCGTCGCCCGACGAAGGAAAAGCGATCGGGTTGATCTCCACGCCGCCCACACCGGCATCTTTTAGCAAACGAAGCTCCCGAACAATCTCAGGCGCCTCGACTTTATTGCCGTTCCACCACCAGCGCACAAACGGTGCATAACGCGAATCGGGATGTTGAAATAAAGCAAACAGTCCGGACGGCCTCTGAAGATGCTCGACCAGCGCCATGCCTTCTTCTATGGAAGCCGATACCTTGTCAGCCACCATCCCGGCAGGAAGCAGTATACTACGCTTTATAAATATTCTTCGATTCATCATTTTTATCCTGTTCTCTTCGTAATTATAATAATTTTCATCGGACTTCTACGAATTCCAACCTTACAGGGCCAATTAATCCGGATTCCTGTAAGTCTTCCTCTTTTTTCCACCCTCTCCACGTAGAAAAAGAGTATTGTCCACCCCCAGAATCAGGTTGATCGGCGAGCACCCAATCTGGCCATCCATTTGTTTCCGGTACAGCAGTCTCATCCCTCAAATCACCGATCAAACGATTTACCCATAGCGTTGTTACGGCTACTTCCAACGTATTATTTCCAAGGCAGGCCATATCCGTAATATCTATTGAAAAAGGTTCTTTCCAAAGAAGTGCAGCCTTTTTCCCATTCACGGAAACTTCAGCTATATTCCGAACTTTCCCCAGTTGCAATAAAATTTTTAAAGAGCGATGTTTCATCTTCTCAGTTATTATGAACTTACGTCGATAAGTTGCCGTACCAGCAAAATATCGAATACTATCCGACAAATTTTCACTAAGTGATTTCAACTTATTCAAATGTATTGTATCCGGTGTACCAGAAGCAGGAGGGAAACTTACCTGCCAATCATCGCTTATATCTACAGGAGGATATACATGACCGACTCCTATTTTTTCATTTCTCCGATCATCATCCACCACAATTACCGTATCTGGTTTTGTAAAAAACAAACAAACCTTATTTTTGATAATATGTGCTGACACGCCGAAAGGATTTTCCTTGCGTGTTTTTTCGTCTCTTATCATAGACAAATGAGGAACATATCCCGGATGAAAAATCACAAAACGCGACTCATAAGGGAACATTGTTACAGGAATCGTAATATAATTTCCTTCTCGCTTCCACAAAGCTATTGTATCTATTTTAGCTCCATCTGCATCCCAAAATTCAGGTATTTTATTCCCGCAAACATTGAATTTTATATCTTGTGAGACCATTCTAGAACTATCGTTATAAATAAAAAATATATCGATATCCCCTTGCCGACGGTGAAGCGTGCTGATTCCTGCTGGAGTTTTTACATCGGGAAGAATCCCCAGACACTTCATAACAGATAGATAATCGGTGCTATTAATCAATTTTCCTTTACCGACTTTACGAATTTCTCCTTGTATAGACGATCCCCATATTTTTTCGACTAATTCATTATACTCATCTGCTTTATCCGCCAATGATGGAGAGCCCAAGGGTCGACTACCCAAGATAACAGCACCGGAGCTAAGTAAATGATATACGGTTTCTAATGTTTTCTTTGTAAAATATTTCTCTTCTCCCAAAGATAAACAAGAATAAGTAACTCCCGAAGGAGAGGCAATGCGGTGTTGTCGCACGGTAATATAGTCGTACAAATCATCCACACAACAATAATCATAGTTATATCCAGCCAATGATAATTCAGGTATCTGGAAATATTGATTAGGATCTGATTCACCAGAAAGAATAAGGATATCAACAACAGGTTTTCCTGATTGTAAAAGAAATTGCGCACGATTTATATAATCGATCCACCCGTTACCATATTTCCACCATGTATTTGTACGTGACAAATGGGCTCCATGGCGGCCTAATGTAAATCCTGGACGAACATTCAAATATGGTTGATGAACAAATGAATGTGAGATTAGCAGGGAAACACCTTGTGCCCATGCTCTGTCTCCATATTCCTTCAGCTGTTGAGGATGTTGAAGCCATCGGCCCTGTTTTTCATCAGTCGTAAACGCTTCTGCCGCCACATATTTTTTTCCGTGAAAATGTCCAGCAGAACGATACAAACACGATATCGGAGTTTTAGCACCGATCCAAAATTCGCCAGAGGGAATATCTGCTTTTCGGGCACAACGTAGATAATCGAATGGCCCAAAATATGATTCCGTTATAGAAAGCAGTCCGTTCTTGTGACACAACTCCGTAAAATAATCATAATAGTTCTCGGCAAACAATTCGGCAACAGTTCTTTGGAAATCATATAAGAAACGAGCACTTTCGGAAGGTTTTCCGACTACATAACCGACGAGTATCGGTAAATAAGGTTGCAAAGAATATCCACGACGCTTTAAAAATTCCGTTTCGAATCCTGAGGTCCAATTCTGTCCTCCGGCTTCGTAACTATCTATAATGCAATATTTCAATATATTCAAATACCCTATTCGTTCAATTATCTTCGACATCATTCCCTGCCAATGTGCATCTAATCCGTTTTTACTCAATTTATCGCATTCCAGTCCGCTTAAAGTTGCAGGAGCATTACATTTCCCTGTTGTCGTATAGCCTATGCGTAAAATTGTCCAGTTTCCTTCAGAAGGATACCACAGCAGTGTTCCGTCAGGAAGCATTTTAGCAGACAAGTCCAGTATTTTAGAAGGATCGATACCTTCAGAAATATAATCGGACATAAAAGGTTTAAAAGAATAACTATCTTCCATCGCTGAATTTCTGCTATCCACATCAGGAATCATCGATGAAGTCAACAATCTGATATCATTCAATCTGATGTCGACAGGAGTCATCCATACCCGGTAAGGGCGATGCATAAACGTAATTCTGAAATACTGGAAATTTCCGGTATTTTCTTTCAGACGAATACACTTCGGCGACTGTAGATCGGTACGGATTTTATAATCGAAAGCAGCAACTTCTCGGAAATGAATCCCATCTGAAGAGGCTTCTACTTTCCCTTTGACGAATAAATGAACTTCCCCGAAAGACAGCTCTATAAAACGTGCTTCGAACGGTTGTCCATATTTCAACGTTATGACAGCCTTGGTATCCTTTTCTTTAATCGGCAACTTTATAAAAGTTTCTTTATTATTATCCAGAATTTTATCTGGATCGTTTATTGAAAAATCGGCTTCTAATTGTGGTTTTTCGTGCATATTTACATCTGGAAAAGCCAGCACGGCAATATCCCGATAAAAATTGTAATGTGTCTCCGGTTGAGGCAATACGATTTTCTGTAAGGTGTCAGCCGAAATATTTACTTCAGAAGAGACGACCATCTGCATTGCATTTTCCGGTTTAATCCAAGGCCCACCAGATAACGACCATCCCGGACAATTATGAATCCCCAGATTTAATCCGAGACTTTTCGCCTCTTTTCCAGCATGTTCCAAAATCGCCAACCATTCCTGACTTAACATTTCCGGATAACACCCTTCGGGATAAGGACTCGAATTAGTGACAAACAGATGGGCTCCGCTGTATCCGATAGCTTTCATAGAGGTAAGATCGGCCGTGATACCTTTTTTCGTTACAAATGGACTTGTCCAATGCCACCAGGTTTGGGCATGCCCATCTATTGGTGGAGAGAGGAAACCGCTACGCAAATCATTTAAATCATCTGCATACATATTCGTCATCCACAAGATAGAAATAAGCCCAATTATTTTTATTTTTATCTTCATCTTTATTAATTATGTATCAAGAAGCAAGTAGAAAAATTACACCCTTCTGACGAAACTCTAATATTTATAATGTTCCATCTTTTCAACTTCTTGCCCCCTCTTGCTGTAAAGACGCCATTCCCAGTACTGGGAAAGGTGCCTTCCCAGCTCTGGGAAGACATGCTTCACAAGAGGAGGAAGGCACCCGCGCACTCATTGTTAATTTTGTTCGCACAGCGGATTATAGAATATCTCGTCGTCCGGAATCTGAAGTGTCATATCTTTCACACTATATGTGAGCTTATTGATATGATTAGAAGACGATTTTCTATCGACCGGAATATTCCATCTTTTATTGTTGTAAAACTCTCTACCGCCTTCACCCCACAGTTCAATGCGCGTTTGCAACTGCACCATCTGAAGTACCGAAAGTCCTTGCATCGACGGATAATTATCGCAAGTTAAAGGAGTAGCCCCTTCTTTCGTTCGGGCTTTGAGCAATACATTCAATGTTTCCTTTGCTTCGGTCTCTTTATTCGATTGAGCCAATGCCTCGGCTTTCATCAATAAGACTTCGGAAGTTCTCATATAATAATCAGTGACGGTACCGACCTTAGTCCGGTCTGTAACCGGACTTCCGATGCCATGCGTAGCTGCAAATTTTATGTTCGTATAAGCCGGGATATGGCCTTTCGCATTGTTGGGAGGATAGTGATAGTTCCCAAAATCGGCCTGAAGAAATACCTCTTTCCGATAATCGTTATCGGCGATTTTCTCATACAGGCGGTTATCGATACGCTGATATTCTCCGGCTGCTCCTCCGTAGCTTGTACCGAAAGGATTCATCCATGCATTGTGCACCGTCAACGCTTCTCCGACGGGCCAGCCCAGCAACACCTCGGGGTTAATGGCGTTGTTCAGGAATCCGTTCGTTTCAGGCAAAAAGACAGGGTTATCGCTGTCGCCCGTATTCTTACCGCCATACATCTTCTGATCCATCAACACGGGATACCGGTCTAAGATGTCGTTACAACTCGAAATCACCGTATTCCAATCGCCCGTCCAAAGCGCTACTCTTGCCAGAATAAAGTTGGCTACCCCCAAATCGATATCAGTAGTAGACTTTGTATACTCTATTTTGGCCGCTTTAAACAACGTAATCGCTTCGGCTAAATCTTTCTTGATAAAGTTATACGTCTCCTGCGAAGTAGAACGAGGTTTCAATTCCTGAGTAGGTGAATATTTATCATACAGCATGATCCCCAACTTATCCTTCCCGCCTTGTAAATAAGCATCCTGATAATTCTCCATCAGATAATTATATGCAAAAGCACGGATAACCAAAGCCCTGGCTTTATAATCTTTCAGATTGTCATTACTATTCACCAACTGATCGTCGGTGATATAATTCAACAGTTTATTGGCAGTAAAAATACATTTCCAAGCATAATACCAGTACGGAATATTTTTATCGACCGAACTTGCCGTTAAATTCCGAAAATTGTATTCATCAGCCCCGAATGTAGTTGTCGTGGCTTTGGTTCCGAAGACGATGTCATTGCCCACAAGATTCCTCATCACATCCAATCCCTGGCAGGTATAGTAACGCCCATCGGCACTGCCCTGTCCGTGTATCCCCGAACTTTTAAACAAAAGAGGCAGTTCATTGGCCATACTTCCCAAAACAAGTTTAATCGATTCGTTATCTCCCGATTCCAGCAATTGCATAATCTGTTCATCGGTAATCTTATTTGGAGGCGTGATCTCCAATTGATCTGCACATCCAAACAACACGAACGAACATAACACGATAGTTAATATATTATTTTTCATCGTTATACGTTTTAATAATTAAAAATTCAAATCAATCCCGAAAGATATGGTTCTCATATACGGAAAAGCATAAGCACCTACTTCCATTCCGCTAACCAACGACATACGCGGATCAAATCCGGCATGCTTCTTGAACATAAACACATTGTCGGCAGTGGCAAATATCCGGAAACCGGAGATATTCACTTTCCTCGAAAGATGTTCGGGTAAGGTATAGCCGAGCGTGATATTCTTTACATTCAAATAAGAAGCATCGAACAATGCCATATCGCTGTACATCCAACTGCCGATATTCGAGCCGTTCCCATACGTATTGCCGTACATGACCATCGGGAAATAAGCATCCGTTCTTTCGGGTGTCCAAGTATTGCCCAGCAGTTCGGCCGATAATGCCGATCCAATTTTCTCGCTCGAATACAAACTCCATCCGTATTCTACGCTGAAGAACTTCCCTCCGATCTGGTAAGCTAAACTCGACGAGAAATCGAAATTCTTATAATTCAACGTCGTCGAAAAACCTCCGATCCATTTCGGGATAGCGCTTCCCATCTCGTACCGGTCGGCCAAAGAATAATTCGTGGTGGTAACATCTTCTCCCACTTTATACTCCTTGAAATATCCTTTTTTGTGATCCTGCTCGGTCACTTTAGCATGGAATAGCGGAAGTCCCGTTTTCTGATCCACGCCTCCGTATTTGAAGAAGTAGAGATTATAGTAATCTTTTCCTACTCCTCTCAAATAAGAGATGTGTCCCGTGGCAGCCCCCCCGATGTCGTTCCAGCCATCGATACCGGCAGTCCAGTTACCGTTGAGTTCGGCCGTACCTACGCCTTGCGGAACATTCGTTAAGATCGTTCTGTAATGCATACCGTTCAACGACACATTCCAATACAGATCTTTCTTCTTGATAATATCGAAACTCAAATCGATTTCTACCCCGCGATTTCTCAACTTAGCCGTATTTCTTTCAAGAGACGACTGCCCCAAAGAATACGGTATCGGTTGGTTCCAGAAAGCGTTTACCGTATTTTTAAGGAAGTAATCGACAGAGACATGTATCCTGTTCCACAAAGAGATATCTGCTCCGGCATCCAACGTATGCACATTCTCCCATGTGAGAGCATCGTTCACGAAATTGCCTTTAGATAACCGATAACCGGCCGGTATTCCCGTCCCTCCTGTCGTAGAGGTATAATTCGCTCCATACGACCAGGTTTGATATCCCGAATAATTGGCGATACCGCTCTGATTACCGATAACACCGTAACTGGCTCTGACTTTCATGTTATTCAGCCATTCTTTAGTCGATTCCATGAATGATTCGCCGGTCACTCTCCATCCGGCTCCCACCGACCAGAACGTCCCCCATCTGTTTCTCCTGTGTTTGAATTTGGAAGAACCGTCGGTTCTTAACGATAACTCAGCATAGTACTTGTCGTTATACGCATAATTCAATCTTCCGAAATAACTCTCCATAGCCGTTTTTTCTAACGAGCCACCCGGGTCTAGAAATGTGCCGCCCACATACCGGCCCGTAAAGTTCGCATAACTGATAAAATCGGGGATCAGCGAATAGGCCGATCGGTAATGTAATCCGTCGGAATTGAACTTGTTGAACTCATGGCCGGCTAAAAAGTCGATCTGATGTCCGTCCAGTTTCTTGTGATAATTCAATAGCTGCTGTGTGTTCAATACGGCAAAATTCTGATACATTTTGCCCAACGCACCGGACGTACTCTTGGCCTGCCCTGTTTCCTTATTCCAGTACCGCGTTCTGATCTGAGAAAAGCGATCGTACGAAAGATTCAGTGTAAAAGTAAAATCTTTCAGAAATTTGAGCTCAGCATATCCGCGCATGTTCAGGTCGTTCGATACGGTCTCATCTTTATCTTTATTTAGGATATCGATCAGATTGGCATTCGTCAAAGGACCGTTGGTAGGTCCTAAAGGAGAATAAGTTTTATCCGGGCCGTCATTCACTTTTTTGGAACCGTCTTCGTTATAAATAAAATCACCGTTTTTATCATGCGCAAAAAGCGGAGTCAATTGATTCTGTCCGTTAGCCCATCGGAAGACATTGGCCACCGCAGAACCGGGATTACGCCCCCAGCGAGTGGCCGGTGACTGCGTTCTGCGATTGGCATACGCTACATTGGCTCCGACTTTCAGCCAGTCGAGCAATTGCGCATTGATATTGACACGTGCATTATAGCGTTCAAATTCGGATCCGCGTATGTACGAAGGGTCTTCGAGATAGCCCAACGAAAAGAAGTAATCGACTTTGTCTGCCCCACCGCTTGCACTTACATTGTATTCTTGTCTTAATTTATTCTCAAAAAAGAACTTATCGTAATTATCTTCGTACAACAGTACGGCGTTCGGGTTCAATCTGCCATCGGGATTTACCAAATACGCTCCGCTCATGGTCGAACTGGCCTCAGCTCCTTCGCCGGTAGGTGTATAGACGGCTCCGGGCACATTGTACAGCATATAGTTGCCCAAAGCGTTCTTTTTAAAGTTAGTAGTCGACCCCACATAGTCGAAAAGGTGTTGACTGGCAAACAGAGCCGCTTCGTCATGAGACATATTGGGATTGGCCACATTGGTCGTATATTTTTCATCGCTTTTATACCTTACTGCATTGTAGATCGCAGCCCAGGCATATTCGTAGATATCTTTCGGCTTCGATATCTTTTTGTATTTGAACGGGCCCATCTGATTTACCCCGAAACGTCCCTCGAACGAAATACGAGCTTTTCCCTTGGATCCTTTCTTGGTAGTGACCAGCACCACGCCGTTTGCTCCTCTCGAACCATACAGAGCCGTAGAAGCAGCATCTTTCAGAATCGTTATATTCTCAATATCTTTCGGATTTATGGAAGACAACGTATTAGCCGTTTGTGAAGGTACACCGTCTATCACAATCAGCGCACTCGAATTATTCTGACTCGTCGAACCTACGCCTCGAATTCGGATCCCCATATCCAGCCCGGGTTGTCCATCGACCGAGGCGACCTGTATACCGGGAGCCGCTCCTTCCAAAGCACGCGTAACAGTTGAGTTCGACTGTTTGGCCATCAAAGTACGATCGATAGAAGTTATCGAACCGGTCAGATCTTTTTTCTTCACCGTACCGTAAGCAACCACCACCACTTCATCAAGAGTTTTCGTATCCTCCCGCAGGGTAATATTTACGGAAGTTTTACCGCTCACCGGAATATCTTCCTCCAGATACCCGATATACGATACATGCAGTACGGCATTCGGCGAGACAGACAACGAGAAACGACCATCGGCATCCGTTACCGTACCGTTCGTCGTACCTTTCTCTACGACATTGGCACCGATCACCGGTTCGCCCTGCTCGTCGACGATACGACCGCTGACGGTTTTCTGTTGTTGAATCTCTTTCGCTCCCGACTTTGCCGAAGCACGCATACTCATGGGAGAGAGTACGATTTGTGTGCCCTTAACCTCATAGTCCACGTCTCCCGAAGCGAATAAATCCTCCAGAATCGCAGCCACCGGCTTGTTCTTCGCACGTACGTTTACCTTGCGTTCTACGTTGATCAGCCGACTGTTGTACAGAAAATAATAGTCCGACTTCTCCTCGATAGACTGCAAAACTTCTTCGATCGTGACATCGCTCATATCCATCGATATCTTTTGTTTCTGAGGATCGGCCTGCACGTTGGTTACCTGAACAACCAGCAGACATAACAAGAGCGACATGCCCCGGATCAAACGGGGAATTTTACGGAATACGACACGTTCCCCAAGTGCCTTTTTCATTGAATCATCCATATTTCACACGCTTATTAGATTATATGTAAATACTTTTTCACCGCCTTTCCCAATATGTTTTTCGAGCCGGCAGCACTGCTCGAAAAAAATCGTCCTTCTACCTGTTTCTGTTTTTCGTCCCTCCTATTGATTGATTATTATAGTTTATTATTTTAGTGTATGGTCTTTATGGTGACCGTCCGACGGGTATACGTATGATTACCGAGTTGTCGCTGTCTCGAAATCGTATACGTCAGAGGAGCCGAACGTTTCAGCAAGTCAAGAATGTCTTCGAGCGATTCGTCCGTAAACGTAGCCGTGTACACATACTCTTTCAGCTTATCGTCCTCCAGCCGAATCGTGACCCCGAATTTGCGCGAGAGCTTCTCGGCTATCCGGTCAAGGTGCTGACGACGAAACACCATCTTCCCGTCTTTCCATGCCGTATCGGCATACGTATCGGCCGATTGTTTCGACATCGTCCCGCTCTCAGGCTGGAACAGGGCCTTCTGTCCCGCAGTCAACGCAAGCATTCGCGACGAACCGACAGAGGAGACGTCTACGTTACCGCGTGCCAGAGTGACTTCGTAGCACGAGTCTCCGGCATGAGCATGGATATTGAATTCCGTCCCGTATGCACTCACCTTCATCTCTCCGGGGATAAGTACATCGAACCGATTCTTCCGGTCTGATGTGACCTTGAAATACGCTTCTCCGGTCAGCCTGACTGTCCGTTCCCGACCGACAAGGCGACTCGGGTATGAAAGCGTGCTGCCGGCATTGAGCCACACCTTGCTGCCGTCGGGCAAGGTTGTTTGTACCACCATACCGGGCGCCGCTGTGATGGTTACGGTCTCTTCGGGACGCGCACTTTCCTGCCACGGAATCCATACATATTGATAAATCAGCCACAAGGGAAGTAAAACGGCAGCAGCCGTACGAGAGACGTCCCAAGCCCTGCTAAGGAATAAAGAACGAGCGATCTTACGCGACACACTTCGCCACGCCGCAGATGTATCGATATTTCGCTGCTCGTTCCGAAGGCCCGACAAGTGCCATAACCGACCCAGGTCGGCTACCGTTCGTCGCAGATCGGCCGAGAGGCTCATCTGATACTCGAACGCTCGCCGTTCATCGTCCGACAATTTGCCCTCAATATACAATAATATATAGGCTTCGTCTATGTTGACTGTTTCTTTCATGTTTTACTTTTTATACTTGACGTAAATTCCGGCAAACACCCTATCGAAAAATTTATTTTTTTTACACAAACACCTTTCAAAATTTCATTTCTCTACCATTTTATCGCATTTACTAGTATAAACGCAGTAATGACGGCTTCGAGCTTACAATTCCAACCAGATAAAAACCTCATCCACAAAACTTTTTTCTATTTTCTTTGGAGCATTCAAAAAATATGCTCTAACTTTGGGGGCAATCTGCCGACAGACAGGTGCCAATAAAGGAGAGAACAATCAAAATGGTATTTTAACAATAAAACATATACATCATGAAAAAATTAATTACAGCAGCAGCCTTGTTATGGGCAATGGCCGGAACACTTTCCGCACAAACGGTTACGGGATTCAAATGCCCACATCATCCCTTGAAACCGAATATGTTCAGACATCTGGCCGATTCTGTCATCAAAGAAACTTATTGGAAAGAAGGCAACAGAAAACCTCAGTCCACACGCACCAAAACGATTTGCAAATACAGCAAAGACAGATTGACCGATACGGTGACATTCTACCGTAACGACACGACCACTTTCTTCCAGAAATATACTCCCGACGGACACTTGCTCTATCTGTCAACAGAGACTTTGATTCCTCTCGATATCAACAAAAGTAAGCCTCAAAAAGGACTCCTTATCTCAAAATACATGTATGGAGAAGACGACAGGCTACTTAAACTGGAAGTTTTGGGCAAGGGGTATAACGATCAGCCGCTCGAAAAGCTATACATCGCTTATAACTACACGTATATGATGACCGATAGCGGATATGTTGTCGAACAGACCTCATCAGACATCGATAAAAACAAGACGGAATACGTACTCGACAAAAAAGGACGGGTCATTCGCGTAATCGATCGAGACGAAAAAGATCGATACATCACCGGCGACAACGGCCAACGTTACCGTATCGGCGATTTTTATTATTCATACACCGATAGCGGATATACCGAATTACATTGTATGCGTGCCGATTTTTGTACCAAAACCGATTTTATCTTCGACAAAAAAGGTCGGTTAAAGAAAGAAATCGTCTACAAAAGAACCGGCGAAAACCAATGGGAACTGTATGATTCGTACGGATATTTCTACTTCTACAAAGACGGCAATCCTCACAGCAACATCCGGATCGGGAAGGTTTCGGGACGAGTCTACGGCACCGTAGGAGGCGCTGTGGTGGAAACGGAACAAACCGTAGAAGCAGCTGTTTATACGTTCGGCGGACAACCGGTCAAACGCCAACGCATCGGCGCCGGAACGACCCGCATCCCCTTGCCCGCAGGTTTCTACCTTATCACGCTCAACGGAACGGGACATAAGGTCGTCGTGAAGTAGCATGTTTCACCGGCTCAACGGAACGAAAAAAACGAGTAACCGCTTGGCCGGTCACGTATTTTGTTATAATTTTGAAGACGCATAACGGACAAGTATCATTCAATAAAACAAATATCGTATGAAATTTTTTATCGACACGGCCAATCTGGAGCAAATCCGTGAGGCCAACGACATGGGAGTATTGGACGGCGTGACAACGAATCCTTCGCTCATGGCCAAAGAAGGCATCAAGGGAGAGGAAGCGATTCACCGCCATTATGTAGAAATCTGCCGGATCGTGGAGGGTGATGTGAGCGCCGAGGTGATTGCCACCGATTACAAAGGGATGATTGCCGAGGGCGAAGTCCTGGCCGCGCTGCATCCCCACATCGTAGTGAAAGTGCCCTGTACGGCCGACGGCATTAAAGCCATCAAACACTTCAGCACGAAAGGTATCCGCACCAACTGCACGCTCGTGTTCTCGCCCGGACAAGCATTGCTGGCGGCCAAGGCCGGAGCCACGTACGTCTCTCCGTTCGTGGGACGTCTCGACGATATTTCGAGCGACGGCATCGAACTCGTATCGAAAATCGTAGACATGTACGCGTACTACGAGTTCGAGACACAAGTGCTGGCTGCCTCGATCCGACACACGCAACACATCATACAGTGTATCGAAGCCGGCGCCGACGTGGCCACCTGCCCCCTGAGCGCCATCAAAGGTCTCCTGAAACACCCGCTGACAGACAGCGGACTGGCCACCTTCCTGGCCGACTACAAAAAAGTAAACGGCTGAACAAAAAACCCATCCGAGTCACGAAAGAGATAAGCAAATCGGATGAAATAATAATAATACATAACAACAAAACCGATATGGAAACATTTTTGGGCATCATTGCCGGTCTGACATCAAGCCATCTGCTCGTTCACAGAGCATATAAGAAGAAATTTGCATCGCAATGCTCATCGGCACAGAAACAGTTTGCCGCAGTCTTTCTACTGCTGAGCGGGGCGACTACAATCTTTTTAAGCGCAATGTGTTGTGCATATTATGCCGGATTTCTGATGGCACAGTACAACATGTAAGAAACGGAACACCTTCGGGACGCTCCGTTTCACCTGTTTGAGGTTCCGTTTCACCCGAAGAGGTGTTCCGTTATACGAATTTGGTCTTCCGTTTCACCTCGAACAATAAAAATATGACCTTTTTGATTAAACGGAACACCACGGAGACGAAACAGATCACCCCCGGAGGTGAAACGGAACGTCAAAAAGGTTATACGGAACCTGAAAAACGTGATCCGGAAGATCAAAAAGGTCATCCGGAACACGAAACAGGTGAAACGGAACCTCAAAAAGCACTTCCGAATCATCCAAACCATGAAACGGAACGTGCGAAAGGGATCATCGAACATCTCCGGAATAGGACGAAGCATAAGACATCTATTCCGAAACCGCAGAAATATCCGGCGGAAAATCAGAAAAACACATCGGAATCAAAAAAAAATCGATTTTTATTTGGAAAAGAACAAAACATGACGTATATTTACGCGCAAATCAATTTTACTAATATTAAGAAAAGGAGGTAGAAATGGCCACGATAAAAAACTTAATGGCAGCGCATCCGGGCGAAGAGCAATTGGAACGCACCCATGTCTTGATGACGAATTTGGAAAACGAACTGTCGGGACTGATCGTTAATCTGACCGGAGACGACCGGAGCCGTTACGGACGAGTAAACGAGCAGAATAAATTGCTGATCAACAAAGTCAGAGACTATGCACAAACCAGTCCGTCGTTGTGCAGCCCCGATGTAGATTGGGCGGAATTCGAGCGGGATTATCAGTCACGCAACTCGATTGAAGACCTGATTCTGCGGCTGCAAAATCTGGTGACAGGACTGAAAAACAACAAGACATTGCACGATTTCGATAATTATCAGGCAGCCCTCGACGATTACTCCTATACGTGCTATAAAGCCAAAACGTCCGTACCCGGATTCGAAGACAAACGCAAAGAACTGAAACAATTCTTTCCGCGTAATCGAAAAACATCCGAAACACCGGCACCGGACGATAACAACCAACCTATTTGAATATATCCTTTTTAGGGTGGAGTGTGTTTAAATATGGACGACGGGTGTTGGGGAGTGAGTCTTCGACACCCGTTTTATTTATTCCCCCCGATCTCGTATCTTTGCCCCGTCAAGCAGATACAAACCCGACTCGAAAAGAGCGGACGACAACAGAATGAAATAAACGAAGAAAATCATGATGGAAATCAAAAGTGCGGAATTTGTCATCAGCAATACCGACGTGCAGAAATGCCCCGACGGCACACGCCCGGAATATGCCTTTATCGGACGGTCGAACGTCGGCAAATCGTCGTTGATCAATATGCTCACCGCACGCAAACGATTGGCCATGACCTCGCAGAAGCCCGGCAAGACGCAACTGATCAATCACTTCATCATCAACGACGACTGGTATCTCGTCGACCTCCCCGGCTACGGCTATGCACAGCGAGGCAAAGAAAACCGCGAAAACCTGCGACGCATCATCGAATCGTATATCCTGCGCCGCCCCCAACTGACCTGCCTCTTCGTGTTGCTCGACTGCCGTCACGCACCGCAGAAAATCGATCTCGAATTCATGGAATGGCTCGGCGAAAACGAAGTGCCCTTTGCCATCATCTTCACCAAAACCGACAAAATCAGCAAAGGACGCCTGCAGGAAAACCTCGACGCCTATCGTCAAAAAATGCTCGAGACGTGGGAAGAGCTGCCACCTATCCTTACCTCCTCGTCCGAAAACAGGAACGGACGCGAAGAAATCCTCCATTATATCGACGAAATTAATCGGCAGACAAGAACCCCCTGATTTAACTTTTTTATGTATCTTTGCGGGCATTAACAGAACGAAGAAAAAATGAAAAAGATCATCGGAGTACTTTCGTTGGTGCTGCTTATCGGATGCTCCTCGTCGGGGAACAGGAAAAACGACGCTTGTAACAATTCGGAATGGTACGGATACGTAAACATCTGCCTCCCCACCATCGACGGAATGAAAGAATGTCGCCTTCACCCTCGTGTGCAGGCTTTCACGCAGAAATATCGCGAAAGCGGCCCCTTGCTCGGATACTATCTGAACGACAAAATACATCAACGGATCGACAGCCTGGGAACGTTTTCGTTCGATAATTACTTCATGCTCTACGGTGACTACAATCGCGAAAACTACGAAGCCTCCGCGACCGACCTGCCCCTCATGCAACAGCAACTCGAACAAAGCCTCGTAGGCACCAACTGGCAGGAACTCGGCCGGCAAGTCGAAGACGTATATAACACCTTGATGATCGGACAGCCTGCCATCATCGAGAAATACAGTCCCCACCCCGATGTACTGACGATGATCGTGCTGATGAAATACCGGCAGGAAGACGGTAAGGAATCGACCGTGATCAGCGCCGCCAACTGCATTTTGGTAAAAAAACGCCTGCTCAATCTGGCCTATTACATGGCATACGACGGAGGCAAAACCATCGATCTGCTCAAACAGCGTAACGACGCTGCCGTACAAAAGCTGATGCAGCTCAACCCATAACCGATCTTTCGAAAAACAATCCGTACCGCAATGGAAAGCCGAAGTGCATGCGTTTTTGCCAAACAACGAGACGGTCAGGAAGCCCCTCTCTTCGAAGGAGGTAATCCCCTGCCCTTCTTTTGGCTCATGCTTTTAAGCGAAGACGATATCCGGCACTACAGCAAAAAAATCAAACAGGCGGCACATACCCGTACGATACCCGACGATACAAGCATAGCACTCGATAAACTGAAAGCCCTCACACGGGCTACGGGACGACGAAGCTACATCGAAAAATATTACACCTCGTGCCTGCCCCTGTTCGACGAGTGGATTCACTTCCTGCAAATCTCCGACTTCGCCGACATGAAAATCTACGTCGATCTGTACGAAGTAAGTACCTGCTACACAAACCTCGACGATTTTGAAGAAAGCCTGCAACGAGCCATCACCGGATTCGATCAGGATCGACAGGCATGGTACGAGAATACCATCGCCGGCACTTGCGGCCACGAAGCACGCAACAAAAACAAAAGACGATTCGTCGACTTCTCCCCAAGCTATCGGGACAAAAATAAAAAAGACATCTACGGTCACTTCGATCAGCGTATACATCTGGGCAAAACCATGTCGCCCCGTAAACGAATGATGCTCACCGTGCTTGTACTCACGGCCATCACCCTCCTGATCATCGGGATCGTAGCCTTATTATATTGGATGAAATAAAAAATGAACATAAAAATATGGAAACAGTAGTAAGCGGCATCCGCCCCACAGGTAACTTACACTTGGGCAATTACTTCGGAGCGGTTAAAAGTTTTTTGCGCATGCAAGATGAGTATCGGTGTTTTTTCTTTATTGCCGACTGGCACTCACTCACCACCCATCCGCGTCCGGAACATATTCGCCAAAGCGTAAAAACCATTCTCGCCGAATATCTGGCTTGCGGCCTCGATCCGCAAAAGGCCACCATCTATGTGCAAAGCGATGTGCACGAGGTACTCGAACTGTATCTCTACCTCAATATGAACGCCTATCTGGGCGAATTGGAACGCGTGACGACCTTCAAGGAAAAAGTACGCACACAACCCAACAACGTCAACGCCGGTCTCTTGACCTACCCTACCCTCATGGCTTCCGACATTCTGATTCATCGCGCAGCCAAAGTGCCTGTCGGGAAAGATCAGGAACAGAATATGGAGATGGCACGTAAATGCGCCCGTCGCTTCAACATGATCTACGAAGTCGACTTCTTCCCCGAACCGGCATCGTTCTACCTCTCCGACAAGGCCGTAAAAGTTCCCGGACTCGACGGATCGGGCAAGATGGGAAAAAGTGAAGGCAATGCCATCTATCTGGCCGATGACGAAAAAACGATCCATAAGAAAGTGATGAAAGCCGTAACAGACTCCGGTCCCACAATACCCAATAGCGAGAAACCGGAAGTGATTCAGAACCTCTTCACCATGATGGAAATCGTATCGACTCAAGAGACGTATACCTATTTCGACGAGAAATATAATAATTGCGAAATCCGCTACGGCGACATGAAAAAGCAGCTCGCCGCTGATATCAACGCGTTTTGCGCGCCGATTCGCGAACGTATCAACGACATCGCGGCCGATCAAGCGTATCTCGACAAGATCGCGGCCGAAGGAGCCGAAAAAGCATCAGTCAGCGCCGCGGCTACGATCGATGAAGTACGTCGCATCATCGGATTCAAGTCCTACCGATAAGTTCGTTCGCAAAAAAGGGAAGATTCATATTTTACGCCTGTACTAACTATTTTAAAACATATATAATAATGAAAAAGACTGGATTATTTTTGATGGCCGTTGTACTGCTCGGAACGCTGTCGTGCAATGGAGGAAAAAGTGTAGATGCCGACGCCTTGTGCGCCGAAAAAGTAGCCGTTGCCGTACAGGCAGCCTGCGATTCGATTCGCGCGGCTCAGCCGGTGAGAGAAAAGAAAATCATCGTGGCACGTGTTACCGTAAAAAGCGGAAAAGAAAAAGCGTTTCTTGAGGTTGCCAAGAAATTGGTCGAAGCCACTCGCGCCGAAGAAGGTAATATCAGCTATACTCTGTATCAGTCGCCGGAACAACCCACGGCCTTTATCTTTTACGAAGAATATAAAGATACTGCCGCATGCGAAGCACATGCTTCGTCCGAACATTTTAAGGCTTTTGCCGACACCATAAAAGATTTGCTGGACGGAGACTTGCTTGTCGAGAAGTTTTAACAAAGAAACACGTGCGAACAAAACTACTTTTTTTTCAGATAGAAAAAGAAAAAAAAATTTTATGTTGTAAAACATTTTTTTTCTTTTTACCTTTGTCGCGCAAATAAAAATATCAATCAGGATTTTAAATTTTTAAAGAGATGAAAAAGATTTCAATGTTTATGATGGCTTCGGCCATGGTTATGATGGTTGCTTGCGGTGGTAAAAAAGCTGAAACAACCGAAGGTGAAACGACAGAACCCGTAGCAACGGAAGCGCCTGCACCCGAAGCGGCTCAGGCTCCTGCCGAAGGAAGTGCTCTGGATCAGTATCTGAGTCTTGTAGACGAAATGCTGCCTTTGTACGAAAAAGTAGCTGCCGGCGATGCTGAAGCAACACAGAAAATGGCTGAACTCGGTCAGAAAGTGCAAAATCTGGCAGTCGACCTGCAGAAAGAAGTAGCTAACCTGACTCCGGAACAAGCTCAGAAATTTCAGGATGCTGCAAAGAAGCTGACTGAGGCAGCTCAGAAAGCAATGTCGAAATAAGGATCTATTTTTTCGAATACCAAAAAAAGGCTGCTTTTTCCTCAACAGAAAAGGTAGCCTTTTTGGTTACCACTAATCCACACGAAGCCACCAACCCCTCTGACATTTAACACCATCCCCGGCTCGGTTACGAACCCGCCGAATAGAACAAATCCCTATCTCACAGGTTTCCCATAGAGACAGGGATTTTCATTAGCATACAAAAACACTCAATGGCTGAGCATAAAAACTGCTCCTTTGTGATTCTGCCTTCTCCCAAAAGCGCTAAACCTGGCTTTTAGGGAGCCAATCAATCTTTTATAAATGAGGGTTTACTTTATTCCACTCTGCCACCGGAGGCAAGACACCGAATCCGATCACTTCATCACGCATCGCGCACAGATGCTCGTAGCTCTTTTTCAGATCGGCCATCTCGGAAGGTGTACCCTCTACATCTTTATATGTACATCCGTCTTTCGTGATCTCAACAGGCATAGCCATCATGATATGGTCGAATCCGCCTGACGACACGTAAGTACCTGCCGGCCAACGGAACGCCTCTCCTCCCATAGCAGCTCGTATCATCTCGACCGACACGTAAGCAGGGCTTTGGAACGAAGAACGTCCGCGCAAGTTGATAATATTGGCACCGCCCTTGGTCACGCGCTGTTGCAACGCAGCCCACTCTTCGGCCGGCAATTTGTCTGTTCCGATCAGGTCAACCAGCGGTGTACCGTCGATTTTTGCCGTCGAAGCAAAAACCGCCATCTGTTCGCCGTGTCCGCCAAACGTACAGCATCCCGTAACGGCGCTCTGCGGCAAGTTGAAATGCTTCGCCAATTCGCTTTGCAACCGTGTCGAATCAAGTCCTGCAAGCGTCGTTACCTGCGAAGGTTTCAAGCCGGAGTAAACGAGCGTAATCAGCCCCGTAATATCTGCCGGATTAAAGATCACAACCACATGCTTGCAATCCGGGCAGTATTCTTTGATGTTCTTGCCCAGTTGTTCAGCCACCTCGGCATTACCTTTAAGCAAATCTTCACGTGTCATGCCGGCTTTACGCGCAGCACCACCCGACGAAATCACATATTTCGCATCTTTGAAAGCTTCGGCCGGACATGTGGTATACGTGAAATTCATGCCCTCGAATCCGCAGTGACGCATCTCTTCATACACTCCTTCCAGAGCGGGTTCATACACATCCTGCAAACAAATGTTCGGAGTCAGTTTCATCATCGCAGCCGTCTGTGCCATATTGGAACCGATCATTCCGCCGGCACCGACAATCGTCAGTTTTTCGTTCGTTAAGAATCCCATAGTCTTGTTTATTTTTATGTTAGTAAAACGTTTCAGAACGCTACAAAAGTACGGTTTGATTTTTGAATAAAGAAATTTTTCCGTATTGAATTTGCTTCGAAAAGATAAAAATCAAAGAAATCATCCTGAAAAATATCGGAAGAAGCTGAAAAAAGAAGACGAAGACTGTGGAGGATTAAGCCGAATCAAGCTCATTCGCAAAACAGTACAGCTTATTTTCACCGTCTAATCTGTCTTTTCGAACACCTCTTGATACGATTTTCGGAACAATTTGTCGTTTTTATCTACACTAAATTCCGTAAATTTGCAAAAAAAAGAAAGAAAGGATGACTACAAACAAGCCAGAAAGCTTATTGGAACAGATTGATTCTCCGGCCGATCTACGCAAATTGCCGGCTGATCGGCTCGAGGACGTATGTACAGAGTTGCGGCGATATATCATCGACGTGTTGTCTAAAACACCCGGACATTTAGGGGCGAACTTAGGCACAATCGAATTAGCTGTGGCACTGCATTATGTCTTCGATACACCTTATGATCGGATTGTTTGGGACGTAGGACATCAGGCTTATGGACACAAAATATTGACCGGACGACGCGAAGCATTCCAAACATTGCGCCAATATAAAGGACTCAGCGGCTTCCCGAATCCGCAAGAAAGCGAGTACGACGCTTTTATCGCAGGACATGCATCTAACTCCATATCGGCGGCACTCGGTATGGCAACCGCTTTTGAGATAAACAACGAGTCCGACCGCCACGTCGTAGCAGTCATCGGAGACGGTGCCATGACAGGTGGACTTGCTTTCGAAGGATTGAACAACGCGTCGGCCAGTCCGAACAATCTGCTGATTATCCTAAACGATAACGATATGTCTATCGACAACAGCGTCGGTGGGCTGAGCCGCTACCTCGTCGACATCACCACGAGCCAGACATACAATAAAATTCGCTATGACGTATATCGCAAACTCCGAAAACTCAATCTGCTCTCGGAAGACCGGCGGGAAAATATCCTGCGTTTCAACAACAGTCTGAAGGCGTTGATCAATCGCCAACACAACTTGTTCGAAGGTTTTAGCATCCGCTACTTCGGTCCGGTCGACGGACACGACGTGAATAACCTCGTACAGAAACTGAACGACATCAAAGATATGCAAGGCCCTAAGCTGTTGCATCTCAAAACCAAGAAAGGAAAAGGCTTTGAACCGGCCGAGCAATCTGCGATCGAGTGGCACGCGCCCGGCTGTTTCGACAAGGAGACCGGACGGCGTATCGTACCCGAACGACTCAAGCAGCCGCAGCTCTATCAGGATGTGTTCGGACATACGTTAGTTGAACTCGCCGAAAAAGACAAACGCATCGTAGGAATCACCCCTGCCATGCCGACAGGTTGTTCAATGGGCTTTATGATGAAGGCTTTCCCCAACCGTGCTTTTGACGTCGGTATCGCCGAAGGACATGCCGTAACATTCTCCGCAGGGCTGGCCAAGGAGGGCATGATTCCCTTCTGCAACATCTATTCCTCGTTTATGCAACGCGGGTACGATGAAGTGATTCACGACGTTGCCATTCTGAAATTGCATGTCATTTTTTGTCTTGATCGGGCAGGGCTGGTGGGCGAAGACGGCATGACACATCACGGCGCTTTCGATCTGGCTTACCTGCGCCCGATACCCAATCTCGTCATCTCTTCGCCGCTGAACGAGATCGACTTGCGCAACTTAATGTACACGGCGTATCAGACCCCGGACGGGCCGTTCGTTATCCGCTATCCCCGTGGAAAAGGAGAATTGGAGAATTGGCAAAATACAATGGAATTGCTTCCTATAGGTAAAGGTAAACAACTGCACGAGGGGAGCGATGTGGCTGTGCTCTCGATCGGCTCGATCGGTAACGAAGTAATCAAAGCGATCAGGATGGCCGAAAAAGAAGGCCTATCGGTCGCTCATTACGATATGATATTCCTTAAACCGATCGACGAAGCCCTTCTACACGAAGTAGGTAAGCGATATGCGCACATCATTACCGTCGAGAACGGAACGGTTGTGGGCGGACTGGGTACAGCCGTCGCCGAATTTATGTGTGAACACGGCTATACACCGCGCATCAGACGTATCGGCATTCCGGACGCATTCATCGAACACGGAAGCATACCGGAACTGTTTCGACAATGCGGCATGGATGCCGAAAGCATTCTTCAAACCCTTCGTTTAACCCGGAAAGAAACCTCCGAAGCCATAATAGAAATATGAGAGTCGTTATTGCAGGTGCCGGAGAGGTCGGCACCCATCTGGCCAAAATGCTATCGAGAGAAAAGCATGATATTACTCTCATGGATACGGACGATCACAAGTTGGCTTTTGCACGTTCAGGCATGGAAATCCTGCCGTTCACCGGGAACCCGACCTCCCTCCGTGACCTCGAAGAAGCAGGCGTCAACAAGGCCAATCTCTTTGTCAGCGTGACACCGGAAGAGTCGACCAATATCACGGCCTGCATGTTAGGACATAATCTGGGTGCCCAAAAAACATTTGCCCGTATCAATAATTACGAGTACCTCCTGCCCAAGAATAAAGAATTGTTTGAAAAAATCGGTGTCGACTCCATGATTTATCCGGAGATGTTGGCAGCCAAAGAGATTGTGGCAGCCATCAAACGCCCGTGGACGCGCCAATACTGGGAGTTGTTCGGAGGCAATCTGATGCTGCTGGGCATCAAGGTGCGCGACGATGCCCCCATCATCAACCAGACCCTCGTGCAACTGTTATCGAACAACCGGAAACTCTATCATATCGTCGCCATTCAGCGGGGGCACGAGATGATCATTCCCGGCGGACGAGACCATATCGAATCGGGCGATCTTATTTTCGTCACGACTACACGTGAATGGATCGAAGAGGTACGGATGCAAACCGGCAAACAAAAGCCGGAAGTGAAGAATATCATCATCATGGGAGGAGGACGTATAGCCATCCGGGCCAGCCAATATATGCCGGATCATATTCATATCAAAATTATCGAAACCGACCGGGAAAAATGTGTGCAGATCTCGGAGAAAGTTCCCAAAAACGTGCTGATTATTCATGGCGACGGACGCGACACCGACCTGCTGCGACAAGAAGGAATCCTTAATACGCAAGCATTTGTCGCATTGACGGAAAATTCGAGCACGAATATCTTGGCTTGTCTGGCTGCCAAACGGTTCGGGGTATACAAAACGATCGCGCAAGTCGAAAATCTCGATTACATCCCGTTGGCTTCGAAGATGGATATCGGCTCGGTCATCAACAAAAAGTTGATCGCAGCCAGCCATATCTACCAGTTTCTACTTGATGCCGACGTCTCGAATGTGCGATGTCTCGCTTTTGCCAACACCGATGTGGCCGAACTGGTGGCCAAACCCGGATCACGCATCACAAAAAAACCGGTGAAGAGTTTGCATCTGCCTAAAGATATGACTCTCGGAGGGTTGATTCGTGACGGTGTCCCGATGATGGTAGAAGGCAGTACACAGATTCAGGCCAACGACCGTGTGATGGTTTTCTGTTTCGAATCGGCCATGCGTAAACTCAAAGACTATTTCAACTGATCGGGAATGTTTAAATTGAATGTCCGGTACATTGTCAAGCTACTGGGGATGACGCATCTCCTCGAAAGTTTTTTTATGCTGGCGGCAACCGGAGTTGCTTTCTGGTATGACGGATGCGACTTTTATCCGTTGCTCATTTCGAGCGGAATCATGTCCGGTATGGGGCTTCTCCTATACTTCATCGGGCGAAAAGGAAACGATTATCGCTCCGGACGCAGAGAAGGAATGCTCAGCGTAGCGCTTATGTGGACAATGTTTGCTTTCCTCGGTATGATGCCCTACCTGATAAGCGGCTACATCGACAATGTGACGGATGCCTTCTTCGAAACGATGTCAGGCTTCACAACCACCGGAGCAACCATCCTGACCGATATCGAAGCCCTTCCGAAGGGGCTACTCTTCTGGCGCAGTCTGACGCAATGGCAGGGCGGCATCGGCATTATCGTGTTTACCGTTGCTTTAATGCCTATTTTCGGCGGTACAGCCTCTCAGCTGTTCGATGCCGAGACGCCGAGCATCACCCACGAGCGTTTCCTGCCGCGTATCACGCAAGTGGCCAAACGCCTCTTCGGGATTTACCTGCTGATCACAGGCGTTGTTTTCGGCCTGCTCTGGATCGGTCCAATGGACGCTTACGATGCCATCAATCATGCGCTAACGACCGTTTCGACCGGCGGCTATTCCACTAAAAACGCAAGCATTGCCCATTGGCAATCGCCTTATATCGAGTACATCATTTGCTTCGGCATGTGCATCGGCGCCACAAACATCACACTGCTTTACTTCTCGCTACGCAGGCACTGGCATAAACTCGTACACGACGAAGAGCTTCACTGGTTCTATGGTATAATTGGCACGGCCACCGTCTTTGTAACCGTCTGGTTGCTCGTTCAGAATCATGAAACGAGCATAGAACAAGCTTTCCGCCAGTCGTTCTTTCAGGTAGCCTCCCTGATCTCGACCACCGGATATTTGACGGCCGATTACGCAAACTGGGGGGCTTTCTTTACGATTATCGTGCTCTTTGTCTCGGTCGTGGCCGGCTGTGCCGGATCGACCAGCGGCGGATTGAAGATGGGACGTTTCGTGATTCTGATCAAAAACATGTTCAACGAGTTCAAGAAGCAGACGCATCCCAATGCCGTGCTGCCGATCCGCATGAGCGGCCAGATCATTCCGTCACACATTGTACAGCGGGTTTCGACCTTCGCGTTTGTTTACGTCGGACTGATTCTGCTGGGAGGGGCTGTATTGCTCTTTGACGGACTGACCTTCGAGGAAGCTCTCGGAGTATCGGTCAGTGCCGTAGGAAACGTCGGGCCGGCACTCGGACAGTACGCCGACGGGAACCTTGCTACCCTGTCGGCATTTCCCAAATGGTTGCTCTCGTTTCTGATGATGATCGGACGCTTGGAGATTTTTACCGTCCTGACGATTCTCCTGCCCGGGTTCTGGAAACGATAAAGCAAAAGCGGTGTGCCACAAATCATGTTTTTGACACACCGCTCTTTTTATTTAAAGCCGCCGTAGAGCTCCCCCGAAGGCGAAAGCCCCGTAACGGCTGCTATCACTACGTTTATTGACCGTTACGCCCGATTAATGTTCATGATGATGATCGTCATGATCCGGCGCGTCTTTGCTCAGCACAATGTTACGTTCGGGAATCCGCTGTTCGTTTCCGGCGGCATCGGTACAATACACCATCAGGTGATATTTGCCGGGGGTAGCATTCTCCGGAATTTTGATGTCGTGATGATGGATGTGCGCGTTTCTCTTCCCCGACACATCGTAGCTTTTCTTGAAAGCGAACACCACCGTACCATCGCCCGATTTCGTATGGGTATGATTGTCGAAATTGCTGTGTATCTCGATCAGATACGATTTCAGCATCACATCGTCCGACAAATCCATGTCGAAATGAACACCGTGCTCATCGCCGATTTTTAACACAGCCCCTTCTTTAGGAGCCTTCAACTCGATCTCCGGTTTCGTTACATCCGCTTTCTCGTCTTTGTCGCAAGATACGAGCATCAACGAACCGGCTGCCAACAGGCAGACTACTGAAAAATAAAACTTTTTCTTCATCTTAATAAATGATTAAATAATACAAAAATAAACTCTCGGAAGTCTCGTCCCGATTAGAGGATTCAACTCTCCGACGTTTAAGGGTTTACTGCTTCTTCTTTTTTTAATACAAAATGGCGCACTTCACGCGCTTCATTTCCGGCGGCATCATGACAGATTACCGTCATAAGATACTTTCCGGGCTTCGTTTGAATCGGAATTTTGATGTCGTGATGATGGATATGCTCCTTATTCTTTCCCGAAACATCATATTCCTGCTTGAAGGAGAGCACCACCGTCGTGTCTTTGGCACTCTTCGTTTTTTTAGATTTGAAATCGCTTTTCACTTCGATCTCATACGACTTCAACATCACATCGTCCGAGATATCCATATCGAAATGAACGACATATTCATACGCTCGGCCAATAAACAGCACTCCTCCTTCTTCCGGTGCATTCAACTGAATGACGGGTTTTGTCACATCCGCCTTATCTTCGGCGGAAGCACACACGAACAAACCGGCCGCCAACAGGCAAACGGCTGTAAAAGAAAACTTTTTTCTCATTTTAATTGATAGTTAAATGGTACTTTAATAAATAACTGGAAGTTTCGTCCCGGTTCGGGGATTTCGACCTTCCGATAAAAACTTAAATGATTAAAATATTTCGTATCGAATAGATTGCGGGCGCTTAACGACAGTTCGACCGTAGTACCTGCCACGGCGAAGTCTACGCTTGCTCCGGCATGCAACAGCTGAGCGCCCGCCGTCGCGTCTTCATTGCGGGCGATGCGTTGTTGAGCGGCAATGCTCTGCCATTCGACATACGTGTGGAAGCGTTTAAAACGCCAGCTCAACGTTTGACGCATGGAAGGCGGCGGCGAAAAGCTGAGCGCCGTATGCGTATCGCGATTGCGGGTATACACATACTCACCGACGAAACGGTAGTGCAACCCGTGCGGCAGATCGAGATCGAACGCAATTTCTCCGCCCGCAAACAACGCCCGCGCGGGGGTATAACGATAAACCTGCCCGGCATGAGGCAGCGCCGACCACTCGCCCGTGGGTTGAAGATAGATGTAACGATCGAAGAGACTGACGAAGGGCGACACGGTCAGTTCAAGACCCGGCCGTGTGAGGCTGTAGGAGGCGTCGAATTGCCAGCCGCGCTCGGAGCGGAGGGTCGCGTCGCCCTGCTCGTGACGGAAGGTGCCGTGATGAACACCGTTCGAGGCCAGCTCGTTCGCGCCGGGCAGCCGAAAGCTGCGCCCGATGTTCGCCTTGAACAGATGGAACGGCGACGGATTCCACACGATGCCGGCCGAGAAGGAATAATCGCCGAACGTGCGGTCCACGGCATAGCTCCGTCGCTCATAACGCTTGATTTGCTCGTCGGTATGTCCCTGACGACGCAGGTATTCGGCCAGAAAAGGATCGTCGGAAGGAGCGATATCGATCTTCCCGAAGTCGTAACGCACGCCGCCGTTGAGCGTAAGCTGACGGGTGGGACGGTACGCCGACAGCCAGTAACCGCCCGCGGTAAAACGCGTATATTCAGGCAAGAGAAAGGCGTATCCGGCGATGTCGTTCTTTTGCGCCTGCACATCGAGCCCGGCCGTATGCTCCCACGACACATGACGCAGCAGACGCGCTTTGAGCGCACCGCTGAACGTATGCAGACGAAACTCCAGTTCCTTGTCGGGGTCGTGAGCAGGCAGAGGTTGCGCGTCGTAATGGGTGTGAAAGGCGCTCCATTCTTCGCGATGGTTGTACTGATAGCCGAGATCGGCCGAGAGGATGAGATCGTCGGGCGTATACTGCTGATGCGTCATCACTTTGAAGTGATTGACGAGGCTATAGGGCAATGCGATGTCACGGCTGTTGCCGTCGTCCTGCAAGCGCGACAAGTCCGGGGCGCCGTGCGCGCCGGGAAAAAAGCCCATCTTCTGGAAAGCGTTGCTGACGGTCACATTCATCCGATAGCGATGCTTCCGGTATCCCCCGAAGAACGACGCGTTACGCTCCATGCCGGCCGTATTCTTGAGTCTTCGACCGTAAACGGGAATCTTCCGCGTCAGGTAGACAATCGTATCTGTCGGGACGCGATAATCACCGTAATGTTGTTCCGAAAAGCGCGCCTTGACCAGCCACGCGCCTTTGCGCAGGCCGAGCATCAGCGAGCCTCCCAACGTGCCGTTGAGCGATTTGCCGAGCACGACAGCCTCGCCGAAAAGCTGATCCGCGGACGGCCACGCGGCCGGCACGATTTCGATGACCCCGCCCATGGCATCGCTGCCGAAGATGAGCGACGACGGGCCTTTGCGTACCCTGACTTCTTCGACGTTAAACGCATCGATCTCCAACCCGTGGTCGCTGCCCCATTGCTGCCCTTCTTGCTTGATTCCGTTTTCGGACACGGCAATACGATTGAAGCCGAGCCCGCGAATGGCTGGCTTCGAGAAGCCCGCGCCGATATCCATCGAACGGACACCGGGGATCTTCTCCATCGTCTGCACGAGGTTTCCCGTGAAATGACGGTGAAGAAAGTCTTTCCGCACCACGTCGAGCGTGAGAGCGGTCGTTTTCTGCTGTTGCCGATGGTATGATTCGGAGACTACGACTTCGGACAAGGCCACGTGTCTCATGCTGTCCGGCGCTTCGCTCCGGGCATCGGCCGAGCGCGCCGCAAAAAGAATCAGCGGCAGCAAACTATATCTGATATTCATACAAAATTATTATGTTAGTGGTCAGCCGGCAGCATTCAGCCGTCAGCATTCAGAAACAGCAATCAGCCGTCAGCTGGCAGTAGTCAGCCGGCGTAATTCGTAATTTGTCATTCGTAATTTTAGTTAGCCGTCAGCAATCAGCGGTCAGAACTTTGTTATTTTTCGTTTTTCACTATTCGTTTTTCGCTTTACAACAAAGTTTCATTTGTGTTTATTTGCGCTCTTTGCGTGATTTGCGTTCGGATTTAATCAGTTGTCAGCATTCAGCCGTCAGCCGTCAGAAAACAACTCAACGACTCAACAATTCAACCTCCGAAGGGCGTAACTATTGACAATTAACTATTAAACGCACGGAGGGGCGCGCAGGGCGTAAGCGTAGAGAGGAGGGCAGACGGTTTCGCAAACGGCCGTCACCGGTTCACGTTCGGTGAGGGGCGTAAAGATGCGAATCCGGTATAGTTCGCTTTGTGTGAAAGGCAGGAGATGGAAGAGGCAGATGGAGCAATCGTCGTCCGACGAAGTTTGCGCGTCTTCTTCGTGCGTGCAACACGTCTCGTGCCCGCACGCATCGTGGCGGTGAAACGCTTTCACCACGAAGACGGGCAGCAACGCGGCCAACAGCAACGTTGCGATGACGGTTCTTCCTTTCGCACTTGTTATCACAATCTTCCTGCAAAGTTGAGGGCGCAAAGTAAAACGATATTTTTCAATTATGCAAATCTACCCCAGTGCCACGTCGAGCACCATCATGAGGACGAATCCGAGTGCCACGCCCACGGTGCCAATGTCGGTATGCACGCCGCTCTGCGACTCGGGGATCAGTTCTTCGACCACGACGTAGATCATGGCTCCGGCGGCAAAGGCCAGAAGATAAGGCAACACGGGCAGCATGATATGCGTAAGCAGAATAGTGATGATTCCGGCAACCGGTTCAACGGCACCGGAGAGTGCGCCATACGTAAAAGCTTTCATGCGTGACCGCCCGGCGCTTTTGAGGGGCATCGAAACGATCGCTCCTTCGGGAAAGTTCTGTAAAGCGATACCGACCGAGAGCGCCATGGCGCCGGCCAGCGAGATGTTCATCGATCCTTCGAGTATGCCGGCAAAGACAACGCCCACGGCCATCCCTTCGGGGATGTTATGCAGCGTGACGGCGAAGATGAGCATCGTCATCCGTTTCAGCCCCGGCGATTTCATTCCTTCGGGTTGATCGGAATGAATATGCAGGTGAGGGATCACGCTGTCGAGCAGAAGCAGGAAGACGATCCCTCCCATAAACCCCGCGGCGGCGGGAAACCATGCCGGAAGAGAGGGGTGATTCTCGCTCATCTCGATCGACGGAATAAGCAGCGACCAAACGGAGGCCGCAATCATGACGCCCGCGGCGAAACCGAGCATCAGTTTTTGCAGGCGCGGCGAAATTTCGTCTTTGAGCAGAAAGACCATCGCCGCGCCCAGAAACGTTCCCAGAAAAGGGATAAGCAGACCGATTGCAATGTTGACGTTCATCTGTTTTCGGAAGAACCGTTCATCAGAATCAGGCTTCGTTTTCGGCCGGCGGGGGCGTTTCGCCGCCGTCGGGCTTGGCCTTGATCGTTGCGCGCCGCGCGATGAGTGCGTTTGCCTCGTCCACCAGCAAGTCTATCGCTTCGGCAAACGCGCCGTAGACGCCGGGGTTCGACAACCTCAGCGCGTCGACATAGGGGAAGAGCGTCGTATTGAGCAACGCCACAATCTCCTTACGAATCTCGGAAGCCGTGCTTCGCGCCGCTTCACTGGCTACCGTCTGGGCATATTGCGCCTTGGTATGTTTATACGCGTCTTGTGCCGAACGAAGACGTTCAACAGCTTTCTCAACACCGGGCAGTGCCGTTACTACGCCGGACATGTCGGGCGCCTTCAAGTCTTGCAACAGCGAATCGATATAAGCCGTTTCTTCGTCCTGTGCCGCGTCGAAGATGCGTGTGCCGTACTTGCCGAGTACTTCGGCATAGCGCGCGGCCGGGGTCGCGAAATCTTCGAGCAGAAGATAGGCGCGTGAGAAGTGGAAAAGCGCGCGTCCCGGAGCATCGCGCCGAAGATCGGCTTCTTCGATGACGGAGAGGACTTTGTCCTGCCGGATGGCCGTCGTCAGATCGATGTTCCGCGCTTCGGCGCGGTTGACCGTATTGGCCAGAAACGGATCGGCCGCCAGAGCGCCGTTCGTTCTGTACATTTCAACGATGCGTGCCGTTAACGTGTTAACAGCCGCTGCCCGCATGTTTGTTTTTACTTTCGAAATCATAATCTTTTCTGTTTTTAAGGTTTGCACATTATAAAAATACTATCTCCATCTTCGTTTATTATCGTTTAATGAAAGGCCGCCGGGAGTTCCCGACGCGTTTTCAGCGTTTAATGAAAGGTCGCCCGGACTTCCCGACATGCTTTTATCGTTTAATGAAAGGTCGGCCGGAGTTGCCGCGATGCTTTCAGCGTTTAATGAAAAGCCGACCGGACTTCCCGCAACGCTTTCAGCGTTTAATAAAAAGCCGTCCGGAATTCCCGGTGCGTTTTCATCGTTTCATCAAAAGCCGGAGCGCTGTTTGCGTTTCGTAAAAAGAGGTACGACGGGAAAGAAAAATATTATGTACCGTACAAAAGATCGCTCTAAAAATCCATCGCCAAAACTCCGCGTCGTACACTCTTTATTCTTAAACGTTGACAAAGTTAAAAGAAAGAAATCTTAACGACAAAAAAAAAGATGATTTTTTTTGGTTGGGAAGGTCTGTAAAGAGAAAAACGCATCGGCAACGGAACCACGGAAAGAAAGAAAAATCACACATCACAGAAAAGTGTTAATTTTCACGTGAATTTTGGACAATAAAAAAATAATATTATCTTTGCAAAGAGAAAAAAAACGATTTTCTCTATTTACTCAACAATTTTAAACTTCAAAAAGTATGAAACGTAATTTTATTTTGACTTACTTCTTCTTGACGATATTTCTTACGTCGGGACTTGTGAACGCACAAGTGAAAGATGTAAGCGTAACCGTATCGCCTTTGATCGAATATCAGTGGTGGAATAAGAATATCAACTTAAAGGACAACATGTTTTACGGCGTACGCGCCGGCTTTGGTTTCGGCCCTCACTTCGAACTTCGGGCTGTGGCCGAAAAATCGTTCGATATTCAAAGCAAACTGAAAAGTTCGAAATGGAACATCAGCGACGACCTGATCAGCAAACTTCCCGATCATACGGTCGATATTACACGACTGAGCGGCGAAGCGAAACTCAACATTCTCTCGGGCGTAGGCATTTCGCCGTATATTCTGGCCGGCGCCGGTGTGCAGTATTTCAAATACGACCCGTTTACCGAAGGACTGGATGCCAGAGATTATAAGGAACAACAGATTTTCGCTTCGTGGGGAGCCGGCATCAAGATCAACCTCTCGCCGCGCATCGTGTTCTCGTTAGAAGGCAAACAGCTGCTATTCAACATGGATCCGCAGAATGCATACTTTAATCCCAACATGCGTAACAAAGACAAACGTCTGGCCAACTACGCCGCGATGGCTTCGCTCGACATTTATTTGGGAGGCTCGAACCGTTCGTTCAACAGCCGGCTCGACAAGCGGGTGCGCGACAGTTATACGTCGGGCTTCGTGAACGGGTTGAAGTTCGTCCTCGAACCGGGCGTGGCCTACGTCAATTTCAACGAGAAACTTCCGTACACCGACCAGTGGTTCGTGGGAGGATCGGCTGGCGTCGATTTCTCATCGCTCGTAGGCCTTCGCGCATACTACTACCAAGCAACGGAAGACCCGGCGAAGCTCTCGTTCAAGTTCAACGATAACCTGCGCATGTACGGGCTCAATTTGATTACCCGCCTCAACCAGCCGCGCGGCATCGTGCCCTACCTCCAGTTCGGTGGCGGTTATCTGGATTCCAAAGGATACAACTTTATCGGCTCGGATCAGGTAAAAGAGAACTTCGATAAGAATAACCTCTTCCTGCAACTCGGTGGAGGAATCGAGATTCCCGTATCGCGCTATTTCGCGCTCTTCGGAACGGGAAATGCGATGATGATGGCGCAAAAAGGCGTTTCGCCCGAAGACATCGTGAAGCCGTCGCAAATCAGAACAAGCATGATGTACACGGCCGGGCTGCGTATCAATCTGGGCGCTCCGGTGAAAAGCGGATCGGCACTGTATGCCTCGGCGCTGGAATCGGAAAGAGAAAAGAATCGCGAAAAGATCAACGAGATGCGTGCCGAATATGAAGAAAAACTGAATGCCGTCAACGCCGAACTGGCCGAAGCGCTCGAAAAAGGAGATAACGAACGCGTAGAAGTGCTGCTCGAAGAACGTAAAGAACTCTCGGAAGAGAAAACAGCCATCGAAGCCGGCGAACCGGCCAAGACGAAAGAAACGATGACAGCCGAAGAGTTTGAAGATCTCGTGAACCGCACGATCGAAAAAGTGCTCAAGGAGAAAAAATCGCGCACCTCGAGCACGCTCTCGGACAACGATTTCGGATTGGTGCTCGAAGCCCTTCGGCAGGACAGACCGGCAGGAGTGGCCGCAACTTCACCGGCCAACGACGCGCTCCTGATCGAACTCAAAGCGCTGGCCTCGAAAATGGACCGTAACTACGAAACGCTGCTCCGCTCCAACACGCAGACGCAGGCGGCGGGAGGTACTACGACCGTAGTCGTTCCTTCGCAGCCGAGCACGCAAATCATCACGCCGACGCAGACGCCGGTCGTAACGGTCGATCAGGCCGGTAACGTGGCCGACTCGCGCGTCATGGCAATAGAAGACGGTACAGGCTCGGGCCGCGGCTCGTTCCTGAAGTATAACAGACTGGCGCCCATGTTCGGCGTGAACTTCGGCGAACAGGTGACGGCCAACATCGGTCTGAGAGGCTATCTGCAAGTGAGCAACACGCATTTCGACTTCGTACCCGAGTTTTTCCTTGCTCTCGGAAGCAAAACAGGATACGGCCTCTCCGGAAACGTGCTCTACAACATCCAGCTCAAGAAAGACGCTCCCCTTCACCCCTACGTCGGTTTGGGACTCGGACTGTTCAAACAGTACAAAACGCTCAGAGCCGGTTCGAACATCATCGTGGGTACGAATTTCAACTTCGGAAACAATGCCTTATTCGTAGACTATTCGATTCGCAATCTTTTCAAGAACAATCAATTCTCGGTAGGCTATCGTTTCGTATTCTAACCCTGTAAATTTCGTTAGATGATGAAAAAGATTTTTATTATAGCAACGTTTTTCCTCTCGTTACCGCTGTTGGCAACAGCCCGGCAAACAGACGGAGGAGAGACCTCGCGCCCGGATACGCTGCGTCGACAGAGCCTTCTGTCGGCCGGCGATAAAGACCGGCTGATCCCGGTCTCGCGCGAACAGGCCGAAATACTCGTCACCAAGCTGGTCACCGCAGCCCTCGAAGCCGATTCGATCGACCGGCAGAGAGAGCTGGACGAACTGGTGATGCGTACAAAAATGGAAGCGCTCAAGCGCAAACTGATCGACGAGGCGCTGGCCCGGAGATACAACGCCGGACTGGAACAACGCTTGGACCGTCTCGAGAAACTGCTGATGCTTCAATTAGTGAACAACGCCAACGTTCCGGCGGATGTCTTACAGACGATCCTCACGCCGCAGACAAACACGACGGCTCCCGTCGTGCTGCAACCGATCGCTCCCGCCGAGCCGGATACGCAAAAAGCTCCGGCAACGGAAGAAGAAACGGCGACGCCTGACAGTGCGAAAAAAGAAATAGAAGCACCGTAGCGTCATAACATGGAATAAGTTGATTAGAGTATGTCCGGTCGAAAATCCGGACATACTCTTTTTTTATCCTCCCTCCTCCCCCACGCCGATGAAGTCTATCATCTTAACGTAAGAATTACGCTGTATGGAAAATAAAGTCTTTGTCGGGAGTCCTTGTATTTATGTTTTTTTAATCGGTCGGAAGGTTAATCCGACCGGGCCGAGCAGTCCGGATGGCAGCAACGGAGCGTCTTTCGTGAACTTGCGGACGTTTGTACGGGTAAACCGCTCCTCTTCCGGCAGCTGAACATCGCCGATCAGACGATTGGGCCAGAGGTTGACAACCTTCACCTCGAGGGTATTCGCTCCGCTTTTGACGTACTCGGTCACATCTTTTTCGAATGGAGCATTCCACCAAATGCCCGTAGCATGGCCGTTGATCGTCACTTCGGCGACGTGGTACACCTCACCGAGCGTAAGGATCACCCGGTTTCTTCTTCGCTGTTGCGGCGTCAGTGTAAAACGATTCTCATACACGGCGGTGCCGGAGTAGTAACGGATCCCCTTATCGGGATGATGCGACCATGAAATCAGCCGTTCGAACGTTGTCTTTTCAGGACCTCCCCAGGCCGGATCGAAAGATACGTTCCACGGAGTGCGAATCACCATCGTCTCCGTTTCATAATTGTAGAGCGTGATTCTTCGTCCCGTATGCTTTTTCAGCTCGTACTTTTTGCCCGACAGGAAATAGAAGGAGCCATCCGGCAGCGTAACAACCGGAGGGCCGGAGAGCGTGTGCGCCGGCAGACGGGGAAAGAGCGAGACGCCATTGCGCGAAAGCTCGGTAAAATAAGTGCCCGTTACAGGCTTGCGGAACACGACGAATCGTGAACCGTGCGGCTCGAGAAGTACGGGCAAAGTGATGCGCTTGTCTTTCTCGACGGTGAAAATACGTTGCGTTGTCAGAGAGCCGTCGACAGGGTCCCAGATTTCGGGCTGCATTCTCTTCACCCGGAAGGTGAGGCTGACCCACTCGGCCTGCTCTTTGCGGTTGACCACGTAGTAAATCTCCGCGTCCTGACGTGTGCGATGGATGTAATCGATGTGCGTCCCGTAACGCCGGCTTTTGTACTCCATATCGGGAGCGACGCCGGCCTCCTGCAGAACGGCACGCAGGGGTTTGCCCCAGATTACCCGTCCTTTTCCGAAGCGATGTTGTCCGGTGAATGCTTTGCCCCATACCGAATCCGCGTCGGCCTGTATCTGCTTCACGACATCCGGATAATTGCGTAAACCGACTGACGTTCGAGGTTTCGGCCCGACGACTGTCGCACCGGCTTTTACCAGTTCCTTGATCTTCGCAAGCACCTCGGCGTTGATGCTTCTGCGGTCGGGCAGCACGAGGATTCGATAGCTGACGCCGTCGGGCAAGACAATCCGTCCGTTTCGCACGCTCATGCGCTTCAGGATCACTTCGGTGTTGGTGACGTCGTAGTCGTAGCCTTTGCCCAGCCCGGGGATGAGGTGTTTGAGATACGCCTGATTCGGAGTGTTGTCACCATAATAAATACAGACGTCGCTGACGGGTTTGCCCTGCGCGAGCATCATCGAGTTGCGGGCAGTCCATGTCAGAAAGGCTTTCGACTGCTTCCACCACGTCACGTTCGTGTTGAAGTGGGTGCCGGCGAAGTAGGCGTTGCCGGGCTTTCCCGCCGACACGGGCGAGTGCGTAAAGCCATGAAACACGACACGGTTCATGCCTTCACAGTACGCACGGTCGAACGTCGGTTTCATGTAACGAAAGTCTTCTTCCCACATCGGGCCGATGCTCATCGGGCCTTGGGCCGCAACGAAGCGGCGATTGTAGATATGGGCGGCCGAAGCGGCCTGCTTGACAAAGAAGCGCTCTTCGGGCCGGATGCGATGAGTCGTCGCGCGAAGCCAGAATTCCCCCATCGGGATGTCGTTCTGCCCGAGATTTTGCAGGCCGTCGATCGGCGCCGGATGAGGCCCTCCGCTCTCGGGATGGATGCTCAGATGATATTGGCGCGCCAGCGCCTTGAAGCGTCCGTAGTGATTTTTGCGGATCAGGTCGCTGACGGTACGCCGGAAGTCGTACAGAAAACGGTTGGACACGTCGCGGTTTTCGACAATCAGCCCCGTGATGACGGGCAAGTATTTGGTGATGTCGTAACCGTTGGCTTTTTTGAATTCCCGGGGTAACGATTCCGTCCAGTTCGCGGCCTCCGGTTCCCAACAGTCATCCTGAAGGTATTTCCAACTGTCGGAATGCCTGCCTTGCATGTCTTGGAGCAAAATCGTCGCGGTATGGTCGAAGTGGACGTCCATCGCTTCGGCGCTCATAAAATCCATGGCCAGTCCTCCTGATCCGGACGACGAAACTTGGAGCCCCGTCCCGGTATAAACAAAGCGGAAGATGCGGAAACGTCCTTCGGGCGCCTCCCACGAGAGGTTGCCTTCCGCATCCGTCTTGTGGCTGATGTCGTAAATATCGCTGAGGCGGGTGTTGAAATCATCGTCGTACGATTCTTCTTCTTTTACGAAAGCCTCCCAATGATAACCCAGCCCGCTGATTTTGGGAATATCGTGAACCGTATGGAGCGCCTTGATCTTAAAACGCTCGAGTGGAGCGGTGTACATATTCTCCTCGTCGAGTCGGACGGCCAGCACCGCCACCGGCATATAGTAGAGTTCGTCCGAGCCGGGACGTGTGAGCAGACCTTCCGGAAGACTCAGTTTCGTTTGGATGCGTCTGCCTCCGTCTACATCGACCTGGCTCCAGACTATTTTTTTCGACGACAGCTCCGGAGTAATCCACGGTCCACCGTTATGCCATCGGCTGCCGAGGTTCAGGCTGATTTCCATATCGAGGCTGTCTGCCACTTCGCAGGCGTACCGAAACAGATCCCGCCACGCCTGACTCATAAATCCGGCCCCCGGTTCCGTGCGTCCTGCGTGAACGTACGACGAGGAATCAGTATCGTAGATGACCGCGCCGCGGATACCGGCTCTCTTCATCTCCGTCAAGTCGTGCCGGATCCCTTCTTTCGAGATGTTGCCCTCGAGCCATCTCCAGCAGATACGTGGCTGCGCATAGGCGGGCGGATTAAGAAAATCGCTTTCGAGGTCGTCGCTGTCGATGAATCGGGTGACGTCGTTCGTGCGCTTCTCGCTACCGAGCCTTATCTGCACACCCTCCGTCTGCGCGGCTGGAGGCGGCTCCTTTTGTTTGCAGGTAATACAGCAAAAACAAACTATGCCCCCGAATGCCAGACCGATCATCCGGGAGAAGAACGGTGCCGGAGCGCGTAACTTCTCGCGACAAGCCATGCTTTTCATGCTGTTTCTGCTTTTCATGCGAGCAAAATTAGCGAAAAAGCCGGAGATTCTGTGGAGAGCACGCCTCGAAATTTTGCATGGAAGGAACGCTTTTATAAATATGACAGATCGCTATTCGGTTGTTGTCAGATGAAGCTCACCTCTTTGAAGGCATAGCGGGAGAGCGTTCCGTCGCGCCGTTCGAGTACGTAGTGGCCGTCCGGCTCGATATCGACGATCCGTGCTTCGAAGGCTCCGCAAGCGTCTTGGTAGCGATGAAAGCCGTCGCGCCGGTAGAGCGAACGAAGGTATTCGGCGTGAAGGGCCGCGACATCTCCCGTCTCGAGCAGTCGGCGCAATGCCCGGAATTCCGTATGCCATGCTTCGAGTATGGTCATCCGATCGTATGTCCTCCCGGTGATTTGCGCGAGCGAAACCGGGTTAGGGGCATCGCTGCGAAAAATCTGCTGGTTGATATTGAGACCGATGCCGAGGATGGAATGAGCGATGAATTTCCCGGATAGAAGGTTCTCGATCAGGATGCCGCAGATTTTTTGCTCCCTCCGGTAGACGTCGTTCGGCCATTTGACGGTTATGTCCTGAACGTAGCGATCGAGCGTACGTTTTACGCTCAGCGCGGCGATCTGTGCGATCCGGAACGATTCGTTGGCCGGGAGCGATACCGGATGATAGAGTAGGCTGAACGTAAGATTCTGTCCGGCTTCCGACTCCCACGTGTTGCCGGTCTGTCCGCGGCCGGCTGTCTGAAAGTCGGTGATCACGATCGTCTCGTCGGCCGGTATGTGTCCCGTCTGCAATTGTTCCTGCAGGTATCGGTTCGTCGAGTGTGTCTCCCGCAGACGGATGAGGGCAGGTATTTCAGAGACCATACGTTTCGCGGATTCGTTTGGGCAGTTTGCGGAGCACCTCTTCGTAGGAGTGACGTATCCAGCGACGGATTTCGTCGTCGGGCATATCCCGCTCCAGATAGATGCCGTTCCAATATTTCTTGTGAAGATGATAAGCCGGTTCGACAGCTGCGTAATGTGCTCGCAGCTCTTCGGCCTGATCCGGATCGCACTTGACGGCGATATGCGGTTCCGCCGCGTCCAGCGATACCAGCAGATACATCTTGTTCTCGACTTTGAAGACGAGCGTCACCTCGTCGAACGGAAACGATTCCGTCGTATGCTTCAGAGTCAGGCAATAGTCACGTACTTCTTCTATATTCATTGCGTTTCGGAAAAAAGGGTTAGCGTTTCAGGGGAGCGTAGAACGCGTCTTCGATATGTTCTACCTCGTAGCGATGGCCGTTTTTGATCAGACAGACGATATCGAAACGAACGGGCAGAGAAATCTGAAAGTGTCGCACGTAGGCGTCGGCTGCTGCGACGATCCGACGGATTTTCTTCCTGTCGACAGCTTCTTCAGGCGATAGCAGGCTGCCTTTCGAACGGGTCTTGACCTCGACCACGACCAGCTCCGTCTGCGTACGGGCGATAAGATCGAGTTCGTATCGATGAAATCGCCAGTTGGTATGCAGAATCGTCAGGCCATGCCGCTCCAGATAGGTGCGTGCGATGTGTTCGCCCGTCTTTCCCGTTTCGTTTTTTTCGGCCATGCTTCTCTTTCTCGCTTTTTTTAGGACAAATGTACGGGATAATTTTCAATTCCGGCAAGTTGAGACTTGGGCATCTCCGGTTCTTAGCGCGAACGACCAGCAGGCGTTGGAGGAGGAGCCGGACATGTTGCCGACGCGGAGGATTTTTTACGCGCGATGAGATGAAAGAGTTTCGCCGCTAAAAAACACGCGATCAGTACGACAATAATAAAAGCGCCCGAAGGTATTTGGAGAAAATACGAGAGGTACAGCCCGGTAACACACGAGGCAAAGCCTAAGCCGATGCTTCCGAAGATGATTTTGCGAAAATCGGAGGTGAAGAGGTTGATCGTCATCTGCGGGACGGTGAGCAAGCTCATCAGCAACATAATGCCCACGAGCCGGATGGACAGTACGATGGTTACCGATATAAAAAGCGTCATCACGTATTCGATGGCTTTGACCGGCAGCCCTTGTGTCCGGGCAAAATCACGGTCGAAGGCCGAATACAGGACTGCCCGATAATATAAGGTAAAGAACAGGCTCAGGATCGCTGCGAATCCGCCGGTCCAGTAAATGTCGGTTCGCGAGATGGTCAGGATATTGCCGAACAAATAAGAGGAGAGATTAGGGGCGTAGCCGGGAGTCAGTACGATAAAGATGGCGCCGATGGCCATGCCTAACGACCAGATGGCGGCGATGGCCGAATCTTCGCGCACCCGCCGTGAACGACTCATCCATTCCACACCGAAAGCCGACAGCACGGCAAAGCCGAGTGCCGTCAGAAACGGATTAACTCCTAAATAAAAACCTAACCCCAGACCGCCGAACGAAGCGTGCGTGACGCCTCCGCTGATAAATACCAGTCGGCGCGAAACGATGTAGGTCCCCACGATACCGCAGGCAATGGCCGTGAATAAACCGCCCCAGAGGGCATTTTGAAAAAACGTATAACGCAAGATTTCCATCAGACAGTCTCTCCTTTTTCTTTTTTTTCGACGGTTTCGGACACGCGCTCTCTATAAGGCGCTTAGTCCGTGGTTATTCCGGTTCTCCGAAATAGCGGACGAAGATAAATAAAAGAATTGAAACGGCAGACGGGCACAGGCCTTAAATTCGGGCGAAAGCTAAAAACAGGGTGGTAGACAACGAAACAGCACGAAGATGCGAATCAATATTGCGTTAAATAATTTTAAATACAGTATTATGTATTGCATTGGTTATTTGCGATACATACTTTTGTGCCAAAACATAGAACAATATGAATGCAGAAAATGTAAAATCGCAGATGAGGAAGGGGATCTTGGAATATTGCATCCTCCTGCTCTTAAAAAAGGAGCCGTCGTACACTTCCGATCTGATTCAGAAGTTGAAAGAGGCACGATTGATTGTTGTGGAAGGTACATTGTATCCATTGCTTACGCGTTTGAAAAACAGCGGGCTGTTAAGTTACCAATGGATCGAGTCGACGCAGGGGCCGCCCCGGAAATATTACCGGTTGACGGAAGCGGGAGAGGCGTTTCTGAAGGAGCTGGAGCTTTCGTGGCAAGAGCTGAACGATACGATTAATCATATTAGAAATAACGAATAAAATAATAAGACAATGAAAAAAACATTAACCGTGAATTTAAACGGAACCGTCTTTCATATCGACGAGGATGCATATCAATTATTGGAGAGCTATCTGTCCAATCTTCGCATTCATTTCAGCCGTGAAGAAGGCTCGGACGAGATTATGAGTGATTTCGAAGCGCGTATTTCCGAATTGCTTAACGACCGGATACGCCTTGGCTTTAGCGTGATCACGATTGAACATGTGGAAGAGGTGATTCAGCGCATGGGGAAGCCCGAAGAACTGTTTGCCGGAGAAGAAAAAAATGCCGGAAGCGAATCGTCTGCCGCTACGGAAACGACGTCCGGCGCTTCCGACAGGAAGTTCCGCAAGCGACTGATGCGAGACCCGGACGATAAGATGCTCGGAGGAGTAGCCAGCGGACTTGCCGCTTATTTTGGACTCGATACGACGTTGCTGCGACTGGTCATGATCTTGCTCCTGATTGTGTCGATGACGGTTCCCATCACGATTATATACATCGTACTGTGGCTCGTACTGCCGCTTGCGCGAACGGCTACCGACCGACTTGTGATGCGTGGTGAACCGGTCAATCTCGAAAATATCGGGCGGACGGTGACGGACGGGTTCGAGAAAGTATCGGACGATATGCGGAGTTATATCCGTACAAACGGGCCGCGCACGCCGTTGCAGAAGATCGCCGATTTTATCGTTTCGTTCTTTGCCGCCGTGCTCAAAGTAGGAGCCGTGCTGTTGGGCATCCTGCTGATTCCCGTGTGTATCTTTGTATTGTTTATTCTGCTGATCGTTGTCTTTGCGCTGATTGTCGGAGGGTGGAGCGCCGTATTCAGTTACCTGCCGTGGGTCGATTCGGATATGTACTTCGTATCCGAGATGCCCAACTATATCGCCGTATGGGGAAGCATCTCCGGAATCTTACTGCTCGGAATTCCTTTGATGGCGTTGTTGTACCGACTCTTCAGACGCTCGTTGAACTTAGGCCCGATGGCCGGGGCCGTGAAATGGATTCTGCTTCTCGTCTGGCTGGCCTCGTTGGTAGGCGTTTGCGCCGTCGGCGTCTGGGCGGTAAAAGAATACAGCGGCTTCTATTTCGAGACAATCAGTCAGACGCTCCCGGCCCTTTCGTCATGGGTCGGACAGGCATGATGAAAGAAGAAGTCGCCTGTAAAATAGCTTAAATCTCGCAAAAGACGTAAGATCATAGGCCAATACGGCAACCCAACCGTCGAAAAAAAGAGGAGAAAAGTGATGCTAATTTTCGCGATCTTACGATCTCTTTCCACAGGCGTTCCGTTTCGGCGGGACGCCTTTGTGGGTTGATGGAATGGCCGGAAGAGAATAAGGAAGGAATACCGGAACAGCATACACACAATAACGATACATATCTTTACGTTGCAACTGTAAGTGCCCACATAAAATACAAAAGAGCCGTGATGAACAAGGACGAATTTAAAGAAGTTTTTTATGTTCATTTTGATGCGATCCGAAATTTTATCTATTATCGGTGTGGTGATATAGAGATGGCTTCGGATATTGCGCAGGATGTGTTTTTAAAGGTCTGGGAAAAGAGAAGTATGTTGAACAGCCATTCTGTCAAATCCCTGCTTTATAAAATGGCTATGGATCGTTGTACGGATTATTACAGAAAGAACCAAATCCGGATGAATTTTGAACATGAGATGATATTCAACAAAGATGGAGAGCTTTCGCCCGAAGATGAAGCATCGTTCAGGGAGCTGTCTGTTACATATGCCAAAGCATTGCAACAGATGCCTGAACGACAGCGGATCGTCTTTCTTATGAATCGGGAAGACGGAATGAAGTATGCGGAAATAGCAGATTGTCTTAATGTCAGTAAAAAAGCTGTCGAAAAGTACATAAGTGCGGCATTACGATTTTTAAAAAAGAGACTTTTATAAGTGAAATGAAGATGGAGAATATGAAGATGAAACCCGCTTGGCCTAAAAGTAAAGAAGAAATCTGGGATGAAGTCTTTGAAAATATCGATGAACAAGAGCTCCCGAAAACATTCTTGAAACGGATTCCTATATGGGGCTATGTGGCGAGTCTGGCAGTGGCTGTTCTTTTAGCTTGTTATTTTTATACAGTGACAGAAGAAGCAAAGAGAGGAGAGCACTCGACCGTAAAACTTCCGGATCACTCAACCGTAACGTTGAATGCAGCGACTAAATTATCATATAAACCCCTTGCATGGTTTTTTTCAAGAAAGGTAGACCTTGAAGGTGAAGCCTATTTCGATGTAAAACCCGGCAGTCAATTCAGCGTACATTCAGATCGTCACACGGTGAAAGTAGTAGGTACTGCATTCAATGTCTATGCCCGTTCCGGAATGTATCGTGTGACCTGTCTTTCGGGAGAGGTAAAGGTAAATACAGGTAAAGAATCTGTTGTGCTTCATTCCAATATGCAGGTAACGACTCACGATTCGACTTTCCGTATTGATCGTGATGTCGTATCCTCGACCGTGATTGGGTGGATGCAAGGAAAATTCGTATTTATCGCCATGCCACTGCAAGATGTTATTGCAGAAATAGAACGTCAATACAACATTCATGTTACTCCTGCGTCTTATCCCCATCATATTTATTCGGGAAACTTTTCGAAAACCGAGAAGCCCGAAGAGATTCTCGAAATTATCGGTAAGCCTTTTGGAATCACATTCAGGATCGAATAAATGAGACCGACCGGTATTATTTTGTTATTCCTGTGGGTGACGGCCGCGACTGTTTGTTCGCAGTCGGTCAGAATGGATGTGCACAATGAGCCGTTAAACAAGGTGTTGAGCAGGCTGCAGTTAGAGTTGTCGTTTGATGATCGGACGTTGTCGGAATATAATATATCGGTCTCGAAATCGTTTGAAAATCCCGAGTCTGCATTATTGTGGCTACTCGAGGACAAGCCTTTCCGTGTAGAGAGAATAAAAAATGTATATGTGATTATCCCGTGCGATAATCAAAAAAAGAATCCTGCAGATCGTGTCTTCGGGAATATAGAAGTTCGGCCTTTTAGTTTTAAAGGAACGGTTGTATCGCAAACAACCGGTGAACCGTTGGAATATGCCATTGTGAGTTTATTGGATGCGGACAGTATTCCCATAGCAACAGGTTTTACGACCGATAAAGGGCAATTTGCAATCAAGACATCACGTGTTCCGGCAAGCATAAAAATCGGCAGTCTGGGATACCGAACACGATATGAAAACATCCGCGACGTGGATGGAAATCTTGGTGTTATTCATCTGAATGATTGCATGATTCCATTGGGTGAGGTGGTCGTAGCAGCGGAAAAGACTTCGAAGGAGATACACCATACGACTTACGTTATCACTCCGCAGATGCTGCGTGGGGTACATGATGCGCTGGAACTGTCGGACAAAATCCCCGGCATATATTTTGATCAATCATCAAACTCCGTTTGGTTGAATCATCATGCCAATATTTTGTTGTTAGTAGACGGTGTACCCTATTCCGAGACATATCTGCGACATCTTTCTCCTGACAGGATCGAAGCAATCGAGGTGATTCACGCCGTGTCGGGGCGGTTTGTTTCTGACGATTATGCCGGAATTATTCAGTTCGTTCTTAAAAAAAATTATACCGGATATGATTTGCATGCGTCGAATGCTGTCTGGATGAATCTTTCGAAGACTGCCGAAAACTGTCGCTTGCCGGAAAATCATCCTTCTCTGGGATTTATCTATACGACTCATCGCCTGAACTTTTTCGGAATGTATGAATATGATCGTGAAAAAAGTAATTATCATGCGACTAAATCTTTAACATACGACCGATATAAACTTGTTTCTCATTCTGTTTCTCATCCTGCGCATCGATACCGGTACGACCATCATACCGTAAACGGAGGGATCAATTATCATCTGACTCCTTTTCAAATCTTAGGTATGCAGTCCGATTATACGCGTGGGAGCACTAAGACGCTTCAACAATACACGATGCGACGAACCGATCTGTCGAATAATTACGATCGCTCTTTTACGAGCGAAACGGAAAATCTCATACAGGCACATACATTTACAGGTTCATTGTTTTATAAAGGTCAGTTTGCCAATCGTCTGCATGTTTACGCTGATTTTTCGTACAATTATTACGATAACGATATGAAGAATGAATACCATCAGGGAGGAGAGGATGTTTACCGGTATTCGGACTTATGGAATGAATATAAGAAACAGACCGGATTGAATTTCGAAGGGAAATACAGCCTTTCACATAACATGTCGATAGAGGCAGGATATTCCAATCTATATCGTCGATATGCGTCTAAAAGCAGCCAGGGGATAGGTTTTTTAAACTATAAAGAAAACAGGAATAGAGCTTCTGTCTATTTTTCCCGTCTCTTTTCAGATAGAACGCGCTTGAGGGCCGGTGTCGCATTCGAGCATATATATTCACATAACGGAATAACCGGAAAGCATACTACCCGGATACTTCCTTATGTATGGATGAACGTTAAAATCACCTCAAAAGGAAGCCTTATTGCGGGATATACGGCTAATAGCCTTTATCCGTCTCTTTACCAGCTTAGCCCGATGAGTATTGTCGTCGATACATTTTTGACACAGATTGGCAATCCTGATGTAACCTCTGCCGTTCGTCACCATGGTTTTATGGAGATTTCACTGGGGGATAAATTGAAACTTATGCCCCAAGTTGTTTTTATTAACGATGGTATCAGTGAAGTATATGACAGAAAAGCATATAAACTCTACCGTACGTTCAATCAGATCGATTTTCGTGAATATAGCCTGAATGTATCGTATAATCAATCGTTCGGAAGATATTTTCGTTTGAAAAGTACCCTTACCTTTTATCATCAGGACGCGTTATATGAGGCGAATCGGAATTCCGTCAATGGATGGATGATTTATTCCGATGGTAATTTCTACCATCCGGATTGGGCGGCCGGGATACAGTTCGGATATTATCGAAATATGAAAAAGAATATTCTTTGGCAAGGTTATTACATGTCGGGAAAGGATTTTTGGAGTATTACCGCACGAAAAGAACTGTGGAATCATCGTATCTCCGTGATGTTGTCTTATATTCCGCCGATTGAGTTCGGGGTCAGAAACGACAGGATCAAATATCTGGACACACCGCTCTACAAAGAAAGAACAACGACCGATTTATCTTCGTACCATCCGACATTGCTGCTGAAAGTCGGTCTTCGTTTTGACCATGGAACGAGAAAAGAACCGGTTGAAAACAAAACCATAAAGATGCTGCATAAGCCGGAACGATAGACTTCGTTTTCAAAACCGGGAGGTAGGGTATTGGCTCGTTCGCACGGTATAATAGTATAACGCGTAACGTATAAATAAAAAACAATCGTATGAAAAAGATGTATTTATTGTTCTTGTCAGTCATCTGCCTCTTATCCGGTGGGTGCGAACAAGAGCTGGAGGAAGACAAACCGGATACCACATTATCCGAAATAATCGCAAGGGCTTCTCATGCGGAAACTTTTATGAAAAGTTCGTTTGTGGCAGATAAAGGACGAGAATCGGTCGTTTTTACGGGAAGCGATATCCTGTGGTTTAATGAAACAACAAAAGAAATTCGTTTTCAAGAAAATGTGTCGATGAAAAACGTGATTTCCATTCACCAATCGGTAAAAATCTATATCGGTAATGAATATTTGTTTTCGTCCATGATTTGTGTGAGCAGCCTCAATTCGCAGATATTTAACAGTCTGGTGCTTTATTACAATATGGTGGAAAACAAATATTACTTGTTGGATGGTTATCCCGAAGTGGCCGTGTTGTCAGACCCGCAGGAAGCACAGAAACTGCGTAACGAAAACAGACAATCCATCGCGTCGGAATGGAAAAAATTTATCGATCAATTGAAGAAAGAAGGTCGATACAAAAATTGAAAAGGGATTGTTATATTGCGTTGATAAAAATGAAAAAAATAATGTTGTAAAACAAGCCATATCTGAGTCAATTATTATTGAAGTCGGATATGGCTTTTGTATGGGATTATACGAATCGACGTTAGTATGTGTTATAAAATCGGGAAAACATGTTGTAAAACATACTGTAATCATTTCGTCGGTTTTACTACTGTCCCGTAAAAGTGGATAAATAGTCCCTCCTTAACAATTGATTTTCTTGAATAAAAAGGGATAAAAGTATATTTTTTCCTTTGGCAGAAACCCGTGAAAAATAGAACGCAAAAGATTTTCCTTAATCTTTTCCAGCATTTTCTTTAGATTCCAAGCTGTTGCTGCCATGTAGGCATTAATAT
>NZ_RQYN01000011.1 GCF_003860135.1 Tannerella forsythia
CGTCCAAATTGTCTTATAGGACTTTTCAAATTGTCTTATAGGACAATTTAAATTCTCTTATAAGACAATTTTTACCCTCCAATAAGTCTTGATTTTAACCCAGATTACGCAATAGAACAAAAAACAACTATAACTGCCTGATTAATAAAATATAATACATGTATTTTTCTAACGCGTAGCGTTAGAGATTTTTTCAAAAAAAACATTGGTTAAAAACATATATTTCAGTATATTATAAGTATGTTTGAAATTGGTTTTATATTAAAAAAATAACTCAATGCGGAATTTGGGTTTAAGTGTGTTACAAAGAGGCTTTTTGCCTCTTGAAACGACCGTTCCGGCATGTGGGAAAGATCGTTCTTCGCATACCGGAACAAGTCGGTCTGTTGCGTGCGGGACGTTGCCTCCGCCGGCGTTTTACTTAGCGTTGCTGATGTCGTCCTGTGCGGCAAAATCGAGTCGTTGCACCTCGAAGGCGTCGCGCATGGCCGTACTCTTCGTAAATTGCACGTTCACCTGCTTGATGAGCTTGGCACCCTGCTTTTTGGCTTCGGCCGCCGTAGCCATACCATCGGCCTTGATGGTAAGGCGGAACGAACCGAGATCGCCCAGACGAACGCTGTTGCCGCTTTCCAACGCATCGATGACCTCATACTGCAAGGCATCCAATACGGCTTTTACATCGGCACTCGACACGGTCGAACGTTTCTCTACGCGTTTAATGATCTGATTGATCGTCATAGGAGTAGCCGGAGCTATCTGCGGATAGTACTTTACCTCGCCGGTGAGCGGGTTCTTCTTTCCCTGAATCACGTATTTAATCATATCTTTTACGTTTTAAGGGTTCAACAATATCACAAAGTTATACTTTTTCTTTGTAACAAAAAGATTATGTGTGTTCTTTTCTTGAAAAATGTTCAAAAAAAGAGGTTCCGGCATGTCCCGAAACCTCTTTTGAGCATTTTTCCTGTATCTTCCTTTGTATCTTGCTCAAATCTTATTTTCCGCTACTGTAGACCTTATTGTTTTGGATGGATTTGCCGGCAAACAATTCGTCGAGCGTTACGATGCGATAGCCTTTGGCTTTGAGGTTGCGGATAACTTGCGGGATGGCCTCGACAGTCGTTTTATGGATGTCGTGCGCCAGAATAATGGCATTAGCCGATGCTTTCGACATTTCGGCTGCCACCTTTTCGGCATCGCGGTATTTCCAGTCGAGCGGGTCGATGTTCCAACCGATAATGGGACGATTGACGAGCATCAGTTTATCGTTCGTAAAGGCTCCGTACGGGAAGCGGAAATAGGTCGGCTTGCTGCCCGTAATCTCCTGAGTGATGTCGTCGGTGAGCGTTATTTGGCGGCGGGCTTCGTCGAGCGATATTTTGGCAAAATTCTTATGGTCATAGGAATGGTTGCCGATGTTGTGCCCCTCTTCGGCTATACGCCGCAGGGTTTGTTTCTGTACGGCAGCCGACTTGCCGAGTACGAAGAAGGTCGCTTTTACGTTCTCTTCCCTAAGGATGTCGAGTAGGCGGGAAGTATAGACCGACGGACCGTCGTCGAAGGTAAGGGCTACACAGGGAGCCTGCAAGTCTTGCTCCGCAGGGCTGGATTGCGGACGTGAAGGAGCTGCCGGAGCAACTGGAGCAAGGACTTCATCCGCCTGTTTCGATTGAGCAAAGAGCGCCGCAAACTTCCGATTCAGGTATTTACCGATGACCGATTGCGGTATCTTTATGGTAAATGAGCCCATCGCACCGCTGGCAATCTGATATTTGTCGAAGATAACGTACCACTCTTTGTTCTCGTCGAAAAAGAGAGCATCGTAATTCTCTTCGTTTGCTGTTGTGCCTTCGTCAATGCCGGGCAGCATATCCATCCACACCGTTTCACGCTCCTGCTGATTGGCAAAATCATCGCTTTCGTTCAGCTTTTGGCGAACGGCTTTTGCTGCCATCTCCCGCATATCCGTGGCAAAAGCCTCGAAGGATTCCGGACTCTCAAAAAGTTCGGCAGCCGATATGCGTTTCCCGTTTTTGAGGTCGAACATAGAGGCAATAAAGCTATCTTCGTAATTATTTCCCAAGGACTTGCTGCGGGTGTAAAGGAAGACTACCAGCTCGTCCGAACGATGTTTCACCTCAAAATGCTGATTGAAATCCGCCGCCGAAGTGGCATCGCTGCCGAAATTAGCAGCTTCGCTCTTGAACTCGTCGATAAAACGCTGCGAGAAATCACGCTCGTTTTCATTGATAAAGGCGTATTTCGTAAACGGGAACGATACGCTGAGGTGGCTTCTCTCAGGGTCGTTGCCGATTTTCAGCGTAAAGACCTGAATGTCTTCGTCGGAGTCGTTCAAGGTGAGTTCTTCGGTGAGGTCCGCTAACCGGGTAACTTCTGCGGTGTCTGCCATAGCGTTGTTGTCTACGGCAGCCTCTTTCGTCTGTCGCCCTCCGCATCCCATCAGAAAGATGTAAGCTACTGCTCCCAGGAGTAAAATTTTATTATTCTTCATAAGTTCGAATCTTTTTGAGGGCAAAGGTAAGAAAAAACGGACATTCCGCATCGGCGGATAAAAAGGATTGAGACATTGACTTCCATTTTAAATAGTTCTTTTCACAGGTATTGTAATCTTCTTAAAGAACAGCCACGTATCCACTTTCGTCAATCACCTTTCGTGCGGCGTCGTTCGAAAGGAACTCAAACATTCGATATGCCATCGATGATTTATCTGTGTCAGCGCGGATCGCAGCATAAACATGGGTGGTATAAGGGTATTTCCGCATCCGTATACTTTCGTGCGAAGGACGTGTACCATTAATTGCTACGGTCGGATACTGTGCCGGCTGCCGGACAATGCGATCGTAATAATAATAGACCGTGTATCCGATGCCGTTCGCGTCGGATAGAATCGAATGAAATGGGGATAGCATGGAACCACCAATCATCTCCGGCCATTTTTTCATCGTCAGACCCTTCATTACGAGGGTCTCCATTTTCTCCTGACTGCCCGAATTGGGATTACGCATATAAGGGTGAATATCCGCCTCCTTTCCTCCTGCCTCAGACCAGCGCGTGATATTTCCGGTGTAGATGTTTTGTATCTGTTCGGTCGTTAGAGTACGAACGGGATTCTCGGGGTTGACAATGAATACGAGTGCGTCGAGTGCAATGGGCTTCTCGATCAGCCGGACACCTTTTTGCTCGGCATACGTCTTTTCATCTCTCGAAATACTGCGTGAGGCGATGATCAGCTCCGTCTCTCCATCAATCAGACGGGTGAAGGCGCCGTGCGTTGTCGGGCATTGCAGCTTCTCTTCGAAAAAGCGTTGTTGTGCATCGGTTAGTTTGCCTCGAACAGGAGAGAGATGCCATGTTCCGTTCAGTGCAAGGTTCTGATACCATTTGTACTCGATATGCAACAGTTTACAAGCCAGCAGCGTCTGTAAAGGTTCGGTCGAAGTGGAACAACTCATTTTCGGAAAGTTATCGAGGGTCAGTCCCTCTAAGGTCAGCGACGGTTTTTCGTTGGGTTCCGTCTTGTCGCAACTGCTGAAAACAGCAAGGCATAATGCCATCAAAATCCAGTTTTTCATTGGTTCGTATTTTTATTAGTAAATGAATATTCTTCCTTGTCTCTGTTCTCTACGCAGTGCAATATTAGAAGGTATTTATCAGAATAACAAATTAATCTCTCTCTTTCGGCATATTTTTCACAAAAACCGGCATCCCGAAAGAAAAGAGCCTTATCTTTGCGCCATAAATAATGATATTTATGAATCGGAAAACTTACGACGCGACCTTTTCGCCATTCCGCAGTTTTACGCGCGAAGAATGGAAACAACTGGAGGAACATCCCCAGTTTCCGGTTGCCGATATGGATTTGACGCAGTTGCAAGCCTTGAACGAGCCGCTTACGATTGCCGAAGTCGAAGATATATACATGCCGCTGATTCGTCTGTTGCAGATTCATATTACACATTATCGTCACCTTCACAAAGAACGCGAGGATTTTTTTAAAAATCCCGGCCGTCAGGTGCCCTACATCATCGGGATTGCCGGAAGTGTGGCGGTCGGAAAAAGTACGACGGCTAAGGTTTTACAAAAACTGCTGTCTATGCTTCCTGAAAAGCCGGAGGTGGAGCTCGTCACCACCGACGGGTTTCTCTATTCCAATGCCGAACTCGAAAAGCGGGGACTGTTGCATAAAAAAGGATTCCCCGAAAGCTACGACGCCAAGAGGTTATTGGCATTTCTGGCCGGGGCAAAGTCGGGACGCGAAATACTCGAAGCGCCTGTTTATTCTCATCTTTATTACGATATTATCCCCGGACAAATACATTATATTCGAAAGCCCGATATCCTGATTATCGAGGGGATTAACGCGTTGCAGGTGACATTGAATACCCAACCGTGTCGGCGCGTCTTCGTATCCGATTTTTTCGACTATTCCATCTATGTCGATGCCAGTGAAAAAGATATCAGACAATGGTATATCGAGCGATTCAAGAAGTTGCAAACCTCTGCTTTCGCTAATCCCGACTCATATTTCCACCAGTATGCCTCGTACGATGAAGAGACCTTGATGCAACTTGCTGTCCGAGTCTGGGAAGAGATTAATCGCCCCAATCTTGAACAGCATATTCTTCCTACCCGTTTCCGTGCGGATTTGATTCTTGAAAAAGGTGAGCATCATTTTGTCCGAAACGTGCGAATCAGGAAGATTTGAAATCAACAATGTAAAGACTTACTTGACCGGACGATACGTGCAGGAAAAAGATTAGCCAGTCAGAAATTCTTTAAAAAAGCTTAAAAATGAGGTTCTCGTTTGCTGTGTTAATTATATGATTTAACTTTGCGATTAAATCTTGGAGTTAATATGAAATCGAAAGAAGAAAACATGGAGTACAAGATTCTGAAAGCAGCCGAAAAACTGTTTTTGGAACAAGGGTTTATCCGGACCAAGATGACGCAGATCGCCGAAGAAGCGGGATGCAACCAAGCATTGGTACATTACTATTATCGGACGAAAGAGCTTCTTTTCGAAAGAATATATGAGGAGAAGATCGAACAGATGCTCTCAAATCTGTTAATCACCACCTCGTCCGATGCTTCGTTTGAGGAAAAGATCCTGAACCTAATCAGTGTACATTTCGAGTTCTTGAAGCAGAATCCGCAGCTTCCCGCGTTCTCGCTCAATGAAGCGCTGAACAACTCATCAGAAAACATAACATTTCTGATCCGGAAATTCAAGAAAGCATTACAAACGGTTATTATCCCGATGGAAGCGGAGTTGCAGCAGGAAATCGAAAAAGGCAACATCCGCCCCATCTCGACGATCGACTTGCTGTTTACCGTCTTATCGTTGAATATCGCGCCATTTCTTATTGCGCCTATCTTCCGGAATGTATGGGAATTGTCGGAAGAAGAATTTCATGTGTTGCTCGACCGACGGAAAGAAGAAGTGTCGCGTACCATCTTGGCTCGTCTGAAGAACTAATCTGTTGAAGGATTGATCCGAACTTCGGTTCTTATGGTCAGTCCTTTTATTATAGATATGAATTAACTGATTAATTAAATAAATGAATTAATATGACGGGTAGGAAAAAAAAGATGATCATGGTTATCCTGATACTGATGAATGGCCTTGCCGGTTTCGCTCAGGTAACGATCGAAGAATGCCAACGACGGGCACAGGAGCATTATCCGCTAGTCAGGCAGTACGTACAGATTGAAGAGGCAGAAGCTTACCGGCTGGCTAATGCAGGGAAAGGTTATCTACCCCAGATGAGGCTTTCGGGTAGCGCTTCGTATAGGTCGGATGTCACGCGTCTCCCGATTGATGTGTCTCAATGGGGGATACCGGGAATAGACATACCAACACTTAGCAAAGATCAGTATGGCTTGTCGTTCGATATGGTGCAAATGCTTTGGGATGGAGGCGAGATAAAGTCGGGGAAAGAGCGCGTACGCACGGCGGCCCAAGTGGAGAAAGGGCATGTGGGCGTCGGACTTTATGCGTTGTATAAACAGGTGAACCGCGTTTTCTTCGGAATCTTGCTGGCGGATGCCGGCTTACAACAAAACAAGTTATTGCAGGAAGAACTGGCGCAAAACTATCAACGCGTACAGGCTTGTGTACAGCATGGCATAGCCGAAGAAACAGATCTTCATGTCGTGCGTGTGGAGCAACTGAAAGCGGAACAGCACGCTACGGAGCTTACCCGCGCTCGCACAGCCTGTATCGCCATCTTGGCGAATCTGACCGGAATGGCTATAAATGAAACGACAGATTTTGTCAGGCCGGTAGCAAATCCCCCTCTTACTCTTTCTGTGAACCGTCCCGAACTGTCATTATATGACGCGCAAATCAGAAATTACGAAGCGGAAAATTCTCACATTACAGCCGAACTATTCCCTAAATTCGCGCTGTTTGCGACAGGAGGATACGGAAAACCCGGACTGAATATGCTGGAGAATACATTCGCTCCCTATTACATCGTCGGTATGAAATTCGAATGGAACATCGGCCATTTTTATACGTTGAAGAATCGTCGAAAGCTGATCCACAACCGTATCGGGCAAACAGCGTTACAACGTGAGCTGTTCCTGTTCAACACCCGGTTGGACATGATCCGGGAAAACAAAGAGGTGGAACGGTATACCGAACAATTGAAATACGACGACGGAATCATTCGCCTGAAGACGGCGATTCGGAAGGCTTCGGAAGTCAAAATGACCAATGGTATCTTGTCCGCCAGGGAGCTGATGAGAGACCTGCATGCCGAACAGATGGCCATACAGGATAAAATTCGCCATGAGATCGCCTACTTGCAAGCACTCTACGACCTCAAATTTACCATCGGATATACGAACGAATAATCATTTAATCATAGATTTATGCAGGCAAACAAATCTTTAATCATTGCAATGGCCCTGATCGTCGCAGCTTGTGGAAACAAAGACGGAGACTGCGATGCCTCAGGCATATTCGAAGCGACCGAAGTCCTGATCTCGGCCAGAGAGACCGGAGAATTGTTACAGTTAACGGTTCGGGAAGGAGAAAGCGTGAAGGCACATGAGCCGCTTGGGCTGATCGACACGACGCGGTTACATCTGCAAAAATTGCAACTCTCGGCCGGTCTGATGGCTATCGAAAGCCGACGATACGATATTTCCCGTCAGATCGCCTCACTCAGGCAGCAGATTGCTACACAAAAGAAGGAGTATCAACGATACGCGAGCTTAGTTGAAGCACAGGCTGCCGCTCCAAAGATACTCGACGATATCAGTGCGCAAATCGCCGTGCTCGAAAAGCAATTAGCGGCTCAGGAAGACGCGCTGGCCAACGGTAACCGAAGTATCGCGGGCGAAAGTATGGGGCTGCGGGCACAGATCGCGCAGATCGACGACCGGATTGGAAAAAGCATCGTATCCAGCCCGATAGACGGTATCGTGCTGTGTCGCTACGCCGAACCCGGAGAACTCGCCGTACAGGGACGACCGCTTCTGAAAATCGGCGACCTTGAAAATCTGATGCTGCGGGCTTACCTCACGGCCGATCTACTCACGCGACTTCGTGTCGGACAAAAAGTAAGCGTGTACGCTGATTGGGGTACTTCGGAACGGAAAGAATATGCCGGAACAGTTGTCTGGATTTCCGACAAGGCCGAATTTACACCGAAAACGATTCGTACGAGGGACGAACGCACCAATTTAGTGTATGCCGTAAAAGTAGCAGTTCGGAACGATGGATATATTAAACGGGGAATGTACGGTGAAATTCGCATCGATACGGATGAGAGCATACATTCTGAAATAAAAGCCGGATTATGAGAGCCGTCTCCGTACATCATCTCGGTAAAAAATACGGTCGCGTAACGGCATTGCACGATGTGAGTTTCGAGGTGGAGCCGGGTGAAATTTACGGTATCATCGGTCCCGACGGAGCCGGCAAGACTACTCTTTTCCGTATCTTGGCGACGCTCCTGCTTCCCGACAACGGAAATGCCATCGTCGGAGGATACGATGTCGTAAAGAAATACCGTGCCGTACGTCGCATCATCGGTTATATGCCCGGACGGTTCTCACTCTATCACGATCTTACGGTCGAAGAGAACCTGAACTTTTTCGCTACCGTCTTCCATACGACGGTACGGGCAAACTATCACCTGATCGCGGACATCTACCGACAGATCGAGCCTTTCAAAAAACGGCGAGTCGGTAAGCTGTCAGGCGGCATGAAACAGAAGCTGGCATTGAGTTGCGCCTTAATACACAAGCCGGATATATTGCTGCTCGACGAACCCACGACGGGCGTAGATCCTGTTTCGCGTAAAGAATTCTGGGAGATGCTTTTCAGGCTCAAAGCACAAGGTATCGCCATTCTCGTCTCCACACCTTACATGGATGAAGCGAAGCGTTGCGACCGGATTGCCCTGATACAGGAAGGACGTTTTCTGCGGGTAGACACTCCCGAAGGCATCGTGGCCGGATACCCGCACACGCTGTTTGCTCTTCGTTCATCGAAAGGGATGTATCGCCTGCTGAACGAGCTACGGGCGTATCGTGGAGTGCTGTCGGCTTTCTCGTTCGGAGAGAATTGCCATGTCACGTTGCGGACAGACCGTAGACCGGACGAACTGCTGCATTACCTGAATGAGAGAGGATACGCGGATATTGAAATGACTCCGATCTGTCCTTCGGTTGAAGACTGTTTTATGGATATACTTGGCGAAAAAGGGGAATCATGAAAAAAGAAGTGATGATAGCCGAAGCGCTAACGAAACAATTCGGGACGTTTACAGCCGTCGATCGTATCTCGTTCACCGTCGGCGAAGGAGAGATTTTCGGTTTTCTGGGTGCGAACGGCGCGGGCAAGACAACGGCGATGCGGATGTTGTGCGGGCTGAGTCGTCCGACATCGGGACGAGGCTTCGTCGCCGGGTTTGATATTTGCAAGCAAGCCGAAGAGGTAAAACGACACATCGGCTATATGAGCCAGCGATTTTCGTTGTACGAAGACTTGAAAGTGTGGGAAAACTTGCGGCTATTCGGCGGTATCTACGGAATGAAAGACCGCGAAATTACAGCGAAAACGGAGAGTCTCCTGCACGAACTGGGTTTTGAGAGCGAACGCAACACACTTGTCAAAGCCTTACCTTTAGGGTGGAAGCAAAAACTTTCTTTTTCTGTGGCCGTTTTTCACGAGCCGAAAGTCGTCTTCCTCGACGAACCGACGGGAGGGGTCGATCCCATTACCCGTCGCCGTTTCTGGGAATTGATTTATCAGGCGGCGGCAAAGGCTATCACGGTTTTCGTGACGACTCACTACATGGATGAAGCCGAATATTGCGATCGAGTGTCGATCATGGTGGACGGGAAAATCAGGGTGCTGGACAGCCCGAAAAATCTGAAAAAACAATTTGATGCCTCGACGATGGACGAAGTCTTCCGTCGGCTGGCACGCGAAGCAACACGGAAAGGAGATGGATAAAGCGATGAGACAGTTTCTATCATTTGTAAAAAAAGAATGGTATCATATTATCCGAGACAGACGGACAGTGCTTATTCTGCTCGGGATTCCCGTCATGCAGATTCTGCTATTCGGCTTTGCCATCACCACGGAAGTAAAAAACGCACGCCTTGCCGTGTTCGATCCTTCGCGCGACGAGATGACACAACACATCAAGAGCCGCTTTCAGGCAAGCGAGCATTTTATCCTTACGGAAGAACTGATCTTCCCGCACGAAATAAACGATGTATTTACCCGTGGAACGGCCGACTTAGTGCTTATCTTCGGCGAAAGGTTTGCCGAAAACCTGCGTCATACGGGCGAAGCCTCCGTACAACTGATCATAGACGGCGCCGAGCCTAATCAGGCCTCGATGATGAGCGGTTATGCTCAACAAATACTTTATATGTACCAACAGGAACTGGCCGGAGAATATTTACCTCTCTGCCGAATTACGCCGCAGGTGAAGATGCTCTATAACCCGCAGGGTAAAAGTGTCTTTTACTTTGTACCGGGAATCATGGGGATGATTTTGACACTGATCTGCGGGATGATGACGTCCATTGCCATCGTTCGGGAAAAGGAAACAGGAACGATGGAACTGTTACTCGCTTCACCGATGAAGCCCGCGTATATTATTTTAGCCAAAATTGTGCCTTATTTCGTACTGTCGGTATTGAATCTCGCCACTATTTTGATACTGTCATTCTCCGTATTGCACGTACCGATAGCCGGAAATTTGATCTTGCTGACTGCTGTTTCGTTGCTATTTATTTTCCTTGCTCTATCGGTAGGGCTGTTTGTTTCCTGCCTTGTCGACAATCAAACAGCAGCGATGCTGGCCTCGGGTATGGGAATGATGATGCCTGTTATGTTGCTTTCGGGTATGATCTTTCCCGTGTCCAGTATGCCCGACGTGTTACAGTGGATCTCGGCCGCCGTGCCTGCCCGCTGGTACATTCAGGCCGTAAAGAAAATTATGATACAAGGCGTCGGACTGCGCTTTGTACTGAAGGAAATCATCATTCTAACGGCTATGGCTTCGGTCTTCGTCGTTTTAAGCTTAAAACAATTTAAAACCCGCCTGAACTGAGAATATCATGTTGAAATATTTGATTGAGAAAGAATATAAGCAGTTTTTCCGGAATCCTTTTCTCCCGAAATTGATTCTTGTGATGCCTCTGACGGTGATTCTGATTATGCCATGGGCTGCCAATCAGGAGATCAAAGACATCAGACTGGCAGTGGTAGATAACGACCGAAGCTCTGTTTCGCAAAAGTTAATGGCCAAAGCAACAGCCTCCGGCTACTTTAAACTGGCAGATGTTCCGTCGACGTATTCGACAGCGATGAATGGCATCGAGTCGGGTGAGACGGATATGATCTTGGAAATTCCTTCAGGATTTGAAAAGAAGATCATCTGTGAAGGATATGGTGACGCGATGATTTCGGCTAATGCCGTCAATGGAACACAAGGGAGTTTGGGGGCTTTCTACCTGACAAACATACTGAATGACTATTCGACCGAACTAAGAGAGAAATATGGTACGCAGACGGACATCACGCTTCTACCCGTCGAAACATTCGATGTCGTGACACGATATCGCTTCAATCCTCGTCTGGACTACAAGGTCTTTATGGTGCCGGCGCTGATGGTCATGCTGCTGACGATGCTCACCGGCTTTCTTCCTGCATTAAATATTGTCGGAGAAAAAGAGGCGGGTACCATCGAGCAACTCAATGTTTCTCCTGTCAGACGGACGGTTTTTGTGGCGGCTAAGCTGATTCCTTACTGGATGATCGGCTTCTTTGTCTTGTCGCTCTGCATGGCATTGGCCGTATGGGTATACGGCATTTTTCCGGCAGGCAATTTGTTGACGATTTATGTTTTTGCGACGATCTATATTGCGGTCGTGTCGGGAATAGGGCTTGTGATTTCAAACTATTCCGAGACGATGCAACAAGCCATGTTCGTAATGTATTTCTTTATGATGGTGCTTATTCTGATGAGCGGTCTGTTTACTCCCATTGCTTCCATGCCGCCGTGGGCGCAAATGATTGCGGCGTTCAATCCGTTGAAATACTTTGTCGCAGTAATGCGGGCAGTCTACCTGAAAGGCAGTTCATTTACCGAACTGATACAACCGTTTTTCGTTCTGTGCGGCTTCGCAACCGTTTTCAACATCTGGGCTATCCGAAGCTATAAAAAGAACAGCTGAAAAGAGCTATTGATTTGTTGTTATATCCATTTATGTGTCAATGTATATACCTGCCGGATTTCCCAGCAGGCATCATTCTTTCATTTCTTCGATTGTTCGGAGGAGCAGGCCGGTTTGTTCCCGTACTGATGGTGTTTGGGGCAGTCCCTTCTTGATGCGCAGGCCGTTTTCGAGGACTTCGAGAATGAGCTTCCGTGTCCTCATATCTCCGCTGAGGTAAGGTTTTTCCTCTCGAAACGGATGCAGGGCTTTCTCAACCAGTATTGCATCGTCGAGCGACATGGCCCATTCGTAGCCCCGGCGGAGGAGGGCAGCCTGCTCCGGATTGCTGTCTTCTTTAAAAGGATAATATATCAGGTAGCCTATCAACTGTGGCAGATACTTTGCCATCCGATGACGAATGACGACCGGAAGCAAGCCGATCAGCTGATCGGCCGTAAGTTCTTCGGGTCCGGCTTGCATGAGGAAGCGTTTGGCACGTTCGGGTGCGGTTTGGGCGATGCCGTTCAGCGCCGCGTTTCGGACTGAGGCCGAATGCGTCTCCAAACCCTTTTCGAAGAGGGGCAGATAGCGTTTGTCGCGCGTACCGGCCAGCGTCCACATCGCGGCCGACCTGACGAGGTTCTTCGGATCGGACCGTGCGATTTTGGCTACGGCGTCCAGCTCCTTCCGGCTGAGCTGCTCGACCGGAAGTTCCGACAGCGCTTTAATTCGCAGATGATAACAGGGGTCATGCGCGGCGGCAAGCAGGAGGTGTTTATCGGCATGCTCTACGGCAAAGGCAAGAGCTTGGTATCTGCTTTTAAAGTCCTTTGCATAACGGTACTGGAAGCGGTATTCTGCGGAGCTTTTCCCGTTTCTTTCCTCCTTCAGGATGATTCCTCTCGGATCGATGTCGGTGAGCGAAGGCTGCTCCCCGGTAGCGAAAGTGAAGATGTTTTCTTTCCTTGCCGATACCCATACACTGTGGCGCTGGCGCCGGTGGCCGTGGTAGAGGTCTATTTCGAGCGGAAACTCGAAGAGGAGGCTGCTGTCCTGCATCTGACGGATGTGCAGGGAAAGGCTTCGGTTTTCGGCATCGTATCGGGTCGATGCTTCTACTACAGGATGCCCGTTGCCGAAAAACCACTGATTGAAAAACCGACTGAGGTCTTTCCCGCTCAGCTCCTCGAAAGCGAGGCGGAGGTCGTGGGCTTCGGCGGTGCCGAACTCGTGCCGGCGGAGAAAAAGCCCGACCGACTCGAAAAAGGCTTCGTCGCCCAAATAATTGCGGAGCATGTGCAGCACAGCTCCCGCTTTGTTGTAGGAAACCTTGTCGAACATATCCTCCCGGTCTTCGTAGCCGAAGCGTACGGCTTGTTTGTTGAAATCTTCCGGACGAATAAGATATTCATATACTCTTTCCATGAGATGAAAATCGGCATCATCACGTCCGTGCTTGTGTTCGATCCATAGATATTCGGCATAGTTGGCAAAGGCTTCGTTGACGATGAGATTTGCCCAGCTCTCGGCCGTTACCAGATTGCCGAACCAGTGGTGAGCCGCTTCGTGGGCGATGACAAACTCCCAATAATTGTTGTCGGCCAACACATCGGCTTTTTGCATAGCCGATTCGGAATGAACTACGGCGGTGGTATTTTCCATGCCACCGGCGACGAAATCGCGAACCACGATTTGAGCGTACTTCTCCCACGGGAAGTCGTAGCGGAAGGTCTGCGAGAAAAACTCGATTATCTGCGAGGTAAGGCCGAAGACCTCTTTAGCGAGGGCTTCGCCATCTTTTTCCACGTAATAGTCGATGGGCACCTTGCCCCGCCAAGGGGTGTCGCTGACGACGGAAAACTCGCCCGCCGCCACGAAAAAGAGATAGGGAGCGTGCGGATGTTTCATCGTCCAATGGTCGGTACGGGTGCCGTCATCGTGTTGTTCGGAGGCTTGCAGCAAGCCGTTCGAGAGGGTACGGTAACGGTCGGGCACGGTGATGTAAATCTCCTGCGTGCTTTTCTGGTTGGGCTTATCGATGGTCGGAAACCAGCAGGAGGCATACTCTGTCTGTCCTTGCGTCCAGACCTGCGTGGGGCGTTCGGGATCGTCTCCGTCGGGGTCGATAAAATAAAGCCCTTTAGTGTCGACAAAGCTGCGTTTGCCTTTGTCGGCGACCTCTTCGGGTTGTGCCGTGTAGCGGATGTAAACGGTATACTCTTCGTCGCGGCGGTAGGTTCTGTCGAGCTGAATTTCCAGCGAGTCGTTCCGGTACAAATAGTGGAGCGGTTTCGGTTCGCCCTCCTGAACAATACCCACCTCGTGTATCCGCATTGCTTTGGCATCGAGCGTCAGGCGGTCGGTGGGATAGAAGTGCGGAGCAGCCGTGATCCGGGCTTCGCCGTCCATCGTCCGCTTGCTGAAATCGAACCCGACTTTCAGACACGTATGTATCAGCCGGGTCTGCTTTTCGGGCGTATGCCGGTAAAGGTCGCTTCTACCCGAAGTCTCGGTTTGTGCCACCAACGACAACCCGAATAGAAACAAGAGAAAGCATGCAAAACTTTTTTTCATGTTACAAAGGTAGTAAAATAGTAGATACGTGATGAAAAAGGTGTTGGGCGTTAGGGTAGATACACAATGACTTTTGTAAGTAAGCGAGGACAAAGCCGAATTTATTTGGGCTATGCCGAGCGTGAGCAAATTGTTAGGATAAAATTGCACCTCTACGGGATTTATGAAAAAAGGATTACCTTTGTTTTTTGGGAAAACAGAAAGTGAAACAACGATGAGATTCGATACACACCATACAGGCAATACAAAAATTGCAGAAATTCATTCGGACGGTTTAATAATCGGCAATATCGAGGATGCATTAAACGTATTGGGCGATGCCTATTATCAGGGATACGATGGGATAATACTCTACGAAAGAAATATAACTCCCGATTTTTTCGACCTCAAAACAAGGATAGCGGGCGAGATTCTTCAAAAATTCTCGAATTACCGGATGCGGCTTGTCATTATCGGTGATTTTTCAAAGTACAAAAGCCAAAGCTTAACAAACTTCATTTCTGAAAGTAACAAAGGTAAACAAGTAAACTTTGTAGCTTCTTTATCGGAAGCTTTAGGTCGATTAAGGTATTAATGTATCCAATGTAAAAGCATTATGTGCAAGGATTATAGACGCATAGCAATTTCTTGTAGTAAAAGGACATAAACCGCAAATTTTGCTATGGAAAAAAGATTACCTTTGTTTTATGGAAATAAAAAATAAAGAAAACATCAAACGTTGCGATTGGGCAACAAGGCATCCGGCAGAACAAGCCTACCACGACAAACAATGGGGAATTCCTGTTTACGACGACAGAGAGTTGTTCAAGATGTTGATATTGGAAGGTATGCAGGCGGGGCTAAGCTGGGTAACCGTGCTAAACAAAATGGAGGCGTTTTGCGAAGCCTTCGACGATTTTCGTCCTGAGATTGTCGTCAATTATGACGAGCAAAAAGAAACTGAACTGATGCAAAACGAAGGAATTATTCGCAATCGCTTAAAAATAAAATCAGTTTCGGTCAATGCAAAGGCATACTTCAGGGTCTGTGAGGAGTTCGGTTCGTTCGGCAATTATCTGTGGGGATTTGTCAATCACCGACCCATTGTCAATTCGTGGAAGGAAATAGATGAAGTGCCGGCAAAAACGGAGCTTTCGGACAAGATAAGCAAGGATTTGAAGAAAAGAGGTTTTAAGTTTGTAGGTTCGACCATTGTATATGCCTTTATGCAAGCCGTCGGAATGGTCAACGACCATCTGATCGACTGTGATTTTCGCAACATATAAAAAGGGAAAATAAACAGATTCTATGAAACTCGATGAGATAATAAAATACTGTCAGGACAATTTAGAAGGAATAATTGTTGTGGACAGTTGGGGAGAAAGAGGGATATTCTATAACCCCGACAATAAACTTAAACGAGGTATCTATATGCTGACAATCAAAGAAAAAGATGGTGATAATGATGCCGGTTCTAATTTGAATAGAGAAGGTGTTTTTCGTCTGAACATTGGTCTTAGAAGAAGTACTTTTATCCATTTATTTGGCAAAGTACCCAAGCGTCCGGCCAAAGGCTGTACAGTAACAATGGAATATGACTTTGCCGAAATTGATAAAATCATACCTCATCCCATTTATGCGTGGATGTCTTGGATATGTTGTCTAAACCCGGGAGCAAAAACCTTTGAACAATTAAAACCATTTATACAAGAAGCATACGAGTACGCAAAAGAAAAATATGCCAAAAAGAAGGTATGAGATTAATAAAAGCATTTTGCTTTCCTTACTGAAACACACAACAAAACAACGATATATGAGCATAATATGAGGAGCATAAATAAAGCAGATACGTAATTCATTGTGTATATACTCGATCTATGTGAAAAAGATTACCTTTGTTTTATGGAAAATAAAATGCAAAAGTTTATCAACCACATACAATCAACCGTTCCCGACCGCCGGATAGAGAAATCGGATTTGGAGGAGTTTTGCATATCTAAATCTCTGAAGAAAGGCGATCTACTGCTGTCAATGGGAACTGTTTGCAGACATTATTATTATGTAAATCGTGGTGTGTTAAAAGTTTATTATTTCAATGATGCGGCTGAAGAACGCACCGGTTGGATAGCATTCGAGGACTATTTTTTTAGCGAATTGGAGAGCTTTACGCGTGGGACGCCTTCGCGATATGAGATTGTCGCCACCGAAGCCACCGAAATTCTGCAAATCCATAAAAATCATATAGATTTACTGATTGAAAGACACGATTGGTTTTCTAAATTCCTGTTCTATAATCAACAAGAAACGATTCTGAATTTGACAAAAGTAATAGAACTGTTCCAGAACCACTCCGTCAAAGACCGCTACGAAGAACTTTTCAAATACCCCGATTTCATCAAGAAAGTAAAGCAAAAAGACCTTGCTTCGATGCTCGGAATGAGTAAATATTCGATTAGTAGAGTGAAGTCTCACAAATAAACTTGCCTTTTCGCAACTTTTTTATTATTAGAAACTTTTACTTTTGCATTCTAATTTTAAAGTGAATATATGGAAAGCAAAAGTATTTATTATGAGGGTTACAGCCTCTCGCCTTTGGATGTCTTCGAATGGATAAAAAACGGGGCGTTTGAATATATAAAAGCTAAAAACGAACTGGGAGAAACTCTCTTTGAAGAGTGTAGAGTGATTTTCGAGAAGCGTTTTGCCGTTAATTTCCCCAAAGTAGAATCACTCATAAAGAATGATTTGGATCGTGGACATGTTTCGTTTGTACTTTTGGTCGCTTCGCTCTATGAAGCCTTTTTAGAAATCGGATTTTCCGACAAAACCGCCCTGCTGTGGACAGAAGAGAGCATCAACGCTCCCACCTATTCTTTCGTGGCTGAGGGAACGGAACAAATGCTCGACACTGCCTCGAATCCCTTCGAAGCATTGGTAGCATCTTCAAAAATGAGGGAACAAAGCTACTTTGGCGACAGTTTTGACTTTGAACGCCCCATTGATGATGATTTCGGCTATGTTTTACACATCAAAAAGTGCCTTTTTCATGAAACCTTAAAACATCTCAACAAAACGGAACTTCAGCCCCTCATTTGCCGAATCGATTTGGGCTGGATCAACGGCATAAAACCCCCAAAGCATGGCTTACGATTTGTTCGCCCCGTTACCTTCGCTTCCGGAACTACCTGCCAAATGTGGTTTGTGAAAGAAGATTTGACCATACCCAACATAGTCCAATGAATTTGGCTCTGCGATATATTTTTAAGGAAAATGAATCATCAAGATAGAAAAAATAAGATTTTAAAAATAGGTAGAGTAAACGCATAAGAAGATGAAAATGGTTTGTTTTTCAATTATTTGTCCTTAATAAAGTTGATGACTTGTTTTCTGTAAGTTTTTTACTTATTTTATCTTTGTGGTTTGGAAAAATAAAATATGTTTTTCTGAAAACATTTCTTCGTTTACCTAATAGTATTCCTTTGCATAACACTATTGCTATCTCTGACAATTTGGCGGTAAAAGATTATGTTTTCTAATATTTTTCTTCGTGCATTGAACGAAGACACAACGAAGACACAACGAAGACATAACGAAGACGTAACGAAGAGTAATTAAGATGACAAAAAGTCATATATTACTTCTCTTTTTACTTCAACAATGTGTAACCCTAAAAGATATTCTTTCTATCTCCATTGGTATACCTGTATAATATATAAAAAGCTCGATACCATTAATCTAAAATAATAATTATTCCCCAGGATGTTTCTACTAAGTCATTTTTTCAAACATATCATGATTTTCGTTTGTTTTTGCTACCCCCGGAAAACGAACAAAGGTTCTACGATTACTCGTAAAACCTTTGACTTCCATCTGTTTATATTTAGAGCGGCAAACGAGACTCGAACTCGCGACCCTCAGCTTGGGAAGCTGATGCTCTACCAACTGAGCTACTGCCGCACGATTAAACTTGCAAGTGCAAAAGTACATCATTCTTTTCATTTTTTGTATTTTTGGCGAAAAAAAAAATCGGATGGAGAAATTGATATTAGTCAAGGTAGGGGGAAAGGTCGTTGAAGAGGAAACTTCACTGAACCGACTACTTGCTGATTTTTCGAACATTGATGGTTTAAAATTACTTGTTCACGGTGGTGGCCGAATGGCAACGGAAATAGCTGGACAATTAGGGATAGAAAGCCAAATGATCGAAGGGAGACGTATTACGGATGCCACGATGCTTAAAATCGTAACTATGGTGTACGCCGGATGGATCAATAAAACCATAGTGGCACGCTTACAGGCCTTAGGCATTGATGCTATCGGGCTTACGGGAGCAGATATGGACATGATACGTTCAATTAAACGGCCAATCGAGCAGATGGATTACGGTTTTGTCGGCGACGTAAAAAATATCCGCCTCGATATGCTACACATATTGCTTATGCAAAAGATGGTACCCGTCATTGCACCGATTACCCACGATATGAACGGACAACTGCTTAACACAAATGCCGACACAATCGCTTTCGAACTGGCTAAATCTCTGGTCAGCCGGTTCGACGTGACTTTAATTTACTGTTTTGAGAAAGATGGTGTCTTATGCAAAAAGAACGATGAAGAGAGTGTGATTCCGTTGATTGACAGGTCTTTATTTAATGCATACAAAGAAAATGGGGTCATTCAAGGAGGGATGATTCCCAAGTTGGAGAACGCCTTTAAAGCCGTCGATGCCGGAGTGAAAGAAGTGATTATTACAAAAGCCACAGCACTGGGTAAAAACGGTGGAACAAGGATTAATTAGGCCCATTCTCTAAATAAAAAACGATTCCATCTATCCATGCGATTATTGGTATCTTTGATCTTGAAAAATAGCAAAATACAAAAATATATCCTCTATCATTACCATGGATAAATATACACCTTATAACCGCAATCGAGACAAATATGAAGAATAGACTTATGCTCTTGTAGAACAAAACCATGTTAAGAAAAAAATAAATCATAGAATGTATCAATGATATGCTGAAAAACACAGGCAAAGTGATACACTCAAGACATCGATCAATTAATAGTACGACTCATGGTTTCACGTAAATAGGATTCTCCCTATATTGATCCGGCAGCCAAATCTTATTATAGCGTTTTGTTGAGAGTCGGCTTACGCATTTATGAGCATCAGACTGCATTTATACATGCGAAGACGATGGTCGCTGATGATTATTTATCGATAATCGGATCGGCGAACATGGATTTTCGCAGCTTTGAGATGAATTTCGAAATTAATTGTTACTTGTATGATTCCGACTTGGCGATTCAGAATAAAAACATTTTTCTTAAAGACTTGGAAGCTTGTAAAGAGATCGAGTTAAATACGTGGAAAAAAACGTCCTTGGTGGAAAAAAACTATGGAGTCAATCATACGACTTTTCGCACCGCTCATGTAGAAAGAACATTCACAAACTTAAAATGCTTAATTTATCCAATAGAAACATGAATATTGAAGACTTACGCGAGTTTTCCCTGTTGCAGAAAGGAGCTGAAGAATGGGTTCTTTCTGAGATAAGATATTTTAAAGAATACTTGCGCATGGCAGTTGCACGCGTAAAGAAAAACGCTTACCTTTGCCTCGAAGTTGTAATGATTTCAATTTAGTATTATATAAAACAAATTAATTATGGAACCAATTATTAATTCACAAATCCCTGAATTTAAAGTTCAGGCATTCCACAATGGAGAGTTTAAAACCGTATCGAACAAAGACCTCGAAGGTAAATGGGCTGTTTTCTTTTTCTATCCGGCCGACTTTACGTTCGTTTGTCCTACTGAATTAGTCGATATGGCAGAGAATTACGATAAATTCAAAGCGATGGGAGTAGAGATTTATTCCGTGAGTGCCGATACGCACTTCGTACATAAAGCATGGCACGACGCTTCCGAAAGCATCCGTCAAATCCAATACCCCATGCTGGCAGACCCGACAGGATTCCTTTCGCGCGCTTTCGGTGTGATGATCGAAGAATCCGGTATGGCTTATCGCGGAACATTCGTTGTAAATCCTGAAGGTAAGATTAAGGTGGCTGAAATCCACGATACCGGTATCGGACGTAATGCCGACGAGCTGATTCGCAAAGTAGAAGCCGCACAATTCGTCGCTCAAAACGACGGAGAAGTATGTCCGGCAAAATGGAAAAAAGGAGCTTCTACCCTTAAACCCAGCATTGATTTAGTGGGCAAAATTTAAGTTGTAAACTTGTTGCTCTACTCAATCAACTTAGGACAAAAGAGAGAAAAAAGCAAAGAGTAAACAAACTGAAGATATGTTTTAATTTGTAAAAAGGTTGTCTGTGGCACACACAAGGCAGCCTTTTGTTCTTTTACTCTTTCTTTTCAGCAGATTTATTTCATCTTTGCTCGTTAAGACAAGCGGATATTATCCCTTATTTTGGCGATTTTATCGAACAAAATCACCAGAAATAGGGAGAAAAGACAATCGTTCTTATGGAAAAATCAACTACCTTTGTCATCAAAAAAAGGAAAAGTGTATGGAGAAATTACTCTTCTCGGAGAAAATGAAGCTGGCTGACCTTATCTCGGTCAATCATAATCTTATACTTATGTTGCCTCGTTTTGGCATTCCCCTTGGATTTGGAGACAGAAGTGTGGAAGAAATATGTCACATGAACAATGTGCCGGTCGATTTCTTCTTGCTCGTATGCAATGTTTACGCTTTTGACTCTTATCTTCCTAAACGAGAAAAGATCGAGTCTACCGATATGCGTCTGCTTGTCCCATATCTGCTTGCTTCGCATCATTATTATATGTATGAACATCTGCCTCAGATCGAACATCATCTCTTGAAAGTGATCGATGAGGTAAACCCTAAGTACGGAGATGTACTCAAACGATTTTTTACCGACTATAAAAATGAAGTTGAAGAGCATTTCAAATACGAAGAACAGACGGTTTTTCCTCATATCGAGACGCTTCTATCGGGCAAAAGTCATGGGGCTTATCATATCCGTGATTTTGCAGAGGCACATAGCAATATAGAAGATAAATTGAGTGACTTAACGCAGATTATTTTCAAATATTTGCCGGGCAATGCTTCTCCCAAAAAATCGATTGAGCTGGTATTCGATATTTTTCAATTATCCACCGATCTAAACAAACATACACTGATTGAAGATAAAATTCTCGTTCCTTATGTAGAAATGCTCGAAAGAAAAAAGAAATGAGTCGTAAAGAAAAAATATTGATTGTCGAACCCTCATTCATCGTAACCGAAGGCCTTACACGCATATTGAAAGACCTTTCTGATTTCGAAATACTTCCTCCTCTTGAAGATATGGACGATTTCAGAGAACGTTTGGCCGCAGTTCGCCCGGATATTCTTCTGATCAACCCTACCATACTTCCCTATACTAAAAGACCTGCTGTCTTTAGTCTCCTGCAAGACTATCCTCAAATGACGGTCGTCGCCCTTGTCTATCAATACATCGACAGTGCTGTTTTGCACTCATTTCACGGAATCCTTGAGATTCGCGAGGTACGCGAGCGCATTGCCGATATACTTACCGAAGCCCAGACTTCCGCATCCACCCACAAACTTCCGATGGATGCAACGAATTACGAACTTACCAAACGTGAAACAGATGTTCTTGTGCTTGTCGCTAAAGGATTGATGAGCAAAGAGATCGCAGACCGACTACACATATCCGTACATACCGTAATTTCCCATCGTAAAAATATCACCCGCAAAACCAATATCAAATCCGTAGCCGGGTTGGCTATGTATGCCCTAATGAATAACCTCGTCGAAGAAGATTCCATGTAATTAGAGCTTACAAGATTTCTTGCCTGCAATAACCGGGTGAATTAACTCATCTCTGTATTTGTTCGTTGATCGTGTTGTGGAATGTATCTTTCTGTTACGGTATCCGCAATTTTATTTTTGATCAGACGGCAGATAGGAATCGTTGTGGCCTGCTGATTCTCCTCAACATCGGCCGTCATTACATTATTTTTTCTGCGCATCCTTTTATTTATAGAGTGTTGCAAAAGTTCTCTTGCCGGCGACGAAGAAGAATGGGAGAGGAGGGACCCATAACTGAAAAAAAAACGTACCTTTGTGGTCAAATTTTTTAAAAAAGAAGATTGTTTATGGAATGGCTGAATGAATTGTTGTGGGGCGAGGGAATCGCCCATTCCGTGATGTTGTTATCAATAGTGATTGTAGGTGGAATTTTATTGGGAAAGGTAAAAATCGGCGGTATTTCGTTGGGAATTACGTTCGTGTTGTTTGTCGGTATCTTTCTGGGGCATTTCGGCTTTTCGATCCATCCGGAGATTCTACATTTCTTCAAAGAGTTCGGGCTGATTCTATTCGTCTATTCGGTGGGAATGCAAGTAGGACCCGGCTTTTTTTCGTCGTTCAAAAAAGGAGGGATAACGCTCAATATGTTGGCCGCGGGTGTGGTGTTTTTAGGAGTGGCGACGACACTGATTATTCATTATATAACGGGTATTCCGATGGAGACGATGGTCGGAATTCTTTCCGGTGCGGTAACGAACACGCCCGGACTGGGTGCGGCGCAACAAGCCTATTCCGATATACACGGCGAACCTGCGCCGACAATAGCCCTTGGCTATGCGGTAGCTTATCCGTTAGGAGTGGTGGGGATTATCTTGGCCATTTTGTGTATCCGTTTTCTTTTCAGGATTGATTTGGGAAAAGAATCAGATCGTTTGAAAGCTGAGGATAATAAGCATGAAAGTGAGGCGTCTCCTGTTTCGTTACTTGTGAAAAATCCTGCGGTGTTCGGAAAAACGGTCGGCGAGTTGTCGGCACTTGTGGGAGACCGCGAGTTTGTGCTTTCGCGTATTTGGTACAACAGCAGCAAACAGATGGAGATTGTATCGGCCGATACGGTGTTAAACGAAAATGATAAAGTTCTTGTTATCACGACCGAAAATGATGCGGAGACGATCAAGACGTTCATCGGCGAAGAAATTCAGATGGACCGTAAGGAATGGATAAGTCTGGAAAGTCAGCTCGTCAACCGACGTATTCTGGTTACGAAATCGGCAGTAAACGGCAAGCAGCTCGGAGAATTGAAACTGCGTAAATCGTATGGTATCAACATCACGCGAATCAGCCGTGCCGGGGTTGATCTGGTGGCAACGCCTCATCTGGTGTTGCAAGTGGGCGACCGGGTAAATGTTGTTGGAACGGAAGCTTCGATTGCAGCCGTCGAAAAAGTGTTGGGCAACTCGATGAAGCGACTGAACGAACCGAATTTGATTTCGATCTTTCTGGGTATCGCGATCGGAGTTTTTCTGGGAAGTATTCCGATTACTTTCCCCGGCATTCCCCAGCCAGTGAAACTGGGTCTGGCCGGTGGGCCGCTGATTGTCGCTATTCTGGTGAGTCGTTTCGGATATAAATATAAACTGGTAACGTACACCACAACCAGTGCCAACCTGATGTTGCGCGAAATCGGTATCACCATATTTTTGGCTTGTGTCGGCATCGGCGCTGGAAAAGGCTTTGTGGATACGATTATCAACGGCGGCGGACTTTTGTGGATTGGCTATGGGTTTATCATAACGATCTTGCCTTTGATGATAATCGGTACGATCGGGCGGTATTTCTACCAAGTGAATTATTTTACGCTGATGGGATTGCTTGCGGGAAGCACGACCGATCCTCCCGCACTCGCCTACTCGAACGCAACCGCCGGTAATGATGCTCCGGCAGTAGGATATGCGACGGTCTATCCGTTGACCATGTTTTTGCGTGTACTCACGGCACAATTGATGATTTTATTCTTTGCCTGAGGAAAAATCAGTTCTGATCATATAAAGAGGGCGATGTGTCATAAGGGGCAAACTGTTTCGTCGTTTTTGCGGAATGCGAGCTCGGCCATATACGTCATCAGTATGCTTCCTTCGCCCTCAGCTTTAAAGCTCCAAATTTCATTACGTTTGGGCCCATTTACTTTTGCGGTATTCAGTTATGCTACTATTGCCTTCCTTGTGGTTAAATCTGATCGACTGTAACTGAAACCGTTATTTTCTATATACACGGAATAGTCATTGACAATTAAATAATCAATCACCGATATAGATATGGTAGCTACCTATCGTTGAATGACCTACCTTCCGAAAGCCCCACCGATGATATCGAACAGCTCATTCGTAATAGCCTGCTGACGAGACTTGTTATACTCGACCGTAAGGGTGCTGATCAGATTATCGGCATTCTCTGTGGCTGCCTGCATAGAGATCATGCGCACAGCATGTTCCGATGCATTTGAGTCGAGTAAAGCGGTATACAGTTTCAGTCTGACACTCTTCGGGATTAATACACGAAGTAAGTCTTCGCGCGAAGGCTCGACAATATATTCTGGCACAGACCACGTTTTCTCTTCTTGCGGTTTGGGGAGCACGATCGGCAACATGGTTTCACGCTTTAGCACCTGCGTACCGGCACTTTCGAAATGATGATAGATCAATTCCACCCGGTCAAGTCTCTTCGCTTCGAACTCCCGAATTAAGGAGTCTGCCAGCTCTGCGATGGTGGTATAATCGGGTTTCTCCGCAAGTCCTTCGAAGTTTCTTTCTATGATATACCCGCTCTCGCGAATCGCATCGAAAACTTTTTTCCCGACGGTATACAGACGAATGTCTTCAGCAGACAGCCGATCATATTCTTCGATCGTTTTCAGTGTCGCACGTATAACGTTGGTGTTGAACGCACCGCACAACGATCCATCGGAAGAAAAGGCGACAATCGCAACTCGCTTTACTTCGCGCTGATCAGAGAGTGAATTCGTATATTCGCCCGACAGTAATGAGCTCATTACATGATGCAACGACTCGGAATAGGGAAGCATGTTTTCGATCGTATGCTGTGCCTTGTGAAGCTTTGCAGACGAAACCATCTTCATTGCCGAAGTGATCTTTCGGGTATTTTTGATTGACCAGATGCGTTCTTTTACTTCTTTCAGTGCCATTGTTTCATTACGTCTCTCTATACATTTATCTACTTTCCAGACGACGATTCCAAACGGATGCTGGCGGCTACTTTTTCGATAATCGTCGCCACCTCCATATCGAATTGTCCGTTACGGAGCGGTTTCAACACATCGTCCTGATGATTATTTCGGAGTATCTGCAAGAAGGTTCGCTCGAATTCACGCACTTGCTCTACAGGAATATCTTTAAGCAAACCGTTTGTTCCGCAATAAAGAATCGCGATCTGCTCTTCGACCGGCATCGGAGTATACTGTAGCTGAATAAGCAATTCCGTATTCTTCTTTCCTTTATCGATGGCAAAAGCCGTCACGGGATCCAGATCGCCTCCGAACTTGGTGAACGATTCCAATTCGCGAAATTGAGCCTGATCAATTTTCAGTGTACCGGCCACTTTCTTCATCGCTTTTATCTGTGCACTTCCTCCGACACGCGACACGGAGATCCCCACATTGACTGCCGGACGGATCCCCTGATTGAACAGATCGTTTTCAAGAAAAATCTGTCCGTCCGTAATAGAAATGACATTTGTCGGAATATATGCGGAAACGTCACCCGCCTGTGTCTCAATAATCGGCAGGGCCGTTAGCGATCCTCCTCCCTTCACTTTCCCTATGAGGCTCTCCGGCAAATCGTTCATTTGTTCCGCTACATCCTGCTGGCTGATGATCTTAGCAGCACGTTCCAACAGTCTCGAATGCAGATAAAAAATATCTCCGGGATAAGCCTCACGCCCCGACGGCCGACGCAAAATCAACGAAATTTCACGATAGGCGACGGCTTGTTTGGAAAGATCGTCGTACACAACAAGGGCGTGCCGTCCCGTATCACGGAAATATTCACCGATCGCAGCTCCCGCAAAAGGTGCGAAGTATTGCATCGCCGCAGAATCCGACGCATTGGCCGCTACGACAATCGTATAGTCCAAAGCCCCTTTTTCTCGCAACGTCTGAACCACCGAGGCAACCGTCGATCCTTTTTGTCCGATAGCCACGTAGATACAATAAACAGGCTGGCCCTCCTCAAAATTCGCACGTTGATTGAGAATGGTATCGATGGCGATGGCGGTCTTTCCCGTCTGCCGGTCACCAATGATCAGTTCGCGTTGCCCGCGACCGATAGGGATCATCGCGTCAATCGCCTTCAGTCCCGTTTGTAACGGCTGACTGACCGGTTGGCGGAAGATGACTCCCGGAGCCTTACGCTCCAACGGCATCCGGCAGCGTGCGCCTTGAATCTCGCCTTTACCGTCGAGCGGTGTACCCAACGGATCGATGACTCGTCCAAGCATCCCTTCACCCACATCGACCGATGCAATTTCTTTCGTACGCTTAACAGAAAACCCTTCTTTAATCTTGTCGGTCGCACCGAGTAGAACGGCTCCCACATTATCCTCTTCAAGATTCATCACCACGCCCATCATGCCGTTTTCAAACTCCAGCAGTTCATTGGCCTCGGCATTACGCAGTCCGTATATACGGGCTACGCCATCACTGACTTGTAAGACCGTACCGACCTCATCGAATTCGAGTTGCATGTCTATTCCCTCAAGTTGCATCTTAAGCACTTCGGAGACTTCACTTATTTTTATATTGTCAGACATTTTATCTATGAATAAATATAATCAGTTATGTATCTATTATTTATCCCACCTGTTCGGTTTCACGCATACGTGTACCGGATGAAGCAAGCAGCTGCCGCTTCAATCGCGCAAGCTGTCCTCTGACGGAGGCATCCAATCGCATATCGTTCAGTTGAAAGATAAAACCTCCCCCCACAGCCGGATCGGTATATGCTGAAAACTCAACCTCTCCCCGAGTCCGTTTTTCCACCTGCCGACGGATACGCACGAGCATTTCTTCACTCATCGGCCCGGCTGATGTGAGGTGAACGATACTGATGTTCTTTCGCCTGCGATAATACGTCTGATAACTTAACGCAATATCATACAACATACTCTCTCGGTTATTCTTCAGGATCAGCCTGATAAAGTCGAGATAAGATTGTTCCGGGGCGGGACTGGCAGCTTCTCCCAGTATTTCCTGCTTGTATTTGACGGGAACTACCGGGCTGGAAAGCGTATCGCGCAGTTTCGGAATATCACGGAGTATCGACGAAAGCGTTTGCATGCGTTGATAAAGCGCTTGCTCCTCGTTTCGTCTCAAAGCATACTCGTACAATGCTTTCGCATATCGTCTGGAAATTAATCCTGCATTCATCATTCTTCATTATCATCCGTTCACAGCTCCACCAGAGAGGCTGAGAACAGATTGAATTTTCATACGGTTTAATTCTTTTCTATCTCGTCCAGTAAATGAGCGATGAAAACCTCCTGCCCTGCAGGATCATCCAGCTGCCGACGAAGTACTTTCTCCGCAATATCGACGGATAAGCGTGCAACTTGCCCACGAATATCACTCATGGCCTGTTGCTTTTGAGCATCTATCTGACGCCTCGCTTCATCTAATTGCTGCTGCGCCTCTATAGCGGCTTTCTCCTTGGCGGACAGTATCATCTTTTCACTCTCGGCAGTAGCCTGCCGGATCAACTCGCTTTGGCGCACGCGGGCTTCGTCCAAAATACCTTCCGACTCCTGCCGGATCTCTGCCAGCCTGCGATTCGCTTCATCGGCTGTCACAAGCGATTGCTCAATATATTCCCTACGTTCGTCGACCATTCGGGTGATGACGGGGAAACCGAACTTCGCCAATAGTCCGAAGACGATCAGAAAAGACAGCAGCATCCAGAATAGCAGTCCGAAGTCGGGCGTTAACAACGACATGATCTAAGTCTTTTTTGTTAACTGTTCACAGCCATCAGACAAACAACGATCGCAAATAATGCCGCACCTTCAATTAATGCCGCAACAATAATCATCGACATGCGCACATCACTGGCCGCTTCGGGCTGACGTCCGATCGCTTCCATCGCACTCGAACCGATTTTTCCAATACCGAGACCGGCTCCAATAACAGCAATAGCGGCTCCCAACGGCGCGGCAAATGCGCCCAAATTTGTTGTTGCTTGCAACATCATGTTTAACAGTGTCATAATCCTTTAATTTAAAATTGTTATTTCGTATTTTACCTTTTTATTTCTTTACTTTTTCGCGTTGATGCTCCGGTCTCGAAAGTCCGATAAACACGGCCGAAAGCATCGTAAACACATACGCCTGAATATAAGCGACGAGCAGCTCGAGACAGTTCATAAATACCGATAATAAAACGGAAAAGACCGTCATACCGACATGCATTGCAGCCCCCATCTTAGCCGTAATAAATACAAGGCAAGTAAGTGCGATCACAATCGAATGTCCTGCCATTATATTCGCGAAAAGACGAATCATCAAAGCAAACGGTTTCGAGATAACCCCGAACAGCTCGATGACAGGCATCAGAGGAACCGGCACTTTCATCCACATCGGTACATCCGGCCAAAATATCTCTTTCCAATATGCCTTATTCCCAAATACATTAACGGCAACCATCGTGCAAATAGCAAGTGTGAAAGTGATTGCAATATTTCCGGTCGTATTGGCTCCTCCCGGAAAAACAGGAATCAATCCCATCAGGTTGTTGATCAAGATGAAGAAAAATGCCGTCAGGAGATACGGTGAATATCGAGCATAATCTTTGCCGATACTTTTTCGTATGACTTCATCTTCGATATTCATGACAAACATTTCGACAGCTCCCACGAATCCGCCCGGAACGGCATGCTTGGGATGACGTTTATACCATCTCGCCACAGACAGAAAGATCGCCAGCATGACGATCGAGTTGATGATTAACGCCAGGGCATCCTTTGTCAGAGAAATATCCAACGGACGTATCTCCGCACCACCGGCATCACGTTCGACAATCTTTCCGGCATAGTCCCCTTCGGATGCGATGTAAAAACCTTTATATGATGCATCGTGTGTAAGGCGAGAGGATGAAAACACATGCCACCCCGTCGTCGAAGAACGAACGATCACCGGCAGATAGACCGACAGGTGTCGATCGTTGATTGTCGTAATATGCCACCAGTAACTATCCTGTACATGATCAAAGATAATCTCGACCGCATTGATCTCGGGCTTATCGCTCTGAGCATACGCAGAAGAAGGCGGTACGACGCTCAGGAGACCTATCACGCCAACCAGCACCTTGATTTTTATATCATTGAACTTTTTGATCATCTTTTACCCCCGTTCTTTTATGATGTTTGTGTTGAGAATCAATATTGTACAATACAAACAATTTGACGCACATAAACCAAATATAAAATAGCCCGAAGGTGAGCAGAAACGCTCTACGTTGCACATTGATCTGGTAGACGTAATAAAACAAGAAGCAGGCCGAGACAATAAACTGCGAAGTGTTCAACAGCATCAGTCGAGCAACTGCACGTCCGGGATGCAAGCGTTTGCTCTCGATGCGAGACAGCGCCAACAACACCGTCAGACCTAACATGAGGAAATATACAGGAGTCAGGAGCATATACGGCGTATAGCTTTTCGGGAAAAGCCAGTAGACCATCGCCAATTCAATGATTCCAAACATCAAAATACTTCCGAGCACAAACGTATTGACCGTTTTATGCGAATATGCACTACTCATTTTTCTTATTCTGATTACAATATATGTTTTATATTTCTACACAGACCGTTATTTGGTCCGCCTTCACTTCTACAAACCCGCTTCGTATGGCTATCCGGCGAGCTTCTCCACCCAAAGGAGCATGACATTCGATTTCACCTTCGACTAATGACGAGATGATTGGTGCGTGCTTCGGCAAGACTTCGAATCGCCCTACTTCACCCGGAAATACAATACGTGAGCACTCTTCTTGATATACGGTTCCGGAAGGAGAAATCACCCTTATTTTCAACATCTCCTTATTTATCTACCTGATCTTTGATTTTCGCAGCCTTCTCTTTTGCGTCTTCAATCGTTCCGACATTCAGGAAGGCTTGCTCGGGCAAGTCATCTACTTCACCGTCAAGAATCATTTTGAAGCCTTTAATATTATCTTCGATTGAAACCATCACGCCGGGAACCCCGGTAAATTGTTCCGCCACAGAAAACGGCTGAGAAAGAAAGCGCTGCACGCGACGGGCACGATTGACGGTCAGCCGATCTTCGTCCGACAATTCTTCCATGCCGAGAATCGAAATAATATCCTGCAACTCTTTGTTGCGTTGCAGAATTTGTTTCACGCGTTGTGCCGTACGGTAATGTTCTTCTCCGACGATATTCGGATCAAGAATGCGTGAAGTGGATTCGAGCGGGTCGACAGCCGGATAAATACCTAATTCTGTGATTTTCCGGCTTAACACGGTCGTCGCGTCGAGATACGAAAACGTTGTTGCCGGCGCAGGGTCTGTCAGGTCATCAGCAGGGACATATACCGCTTGCACCGATGTGATGGATCCGCTTTTAGTCGAAGCGATACGCTCTTGCATATTTCCCATCTCAGTAGCCAAGGTAGGTTGATACCCGACTGCCGAAGGCATACGCCCGAGCAAGGCCGACACTTCGCTGCCTGCCTGAGTAAAGCGGAAGATATTGTCGATAAAGAACAAAATATCTCTCGAACCTCCTCCCGCATCACGAAACGACTCTGCAACAGTCAGACCCGATAAGGCCACTGATGCACGCGCCCCGGGCGGCTCATTCATCTGACCGAAGATCAGTGTCGCTTGGGATTTCTTCAATTCTTCGTAATCAATCTTCGATAAATCCCATTCTCCGCGTTCCATCGCTTCCTCAAACGCTTTCCCGTAGCGAATGACACCCGACTCGATCATCTCGCGCAAAAGATCGTTTCCCTCACGCGTACGTTCACCTACTCCGGCAAAAACGGAAAATCCGTTATGCCGCTTGGCTATATTATTAATTAGCTCCTTAATCAATACCGTCTTACCTACACCGGCTCCGCCGAACAGACCGATTTTTCCACCTTTTAGATAAGGCTCCAGCAAATCGATCACCTTGATCCCGGTAAACAAGACTTCTTGCGATGTCGAAAGGTCTTCGAAATTAGGAGGTTCACGATGTATCGGCATGGCTCCGGCTTCGTCCAGAACGGTCATACCGTCAATAGCTTCGCCGATAACATTGAGTACACGTCCCTTCGTCTGCTCACCGACAGGCACACGGATCGGCGCATAGTCCGACACGGCTTCCATACCTCGTCGTAGACCATCGGTCGAGTCCATCGCCACCGAGCGCACACTCTTCTCACCGATATGCTGCTGTATCTCGGCTATGAGCACTCGCCCATCGGGGCGTTTGATCAAAACGGCATCATGAATAGACGGTAGTTGAATGATGGCATCGGAATCATCTTTCTCGAAACTGATGTCGATTACCGGACCAACAATCTGAGAAATATATCCTGTTATTTTTTTTTCCATATCTTTTTAATCCTCTTTCGTAAATCGGGTGCAAAGATATGGAGATTAAAATGTTATTTATTGACGAAAAAGCCATCGAAAATGTTCATTTTGGATATTCCCGATGGCTTTCGATTCTGAACAGAGCCTTTAAACAAGCAAATGAACGGCTTACTTCTTCTTTAAGCTCGATGACTTGTCGACCGACATGGTCACGGTGCAATCGCCTGTGTATATGACATCCGAACCACCTCCGACTTTGGCCGATAGTCGTTCCGTGCAGTGGACATCGACATCGCTTCCGCCCGAAACGGAGAGATCGCAATCTTTTGTCACGAACCGATGGGCCTTGAAATCGCTACCGCCCGAGACGGACACGCTGCAAACGTTAGCATAGCCTGACAGATCCCCGTCGCTACCGCCCGAGATGGCCAAATCGCACTGCTCAGCCTCTACCGAAGCGTTGAAGTCGCTGCCGCCGCTGCATGCCATGTCGAGCGTCTTCACGTTGATCTCTCCCTTGAAATCACTTCCTCCCGAACAGGCTATCGAAAGGGCATCTCCCTGTGATGTGGTATTTTTCGTATATACATCACTGCCGCCACTGACCGAAATCGCGGTGAGTTGACCCATATTCGGCACGATAACCTTCGGGCTCTTTCCATTGAAGCGATACCTGTAGCCATGTTTCATGGTAATCTTTAACGTACCGTCTTCCACCTTCGTTTCCACATATTCCTGAAGGTTCTCATCGGCAACCACGATGATACCCCCCGTCAGATCGCCGGAAATTTCAACATCCAGCCCGTTTCTTACACTAAGCGCTTTGTAGGTGCCTACACTTCGCTGACGTTCGACCGTCTGCCCGTTTCCCTGAATGCGCCCTTGCGCAATACAACTCATTGTCGCCGCAAGCGCAATGACCGATAATAAGATTGTTCTCATCATGATATTTATTTTCATATTCAATGATAAAACGTAAGAAACGGAAAAATGTTACATTTTTCGCATTGCAGATGCCTATCGAGAGTCAGTTAAAACTCTGATGTAAAGTGGAATTTTATTTCCGGAAAATCTTGCTGAGCCATCGTCAGCACATACGCCGAATCGGCCAGATAGACATCTCTTCCCTCATGGTCGACAGCCATATATTGCGCCTTACGCTTCTTGAAACTGTCGAGCATCGCTTTATCGTCGCTTTCTATCCAGCACGCTTTATAAAGGCTGATCGGTTCCCAGCGGCATTGCGCACCATACTCGTGCAGCAGACGGTACTGAATGACTTCGAACTGCAACTGTCCGACCGTACCGATAATCTTTCGGCCATTAAACTGATTCGTAAACAGTTGGGCAACCCCTTCGTCCATCAACTGATCGACACCTTTGTTGAGCTGCTTGGCTTTCATTGGGTCGGCATTCTCGATGTATTTGAACATCTCGGGCGAGAAGCTCGGAAGTCCCTTGAAGTGAAGCTCTTCACCTCCGGTCAGACTGTCACCGATCTTGAAGTTTCCCGTATCGGGCAGCCCGACGATATCGCCGGCAAACGCTTCGTCTACGACTTCTTTGCGCTGCGCCATAAACGCCGTCGGACTGCTGAAACGCATCATCTTCCCGAAACGCACGTGCTTATAGTTCGCGTTCCGCTCGAACCGTCCCGAGCAAATCTTCACGAACGCGATGCAGCTGCGGTGATTCGGATCCATATTGGCATGAATCTTAAAGACAAACCCGGAGAACGCCTCTTCTTCCGGACGAACGATCCGCTCGACGGCCTGCACCGGAGAAGGCGGCGGGGCGATACGTACAAAGCAGTTCAGCAACTCGCGCACACCGAAGTTATTCAAGGCCGAGCCGAAAAAGACCGGAGCCACATCGCCTTTCAGGTACGTCTCCTTGTCGAATTCGGGATAGACCCCATTGATCAGTTCCACATCAGCCCGCAGCTTCTCAGCCAGCGAAGCATCGATATGTTTCTCCAGCTCGGGGCTGTCGATATCTTTAAACTCGATACTTTCCGTCACCGTCTGCTTACTCGGCATATACAGATCGAGTTTCTGTTCGTAAAGGTTATAGACGCCTTTGAAACGCACGCCCATCTCGATCGGCCAGCTTAACGGACGGACACTGATTTTCAGCTCGCTCTCGATCTCGTCGAGCAAATCGAACGGCGACTTCCCTTCGCGGTCCATCTTATTGACGAAAACAATCACGGGTGTCTTCCGCATCCGGCAGACTTCCATTAGCTTACGGGTCTGCGCTTCCACGCCTTTGGCCGCATCGACCACGATGATCACACTGTCGACCGCCGTCAACGTGCGGAACGTATCTTCCGCAAAATCCTGGTGACCGGGTGTGTCGAGGATATTGATCTTATATCCCTCGTAATCGAAGGCCATCACCGAGGTGGCCACCGAGATGCCACGTTGCTTCTCGATTTCCATCCAGTCGGAAGTGGCCGTGCGGCGTATCTTGTTCGATTTGACGGCGCCGGCCACGTGAATAGCACCTCCGAAAAGAAGGAGTTTCTCGGTAAGCGTCGTTTTCCCCGCGTCGGGGTGACTGATGATCGCAAATGTTCTGCGTCGATGTATTTCGTCTGTTAAAGTCATTTGTTTCTATCATTAAGGGTTTGTTGTCAAAGTGCGGACACATCCGGTCAGGCTCTCTTCCCACACCGGAATCCGGAGACCGAACACCTGTTTGATTTTCGTCTTGTCGAGGACGCTGTAGGCCGGTCTGGTCGCCCGCGTGGGGTACTCGTCCGTGGTGATCGGATGAAGCGTACATGTGCGACCGCCCATCTCCATAACCTTCCGGGCAAAGTCGTACCAACTGCATACGCCCTCGTTCGAGAAATGATAGATGCCGGACGCCCATACCGGATGCGCCAGTATCTTCAGCATGGCATCGGCCAGATCGCCGGCATACGTGGGCGTTCCCACCTGATCGGCTACGACGCTCACCTCGCTTCGCTCGGCGCCGAGACGCAACATCGTCTTGACGAAGTTTTGCCCCACCTCCGAATAAAGCCATGCCGTGCGGATAATAACCGCATCGGGAAGGACTTCCTGCAAGGTCTGTTCGCCTGCCAGTTTAGTACGGCCATAGACCGACGTCGGCGCCGTCGGATCATCTTCGCGATAAGGCCGCTGTCCCCGTCCGTCGAAGACATAATCGGTAGAGATATGGATGACGCGCGCGCCGTGCTCGGACGCAATCTCGCCGATGTTGCGCACCGCATCGCGATTGATCCGCATACACCGTTCGGCATCATCTTCAGCCTTGTCGACGGCCGTATAAGCCGCACAGTTCAAGATATACCCGATGCCATTGGCGCGTACGTATTTCGTCAACTGCGCTTTATTGCAAATATCGAGGGCATCGACATCGGTAAAATAAAACGTCCATTCCGGGTGATGACTCGCCCGTTGCCGCAGGGCGCTTCCCAATTGTCCGTTCGTACCCGTCACTAAAATTGATTTCATCTTGTTCTCGTTTTTTGTCAGGATACCGTTTCCGATTCCTTGAATTTGGCAGCCAGAAAAGAGAGAAACGTATGAATCTGTTTCATCGCTTCCTGCGTTTCGGCACTGACGGGCTTGCCCTGCATCCGCAGCAGCAGATAACCGTAGAGGGCGATGAAGCAGGTCTCGATCTCCGGCATCTCGGCGCCTCCCGCCTTGGCGCGCAACTGCACGATCGATGGCAAGGTTTTGTAATACAAGGCGCCATACGTCGTTTCGCGCGGGTTTGCGAGCAGCGACCGATGCAACTCCGTCAGCGAAAGAATCACATTTCGGTTGATCTGCAAATGTCCGCGTTCGGTCACTCCTTCGTTGCGCATCATGTCGATTAGCTCTTCATACCAGTGAACAATTTCGGCCTTTACCGTCTCCGGCTGGTCATACTGTTCGATAAGGGTTTCCCGAATCTTGTCGATATCCAATCCGTTGGCACGGATCAGGTCTTCCACCTGCCACATGTAAAGCAGATATTCGACCATATTTTCCTTTCTTTTTTGTTGAGCCACCATCATAGCGGGTACAAAAGTAGCAACTTCCGGACAAATGTCAATTGCAAACAAGCAATTTAATCGTACTTTTGTCGAAGAAACAATTACGATAAACGATGAAAACATCCGTCCGACTCATTCCTACGGGTTATTTTTATGCCGATGGGGGCTGCATGTTCGGTGCCACTCCGCAATCGGCGTGGAAGCGTCGCTACAAGGCTGATTCGCAGAATCGCTGCCGGCTCGCCATGCACGTCGGACTGGTAACCACCGAATGCGGACGAGTGATCCTGATCGATAACGGCATCGGCAACAAGCATACCGACCAACTGAGAGCCTCGTTCTATCAGTTTCATGAACTGACGGACCTCGATGAAGCACTCCGACAATACGGCATCCGTCCCGACGACGTGACCGACGTCGTGCTGACTCACCTGCATTTCGATCATTGCGGAGGAACCACCCGACACGGTGAGGACCAACAAATCGTCCCTGCCTACCCGAATGCGACGTGCTGGGTGAGCGAAGCGCAATGGCACGAAGGGTTTCATCCCAACGCTCTCGAACGTGATTCTTTTTTCCCGGAGAATATGGAGGTCATTCGAGAATCGGGCAAATTACGTCTAATCAAAGACGAGATGTTCCTTACGCCGCAGGTCAAGCTGCGTCTGTTCGGCGGACATACATGCGGGCAAATCGTCGTCGATGTGCGGACAGATTCCCGCACTGTTGTCTTTGCCGGCGATGTTATCCCTACCTCCGCTCACCTCTCTCCGACATGGATTTCCGCATACGATATTCGTCCGTTAGAGACTTACCACGCCAAAATCCGCTTGCTCGAGGAAGCTGCCGCGAAGGAGCAAATCGTCGTCTATTATCACGACGCGTATACCCCATACTCGGCCGTGAAGAAAATAAACGATTTCTATAAAGCCATCTCCTTCGCTGTGGATACGGACGGAAAGATTGGGTAGCAGACAGATCAAATCATGAATTAAAAATGATGAAAACCGATGGCTGACAATTGACTATTAATTCGAATCCGGCGCTATACTGCCCGCTAATAGGAAGAGTCTTTCGGATGAAGAGATCGCCCCTTAGAAAACCACAACTTGCAGATAATCTATCCCCCAAATATTTCCTATAGATTCCTAACGACACCTTTCGATACGTTTCGAATGTATAAGAGTATAGGGCAAAAAGTTTTATAAATGGCAGTGTGCCATAACGAGCGAACTGCTTCGTTGTTTGTGGAATGCGAGCTCGGTCACATACCTTAGTATATCCCTCATCCTTATCGCCTCCCAATTTCGCCCATTCTTACACAACTAAAGAGGGTGTACCCAAACATTGCGTTTTGACACACCCTCTTGGAACTATGCTGTTCCTTCAAAATCGTAGCCGATGACACATCTTTCGAGTTCAACTTGTTTTCATTTTCATCGGCTGTTTTTCTATTATTTGCTGTATGGATAATCTACTGATCCGTTTACCGGGCACGATGTAACATTATCGATACAATACACTCCATTGATGGCCCTTAGCGTATATGCTACAATGCGACAATTATTCAGGTTGACAGTACGTTTCAATTTGATGGATTTCGTATCGATCGTAAACGTACGCGTAGCTTTTCTACCCGTTTTGATTTCTCCCAGATCAACACCCGTTTTGGGATCTTCGTCCGATAGCTTATATGTAGCTACATGATTGTGTATATAGTTCAGGTCGACCTTCTCACGAGTAATCATCTGACCATGTACGATCCCGTCTTCCACGACGAACGCATAGAAACGATAATGATCTGTTTTGTTTGTTAAGATGTTGGCTGTAAACCGAATCATTCCATCCGTAGTTTTCGACTCCATGGCAATACCCGTTTGTGAAGGACAAAAGGCAATCATGTAGTCAATTGCTGAGATCAATTTTTGGGGAGTGGTTGTCCGGTAAATGTTCACCTTTTGATTGAGATCGACTAATGAAGAAGGCCATGAAGGACAAAGCATATCGGCCGTTCTTCCGAGTACGCCGTAAAGCGTTTCGTAGTTTGTGCAACGGTTCTGTACATGCAGCACAATGGGAATGATATGGTTGGGCAATTGTTCCCTTACCATATTAATTGCCTTTGTCATGATGGGGCATGTGTTGCAGGCTGCCGATGCGAATTGCATAATACAAAAATGTTTGGTAAAGGATAGCGGAACATAAGTTGCTTCAAGGAAAGCCTCGTTCGATTTTACATTGTCATAAACAGCGTAAAAGGTGTATGTTCCGGGTTCGTTCGTTTTAAATGTTTTTCCCTCGTAAGCCGTATCGGACGATCCTTTTTGCATGATAACGGCCTCTTTAGTCACGTCTCTTCCGTCTGCTTGAACCGTAAAAACGACCTCTTCCACGCCATCTGCCTTGATTTTGTTTTTGTTTAGGATCAGCGTAACGGCTTCTGTTGCCGATCGGATCGTTATTTTTTCCGATTGTTCGCCATCGTAGGTTGCGTAAAAGGTATAAGTGCCCGACTTTTCAGTCGAGAAGCTGTGGCTTTCGAGTTTTGTTTCGTCTTCTCCTTTCAATGTAATGACAGCCGATGAAGTCACATCTTCATCGTCGGCTTTCACGGTGAATCGAATGATGTCCGTACCGTTCGGTTTGAGGCTTGGTTTATCGGCTGTCAGTTTGATGACAACTTGTGTGGCTGTAATCGTAATTTCGTTCGACTTTTGGCCTTCATATAGAGCGTAGAACGAATAAGAGCCACTTTTCGATGTGGCAAAGTTGAACTTCCTCAGACCTTCGGAAGGGGTAGATGAAGAAGGTACGATAGTCACACCTGACGATGTTTCCTTGCCATCAACTTTGACCGTGAAAGTCAGCGAATCTTTGCCGTTGGCTTTGATGCTTGTTTTGTTCGCTGATAAAGTTATTGACACTGGTATGCTTTCTTTTTTATCCGAACATCCGAGAATGCTTAAAACGAGGAAAATGCTCAATATGGAGCTGAGTAATTTATAATTTTTCATTGTTGATGTTTATGTTTAAAATACGGCCCAAAAGTACGGATTTATTATTTGAACAAAATGTAAAAAAGGTTTCGTTTTCGGAACAGTTGGCATTTCTTTGAGATGAATCTGATACAGATTTTATGCTTTTTATACTTGGGCAATGTTTGTATAAAGCCTCTATCTTTTTTGGGGAGTGGATAGGTAGCAAGGAGATAATTACATAAAAAAAGCTGCCTCATTCACATTAGGTTATGAGGCAGCTTGAATTTACAAGAGTGTGTTTTTTTCCTCGCGTTTGGCTTTATTATTATTTAGCCACCCGTTCAAGCCATTTAACCATGGCCAACATCGTGAACATGGAAATGAGACATGCTACCACGAATACAGCCCAAGTAGCCCAGATAGGAATGTTCTCATACATAATCGTACCGATAATGAGAAGCTGATTGCCCAATGCGGTAGCTCCCAACCAGCAGCCCTGCATCACAGCTTGAAGGTGAGGAGGTGCTACTTTTGACACGAATGACAATCCGAGAGGACTGATGAACAATTCTGCAATGGTAAGGATCAAATAAGTTCCGATCAGCAAGAAAGGTGAAACGCGCTGTGCGTTCGTAAGTCCGCCTAAAGCCTCACGCTCGGCAGAAGTAGGCAGACCAACTGAACCGATGGACATAATCACAAAAGCCAATGCAGCAATTCCCATACCGATAGCAATTTTCTTCGGAGTAGAAGGTTCGATACCTTTAGAGCGCAGCCATCCGAAAATACCAATGATGATAGGCGTCAGGAATACAACGAAGAACGGATTGAATGACTGGAAGATTTCGGCACCTTTGATTCGAGTGAATCCCAAATTGATGTCGATCATACTCAAATCCGTGTAGTCATTTGCAAAGAATGTAAGCGTAACACCATTCTGATGGAATGAGAACCAGAAGAAGATAACTACTGCGAATACAGCAAAGAGAGCATAGATGCGCTGACGTATTTCCGTGCTGCTCATTTGGATTTCCGCTTTGGCTTCTGCCGTAGCTGCTGCTTTCTTGCTGGGGTCGGGAAGTTTCTTCTTATTGGCAATGTAAATTGCAATAGAAATAAGCATTGCAACGATTGCTGCAGCAAACGCATAATGGAATCCGGTGTTGAAGATATTGAGATATTCGTTTGCAAAGGCAGAGTAGTCTGGTACAGTTCCACCACTTACCTCTCCTGCAATGCGTTTGAATGTCTCCATCGCTTCGGGAGTAATGGTACCATTGATGAGCTTATGACAAAGGGCAGGTAGGTCCGGGTCATATTCGAATCCATGACTTTGAACCCAGCCATTACGGATACCTGTTGCAATCATCGGAGCAAAAAGGGCTCCAACATTGATGAACATATAGAAGATTTGGAATCCGGTATCACGCTTGTCGGAATAACGAGGGTCATCATACATCTGTCCTACCACAGCCTGCAGATTGCCCTTGAATAGGCCATTACCAAAGGCGATAACAAACAAGCCAATACAGGTAAGCGTCAGATAAAGCGTAAAATTAGGCACCGGTGTAGGTGTAGGGATAGCGATCATCGCGTAGCCGAGAGTCATGAGCATAAGACCGGCAAAGATGGTTCCCTTGTACTTCTTCGTTTTGTCAGCAATGTACCCTCCGGCCAAGGCCAAAAGATAAATCAGCGCATAAAAAGTAGCATAGATAGTGGTGGCTTCTGTTTTTTCGAGACCGAATTTGCTCACAAGGAAGAGAGCCAGAATTGCCATCATGATGTAGAAACCGAAGCGTTCGCCCATATTAGAGAGGGCTGCCCCGATCAGTCCTTTAGGGTGATTCTTGAAAATCATAAACAATTACTTTAATTTAAAATAGTTATACATTATACATTATTACATTCAGTTGACTTTATTGAATAATCTGTTTAATTGCCCCGGTTTCGGGATAGAAAAGTACTTTGACGGGGGCTTTTTTATCTTCAAACATAACGGGGGCCAGTCCCTCACGGGTGCCGAACTGTACGATTTGTACCTCGCCCCGATAGAGTTTCTTTGTGCCCGTTTCAATCTCGACACGTGCTTTCCCTGGCACATTATATACGATGCCTTTCATCATTTTTTCTTTCTTCTCGGCTTCTTTCGGGTCAAGTTCCGGTGCGCGCTCTGTGGCATGCAGACTCAAATAGATGGGTTGTCCGCCTAAATCGTCGGCATCCAGGATACCCAGTTTTTCCGAGAATCGGAATAATACCTCCTTATTGATGTCGTCCTGTGGGACGATGCGTACTTCATGAAAAGAAGTTTTGCGATACTCCCGACCGACGAAGAGCGTCGTCAATGCCTGCTCCTGATCGGTGAGTTGTTGCAGCACCAGTTTCATGGCTTCACCGTCGGGGGGCATGTTATCGGCCTCTCCCGAAACAATATCCATCTTGCTTTCACGCAGTCGGTAGATCTGTTTGGCAGCTACTTCGGCCTGTCGTGTTACCGAACCGGCCATAAGCAATTCTTCCGTCATCAAGGCTGTTACATCGCTTGTTTCGGTGACTTGTGCATCGTTCTTTATCTTTTTCAGATTCGGTTCGGATGGAGTATAATCAGCGTTGATCGAGCACATCAGACCTTCTTCGGTCAAGTAGACGTATGGCGCAACCGTCTTCGATTTAAACTCGACCGTATACGTGTTTTCTTCGTCGGGTATGCCTTTATTCTCCAAATAGATTTTACCCAATTCATAATATACATGGTCGTTCGTTACGGCGTCTTTTACCCCCAGATATTTTTCAGCGTATTTATAGTAGGGGCCAGCCTTACAAGTTACTTTCGTCACTTCGGCGGTTACGATAAGCGACGTTTTGGGGAGAGAGTAGGTCACTCCGTATCCGTTGCTTTTCATGGCCACCTTTTTCTCGACTCGCGTCTGCGACATTGCAATAAACGAACCGAGCAACATGCTGGCAACTAACATATTGATTCTCATTTTTTGTCCTTTTTTTGAAAATAATCGCACAAATCTATGTAATATTTTCCGTTCCTGCAAAATTGTATGTACTTTTGTCCCGTTATCAAATGAACGTTCATAATGGAAAATACTCCTACATCAAATGAAATACAGGTAGAAATTACGGACGATATGGCGCAGGGTACGTATGCCAATTTGGCTATCGTGGCACATTCATCGTCCGAATTTATTCTTGACTTTATCCAAATTATGCCGGGTGCTCCTAAGGCGAAGGTTAAAAGCCGGATCATCCTTACCCCCGACAATGCGCAACGTTTGCTTTATGCCTTGCAGGATAACATCCGCAAGTTTGAAGAGCAGCAGCAAAGCGGGGGCAACACGAACACGGACGCGTTCAACAATCTGATTCCGCCGATTGGTACGCCGGGGCAGGCCTAACCAAGGGGCTGTAAGTCATCCAACATCCGCTTGAGTACGACTTGTGCCGAAATTTCGCGGTTCGCTGCTTGAGGAATGACAATACTCTGGGGACTTTCAATTACTTCGTCGGTTACAATCAGATTACGGCGCACAGGCAAACAGTGCATAAAAAATGCATTGTTGGTAAGCGCCATTTTTTCGGTATCGACCGTCCATGAACGATCGGTACTGAGCACCTCTCCATAGTGTGGGTCTTTGTATGCCGCCCAGTTTTTAGCGTAGATAAAATCGGCTCCTTCAAATGCTTTGCGCTGGTTGTGTTCCACCCGAGCATCTCCGACAAATTGCGGATCTAACTCATATCCTTCAGGATGGGTAATGACGAGTTCGTATCCTGCGGCATTTATCCATTCGGCAAAGCTATTGGGCACGGCCTGCGGTAATGCACGCGGATGCGGCGTCCATGTCAGCACGATTTTCGGACGCTCCGTACGTTTATATTCTTCAATCGTAATCAGGTCGGCAAAACTTTGTAAAGGATGACGCGTAGCCGCTTCCATGCTAAAGACCGGTCGGCCGGAGTAACGAATAAACTGCTGAAGAATTTTTTCGCTGTAATCATCCTCCTTACTTTCAAAACGCGCAAACGAGCGTACCCCGATGATGTCGCAATAACACCCCATCACGGGAATGGCTTCAAGTAAATGTTCGCTTTTGTCGCCATCCATTACGACTCCCCGTTCGGTTTCCAGTCGCCATGCACCCTGGTTAATGTCGAGGACAATAACGTTCATACCCAAATTAGTAGCAGCCTTCTGCGTACTTAGTCGGGTACGCAGGCTATTATTGAAAAAAATCAGCAATGCCGTCTTGTTTCTGCCTATTTCTTGATATTGAAAACGGTCTTTCTTAAGCTCCAAGGCTTCTTTGACAGCTTGACGGACATCGCCGATATCTTCCACTCTCGTAAAATTCATTTTGATTCGTGTTTTTGTTGTTTTACTGTTTGCTTGCTCTGCAAAGATACACTATTTCTAATTCGGTGCTAACCGAAACTTTGTTTTTTTCCGGCTACTTCAACCTCGTTTCAAGGATTTTTGATTTTTCCGTTTCATCTGTTAAAGTCGTTCCCAATTGGCGGGATGAAATGATTGGTTTGTTATGGAACCATAAAAAAATGCAGACCGGAATGTTTAGACGACTTCATTGCTGAAAAATATCTGAAGAGTAACTTTTGAGTAAAAAATGAGTAATTTACTCATTGTTCAAATTTATTTTTCTTCCGACCTTTGCCCCGCATAGTAAATGTTTGTATCGGAGCAAATTGTTAAAACGGTTTGTTGTTGAGCTGATTATGAATGGAGATATGATATATAAAAAGAAGAGAACGGATAGGCTGTTATATATAAAGATAGGAGTACTGACGATACTGCTTTGGGGTATTATCACTCCATCGGCTGCGCAAAAACGCTACCGCACGGGCGACGTACCCAACGTACAGTTGCATCATGGAAAACAGTATGTGAGTGATCCGGAAAATATCATTCGTTCTCACGAAAAGGCTCAACTGAACCGTTTACTGGGTGAACTGCGTGATTCGCTTCACATAGAAACGGCGGTAGTCGTGCTTCCTGCCATTGACCGTTATCAGTACGATTCGGCTCGCAAATTCGCCAACAAGTTATTCAACACATGGGATATCGGAGGCAAGCGAACCAAAAGAGGACTACTGATTTTATTGCTTACGCACGATGAGGAACGTGAAATTGTATTCAAAACAGGAACAGGACTTGAAAATGAATTGACGGATGCTGTATGTAAAGAGATTCAAACTCGTTCTATGATTCCACTCTTGCGTAAGCAGGCTTTTGGAGAAGGATTACTCGCGGGCGTGAAGGAAGTGCGACGCGTTATGAGTAACCGACCGAAGAACAATGCCCTCTCTACCATGAAGGAGAAAAACACAGACGAGGGGGACGAGGGAATCAACGGCATTCTTGTGATATTGGCCATTGTCGTATCGGCCATCTTGTTTTTCGCTATCTCGTACGACGAATTTAAGTTTGCCCGTAGCGGCAGGATAGGGCGAAGTGTCGTTGCCCGCAAGACATCGTACTACGTGGTTGCTCTCATCGCCTTCTTGTGTTTCCCCGGACTTATCTTACTGCCTTTATTCGTGTTGTTCAAGCTGCTGTTTCGCGGTCGTCTGACTTGTAGTGTACCGTGTCCGTCGTGTCGTTCGGTGGGTACATTCAAGAATCTCCGGAAAGAATTTTACGTAGATTATGAAATGGTTGGAAGTAAGAACATGAGAACACAACATTGGAGTTTCGTCTGTAAAAAATGTGGCTTCCGGATGAAAGAAACGTTGAAGGACGATGTAGCAGAATTCGCTATGTTGACGCAAAACGTGATTCAAAAAATGAGAAGAGGAGGAAGAGATCGCGACAACGACGAGGATGGCTCATGGGAAGGAGGGCGTAGCGGCGGTGGTGCGTCGACACGCTTCTAACCAAGAGAAAAAATATACATGAATAACTGCTAAAATAAATCGATGATGAAAAAAAAGATGTATATCCTTGCGGCATGCCTGATGGCATGGATTGCAATGCCGCAGCCAATCGACGCACAGGTATTGCGTGGTAATAACAATCAACAGATCGGAAGCATCAGTTCCGATGGGACGATCCGAAATCGAAGCCATGCGGAAGTGGGGAGAATTAAATCCGACGGTGCGATTTGCGACCGAAGTAATAAGCAAATCGGTACAATCTCTTCCGACGGCATTGTACGCGATCGCAGTCATGCGGAAATCGGACGAATCCATTCCGATGGAACCGTGCGTGACCGCAGCAACAAGTATCTTGGTAAGATCGATACCGACGGTACGGTACGTAACAGCAACAATGCCAGTATCGGCAAAGCATCGGGTGTGAAAAAAGAATGGGCGGCCGTAGCGTTCTTCTTTTTCGACTTCTGAATTGGCTCCGGTGAGGAGACCGAACCGGAAAAAATAATAAAAACAGAAGATATACAAGTAGGTATTATAATAAGATGTATGACTAAAAATAATTAAACAGAAATGAAACGAAATGTATTGAACCCATTGAATGGATGGTTGCTTGCAGTAGCAAGTATGATATTGCTCTCATTGGGAGCATGCGATAAGAATGAGCCGGGAGGGGAGAAACCGAAAAATCTACCCCAATTCGAGGTAAACATAGAGGGAACGATCGATCATGAGAAGCTGGTCAAAAGGCAAAAAGGTTCGGTTACGTTCAACCGCTTTCCGGCTTCGGTCGAAGAGTTTAAGCAAGCGCGTGAAAAGATTGGTATGGAACCGCACGGAGCCGTAGCCTTGCAGATCATGGCTTATGAAATGTTTCGCCGCAATCAAAGGATAGGTATGGAATGTATCAATCTGAACAGTACGAACACGAATTCGGGAGAAAAAAGCAGTGCGGTCAGACAGTTGAGACTTTTGTTCAACAACGATAACTCTTCACGTCCTTACCAGATGGCTGCTTATCTGAAAGGGGCTACCCCCGAAAATGGTTACAGCCCGACCAAACCCTACACGGTCGAAGTGGTCGTGGACGAAGGACGCGGATACACCCATTCGAACGATTATCAGGCTCCGATCGTCAAACTCTTAGTGCTGACAAAAGGAAAAGAAAGTCCCGATCCGATCGCGTTGGTAAAAACGAAAGACCCGAAAGAATCGAGCGGTGGAAAATATTTTATTGTAAGCGAGTCTTCCAGCATCTATTCGCGTGTGCGAGCGATTGGATTTGATCATCCGTTTAAAGGATTAGATTGACAGGTTAACAACGGAAGTAAAAAAATAAGATGATAAGAAAAGTTTTGTGTACAGCCGTTGCCGCGATGTTTTTCCTGCATTTTTCGGCACAAGACCGGACCTTTACAGGGGCATGGTTTGAAGTGAAATATCCGTCCGACTTCACCGCACAAGGATCGATGGTATCCGCAAGCGGCGAAGAGAATCAGTTTGACAGCGCGTTCTTCACCTCTCCCGACGGTGAAGTTGAATTTTATATCTTCTCACCCCAGTGGGGAGGAGAACCGACCGATATTGCTCTTCGGTCGAATGAAAAAGCAGGAAATAGACAGGTGAAACAGACCGCGAAACAGACCGTTACCCATTGGACGATCGGCGCCCAAGACGGCAGCTACGTACGTAGCTATCAGGAAACTCGTAACGAAGTCGAAAACACGGTATGGGTTGTCGGGATCAAGTATAAGAATCAAAAAGCGTACGATCGCTACAAAAAGCAATATATTGCTTTTAAAAGCTCGTTACAACAATTCGCAGACTAATCAGAAAATAAAACAGGAATAAATAGAGAAAGAAGAATGAAAACAACACATATACAAACCGTTTTTTTAACGATGTTATGCTTCTTAACGGCATGCAACCCGGCCAAAAGCAAGCAGACCGATGCTTCGGGAGACTCGCAAATCATCGAAACTCATCAGTATGCCGGCTTCGCGAGTGCCCATATTGTGGCGTATCAAAAAGACGGCCAAGTCTATTTTTACAATGTGGAAGCGGATGATCGGGTGCCTTTCACCGAAGAGACCGAAGAGGTTTTCAATCTCAAATTTGATCCGGACGGACGTACCATGTATTATACCGTAGTGCGCGATGAACTGCTGTGGCTTCGCAAGGCTGTATTCTCCGACGCCGGAATAGAAATCAAAGATCTTTTGAATCTGAACATCCCCAAAGACAAATGTATAACCGAAACGTACGGCGATAACAGTTTGCTGGAATACCGGAACGGAAAACTGCTTATCCGCAGCGATTTCAGTTGGGATGGATATGGTTTTGGAACATATCATATTTATACGATCGCAGACAACAGCCTGACAACGACGAGTGACTTCGAGGAGGTTGAAAAACGCTTCGGCAAACTTTATCAGGAAGCGGACGACCGTTTCGAAACGGAAAACGAACACCTGTTTTACCTGCACAACGGAAACCGTATCTGCCTGACCGATCAATTGAACCTGAAAGCGATGGGAGAAGATTACGGCACCATCGAAGTCGATTATTTCAAACAGACCGTTTCGCCCGACGGATCCAAAGTCGCTTTTACGGCGATTAATTCGTTCGGCGATTTCGCGCATGGCCCGCTCTGTATCGCCGATGCGGACGGTAAACATCAGCAAAGACTGGGTGAAGACGGCGCGGCACAATATTTCCCATCGCAATGGGCCGGCAACCAACTTGTCTTTGCTAACGACGAAGAGAGCGAATACGACGATGTCGGTGTCAAGGTACTTTACATCACGGACCCCGAAGAAAACAGTCCGATCGATCTTATCATCGGCGTAAAGAGTTTCGATGTTAAACAGCCTGTAAAATAAGGAGAACAAGAATATGAAAACAATGATGTATTTGTTGGCGGGAGCGTTTCTGTGGACTTCCTGCAAGAACATGAACTCGTCGGGACAATCGGGAGAAAATACCGAAAACATCGTCAATCAAGAGGCGACTCTTATAGACAGTCTCGAAAAAAAACGGATCGCTTCGGATAATGAGTTGGAGCGTATCGATTTGCACCGACAGATTACCGACCTGAAATTCAAACATGCCACAGAGGATGAAAAAGGAAGCCTTTTCAACGATTTCACTACGTTCGTCTATGTGGAATTGGAGAATCTGAACGAAAAAGAATCCGATTATCTGGAACATTACTATGAATATCGGATGAATGAGAATGGAGATCAGATCGAACCGCACGATTCCGTCAAACAGAAAGAAAAACGGTATACGGAAGTCGGTCTGGAATTTAAAGAAATGGGCGAAGGCATCGTTTCGATTGCACCGAGCGCGGCTCTTTTCGAAAACTATCTCAAACAATTGCCGATATACTATCAGGAGTATTGGCAATTATTGAGAGATGCTGAAAACGTTGTTGCCGATGCGGGGGTAATCGTTACTTGGCGAGAATTGGGCGACCTGATTGCCCGATACGAAGCATACGCGAAGACATATCCCGATCATATCGGTTTTTTCAAAGTACTTGCGGAAGATTATCAATTTCTTCAAAGCGCTTACATAACGGGTACGGATAATACGCCTATCGCTGACGACACAGGGATACTCGATCCCGATCTGAAAACGGAATGGATGCGTTTCAGCAAAGCTTTTCCCGACAGTCCGACAACGAGCTTGATCAACATAGCGCTGGCTGAGAAGAATTACAAAGATCGCTACGTTATTTACCAAAAGATAAACAACGCACAACTTCAATCGAACGATCCGTTGATGCGTGAATACAACAAATAACCAATCCGTTTATGATCGGATTGTTTGTGAAAAACACTTCATAAAAATATGATAATAGAAACCTTTTAAAACAGAATCAAGATGAAGAAGAACATGTATTATTTCGCAGTGGTGCTTTTGTTGGGAATAGCAATACCCACTCAAGCACAAGTTTCAGCCCGTCAGGGAAGAAACAGAGATGCCGACAGAGGAGGAGAGAGAGGCACAATGGCAAAGGCCACCGTCTCCTCAGGTAAAACCTACTATGTAAGTCCTAACGGCAGTGTACGTGCCGACGGACTCAGTAAAGATACGCCTTTGAAAGATTTGCAAAAAGCCATCGACCTTGCCGAAGAAGGGTCTACCATTCTGGTGGCCGAAGGCAATTACTTGGGCAATATGGACAGAGGGTATATTGAATGCGGCCGATTCGGAAACGGTGCCGATGACGGGAAGTTCCTGAAATTTTACGGAGGCTATTCGTTGGATTTTTCAGAACGTGACCCAGTCAAATACATTACTAAAATTCAGCCCAACGAAAAATCGCCGCGCAGCATCGGTTCGGCCCTGTTCCATATTACGGCTCGACGCGCTTACGGCGATAAACGTCCGGCCGGCGAAGTAGTCGTCGACGGATTCACGTTCGATGGCGGGGAATTCATCCAATACTACAAGCCCGACGTGAATGATCCCAGAACGGGGACTCCCAACAAGGAAGTGCTTACCGGTATGTTGATTCACCCCGACGCGCAAGCCGGAAATTCCGTGGGAATATCGAAAGCCGACTGGCGCGCGTTGCACTTAACCGTCGAAGGGAAAGTAAAAATAACGAACTGCGTGTTTGTGAACTGTCGTTACTTCGGACTGCAAGGAGGAATGGGAGCCGGGCATATCGAAGCCAGCAATAACGTGTTCGTGGCCAACCGTTATGCCGCCTGCGAAATATGGGGAACGCTGGCTGCCGGCAGAGAAAACGAAATCTCACTCGATTTCCATCATAACACCGTACTGTTTTCGTGGCCGATCACGAAAGAATTTGAAACGATGGGACAAGGTTTCCGTTTTATGAACGGTATTCGTACCATCAACGTGTACAATAATATCTTTGCGTTCAATGCTCGGTGCGGGGTAGAACGTTGCCGATATGAAAACAAAAAAGAATACGAGAAACTGAAGCAAAGCAATTTGTACAATAATTATTTCCTTGGAAACATGTACGACCTTGAAATCTGCGACAGTTCCGTACCGATCAATGTACCGGCATCCCGTATCGAAGAAGCCGAAGAAATCGGGCCGAAATACGAAGGAAATAAAGAGATGCCGTTTGATCAGTCATTCATTTCGGCCATAGATGCTCCGTACCTGAAAGGTTTTACCGAATTGAAAATATCGACTTCCGAGAGTTACGACGCGAACTCGTCGGCCAACCAGCTGAACCGTTTTCTCGGACTCAACCAGCAAGGTACGAGCACGACGCGCGTCAGCATGTTTGCCAATAAATACCCGTGGGAAAAAGCGCGTAATTTATTTGGCGCCGTGAAAGGTTACGGAGCGCAAACACCGGAGAAAAAATAATCGAATAAATCGGGTCGGGGAGGAGCGCGAATAGAAGCACTGCATCATAAAAACATCCGCTACCTCCCGACTCTTATCTTTTAATATGAAAAGAAAAATGAAACAGCGAATGTTAAATTGGAGCATGGTCGTATGCGCCATCTTGCTGGTAGGTTGCAAGAACATGGGGGCAACGACGTCGGACGGTGCGGCCGACAGTACGCAGGTAGCATCGGTCGAACAAACCCTCGAACTGCCCGCACTCAAACCCGAAGAGAAAATTGTATTTGAAAACGATAAGGTGCGCATTGTCGAAGGGGAAATCGTCGAAACGGACGGTGGCGTGTATAACACCCTGTATATGCAACCTAAAAACGCGGCATACAAACGGTTTAAGATCGAAGGTACGTTTCTTTCTTTCGAGAGCGTCGTTGGCGATGCTGTACTGGCCAGCGAAGGCACGGGAACGATACGCACCTTGTGGGTCTACAATCTGACTACGGGCGAGAAACTGCTCGAATTAGAATCATTTTCAGACTACGGAATCGTAATCGAAAACGATCATCAGTTTACTTTCTATCGATACGACGACGCTTTCCCGCAAGTCTCTTGGAACGAAGAAAAGGCCGCGTGGGAGAATCGTAACCACGTGCCGGCCGAATTGCAGAACAGCGATTTGGAGGAAGCCAAAAAGAAAAGTCAGGAATATTTGTTTGGCGGACTTACGCTGATGGCGCATCAGAAAGTACAAGTCGATGTTCAAAAACGGAAAGCGACTCCGCTGAACGAATACAAATGGAACTATATCGAGTAATGGTATATCCGGGGGGAGTCGTAACGCAACGCCAACTTTCCCCCGATATCTCTATTCATACTTAAACATGAAAACATGATGAAACGAATACTATGTATTTTGTTGTGCGTCTTATCCGCCGTCGGCGCATCGGCGCAGAACAACAAACAGGAAAACAGGAAAATAAACATTAAAGATGTTTTTCTGATGCTTCCCGACAACGCGTTCGGACCGTTCGGACATCCGGATTTTACGCTCGAAAAGCGGAAGGAAATGCTTCAAACCATCGGTCAACGGCCGGATATCAACGTCGAAAATTATGACGGTACTTACGCCTATATCGAGCTGTGCGACGAACGAAACGGTTATCTTTCCGCATTTTATTATTTTCCGGAAGGATATAAATACGAAATCTGTTACTGGAATCTCAAGGACGGACGGAAACTCGTTGCCGTCAACCAAGATGAAGGACACGGAGACATCCGTTTCTATCTCTACGAAAACGGTAGCCTGACCGAAGACTTGTATTATGGTCCGGATATTTACAACGTGAAACTCGACGACTTCTTCGAAACGTCCCATCTCGACGAAAAGGAAAAGAACATCCTTCAGGATTTATTCGAAAACCGGATTGTTTTTCAACATGTACTTCCGCGTAAAGGCACCTCGATCGAAATGCGCATCGGCAGCATTCCTTTCGATATGAGTTACGAATCCATGTTCGAAGAGGCCGGTCTGAAAGAAGAGAAGGTTGTGTATAAACATCTTATCTTTAAATGGGTAAACGAAGAATGGGTCAAAGAGGTGCGAAAAGGAATTGGAACAGCTGAGTAAATGCTGTATGCGAAAACAACTTGCGGGAGATAAATCACAAGTGTGATTTGTTAGAAACAATTTGCAGGAGATAAATCACAAGTGTGATTTATTAAAAACAGTTTGCGGGAGATAAATCACAAGTGTGATTTGTTAAAAACAATTTGCGGGAGATAAATCACAACGGTGATTTATTAAAAACAATTTGTGGGAGATAAATCACAAGTGTGATTTATTACAAACAATTTGCGGGGAATAAATCACAACGGTGATTCATCAAAAAACAACGGCCCCCTCGTGATTTTCCGCCGCCATAAGAATAGAAAAACAGGGAAGGCGAACACCTCGAACGGTCTGCCTTCCCTGCTTGTTATCGATTGAAAAAGGATCCGCGTTTAGCCTTCTCGTAACGCTTCGACGGCGGCAACGCTACGGTCGATTTTTTTACCCAACAACTTCGATCCGTCAGGTGTAATAAGATAATCTTCTTCGTTACGGATACCGCCGAAATCTTTGTATGTAACGACCTTGTCGTAGTTGATGAATTCCTCGAACATCTTCTCGCTCTTCCAGCGGTCAATCAGTTCGGGGATAAAATAGATGCCCGGCTCGATGGTCAATACGAAACCGGCCTCCAGTTCGCGAGCCAGTCGCAACGACTTACGCCCGAACTGCTTGCTCTTCGGCTTCTCGTTATAGCCGACATAGACCTCGCCAAGGTTCTCCATATCGTGCACATCAAGCCCCATCATGTGTCCCAGTCCGTGCGGAAAGAAGAGCGCGTGCGCTCCGGCCTGCACGGCTTCGGCGGCATCTCCTTTCATCAGTCCGATCTGTTTCAATCCGTCGACAATCGTTGCGGCCGACAAATCATAAACTTCTTCGAAACGAATACCGGGACGCAGAGCGGCTACGGCTGCTTCGTGGCTGGCTACCTGAATTTCGTACACTTCACGCTGGCGGGTCGTATATTTCTTATCGGCCGGCACGGTCGAGGAGAAATCGCCGGCATATCCCATTTCCGTCTCCGCGCCGGCGTCGACGAGGAATAAATCGCCGCTTTTCACCATGTTTCCGTGATAATGGTTGTGCAGCGTTTGACCGTTTACCGTGGCGATGATCGGGAACGACAACCCGTAATTGTGCGAAGCCGCTACTTCCTGAATGGCCGCCGCCACCTCGCATTCGCGTATTCCCGGCCGAACCATCCGCATCGCTCTCAAGTGCATGTCGGCCGTTACGTTACACGCTTTTTCGATTTCTACGATTTCCTCGTCCGTCTTATAGTTACGCAGGTTCACAACCCCGCGGATAAACGCCACGGAAGGTTTTTCGGCGCCGGGCTCTATACCGAGCAGGCTCCAGAGTTTGATTTTATGTTCGGCGCGATAGCTGGGCAGATAATGAATCGTTTGACCTTTTTCGAGGGCGCCTTTTAGGTAGGTCGCCACTTGTCCCGAAGGTTGCACGTTCGTAATCCCTGCCGCCTCGCTTTTCTCGTGCAATGTCGGCTGTGTTCCCATCCAAACGATGGCGTCCATGGTCAGTTCATCGCCGAAGATGATCTCTTTGTTCTCGTCGATGTCAATGACGGCAGCCAATCCGGCATACGGCAGTCCGAAAAAGTACAGGAACGTCGAATCCTGTCGGAAGGGATACGTGTTATCTTCGTAGTTACAACCCGCTTCATCGTTTCCGAGAAACAGTAACAACCCCGACCCCACAGCTTTTTTCAGGGCTTCCCGTCGTTGAATATAAGTCTCTTTCTTAAACATAACAATGATTTTTTTTGAATTAAGTTAAACAAAGGTACGGTATTTTTTTGTTACCTTTGTCAAGTCATCCTGAAAATTTGGAATAAAATGATGTTTGAAAAAGAACAGTTACCTCTTCATATACCTTTTGACGCGGCTTCGGAAAGCAACGAACAGTCCGTGTCAACATCTTTTCTCCAACGCCCTTATTATGCGGCTTTTCTTCAGCGGCTGGGGTTGCGTGAAATCAAAGACCAAGTGCAATATCTCCTGACGCAGCGCGATCCGAAAAACTGGAAGCCGACACTCGAAGAAGTCGCTTCGGCCATGCAGCAACTATGCTTGGAGGGCGAACTGACTTGGGCGCAAGCACGGTCTGTTTTGGAGTTCGTCATCGCGAAATTAGACCGGAATAAAACCATTCCGCACGGTGTGGGAGCATACATGTGTCACGACGGGATACGGCGCACCGTACTGCGTATGTTCAACGAAGCCATCGGTAGCCGGTACAACGATCTGACCGAACTGTCCTGCCGTATCGCCGACCATCCCGACGAAGCCAACGAAACGTTCAATACCATCCGTATCTGCGATCCGGCCATGGGTTCAGGCTTTTTCCTGATACAGTCGCTCAACGAAATGATTGCCGTCAAATCGCAGCTCGGCATCTTGTCCGACAGAGACGGCAACCCGCTTTTTCCGTACCGGATACTCGTACACGACGGCAAACTCGTCGTACGCGATAAGCGACGGTCCGAAACCATCGAACTGACAGCGGACACTCCCGAGAGCCGACGCATTCGGGACACGTTGATGAAAGAAAAACAGACCCTGATCGAACATTGTCTTTTCGGTGTCGATATCGACCCGATTGCCGTGACCATCGCGCGCATCCGTCTTTGGATTGAAGTGCTCAAGCATGTGTGTGGAGATGATTCCGAATCTCTTTCTCTGCCGCTGATTGAACCGAATCTGCGGTGTGGCGATGCCCTTGTCAGCCGGATCTCCATATACGACGATCTCAAGCCCGTCTTCCAACGCATCGGCTGCTCGGTAAGCGAATATAAAACGCTGGCCGACGATTATAAAAAAGCCCGCACTCCGGAGGAAAAAAATACGGCCGGGCAGATGTTGGCAGCGATTAAGCGAAAATTACTGATGGAAATCACGTGGGATGATAAAAACAACGAAGAACTGCTCCGTTGGCAACGCGAATTGGCCACGCTCAAAGCGCCGAGTCTTTTCGAAATGAACGAAGAAGAAGTCAAAGCCGTAAAAAACCGCCTGCTCGATGCGCAGTCGATGGTCGACAAATACAAGCAAAAAATCGAAGACTCGAAGAATAATCCGATTTTTAAACACGCTGTCGAATGGCGTTGCGACTTCCCCCAACTACTCGATGAATCGGCCGATTTTATCGGTTTCCATCTGATCATCGGAAATCCGCCGGATACGCTCGTGCAGATCGGCGGCGAACCGATCGATATGTACAAACAGCTCAACTACCGAGCGTATAAACGCACGGGCGAAGTCTCCAGCCTCTTTTATGAACTCGGCAATAAATTGCTAAAACCCGAATATTACCTTTCTTACATCGCTTCGAGCGGATGGATGAAATCTGTTCAAGCCAGTAAGATGCGTCAATATCTCATGGAAGAGACAAACCCGCTGTTCACGATCGAATTTAGTGACAACTGTAAGATCGATAAAACGTTGGCCGATCATGGTATTGTTATCCTTCAGAAAGCTCCTAATCGTCATCGGACATTGAATTGCTGCATCAAGAGCGATTTTGATCCGCAAACCTGCAGCTGGGAACGTTATCTGAATGATCACGGAACATACACCCCGCCCGAGACGACTATAGATGAGACACAACCCTCCTCTTCGTCTTCTGCGACGAGTTTTGTCATCCTCACGGAGACGGAAAAACATATCCGGGGAAAAATAGAACAGACCGGAACGCCTCTCGAGGCATGGGATATTCAATTGTATTCGGGTATCAGAACAGGCCTCGATGAAGCTTTTATCATCGACGGAGCGACAAAAGACGAATTTATTCTGGCCGATTATAAAAATGTCGATATCCTCAAACCTTTGCTAAAAGGAGAAGATATACGTCGTTACATCCCCGAAAAATCCGACCAGTGGCTCATCTATGTTCCCTGGCATTTCCCCCTGCTTTATGACCGGACCATCACAACGGCTTCCGAACGTGCCGAACAACGATTCCGACAGCAGTACCCTGTCATTTACGAACATCTGGCCGCATACAGGAGTAAGCTGGCTGCAAGGGATGCGGCAGAGGTCGGTGTCTCCTTCGAGTGGTATGCCTTGCAGAACTACGCAACCAGCAATGAATGGGACGACTTTACACAGCAGAAAATTGTTTGGAAACGCGAAACGTCTGCTTCAGCCTTTTGCCTCGACTACCGGGGATGCGCTACATTAGACACGACTTGTTTCGCGACGGGACAACATCTCAAATACCTGCTTGGGGTGCTCAATTCCAAGCTGGGAAGATACATGCTGCAAGATGCGCCGCATCTCCCCAATGGGGATATGCAGATCAGCATCCTCACCCTCGAAGCCTTGAAAATACCGGTTCCCAATATCAAAGTAGAATCGGAGGTCATATCGCTTGTCAATAAACGTACGTCCGACGTGCATAAATCGGAGAACGAAGAACTGGATGCCAAGATCGATCGCCTCGTCTACGAGATGTATAACCTGAATGAGGAAGAACGACGTTTTATTGATTCAAATATTTCGCACACATAGTATGCCGATTTCTTCTGAAGGGACAACTTATCCAATATTGCGGTTCGGGCGTGATGATATTTTGTCCGAATCATATCGTACAATCTACAATTATTCGTACTTTTGTAGTTTCAAAATCCGGTATAAGACAAAAGACGAAAAGGAACACCTTTAAGTATGATTGAACGAACGTATATTTTGGAGAATGTAGATCCGGTTGCATTTTACGGTGTGAATAACGTGAATATGCAATTGCTTAAGACACTGTATCCTAAACTTCGGATTGTGGCGCGAGGAAACATCATGAAAATTATCGGCGACGAAGACGAACTGGATACCTTTCTCCGCAAAATCAAAGAAATCGAAAAGTATTGCGAAGAATACAATACGCTTTCGGAAGAAGTCCTGACCGATATCGTCAAAGGAAAAGAGGTGGCTCCGGTTAAACAGGAACACCTGATTATCCACGGTGTCAATGGCAGAGCGATTGTCGCACGTTCGGCCAATCAGCAATTGTTGGCCAAAAGTTTTGAAGAAAACGATCTGACGTTTGCGATCGGGCCTGCAGGCTCCGGAAAAACATTCGTCGCCATTGCATTGGCTGTAAAAGCGCTGAAGAGCAAACAAGTGAGAAAGATTATCCTCAGCCGTCCGGCAGTCGAAGCCGGTGAGAAGTTAGGCTTTTTGCCCGGTGAAATGAAAGATAAGCTCGATCCGTACCTCCAACCGCTCTACGACGCATTGCAGGAAATGATTCCTCCGGCTAAACTCCGGGAGTACATGGAGCACAACGTCATCCAGATAGCACCGCTGGCTTTTATGCGTGGGCGGACGCTGAATGATGCCGTCATTATTCTCGATGAGGCGCAAAATACGACAAGACATCAGATCAAAATGTTTCTGACGCGTCTCGGTCTGAACGCCAAAATGATTGTTACGGGCGATGTAACCCAGATCGATCTTCCTCCGCAAGCCGCTTCGGGACTTGTACATGCCATGCAGGTGCTTCGTAAAGTACATGGTATCGGGAAGGTGGAGTTCGAGAAAAAAGATATTGTGCGCCATAAACTTGTGCAGCGCATTGTCGAAGCGTACGAGAAAAACGACAAACAATCCGACGCACAGGAAGCAACAACCCAACGAAACAAATAACTTCTTTATATTATATGAAAGCATTAGTTAAAACAGAATTTCAATTTTCCGGACAAAAAAATGTGTATCACGGCAAAGTTCGCGATGTATATAATATTCATGACGAAAAGCTCGTCATGGTCGTTACCGATCGCATTTCGGCGTTTGACGTTGTACTGCCCGAAGGGATTCCTTACAAAGGTCAGATGCTGAATCAGATTGCTGCGAAATTTCTGGATGCGACGAAAGATATCTGTCCGAACTGGAAACTGGCTACGCCCGATCCGATGGTTACCGTCGGCTTACAGTGCAAAGGCTTTCCGGTCGAAATGATTGTGCGCGGTTATCTCTGTGGCAGCGCGTGGCGTGCCTATAAGAATGGAGTGCGCGAGATTTGCGGAGTGAAAATTCCGGACGGAATGCAGGAGAACCAAAAATTCCCAGAACCGATTATCACCCCCACGACGAAGGCTGAGATGGGGATGCATGACGAAGACATTTCGAAAGACGATATTATCAAGAAAGGGCTGATGTCACGTTCCGACTATGCGACACTTGAGAAATATTCACTCGCGCTCTTCGAACGGGGTACGCAAATGGCTGCCGAACGCGGTTTGATCCTCGTCGATACGAAATACGAATTCGGAACTTACGAAGGCGATATCTATTTGATAGATGAAATCCATACGCCCGATTCGTCCCGCTATTTTTACTCCGAAGGGTATGAAGAGCGTTTGGCCAAAGGCGATCCGCAACGCCAGCTATCGAAAGAATTTGTACGTGAATGGCTGATGGAAAACGGATTTCAAGGCAAGGAAGGACAGCAGGTGCCCGAAATGACACCCGCTATCGTCGAAAGCATTTCGAATCGTTACATCGAGTTGTACGAGCAAATTACCGGCGAACCGTTCGTGAAAGTTTCAACCGATGATCTTCTTGGACGGATTGAAAGGAACGTGACGGAGTATCTGAAAAAGAAATAAGCACGTATGTCGGTCGAGGTGGAACGAGTGTTGCCATACGCAGGCGACGAAGACAAAGGGACACAAGTTCGGCGGATGTTCGACACCATTGCCGGACGGTACGATATGCTGAATCACATGCTCTCGTTCAGCATGGATCGGTCGTGGCGCAGGAAGACGGTCGATTCGCTTCGTCCTTTTTCGCCGCAACGCATACTGGATGTCGCGTCAGGCACGGGCGATTTGGCCCTGCTGATGTGTCGCCGGCTGCAGCCGAAGCAAATCGTTGCGGCCGATCTCTCGGAAGAGATGATGGCCGTCGGACGACGGAAAGTGGCCGAAGCAGGCTATGCCTCTCGCGTCTCTTTCGAACATCAGGACTGCATGACGCTAACTTACCCCGATCATTCGTTCGACGCCCTAACCGTCGCTTTCGGAGTACGTAACTTTGCCGATCTCGAACAAGGTCTGTCGGAGATGGGGCGAGTGCTTCGCCCCGACGGACAACTAAGGATACTGGAGTTATCTACTCCGGAACATTTCCCGATGAAACAGCTTTACACTCTCTATTCGAAAACATTTATCCCTCTCATGGGAAGCTGGTTCAGTCTCGAAAAATCAGCTTACCGCTATTTGCCTGCCTCGATCCGAAAGATGCCGCAGGGACGTGAGATGGCTCAATTGCTCGAACAACAGGGATTTACGAACGTGCAGGTAAGGACATTCACCGGAGGTGTTTGTTCACTTTATTCGGCTACGAAACATGGACATTCAAATACGATCGGCAAATGAAGAAATACGGCTTAATCGGATATCCGCTGGGACATTCCTTCTCCCGGAACTTCTTTAATCAGAAGTTTCAATCGGAAAATATCGATGCGGAATACGTTAATTTTGAGATTAAAGACATCAGAGAACTGAAAGACGTTCTACATGATCATCCCAATTTGTGCGGGTTGAATGTGACGTTACCTTATAAAACGGCAGTCATTCCGTTACTCGATGACCTAACGGATAATGCCCGCAACATCGGCGCGGTCAATGTCATCAAATTCAAACGCGGGCATTTTGGGAAACTCAAACTGATCGGACATAATTCGGACATCACGGGATTCAAGCAATCGATTGATCCGTTACTGCACGAGTCGCACACGAAAGCGCTTATCCTCGGAACGGGCGGGGCATCGAAGGCCGTTTTTCATGGACTCAAGCAGTTGGGAGTAGGAGCGACGTATGTCTCACGAACCAAACAGAATACCGGATTCACTTACGACGAACTTACACCCGCCATCATGGAACAATATAAGGTAATCGTCAATACCACCCCGTTGGGCATGTATCCCAAAGTCGACGAATGTCCGAATATTCCGTATGACCGGATAACCCCTGAACACCTGCTTTATGATCTGCTCTATAACCCGGACGAAACATTGTTTATGCGCAAGGGAAAAGAACGTGGGGCCGTTGTCAAGAACGGTCTTGAAATGCTTCTTTTGCAAGCGTTCGCGGCATGGGACATTTGGAACAGATAAACACGCAAATAACAGAAAAATAGTATCATGACGAAAAAGATAAAACAAAATATCCGTAAAATCGCGGCAAGTTTGCTGCTGTTTGGTTGTATCGCTCAGGGTGAGGCGGAATCGTTCGACCCGGTAGAATATGTGAATCCGTTAATGGGTTCTCAATCGGTACACGAGCTTTCTACCGGTAATACGTACCCTGCCATCGCGCGGCCGTGGGGGATGAACTTCTGGACTCCGCAGACCGGGAAGATGGGAGACGGATGGGCGTATATCTATACGGCTCATAAGATACGGGGATTCAAACAGACGCATCAGCCCAGTCCGTGGATCAACGATTACGGACAATTTTCGATCATGCCTGTAGTTGGTGCGCCCGAATTTGATGAAAACAAACGTGCCAGTTGGTTCTCGCATAAGGCGGAAGTGGCAAAGCCATACTACTATAAAGTATATCTGGCCGAACATGACGTGGTGACGGAAATTACGCCGACCGACCGAGCCGCTATGTTCCGGTTTACGTTTCCGGAGAACGAACATGCTTATATCGTGGTCGATGCTTTCGATAAAGGATCGTCCGTGCGGGTGATTCCGGAAGAGAACAAGATCGTCGGTTATACGACGAAGAACAGCGGAGGCGTACCGGAGAATTTCAGAAATTATTTTGTAATCGTTTTCGATAAACCGTTTACATACCGTGCTACGTTTGCCGATCAAACGTTGCATGCGGACAAATTAGAGCAAACGGCCGGACATACAGGCGCCGTGATTGGCTTCCGGACGAAAAAAGGCGAGATCGTGCATGCACGTGTCGCTTCGTCTTTTATCAGCCCGGAACAGGCTGAACAAAACCTCAAAGAACTGGGTAACGATCGTTTCGATGCGATAGCCGCACAAGGGAAAGCCGAATGGAACAAGGTGCTTGGGCGTATCCGTGTAGAAGGAGGGAGCCTCGACCAGTATCGAACGTTTTATTCATGCCTGTATCGCTCACTGCTTTTCCCGCGAAAGTTTTACGAAGTGGATGCCGACGGAAAGATCGTTCACTACAGTCCGTATAACGGAAAAGTACTGCCCGGATTTATGTACACCGACACGGGTTTTTGGGATACTTTTCGCTGTCTGTTCCCGTTCCTGAACCTGATGTTTCCCGAGCAAAACAAGGAAATGCAGGAAGGACTGATTAATACCTACAAGGAGAGCGGCTTTTTCCCCGAATGGGCAAGTCCGGGACATCGTGACTGTATGATCGGGAACAACTCGGCATCGGTACTCGTCGATGCGTATATGAAAGGAATAAAAGTCGAGGATGTGGAGACACTGTATCAGGGATTAATCCACGGAACGGAGCATGTGCATCCGAAAGTATCTTCGACAGGGCGTCTCGGACACGAATACTACAACCGGCTGGGCTATGTCCCGTACGACGTAAAGATCAGGGAGAATACGGCTCGTACGCTCGAATATGCGTATAACGATTGGTGCATCTACACCTTGGCGAAAGCCTTGAAACGTCCGAAGAAAGAGATCGCACAGTATGCCCGGCGAGCGATGAATTATCGGAATGTGTTCGACAAAGAAACAAGCCTGATGCGCGGACGCAATGAAAACGGAACGTTTATGTCGCCTTTTTCACCCTTGAAATGGGGCGATGCTTTTACGGAAGGGAACAGTTGGCATTACACGTGGTCGGTGTTTCACGATCCGCAGGGGCTGATCGATCTGATGGGCGGACGCCGGGCGTTCGTGACGATGCTCGACTCCGTATTTACCGTTCCGCCGCTGTTCGACGAAAGCTACTATGGCGCGGTGATTCATGAAATACGCGAAATGCAGATCATGAATATGGGAAACTACGCGCACGGTAATCAGCCCATCCAACACATGATTTATCTCTACAACTACGCCGGCGAGCCATGGAAAGCCCAATACTGGCTGCGCCGCGTGATGGATCAGCTTTATATGCCGACACCCGACGGATATTGCGGCGATGAAGATAACGGGCAAACATCGGCATGGTACGTCTTTTCGGCATTAGGATTCTATCCCGTATGCCCGGGAACAGACGAATATGTGCTGGGGGCTCCGCTGTTCAAAAAGGCGACACTGACATTCGAAGACGGCAAGCAGATGGTTATCAACGCACCGGAGAATAACGCCCACAATGTTTACGTGGAATCGTTACATCTGAACGGACAACCGTACACCAAAAATTATGTGAAACATGCGGATTTGCTGTCGGGCGGTACGCTCGACTTCCGAATGTCCGATCACCCGAATCATGACCGAGGGACAAAGCCTTCGGACTTCCCGTACTCGTTTTCAGTATCGGAAAAGAAGTAGGAGAGGGGGGGGCAGGAGAATCAGCCCGAACATGTGCCAACGACAGATGCTTCGCACAAGCGAACGAAGAATGTGATGCAGGTGATGGAGATTATTCAAAAGGTTAATTTGTTCATTATAGAGCGACTAAAGACGAATATGAAGTTCTCCATCCCTCGTTCGTATTCAAGCTAAATTACGCGATACACTGTTCGGCGTGTACCATTATTTAATTGTCAATGGTCAATGGTTTCTAGGTTCAAAAGAAATTTGCTCGGATGAAGCCGCAAACTAATGAACCTTAAAAGGGCTACCTCTGGAAATATGTATCTCCATGGTAGCCCTCTTTTATCTGTAAAGAAATACGCTTACTTAATGATTCTGAATTTACCGATAAGAGGAAGTTCTTTCATTTGACCGTTAGCGGCATTGACGATACCGATAATAAAGAGAACGAAAAATACGATTCCCAATAAACTCACAAAACCTAAGAACGGGGATATAAAAACTAAAATCCAAGTTAAAATATTAAAAGCTACAGCTGAAATAAAAAGAACGCATCCCTGATTTGTATGGAAGCGTGCGAAAGGTGAATCCTTAGCGGCAAACAACGGAATTAAAAATAAGAAATAAGCAAGGATAGCCATCACTTTGTTAGCCTGTACATCCTGCGGATCTGCGGTAAAGTTTTCTTGTGACATAATGAAATAATTTTTTTAAGTTAGTACTATTTAAATATAGATATAATGTTCTCCCATCGGAATTTTTGCAAAGATACAAACCTTTTCAAAATCCTGTCGAAAAATCTGTTATTTTTTCACTTGTTTTATTCGTGTTTATTTTCTCGTCTCAGCAGACAAAGGGAAAATGCGGATTCCGTAAAACGGCACCAAAAAAATTTATACCTTTGCGGTCGATGATTTCTAAAACCAAGCAATGATGACAGAAAGCACATTAGCCGACGATCTCTTGATCAGGCGAAAGAAGGTACGGGACGCGCTCGTTCGGGCGGGGATGGAAGGTATCTTACTGGCTTCGGACGTAAACATTTATTACATGACCGGGCGCGTCTTCAACGGCTATTTCTTTTTATCGGCCGAGGGGGAAGCGCAATGTTTCGTAAGGCGTCCGACCGATTTTACCGGCGAGCAGGTTACATTTATCCGCCGGCCTGACGACCTGACGGCTTATTTCAAAGCGCTGGGACGTCCACTCCCGCGAAGGCTGATGCTCGAAGCCGACGGACTCTCGTACAACGACTACACACGCTTGGCGACGCTCTTCTCTCCTGTCGAAACCGGCAACGCGTCGACGCTGATGCGCGCCGTAAGGATGGTGAAGACGCCTTGGGAGCTGGAGCAGATGCGCTGCTCGGCCGAGCGACACGCGGCCACCTACGCCGAGATTCCCTCGTGCTTCCGTGCCGGAATGACCGATCTGGAATTACAGGCAGAGATTGAACGCCGGATGCGGCTCAACGGCTCCATCGGACTGTTCCGCGCCTACGGCCCGAATATGAGCATTTTTATGGGAAGCGTGCTGGCCGGAGAAAATGCCGCCGCCTCTTCGCCCTACGATTTCGCGCTCGGCGGAGCGGGACAGACAGCCATTTGTCCCATTGGCGCCAACGGTACGCCGCTGACCGACGGCACAGCCATTCTGGTCGACATGGCCGGAAATTATACGCCCTACCAGACGGATATGTCGCGGGTATTTGCCGTTGGCCGACTGCCCGATAAGGCATACCGCGCGCATCAGACGGCGCTCGACATACAGGCGGCCGTAGAAGCGACCGCCCGGGCCGGAACGGCCTGCGCCGAGCTGTATGAGTTAGCCTGCTCGATGGCAGAGAAAGCCGGACTGGCCGACTGTTTCATGGGCACGCGCCAACAGGCCAAGTTTGTCGGTCACGGCATCGGACTCGAAATCAACGAACCGCCCGTGCTGACGCCGCGCTCGAAAGAAGCGCTGGAGCCCGATATGGTCTTTGCCTTCGAACCGAAGTTCGTGATCGAAGGCTCAGGGGCCGTAGGCATTGAAAACAGCTTCCGCGTGACGACGGAAGGACTCGAAAAATTGACTCGATTTGAGGAACAAATAATTTCTTTAACATGATGAAAAAAACAGTATTTTTAGTCTTGCTCGCATGCCTCGCATGGCAAGTCCGAGCTATGGAACCGGAGCAGGTAAAACCGGTTAAAAACCTGATTGTCCTGATCCCTGACGGAACGTCGCTGGCTACCGTCTCGACCGCCCGCTGGTATCAGTGGTACATGAATCCCGACATGCCCAAACTGGCTATCGACCCGTACATTTGCGGTACGGTGCGCACGCACTCGTCGAACGCTCCGATCGGCGACTCGGCGCCGACAACTTCGTGCTATATGACCGGTCACCCCAGCCGCACGGGTTATGTGGCTACTTATCCGCCACACGATCCGGGAAACGACATTTATCCGATGGACCCGAAACGCGCGTATCAGCCCATGATCACGCTGTTGGAAGCCATGAAGCTCGTGCAGCAGAAGGCTACGGGATTAGTCTTTACCTGCGAATTTCCGCACGCGACGCCGGCCGACTGCTCGGCACACAGCTATAGCCGCAAACGATATGAGTGGATCGCTCCGCAGATGGTACACAACGATATCGACGTGGTCATCGGCGGAGGCGTATCGTTTCTCGACGAAGCCGGCGAAGCCTACCTGAAAGCGAACGGATACAACGTGTACCGCAATAACCTCGAAGGAATGCGCGGCGACAACTCGAACAAAATGTGGGCGCTGTTCGGCGAGCGCGATATGGCATACGACATCGATCGCGACCCGGCGCAGCAACCATCCATCGAAGAGATGACGAAAAAAGCGCTGGACAAACTCTCGAAGAACGAAAACGGCTTCTTCCTGATGGTAGAAGGAAGTAAAGTAGACTGGGCGGCGCACGGTAACGATCCGGTAGGTATGCTGACCGATTATCTGGCTTTCGACAAGGCATGCCGCGTTGCGCTCGATTTCGCGCGTCAGGACGGCAATACGCTCGTCGTCGTGGTATCGGATCACGGAAACAGCGGCTTCAGCCTCGGACGCCGTGATTGCAAAGGTTACGACAAACTTACGAAAGACCAGCTGTTCGCAGCCGTTACGCGAATCAAACTCTCGGCCGACGGATTCGCCAAAAAACTCAACGAACAACCGTCATCGGCCGTGCAGGACATCTTCCGCCAGTACGCGGGCTTTGAACTGACCGACGAAGAATTGCAAACGCTCAACCATTGCAAAGGTTACAAGAACAGTCCGATTCCCGAAAACGAACGGAGCGAGAAAGAAGCGCTCGCGTCGCTTTACAGCAGCTCGCTGAACGGATTCATCGCCAAGCTGATCACGTCGAAAACATGCTTCGGCTTCACGACCAACGGACATACGGGCGAAGAAGTACTTCTGGCCGCTTATCATCCGGCAGGCACGCTGCCCATGGGGATGAACACCAACATCGAGCTGAATCATTACATGGCCGCCGCATTGGGATTGACGGGTAAACTCGACGAGCTGACCGATGCCAACTTCGCGCCGCATACCGAAGTGCTGAAAGGCTATACGTATACCGTACTGCCTCCGGCTACCGAAAAAGGTGCTCCCACGCTGGTGGTGAAAAACAAAAAGAAACAACTCACCATCACGCCTTACACGAACATCGTGAAGCTGGGTAAGAAAGGAAAAGAAGAAGCACGACTGCGGACGGTGATCGTCTACGTCGACAAGAACGAGACGTTCTACCTGCCTCGCACCATTACCGACTATTTGAAATAAAGAATCTGTTTTCTCTTTCAACCGGAGAGCGTTACGATGCTCTCCGGTTTTTTTTGTCTCCACCTGCATTTTTTTTCGCTTTTTCTTGCATTTTCCGTTTTTAATGTTTATATTTGAGGCGTTCATCATTTAGACCGATACGACAATGATACGCGACCTCCTTTTATACAACGGATTAAAGTGGATTCTATCCGCCCTTGCCGCTGACGGTACGGGGCAGGCAAGGGAAGTACGCGTATGCCGACGGAAGGAATCTCTTCCTTCATACACACCGTACTCGCCGGAATAATGAACCGGCAACATGCGCTCTTTGCTATCGGAGTCCGGGCCTTTCGGGAGGGAATTGCAACGTTACATCGCGGTAAAGAAAACCGGCTTTCCGAATCGGGAAACGCGGGCGTGTTCGGAAGCGACCTGAGTTTCTGACATGGAAACCTCAGTTTCTACCGCGGAAACCTCAGTTTCTGCCGCGGAAACCTCAGTTTCTGCCGCGGAAACCTCAGTTTCTGCCACGGAAACCTCAGTTTCTGCCACGGAAACCTCAGTTTCTGCCACGGAAACCTCAGTTTCTGCCACGGAAAC
>NZ_RQYN01000101.1 GCF_003860135.1 Tannerella forsythia
ACAGCCCTGAAAGGGCGTATTAATTCAGCCCAATGCGAAGCGTTGGGAGAAAAAAAGTCCACCATCCCGGCAGAGGGCTGTAAGCCTGATATAATCTTCCATGTTATGCGTTAGAAAAGCAGGAAGATGATCAGATATAGATCGGTTGATTGTAGTTGTTTTTTTCTATCATAAAATTTGAGTGAAGACTACTTCCCTAATAGACGCGACATTTACTTGAATAGATTCGTTTGTTAAAAATGAATTAGTGTTTTTTAGTTCGAAAAGCATGATGTGTAAAAACTGTATGGAAAGCGTAGATCGGATTTATAATAAATATTTTAGGTCTGTTTTTAATACATGTCTTTCGGCTGTAAATTGCTTCTTTTCTTTATAAAATATGTGATTATTTGTTGATATTTCAAAATGAATTATAGAGAAAACAAGTTGAATAGTCAAGAATATAAAATGACTTTAGCAGAATTGTTAATGATGATAGCAACAATATAGTTGATAAGACGAACATTCTACTTGATTTGTTATAAAATATAAATGAGTAAGCAAACTATGTTAATGAAAATACAAATATCATGCTTGATTTGTTATAAATCATAAATGAGTATATGAACTATGTTAATAAGTATAGGAACAATGTTAATGAAAATACGAATCCACTACTTAATCATACGAACATTCTCCTTAATCATAGCAACTTTCTCTCTAATCATACGAACATACTACTTAATCATGGCAACTTTCTCTTTAATCATACGAACATACTGTTTAATCATGGCAACTTTCTCTTTAATCTCATCTATATATTGTTTAATCATCACAATCTATTTCTTGAACATGCGCATATTCTCTCTGAAAGGAAGTACTTGTTCAATCATCATACGTATTCTAATCTATCGAGAAATATATTTTATCTCTGCCATAAAATAAATGTTTTCAACAAAGTAATGAAAACAGTTGAATACATTATAAAGAAAAAAGATAGATTCAAAAGATCAAGAGCCTTTTTGGGCTCTATACCTTTCAATAATTAAATTGTAAAGGGTTTAATTGTGATGTAACCAGATAGATATCATGTGAAATTAATGAGAAGTCAAAATATAAACTCAACTTTTATACCCCAAAAGAAATCTTTTTCTTTAATTTGTGTTCAAGTATTGCATTTATGGGCTGAAAATATTCAGTTGTTTATTTAAGATTGGGGAATTATGAATTTACTAATCTCCTAAATAATAAGATGTTTAGAATTTAGTTTATTAGTGGAACAAAATAGTCTGATATTTTTTTAAATATTTATGCTAAGATTGAGATATATAATAATATTGCTATGCATATTCTCTTTGCAATATTTATATGGACAAGCAAATCTCTCATTAATTCAAGGAAAATATGAAGAGTTAGATTCTATTCAATATTTAAAAGGTTTAGATGAAGCTATTTTTCAATCTGTCGTAAGAGATTTTGGCGAGCCATTAGAAAATCATATTAAACAAAGAACAAACTCGATAAGAAATGGGGTAAGTGGTCAGACAATTAGATTTGTGTTGAATGTTGATATAGATACGACTAAATTAGATTCGGATATTTATGATTATTTAAAGATTGACACATCACGTAATAATTTCAACGTTTATTGTTTTGATAAGAATTATAAACCTGTATATTTTATTTTTTTTTCATGAAGGTAAACTCGAATTTTATGGAGATTTTTTTCCAACTTTCTCTAAGCGATATTCAAAGAAAGTAAGATCGGCTTTAAGGGGAGTACTTAAAAAGAAACCGCTTTATTTGTTATATTGTGATTCTATGCCCAATATGATTTTATATGTCAAAGATGGTAAGATATTCGTACATCGTGTCTTGCAAAATAAAGTATATAAGCTAAACGATTATGTGGCAAAACGTAAAGATTCGAAGCGTTTTAACTGTATCGATTCATTTTGACATTGTCTTGTATAATTTTATGAATGGTTCTTTTGACCATCTTGGTAAAAAAAGAAACAAGTGGAATGAAAACTTGAGATATGGATTAGGGGCAATGGCGAATTTGAGTGATATATTAATGGGCTTTAAACCTCAAAAAGTTGATTTGGTTACTGAAAATTCAGATGCGATAGGTCATTCCGCTATTGTTAAACACGGTACAAGAACAGGAATCAAGGGCAAAACAGATATAATTGGATTAATATCAGTGGGACCTGATTGGGATAATGCAAAGAATAATGCTACATGGCATTGGATGCGAGGTAAGAACAGATGATCAACTTATTCAGCAAAAGAGAACTCACGATGGATACAGTCTCTTGATGTAAACTATGATACTATCAACAGTTATTCTAATTGGCTTAACAAAATGGAAAGTGCAGGTAAGCTTGTTTATAGTTTAGAACTAAGTAGTTGTGTAACTCATACCTCATTAGCTCTCAATATGTCAAATATTGGCTCTATGTTGATTTGAGTGGGTAATGGAAATTCCTTCCTCCGTTTATGTAGTATACCATATCCATA
>NZ_RQYN01000102.1 GCF_003860135.1 Tannerella forsythia
CGTAATTCGTAATTGCTTTTCGCGTTCGGACATTGTCCTTTGCGTTCGAAGCGTCGGCGAGGGTAAGGGCGAACACACAGGTTCGCCCCTACATTGACTACATTAACTACTTGCTGACTACTTTTCACTATTCACTTTTCGTTTTTCACTTCACAAGGATTTTCGTTACCTGTTCTCCTACGCGCACCAGATACACGCCCGGGGCCAATGGCTGTACATGATCGCCGGCGGGGAGGAAGAGCGTCTTCACGAGGGAGCCTCCTACATTATATATATGTACCGTCTCGGCTGCGGGGAGTGTGAGGTACAGCGCGCTGCCGTGGGCGTAGACGCGCAGGCCGTCGACCGTTTCGTTGGCTACGGTGCGGATCACGTCGAAGACACAGGTATCGCTTTGGCCGCTGCCATCGTTGGCCGTGGCCGTGACGCGTGCTTTGCCTTTCTTATGGATCGTCACGAGTCCTTTGGAATCGACCGAGACGACGGTCGGGTCGCTGCTGGCCCATGTCAGAGATTTGTCCGAAGCGTTCGACGGGTGTACGGTGGCCGTGAGCTGTATGGTCGAGTAGTCGCCATCGATCGTGACCGAGTTGCGGTTCAGCGTAACGCCCGTTACCGGCACCGAAGGTGTCGTAGCCTGCTTGGTTTTGACCTTCTTTTCGCCGTACCATTTATGGCGACCGACTTCATCCCATACTTGCACATCCACTATATACTCGGTATTGGGTTGGAGGCCGGTGATGGTATAGGAAGTCATATCGACAGCGGGATTATCTTCGGGATGGCTGTATTTCCAACTAGCAGCAATATCGGGATCGGACGTTTTTTTCCATGCTACCCGATACCTGAGTTTATTCTGCGGCGTTATGTTATCGGTGCCGCGTGTCCATGAAAGGGCGATGCTGTTGGTCGTTACCGTGCCCACCGTCAGGGTTCCCGGCGTGGGACTCTGGGTATCGGTGGCCTGCTTGGTTTTGACGGTCTTTTCGCCGTAGTCTCTCCAGTTATCGGCTTCATCGTATACCCGCACATCGACCTTATACTCGGTATCGGGTTGGAGGCCGGTAATGGTATAGGAAGTCATATTGACGGTGTGTGAGCCGCTGTTCTGCCAATCACCACTATCGGATGATTTTTTCCACCACACCATATACTTGAGCTTATTTTGCGGCGTAACGTTATCGGTGCCTTTTGTCCACGAAAGGGCGATGCTGTTCGTCGTTACCGTGCCCACCGTCAGGGTTCCCGGCTTGGGATCTTGGGTATCGGCAGCCTGCTTGGTTTTAACCTTCTTTTCGCCGTAGAATACACTGTTATTGGCTTCATCCCGTACGCTCACATCGACCTTATATTCGGTATTGGGTTGGAGGCCGGTAATGGTATAGGAGGTGATATCGACGGGATAATTGCTTTCGTGGGAGTATTCCCAAACACCATCGGGTAACTTTTTCCACATGATATTATACCTGAGCTTACTTTGCGGCGTTATGTTATCGGTGCCTTTTGTCCACGAAAGGGCGATGCTGTTCGTCGTTACCGTGCCTACCGTCAATGTGCCTGGCGTGGGATCTTGGGTATCGGCAGCCTGCTTGGTTTTGACTGTCTTTACGCCGTAGTCTCTCCAGTTACCGGCTTGATCATACACCGCCATGTTTACTTTATATTCGGTATTGGGTAGGAGACCGGTAATGGTATAGGAGGTGATATCTGTCATTATCGAAGAAGATCCCGCGTTACCACTGGATACATTTTCCCACCACACCCTATGTTTGAGTTTACTTTGCGGCGTAACGTCGTCGGTTCCTTTTGTCCACGAAAGGGCAATGCTGTTCGTCGTTACCGTGCCCACCGTAAATGTGCCCGCCATAGGCTTCTGGGTATCTTTGTCGGTTTGGACCGTTATTTCGCCATACCATTTTTCGTTTCCTGAAGCGTCTTTTACCTTCACATCCAACTGATACTTTCTATTGGGTATCAAATCTCTAAATTCTCCGTAATCAGGGTCCTTCACCCATTCTGAGACATCTTCCTCGCCGGTAACGATATCTTTTCTCCATATTTTATACTGTAACTCGTTTTGTGGTGTTTCTTTATCCGTTGCCTTACACCAGGTGATTTTGACCCTGTCTGCTGTAATCTCTGTTACCGTAATCTTCCCGTTGCATCCCGGCACGGGAGGAGCGTTTGTCCTTACTCTTTTACTCTTGTAATTTATGGGTCTGTGTTGAATCGTGTGGGTAACCCATAAATCAAGATCCGGAAAAAAGTTGTATAATTGCATTCAT
>NZ_RQYN01000103.1 GCF_003860135.1 Tannerella forsythia
GAGGGCTGTAAGCCTGATATAAAATGTCGAAATCAGAATATCCGAACGCAAATAATGCAGATAAGTGAAAAACGAGAAGTGAAAAATGGAGCAAAGTAGTCAGGGTAGTCAAAGTAGTAGTGAAGAGTGAAGAGTGAAAAGTGAAAAGTGAAGAGTGATGCCCTGCGGGCGTTGAGATGTTGAGGTGTTGAGTTGTTTGACTGTTGGCTGAATGCTGAATGCTGACAAATTAATTCAGGCTTACAGCCCTCCCAAACAAGGAATGGACATCAATCCCCACCCTTGCGGAATGGGGCTGAAATAAAACGGGCTTTTAGCCCTTGGTTGGAAAATGATTAATGGTTATTTTCCGGGTACCAAAAAAACATCCAAAAAACAGGCGAAATAGTTGCATCTTATCAAAAAAACATTTATACCTTTGTCGTACCATAACAAAAAATATAAGACTATGGAAAAAACAACCGATATTCCGCCCCACAAGCCGATGCGCCTCGCAAACCGCACCGGAGGCGCAGCGTAAAAGAAATATCCGGAACGCGGAAACATGTATCAATTTTTAAAAATAGAAAAACATGAAACAGCAAATTATTTTATGGATAGGTGCCCTGGTTTTGCTAATGGCAGGAGCAGGGTGTGAGAAAGAGAAAGAAGAGTACGGTTCTACCGAATTGTACGGGACATGGAAACTGGCTGGTTTCGGCAACACGGCAGACCATACTTTGCGGGAAGCCGAACCCAAAGAGTGTGAAAAATGCTATACAATAACATTTTTAAGTGACGGAACGATAACAGGACATACTTCTACAAATGAAATAGGTGGAGAGTACCAGATAAAAGGTGAAAGCCTTCATTTTCTAAAAATAGGAGGAACTAAAATCAATGAACTTTTCGATGGTCGAAACTATGTAGAGGCTTTATATAAAGTTCATCGCTTCGAAATAGTTTCAAAGCAATTGAAATTATATTATAGTGATACCCATTATTTGCTGTTTAAAAAGAAATATCCGAAACGCGGAAAGTAATTATAAACCTTTAAAAAAAGAAGATATGAAGACAAAAATCATTTTATGGATAGGTGCCCTGCTTTTGCTGATAGGAGGAGTGGGGTGCGAAATGAACAAATTAGGAAGCCCCGAAGAACTTGAAGTTCGGAAAGCAGAGGCTGTAATTGACTATGCAAATCCGGCGACAGACGGCTGTGGTTGGCTTGTACTAATAAATAACAAACCTTATTTCCCTGTGAATTTGGCGGATGAATACAAAATAGACAAATTGAAAGTGTCTGTCGATTATCAGTTATTAGATTCAAAATATACTTGTTGGCCGGGGACATTAATCCCTGAAATTAAGATAGTAGCCATCAAAAAGCTTCAACAGCAATACGAGTCTATGATTGTTTATGAGAATCCGGCGACAGACGGCTGTGGTTGGCTTGTACTAATAAATAACAAACCTTATTTTCCTGTGAATTTGGCGGATGAATACAAAATAGACAAATTGAAAGTATCTGTCGATTATCAGTTATTAGACTCAAAATATACTTGTTGGCCGGGGACATTAATCCCTGAAATTAAAATAATAGCAATAAAAAAACTCAAATGATCATGAAGAAAATAATTTTATCCATATTGGCTTCTGCATTTTAAAAAACAAAAAAACATGAAACAGCAAATTATTTTATGGATAGGCGCTCTGTTTTTGCTAACAGCAGGATCGGGGTGCAAGAAAGATGTTATTGCTCCTGAAGTGACCGTAGAAAAAGAGATGCAAAATGAAGATTCAATCTCTTCCGGTAACTCAAATTCTCCAGAAGTAACCATAATAAAAAAACTGCCCAAAATAACCGCGATAGGTAACCATAAAGAATCGAAGGTTATCCGGTCAGAGAAAGAACTTAAATCGGTACTTACCGAAGAAGATTTAAAACACTTCAAAGATTTACAACAGATCGATTTCTCGAAACACACACTGCTATTGGGATATGGAACCTATGGTAATCAAGTAACGAATATGGAGCATTCATTTGTAAGAACAGGAACCAATGCTTATACCTACTTATTAAAGGTGGATGGTGATGCAACCCAGCCTGACGTTTTTCGTTACGGCATTTTAGTTGACAAACTTGCTCAATCGGCAAAAGTTACCTTTAAAATAGAATAGGTACGTATTTAAATCAATTCACCCCTTGCGGACACGAAAGAAAGGAGCAGAACGGAGAAGAGCCGCATGTCAGAGAGTTGAACGTGATAAAAGTT
>NZ_RQYN01000104.1 GCF_003860135.1 Tannerella forsythia
GATTCAGCGTCGATTGTTCGGTCGTGACACGGACGGTGCTGCCCGATGTCTTCTTATAATACAGTCCGCCGGCTTTGAAGTCGTAGTAATTTTGTGCCGGTCCGCACGTCTCCGTACCCGTAGTCGAGATAATGGATTCATTATCATATTGCACCTCCCAGTTTTTGCCGATAGCGATTGAGCCGGACGAGGCGATTACGTTGGCATGCTGCGGATCGGATGCATCCTTGGCCGGCCTGATTGTTCCATAGGATAATCCCGAACGGTTAGGCAGCGAGCAGTAGAGCTGATTGAGCGCGGCGGTGGAGAAGTTGTTTCTGAAGCAATCCAACTGCTTTAATTGGGTACATCTGCTCACATTAAGGGCGGTGAGTAGGTTTTCGAAGCAACTCAACCACATTAATTGAGTACATCCGCTTACATCTAAGGCGGTGAGTTGGTTTTCGAAGCAATGCAACTGCTTTAATTGGGTACATCCGCTCACATTAAGGGTGGTGAGTTGGTTTTCGTAGCATTGCAACGACGTTAATTGGGTACATCCATTTACATCTAAAGCGGTGAGTGGGTTTTTGTAGCAATACAACTTCGTTAATTGGGTACATCCGCTCACATTAAGGGCGGTGAGTGGGTTTTCGAAGCAATGCAACCACATTAATTGAGTACATTCGCTCACATTAAGGGCGGTGAGTTAGTTTTTGTTGCAATACAACGTCTTTAATTGGGTACATCCGCTTACATTAAGGGCGGTGAGTTGGTTTTCGTAGCAATGCAACGTCTTTAATTGGGTACATCCATTTACATCTAAGGAGGTGAGTTGGTTTTTGTAGCAATACAACGTCTTTAATTGGGTACATCTGCTCACATTAAGGGCGGTGAGTTGGTTTTTGTGGCAATACAACCCCTCTAATTGGATATTATGAGCGAAGTCGAGGGCTGTCAGCCAGCTGCCATTCTCCATACATCCGAACCCGATGATATCGCCATAGACGGTCATGGTCGTGCCGTCGGACTTAAAGGTTTGAGTTTGATTCCATGAAGAACCTACGGTTACATCTGTGCTTTTCGATCCGCTTACGACACGTACGGGCGTATTGGCAGCCGCAGCCTGGAATCTCAGTTTGATGTCTTGGCCGGATTTTACGGTCAGGGTGATATAACGGTTCATGTTTACCCCCTGCGCCATGGCGGTGCCGGCAGCTATCGCCATCCAAAAGGCGATGATCCAAATCGATAATTGTTTTGTACGCTTCATGATTAATTAATTATTAATTGTCAATTGTTATTCTTTACTACTCTGACTACTCTGACTACCTTTACTACTTTACTACTTTTTTTACTATTCACTTTTCGTTCCTTTGTGTCCTTTTCGTTCGAAACGTCGGCGAGGGAAGGGGCGAACACAGAGGTTCGCCCCTACATTGAATGAATTGTTATACTTTACTACTCTGACTACCTTTACTACTTTGCTACTATTTTGCTTCTTTTTTCACTATCCTGAAAGATAATACGCCCCATTGGCCGTTACGTTTGACTGCCGCTTTCCCCTCGGAGAAATCTTTGCTCTTATCATATTGAGATGAGATGGTTTGCCGCATTTCGTATGTTGTTTGGTACATCACCGTATCTGGCGGAACGTTTTTCGCTTCGGGGATTTGCGCATACGCGCTTTTACCGGCGGTGAGCATCGTCAGCCCCGCCACGATCAATGTATATGTCATCTTTTTCATTGCTTTATTTTTTAAAATATTGTTGAAACGTCGATGGCGTTGTTGCCATACGTTCTGTCCTTTTACGATTGTTCTGTCTTTTACCCTTTGCAGGGAGACCACCCCTCCAGAGGAAGGGGAGGCCACCCCGGTCTTGCAGACCACCCCTCCAGAGGAAGGGAGACCACCCCGGTCTTGCAGACCACCCCTCCAAAGGAAGGGAGACCACCCCGGTCTTGCAGACCACCCCTCCAAAGGAAGGGAGGCCACCCCGGTCTTGCAGACCACCCCTCCAGAGGAAGGAGGCCGCCCCGGTCTTGCAGACCACCCCTCCAAAGGAGGGGAGAGGCGTGTACCGGCTTCCCCTCTATAGAGGGGTGCCCGTCAGGGCGGGGTGTCCGTTGCTCTTTCAGAAGCGTTGCTCT
>NZ_RQYN01000105.1 GCF_003860135.1 Tannerella forsythia
CCATGAATGCAATTATACAACTTTTTTCCGGATCCTGATTTATGGGTTACCCACACGATTCAACACAGACCCAAATATGTTTTCCGATATGGCATACGGTCAGGTAGGCAGTTCGGGGAGTTGTAATAATAATGTTGCTTGTTTTCCTGCTTGGAGTAAAGAGTCGGATGCTGTAGCCTTAGTACTTCTTTCTAACGGTACGGAATGGTGCAGCGGCTCATTGCTGATGACAGCCAATCAAAGTTTCAGACCGTATTTTCTCTCGGCATTTCATTGTATCGATACGGATATCCCGAAAGGATCATTATCATCATCCGAAATTTCCAATGCCGAAAACTGGATGTTTAAATTCCAATACAAAATGTCGTCATGCAGTGGAGGTTATGCAACCAGTGGAGTAACCTATAACCGGGCAACATTCAGGGCGGCGTGGAATAATACCGATTTCGCATTAATGGAATTGAGAAACTCTCCCGCCGGCGATCCGCGCTTTTCGTGGTTGGGATGGGACAGAAGCGGCAATACACCGACTTCGGGCACAGGAATTCATCATCCGTCCGGTGATGTCATGAAGATTTCTTTTGATAACCAACAACTACAAACTTCTAGTTGGGGAGGTAATAATAATCATTGGCTTCTAAGTTTTGATAATGGAGTTGTTGAACATGGTTCATCAGGCTCTCCTTTGTTTAACCAAAACAAACGTGTTGTTGGCCAGCTTCATGGGAATCAAAATTATAATTCTGCACGACCTTATTGCGAACAGTTTAGAGCAGAATATGGTCAATTTCATCGTTCTTGGACGGGAGGAGGAACAAACAGCACGCGGTTGAGTAATTGGTTAGACCCCAATGGAAGCGGTGTAATGACAACGAATACATCAAAGTATCCTACTCTCATCGGGCCTATGACCATTTGCAACCAGCCGAACTATACCTACACAATAAAGAACCTTCCGCAGGGAGCAACCGTACAGTGGAGCTCCAGTAACAATAGTATGACGTTGCAGTCCGGTCAGGGAACAGCAACGGCTCTATTTAGGCAAACCGGATTTACCAACGCAGAGATACGAGCAGCCGTTCGTTTTAACGGAGCCACAATTGCCAACTTGGCACAGGCTATAACCATCTGCCAGCCCTTCCTCTCCGGTCCTTCGGCTATCTGTAATCAGGCCACCTATACGGTAGAAAATCTACCGCCGGGGCTACAAGTACAATGGCAGGTTCATCCGGGATTGCATGTATACGGACAAACAAATAACTCGATATCCGTAAGTAAGCAATCGCTGACCTCACCCATAGAAAAAGGTTGGGTAAAAGCAACTATTGTAGGGACCAATATAACATTTAGGAATGACGATATTCTTGTATGGAAGTCAGGCACAACGCAAACAAATGATTTATTGGTGGGACAGTTAGATGCTTCCGGAGGTCAAGTCGAAGCGGTATATCCAATTCAGGAGTTAGGCAGAAATTTTCAATGGTCTGCTTCCAATAATTGGCAGGCAATGATACAGGGCTATCACTTTACCGATTTCTCAGGCACTCCTCAGAGTGGTGCATCAAGCGTGTATATCACAGTCCGTTTCGATGACCCATGCGGATCGGAAACCATTATATACAAAGAATTTGAACTTCCGTCTACTTATAGTTTTAGCCTCTCTCCCAATCCTGTTACAGATGTAACCACTTTACAGTGGAAATTATCCGGAGAAGCGATTTCAATGAATAGCAACAGTCAAGTTACGCAAGCTGTCGTTTGGAATCGAAGCGCCTACGAAATCCAGCTCTGGAGCGGTATGACGATGCTGCGCTCGTTCCGGACGAATGAGCCGACGTTCCAAATCCCGATGGCCGGACTGCCGGCGGGACTCTACTTCGTGCGCGTCGTCAAAGACGGACAGACGTATACGCAGAAGTTGATTAAGAAGTGAGAGAAGTGAAAAGTGAAAAGTGAAAAACGAAGAGTGAAAAGTGAAAAGTGTAGCCCGAAGGACTTTTCGTTCTTCGTTTTTCACTTTCCCATAACCCCTTGCGGACACGAAAGAAAGGAGCAGAACGGAGAAGAGCCGCATGTCAGAGAGTTGAACGTGATAAAAGTT
>NZ_RQYN01000106.1 GCF_003860135.1 Tannerella forsythia
TTAGCAATCAGTGTTCAGATTTAACCACAAGTTTCACAAGTTATGACAAGTTGCACTCCTTTAATGGTTCGTCAGCGTTCAGCAAACCAACCAATCAACATCCAAACGCCCGAAGGGCTTCATTTTTCACTTTTCGTTCTTCACTTTTCACTACTACTTTGACTACTTTGCTCCATTTTTCACTTTTCACTTTTCGTTTTTCACTTTTAATTATTCGCTTCTCAAACTCTTTACCGGGTTGGCATTCGCCGCACGCCAGTTTTGAAACGTCACCGTGGCGAAGGTCACCAAAGCCACTACCGCGAACGACAGCGCAAATACCCACCAGTAAAGCGGGGTCTTGTAAGCAAAGTTTTCGAGCCATTTTACTACCGCGTAGTACGCCGCCGGGGCAGCAAAGGCGAAACAAACGGCAACGATTTTGAGATACGTCTTGTTGAACATCACGAGAATCTGCTGTGTCGTCGAACCGAATACTTTGCGGATCCCGGATCCCGATTTCTTTCTTCCGGTACTCGCTGTCGAACACCACCAAGCCGAACACCCCGACAAGCGATAAAATAACGGCCAACAAACCGAACAAGGTAATCATACTGCGCAGGTTTGTCTCCTTCCGATAAAGACGGTCGAAAATCGAGTCGTAAAATTCGATATCGACCGGATACGACGGATCGAGGTCTGCGATAGTCTTGCGAATATGCTCTACCGCGGCGTGGATGTCCGTCCCCGCTTTCAGGCGGATATACGAAACCGGCAAAGGCGGCCTACCTGTCATTGCCAGACAGAGAATCTGATTCTCGTGACGAAGCGAGGTGATTTGCACGTTCTCGGCAAACCCTATAATTTCGCCGATATAATCAGCCCAGTTCCAGTACTTAAATAATCCCAATTCCATATCTAAACGTTGTTTGGCGTAGTCGTTAAAGATAAAAACAGGTCGTTCGCCTCGCAAGTCCGATTCTGAAAAATCACGTCCTTCTTCTACGGAAATACCCATTACACGCGAGAAATTCCACGAAACTTTAATCATAAGATACGAAAACTCTTCACCTTTATATACAGCCCCCTGCGTAGCATATTCGTCCTGAGAGCCTATTTTCTCGGAAGAAAAAGCCACTTCTTCAATACCTGCAAATCTCTTCAGACGGTTCGTATATTCATCGCTACGTTTCGAGAGGCTCTGCCCCAACTCAACAACAGCAATCTGTTCTTTGTCAAAGCCGGTAGAATACGTTCGCAAAAAATGATTTTGAAGCTGAATAAATCCGGCGGCAATAATCAGTCCCATCGAGATCACAAACTGAAAGCCGACGAGCGCCGTACGTAACCGCCGGCCTTTGGGTGAAAGTCCGAAGCTCCCTTTGAGCACCATAGCGGGCGGAAAAGAGGTCATGTAGAACGACGGATACAGTCCGGCGACGATTCCCGTCAGCAGAGCAACGGCGCCCGTCAGCCCGACAAGCGGTATATTGTGTAAAGGAGCAGTATCGGCTTCAATGAACGAAAGCATCATGCTGTCGGTTAAGCCCGCGACAATCAGAATGGCGACAACCCACGAAAGCAGACAAATAATGACCGCCTCGGCCAAAAGCGACAGGCGCAACAACGTCGTCGAGCTGCCAAGCACTTTCTGTGTATTGATGCTTTTCATCCTCATCGGTGTCATGGCTGTACTGAAGTTGGTATAATTGACTGCCGCCACAATCAAAATGAGTAAGGCAATCGCAAAAAGGATGCGTGTCACGTCGGCATTGCCGCTACGGAAGATACGGCCATCGCCGCCTTCGTTCAAATAATAAACATCCGTAAGCGGAACAAGTTTAATCGATTCATTCGGCCGGTCGATATTCGCAAAATCGAAATGGCTGTTAAATGTCTGTGCCACATCATTGGCCGAAGCCGCATCATCAAGCCGGAGGTAACAGATGAAATTGCTCGCCCCGAAATCCGTCTTCATGTAGTCGTTGTCGATAGCCGTATAAATCGCGTTGCGTAACTGAGTGTTACCGGGGAAATCGCGGTAAACGGCGCCGACCGTTAAATCAGGCAACTCTTGGGTTCCTTCTCTGCTTTTGCTCCAAATGCCGGCCTCGGCATGCAAAGCCTTACCGACGGCCGACTCGTGACCGAACAAGCGTCGCGCCATACTTTCGGGAATAAGCACTTTGTCCGGCTGATGCAGACACGTCGGGCTTCCTTCGATAATCGGAAAACCGAATGTCTGAACGATTTCCGGGTGACACGTCTGCACAATTTCACGAAAGCCATGTTTCTCCCCATTCGTCGTAACCGTGAAATACACTTCTCCGATAAACGGATTGAGCAATGTACCGGCTTCGATATGCGGCGATGCTTTCAGCACTTCTTCAATAAATCCGCGCGGCAAAATGGTCGAAAACATATCCGGCCCGGACAAATCGACACGAAACACACGCTCAACTCCCGGATGACAGCGGTCGAAGCTACGCTCGTAATCAACCTGCATCATAATCACCATAAACGCGGCGAAGGCGACCGACAATCCCGCCACGTTTAGCAGCGTCGCCATCTTA
>NZ_RQYN01000107.1 GCF_003860135.1 Tannerella forsythia
TCATCGCTCGCGCTCTGAATGACAAATGTCCGAACGCGTAAATCAATGACGAATGACGATGTTCAGAACGCAAATGACGCGAATAACCGCGAATAGACGCGAATTTAATTGTCAATGGTTATGCGGGTACATGGTTTGGTGGGTACTACGCATTCCCCCTTTGAAGGAATGTCGACCGGCAAACACCTAAACAATTCAACACCTAAACCCCTAAACAACTCAACAATCAAACCCCTCATTCGCGCGCTTCTTCGATGACGCTAACGATGATGTTATGAAAAAAAGATGATGAGCGTTCTATCGGGCCGGTAAACCGTTGAATTTTGACGCGTAAACGATTTCTTAACATAGATCAACTTACAGACATTCTGGACGCTGTATCTTTGCACTCGATAAAAACAGTCAAACAGGAAAAATGAAGAAAGTATTGCACAAAGCAGGATCTAGAGGAGCTGCTAATCATGGATGGCTTAAAAGTTTCCATACTTTTAGTTTTGCAGATTATCATGATCCCAAGCGTATGAATTTCGGAGTACTTCGGGTAATCAATGAAGATCGAGTAACCGGAGGACAGGGCTTTGGAAAGCATCCGCACCGAGATATGGAAATCATCTCCATTCCACTATCCGGAGCGTTGGAACACAAAGATAGTATGGGTAACGGCAGCGTGATCCGTCGAGGAGATATACAGGTCATGTCGGCCGGTACAGGAGTTACGCACAGCGAATATAATGCCAGTCGTGACGAATTGGTACACTTTTTGCAGATTTGGGTTTTCTCTCGCAGGCAAGGTGTCACGCCACGCTATCAGCAGATGAGTATTGCGGATGGGGCACGTAAGGATGAGTTTCAGCAGATACTCTCTCCGAATGCCGATGATGCCGGGGTTTGGATTCATCAGGATGCATGGTTCAACTGGGGCGATCTCTCGGCCGGCGTAGAACGCTCCTACCAGCTTCACGGATCAGATAACGGAGTATATTTCTTCGTAATCAGCGGACAGGTCGAAGTGGCAGGCGAACAACTATCCTCAAGTGACGGATTAGGAGTGTGGGAGACCAAGGAGGTTTCGGTCAAAGCGTTGAGTGATGCCGTCGTGTTAACGATGGAAGTACCGATGCATCTACCAGAATATTTATTTCACTAACATTATACATTAAAATAAGATTACACAATGAAAGTTTTAGCATTTGCCGGGAGTTCTGCCCGTCAGTCCATTAATAAAGCGCTCGTAGAATATGCGCTAAGTCTCGTAGATAATGTCGAAGTGGTATGGGTTGATCTCAATGATTATGAGATGCCTATCTATTCCGTCGACCGACAGGCCGAGGGCGGTATTCCTGCTTTGGCACATGATTTTAAAGAAAAGATCAGTAGCGCAGACGCGATCATTTGTTCGCTGGCCGAACACAATGGGGCCTTCAGCACGGCGTTTAAGAATGTGTATGACTGGGTATCTCGTATAAACATGAATGTGTTCGAGCAGAAGCCCATGCTGCTGATGAGCACATCGCCCGGCCAGAATGGTGGCGGCTCAGTGCTTAATCTTGCAGCAAGCACTTTCCCCTGGTTCGGAGGCAATATCGTAGCGAAGTTTTCTCTGCCAAGCTTTGGACACAACTTCGACTTGGAGCGAGGAGTTATTTCGGACCAGCAGGCTGATAACACGCTCAAAGAGCAAGTTGCTTCGTGGATAAAAGCGGCTCGCCAGACAAAGTAAGCCACTCCGTTAAGCTCAAGCCCGCTTTCGTATAGTCCGCAACCAAAATTCTTGAACCCACAATTCAAGAACATCCGGTTAGCTTTAGGGCTTTGGAAAGCAGGCTTGTGAGCTTAAAACATCTCAACCATCAAACCTCCGAATCATGAAAACCGACCGCTGAATTTGTCCGTTAAACCCAGATTCCGCAATAGAAGAAATAAGCATGAATTTCATTCAGGCTTTCAGCCCTCCGAACAAGGCCCGGATGTCAATATACCCCACCCTTGCGGGATGGGGCTGAAATAATTCGGGCTTT
>NZ_RQYN01000108.1 GCF_003860135.1 Tannerella forsythia
ATTTAAACAGGCTCTAAGTTATGGTCGAATTTTTGTCCTCATTTTATTTGCGTATTAATATAGTTCGTTAATGGTCAATGGTCAATTGTTATGCGTGGTACACGCCAAACCATGCACCCGGTAAATAATCATTAACCATTGACAATTAACATTAAATTTGCGTCGATTTGCGTAATTTGCGCTCGGATACAACACGACACAAAAAAAGGGCGGACACACCGGCCCGCCCCTACATTAACTACTGCTGACTACTTTTGACTACATTTGACTACATTTTTCACTTTTCACTTCACGAAGATTTTCTCCACTTTTTCTCCCACGCGCACAAAGTAGACGCCTGACGGAAGCGGCTGTATGTGATCGCCGGCGGGGAGGTCAAGCGTTTTCACCATCGCGCCGTCTACATTATATATATGTACCGTTTCAGGGTTGGACAGTGTGAGACGTAACGCTCCGTCGTGGGCGTAGACGCGTACGGATGCATCGACTCGTTCGTTGGCGACGGTATAAGTTACTTCGCAGACGGCTGTGACTCCGCTGCCGTCGTTAGCGGTGACAGTGATGCGTGCCGTGCCTTTTCGATATACGGTGACAAGGCCTGTGACGGCATCAACCGACGCGATCGACGGATCGCTGCTCGTAAACGTGACGGACGGGTCTGTCGCATTGGCGGGCAGTACGGTGACCTTCAATTGAAATATTATTTGCGCTTCGGTTTTGAATGTCGTGGCGGAGAGCTTGAGCGAAGTTACTTTGACGACGGGCGAACTGCTCCGTACGACTGTCACTGTGCAGGTTGCCGTATGGCTTCCGTCGGTTGTGGTGGCCGTGATGACGGCGGTGCCCGGTGCGACGCCTTTCACGATGCCCGACTCGTTGACTGTTGCGATGGCGGCGTTGTCGGTCGTCCATGTGACTGTTTGCGTGGTGGCTGTTTCGGGCAGTACGGTGGCCGTCAGCGGACGCGCCTGACCGACTTCGAGCTTGAGCGACGTCGGTTCTACGGCGACACCTGTGGCCGGGATCACGGCTGTTGTACCGGTCTGTGTGACGCTGACCGTTCTCGTCAAGTTACCGGTCATAAAGGTGATGGTAGCCGTACGCGGGGCCGCGCCGGTGTAAGCCGCGGCTGTGACCGTGACGGTTCCGTTGTTCGATCCGGCGAGGGGCGACACGGTGAGCCACGTGGCGGACGAGGTCGTCGTCCAAGGGGTGTTTGCCACGACGGTGACGGTTCGGCTCCTTCCGGAGGCGTCCATGCTCAACGCTGCCGGAGAGACAGACAGCACCGGCGAGGACGCTTCTACAATCGGGTTGAAGTTCTTCCATACCGCTGCCGACGTATAAGCCGCTTTCTTTCCCACGGGAACGATGAGCTTCACCTGATGGAGCGCAACGCCCTCAAACGTATTGGCGTCGATGACCGGCGGGGCATCCCAGTAGACCATCATTTCTTTCAGCGATTTACAATTTACAAACGCCTCTCTTTCTATCTTTGTCACGCTGCTTGGAATCGTCACATGCGTTAGTTTCGTACATCCCATAAACATTATTTCAGGGATGTTTTTTATGCTGTTGGGAATGATCATATGCGTCAGTCCCGAGCAGTCGTAGAATATACCTTTTCCGATGTTCGTTACACTGTTGGGTATCGTAACGTTTGTCAGTCCCGAACATTGAAGAAACGCTCCCAGTTCTATGTTTGTTATGCTGCTCGGAATCGTAAGGTTTGTCAGCCCCGAGCAAGTGGCAAACGCACCTTCTCCAATTCCGGTTACGTGATAAGTCGTGTTGCCGTATCGGACGGTAGCAGGTATGGCGATATTTCCCGAAGGTTTATTTTCGTCGGCATAAAAAGGAGATGTACCGTTTTCTCCATTTTTTTCTCGCGACACGCTGACGGTGGTGCCCGATGTCTTCTTATAATACAGTTTGCCGACTTTGAAATCGTAGAAGGTTGTCGGTTCTCCTTCTTCTACGATGAAATTCTTCCATACGGAAGCCGATGTATAGGCCGCTTTCTTTCCCACGGGAACGGTCAGTTTCACCTCATGGAGCGGCACATCTTGAAACACCTCGGCGGCAATCGCGAGCGGGGTATCCCATGCTACGACGACTTCTTTCAGCCCCGTACATTTCTCGAAGGCATGGTCTTTGATTTCGGCGATGCTCTTGGCGAGGGTGACGGACTTTATGCCGCGGCATCCGCGAAAGACGACACTGCCGATGGCCGTTACCTGATACGTCGTTCCGCCGTGGCTCACCGTGGCGGGGACGGTCACGTGGCCCGAGGGCTTGTTTCCTTCCGACGCGTAATAGGCGCCCACGGAGTGATTCAGCGTCGATTGTTCGGTCGTGACACGGACG
>NZ_RQYN01000109.1 GCF_003860135.1 Tannerella forsythia
TAAGATGGCGACGCTGCTAAACGTGGCGGGATTGTCGGTCGCCTTCGCCGCGTTTATGGTGATTATGATGCAGGTAGATTATGATCGAATGTTCGATAAATGTCATCCCGATCATGCGGAAATCTTCCGCATGGAATTTATTAATAAAGAAGGAAGACAGGCGAATATCAGCCGTCCGTTGGCCGAAAGTTTATTTGCTTCATCGCCGCATATCGTGGCGGGCGGCTTAGCGAATGCCAATCCATTGCTGGGGCAAATCTTTTTTACGGTCGAGGTGAATGGTGACAAACGATCGTACAAGGAGAAGATAATGCCGGTGACTCCCGGTTATATGGATGTATTTACATTCGATTTTGTGGAAGGTACAAAGGAGGCGTTAAAAAATCCCGGCCATGCCGTGATTCCTCTGAGTCTATCTCGCAAGTTGTTTGGCGATGGTTCTTCCGTAGGGAAACTGCTGCTTGGGCGAGATCGTACGTTGACGGTAGGGGCCGTATATCGTGATTTTCCGGCAAACACAAGTGTCGGAAACATCATTTATAGAGCTATTCCGGAGGATGAGAACAAGAACAAATGGGGGGATTTTCATTATTATGTGTATATCCGGATAGATGATGCAGCCAATATTTCATTGATTTCCGAAAACTTTAAAAAGAATTTTGAACGCACACCCGAAACAGCCGATCACGGTATTACGTTAAACAATCCCGATAACGATATTCACTTTACGCCTCTGATAGATTTGCATTATATTGCCGGGGTGGCATACGACATTATCCCCAAAGCTGGACGCGAGACTTTGCCGGTTCTGTTTGCGATTGCCATCGTTATTCTTGTAATTGCCGGGATTAACTTTACGAATTTTAGCACAGCGCTGACACCTATGCGCATCAAAAGTATCAACACGCAGAAAGTGATGGGAGCCGAGGTAAGTATGATCCGCTGGTCACTCATTGGTGAAGCTGTTCTTATCAGTCTGTTTGCTTACATCCTTGCCCTTCTTTGGGTCGATTTGTTTGCCCATAGTCCCTTGTCGGTCCTGGTCGATGCGGAACTTTCTTTCATGGCGCATCCGTTGATAACAGGTAGCACCGCTCTTATTGCGGTTGCAACCGGAACGTTAGCCGGACTGTATCCGGCGTTTTATATGACTTCGTTTCCTCCCGTATTGGCATTGAAAGGGAGCTTTGGCTTGTCATCGCAAGGACGAAGACTTCGAAATACGTTGATGGGATTTCAGTTTATGGCCTCGTTTGCGTTGATCATTGGTGCCGGCTTCATGTACCTGCAAAACCATTATATGAAGCATGCGGCACTGGGATATGAGAAAGATGAATTGATTGTTACGAATATCAGCGATAAGATTCAGAAAAGTACCGACGCGTTCGCTGCACGAATGAGGGAGTTTTCCGGCATCGAAGCGGTAACGTATTCGATGATGCTGCTGTCGAGTGCCGATCAGTACGGTGATTTGGGTAGAGGATACAAAGGAAAAAACGTTACCTATCAGGTTATCCCCGTCGATTATTCTTTTTTGGACGTGATGGGTATTCCGGTTTCGGAAGGACGAAATTTCCGCATCGAAGATACCCATACGGAATATGGAGTTTACATCTTTAATGAGACGGCACGTGATCGATTTGAATTGGAAGTAGGGACAACGATTAGCAGGTCGGAGATTGTCGGTATTATGCCCGATATTAAGTTTGCTTCGTTCCGTACCGAGGTTGTTCCGATGGCCTTCTATCTGACGGGTACACGCAAATGGGCAGATTCGCATCAGTATGCCTATGTTAAGGTTAAAGGAGGTTCGGATATGCGTGCGGCGATGGAACATGTGCGCGCGACACTGGCCGAGTTTGATCCTGAATATCCGTTCAACGTG
>NZ_RQYN01000110.1 GCF_003860135.1 Tannerella forsythia
AATGATGTACCCGGCAAATAACCATTGACCATTAACAATTAAAATACATCAGGCTTTCAGCCCTCCGCCGAGGGGGTGCCTTTTTTTCCCAACGCTGCGCATTGGGCTGAATTATCTCGCCCTTTCAGGGCCGTTTCAGGCGGTCGGTCGTGTCAGGGCGAACACACAGGTTCGCCCCTACACGGCAAACAACTCAACATTTCAACATCTCAACATTTATTATGTCAGGCTTTCAGCCCTCCGCCGAGGGGTTGCCTTTTTTTCCCAACGCTGCGCATTGGGCTGAATTATCTCGCCCTGGGCTGTTTCAGGCGGTCGGTCGTGTCAGGGCGAACACACAGGTTCGCCCCTACATTGACTACCTTGACTACATTTGACTACATTGACTACTTTTCACTCTTCACTTTTCACTTTTCACTTCACAAGGATTTTCCTTACCTGTTCTCCTACGCGTACCAGATACATGCCGTCGGCTAAGGGCTGTACATGATCGCCGGAGGGGAGGAAGAGCGTTTTTACTATCGCGCCGTTTACATTATATATATGTACCGTCGCGGCGTTGGGCCTCCGCCGGCGGCGTAGACACGCAGTCCGTCGACCGTTTCGTTGCTGACGGTCATGATCACGTTGAAGTCGCACGTATCGTACCGGCCGCTGCCGTCGTTGGCGGTGACGGTGATTCTGGCTTTGCCTTTCTTATGGATCGTCACTAAGCCGGTGGCATCGACCGAGGCGACCGACGGATTGTCGCTCGTCCACGTCAGCGACTGGTCCGTAGCCGTGGCCGGGGCGACGGTGGCCGTGAGCTTTATCTCCTCGTAATCGCCGTTGATCGTCACCGAATTTCGGTTCAGGGTGACGGAGGTTACTTTGACCGCGGGCGCCGTGGCCTCTTTGACGGTGACGGCAGCCGTGGCCGTTTTTCCGCCGTCGGCGGTGGTGACGGTGATGGTGGCCGTACCGGGTGCCGCTACCGTCGACGGTGGCGATGGCCGTGTTGCTGCTGCTCCATGTCACCGTTTTGTTCGTAGCCGTGGCCGGAAGGACGGTATGCGTAAGCGACTTTGTTGCTCCGACTTCCAGATTCAGCGACGCGGGGCTGAGCGTAACGCCCGTAACGGGGATGGTGACAGCCGCGGCGCCGGTGGTGACGGTCTTTGGGCCGCAGAACTTCCAATTCCCGGCTTCGTCAACTACCAGCACATTCACTACATACTCGGTATTCGGCTGGAGGCCGGTAATGGTATATGACGTCCAGTCTTTGGGGTAATTGGTGAAAGGCTCGGGATGGCTGTATTGCCAGCTCCCCCCCGACTTTTTCGCCCATCCCACCACGTACCGCAGGTTGGCCGGCGCCGTTACGTTGTCGGTGGCGCGTTTCCATTTCACCTCGATGGTTCCGGGACCGGTGGCTTTGGGGTAGCCCGCTTCGTAGCCGCCCGGCGTGGGATCCTGGGTATCGGCGGCGGCTTTGGTTTTGATCTTCTTTTCGGGGCCATCGGTATAATTCCCTGCGGCATCCTTTGCCCTTATTAATATCGTATATTCTTTACCGGGTTCTAAACCGGAAAGGGTGTACGAAGTGGCGCCTTTCGGAGGATACTTAGGCAGCACATACCCGGAAATTCCATACCAAACTACATATTCGATTTCGTTTTGAGGTGTTACATTATCGGTACTTGGCGCCCAAGTTGCCGTAATCGTTGTTTGGGTAGATGTTAGCGACGTAATAACAGGTGCCGTGGGAGCCTGGGTATCGCCCGCGCCGGCTGGGGTTTTGACGGTTTTCTGGCCGTACCACTGCCTTTCATTGGCTTCGTCAACTACCCGCACATCCACGAGATACTCGGTATTCGGCTCGAGGCCGGTAATGGTATATGACGTCCAGTCTTTGGGGAAATTGGTGAAAGGCTCGGAATGGCTGTATTGCCAGCTTCCCCCCGACTTTTTCTTCCATGACACCCGGTACCGCAAGTTGGCCGGCGCCGTTACGTTGTCGGTGGCGCGTGTCCATTTCACCTCGATGGTGGTGGTGCCGGTGGCTTTGGGGTAGCCCGACTGGTAGCCGCCCGGCGTGGGAGCCTGGGTATCGGGCGCAGGCTTCGTTTCCACATTGACCGATTGATATTGGATATGATCGGTGTTGGGACCGTAATTCTCATTGCCGGCCTCGTCGGTCGCATAGACCCATACGGTGTATTTTGTGCCGGGCTTCAGACCGGTGATGGTTCCCGACGTGATAGCTGTGCCGGTTTTTTCGTTCTGTGGCGGAAAACCTCCTGCACCAAATCCCTCGTTATAAGTATAGGTATATTTCATGCGGCTGTGCGGCGTCACATTGTCGGTAGCTGCGCACCAGCTCAACGCGATGCTGTTGGTCGTTACCGTGCCGATGGTGATCTTACCGTTGCATCCGGCTTTCGGTTTTTCGGTATCGGCGGCGGTGGTGACGGTTTTCTGGCCGTACGACTGATAGTTCATGGCTTCGTCAAATACCGTCACATACACTTGATACTCGGTATTCGGCTCGAGGCCGGTAATGGTATATGACGTCATGTCTTTGGGGAAATTGGTGAAAAAATCGCCATGGCTGGTTTGCCAGCCCCCCCCCGACTTTTTCTTCCATCTCACCCGGTACCGCAGGTTGGCTTGCGTCGTTACGTTGTCGCTGCCGCGTTTCCATTTCACCTCGATGGTGGTGGGACCGGTTTGTGTTATCGAGGATGCCGGTGGTGACGGTTTGCGTGTCGTACCACGTCTTATTCCCGGCTTCGTCAACTACCAGCACAGCCACGAGATACTCGGTATTCGGATCGAGGCCGGTAATGGTATATGCCGTCATGTCTTTGGGGTAAGGCTCGGGATGGCTGTTTTGCCAGTTATCTTCCGACTTTTTCGTCCATCCCACCATGTACCGCAGGTTGGCTTGCGTCGTTACGTTGTCGCTGCCGCGTTTCCATTTCACCTCGATGGTGGTGGGACCGGTGTAGCCGCCCGGCATGGGAGGCGTGGTGTCGGCGGCCCATGCCGGATTTGTTACTGTTATCGCAAAAAGAGCGATAATCCATACTGTAAAGAATCGAATTGTCTTCATAATGATAAATTTTAAAATTGTTAGTAATAATTGTTTTCAAAAATTCGTAATTCGTAATTTTTAATTTGAAATTGCTTTTGTCTCTTCATTTTCTTGTCTTGATACAAGAAAACGAAGCAAAAGAAAATCAAGGCTTCGTGCGCTTCGCTCGCCTGCGCGACGTTCGGAGGTCTAAAATCCGGAGAACTCACTTCGCTACGCT
>NZ_RQYN01000012.1 GCF_003860135.1 Tannerella forsythia
CCTGCAAGAATATCCAATAATTATTCCATTTATTTTATTGACAAACAGTTTAATGAATATATTTTAAGGAGCAACGAATTAAGGTGCCCTTTCAGGCCCCTGAAAGCATTCAATTGTCAGTCTTCAGCCAACAACTCAACGCCCGAAGGGCTATAAACACCTCAACGACTCAACATTTCAATACCCGAACGGCTAACCATTAACAACTATTCCCCCTTCTTCTTCAAATTCTTTGGGGAGGTTGACCAGATAGAGCCGATGGGTGGCGCGGGTGAAGGCGGTATAGAGCCACCGGTAGAAATCTTCGCCCAACATTTCTTTCGTCATGTAGCCGATATCCAGAAAAACATTGCGCCACTGTCCGCCCTGCGCCTTATGACAGGTGACGGCATACGCATATTTCACCTGCACGGCATTGTAATAAGGATCGACTTTCAGCTTCTTCATCTTCGCGGCTTTCGTGGACTCGTCGGCATAATCATCGAGTACGCTATAAAAGAGCCGATCGCTTTGTTCTTTCGGCAAGGCCGGCGTGTCACTTTGCAACGTGTCGAGCAAGATACGCAGTTCGATCTCCAAATCGTAGTCCTGAAACCGTAACGACACATCACAAAAACGGAAACCGTACATCTCGATTGTACGGCGCACACGCAAGACCTCGACCATCTCGCCATTGGCAATGAAATCCATCTCTTTATACGAAGACGTCCAAAAGTAGTTATTGCGTACCACCATCAGCCGGTCGCCCGTCGAAATCTCCTCTTCCCTATACAATATCCGGTTTCTTATACCATTATTATATAGAGTAGCCCGTTTGTTGGAGCGACAGATCACGATCGTCTCGTCCGCCCCGTCGCGACTGTAGGCCGATGCCAGTTCTTCGATCAGCTCTTCGCCGCTCACCTTACGGATATCTTGGCACCCCGCGATTCGGAGGATGGGATACCGGTCGATCTGTTGCCGGCGCAGGCTGTCGCGGATCAGCGTCGCATTAAAAAGGATGCCAGAGTCTTTATCCTGCCGCACGACCTGTGTAAGCGAACACTCCCGTACATCTAGAGAGTAGCCTCTGAGGTAGTCCGCATTCATGGCAGGACTTTCGCTTTGCGAGACAGGCGGAAGCTGCGCGCCATCGCCAAGCAGAATCAGCTTGCATCCCCTGCCGCCGTAGACATAGCGAATCAGATCATCAAGGAGCCTCCCGCTACCAAACGAAGCCATGCCCGCGTCATCGTTCGAGATCATGGACGCTTCGTCGATAATAAACAAGGTGTCTCTATGCAGGTTGGGGGCTAACGAGAACCCGGCAAACTCGTTCGAAAACGTTTTCTGACGGTAGATTTTCCGGTGGATGGTCAACGCATTGCGTCCCGCGTATTCCGAAAATACTTTCGCCGCCCGTCCGGTAGGCGCCAATAAAACGACCGACTGCTTCAACGCCGTCAGCGCTTTGACCGTGGCACCGAGCAGCGACGTCTTCCCCGTTCCGGCATACCCCTTCAGCAAAAGGACATCGTTAGGCGCAGGAGAAGACAGGAAACGCGAGAGCGTATCGATCGCCTCACGTTGCTCAGCTGTCGGTTCGTAAGGAAAAGCGTTAAGAATCTGTTGAAAAATAAACCGATGAATCATGGATGTAAAATTATTTTCGCGATAAAGTTACAGCTTTAAATAATCTTCTTTATATTTGCAGCAACGAAATCATAAAAAAACGAATATACGACATGAAAATTACACTGAAAGTATTATTAGTTGCGGCGGCTTTGCTGCTGGTTTACATGTGCTATCGAAGCGTGATGGGCCCGATTGAGTTTGATCTTGAACACAAAGCCCGCGAAACGGCTATCCAGCATCGGCTGATCGATATCCGCAAGGCGCAGATCGAGTACAAAAACAGGCACGGGCGTCATGCCGCGAATTTTGATGAGTTGGGAAAATTCTTGAAAGAAGAAAAATTGCCGTTTGTCGTGAAAGAAGGTGTTTTGTCTGACGACCAATTGGAGTCGGGCTTGACGGAAAAGAAAGCGGTGGCGATCATCGAGAGAGCGCGCAAGACCGGAAAGAACGATGAGGTAATTAAAAACGGGCTGGAGAACTTCAGACGTGACACGATGTGGGTGCTGGCCAAAGATACTTTGTTCGGGGCTAATTATAATGTAGACTCGCTCGCATTTATTCCGGTTGCAGGAGCCAATGCCCGGTTCGAAATGGATACGGCAACACTCTCTTCTTCGTCGGGATATACGGTAAAAGTGTTCGAATGTCGTGTGCCCTACGAGAGCTATCTGAGCGACTTGAACAACCAGCAGCTTGCTAATCTGAAAGACAAGATGCGCAAGATGAAACGGTATGAAGGTCTGAAGGTCGGATCGGTTACGGAGATCAACAACAACGCCGGTAACTGGGAGTAAGTCGCGGTATGAACTTTCGTGTTTCTGACACGTTAACGGCTCATAACTCGGAAAAATATAGAATGTCTATCCGGCTGTCGCCGGGTGGACTTTCTTTTGTTGGGCATATCCCTTCTCAACCGAAAAGCTTCCTCTACCAATCTCTCGAATTAGACCGATCCAGATTGTACGCGCGTACGTTACGAGAGGTGTCCTCCGAACACCCGTTTTTTTCTTATTCGTATAAAGACATATCGGTCGTAAGCACAGGGGGAACCTACACACTTGTGCCCGAAGCCGCTTTTACAGAAGACCGGACACAGCAATTGATGGCGTTTACGTTCTCCTCGCCCGACGAGAAGGCACTCTTTCAACCCCTGAAGGAGCTCGAAGCCGTACTGCTCTTCGGAATCGACCCCGAAATACATTCGCTCTTTCTGCAGTTGCAACCGCAAGCGACGTTCGTGCATAGTATCGCTCCCCTCCTGCTCTACTGGCAGAAACAAAGTCGCACCGCTTATCCGAAACAGTTATATGCCGTGCTGCAGGAAGACACGATGGACGTAGCGTGTTTCGATAAAGGGGCGTTACGGCTCGTCAACAGATTTCGTATCGACGACCGGACAGATATTCTGTACTATCTGCTTTATATCTGGAAGCAGTTGGATTTGGATCCGATCCATGATCAGCTCTTCCTTTGGGCTGTGCCGGCGGTCTTCTCCGACATACGCGACACGCTACGGAGCTACCTGATGCAAGTCGAACCGATGAATCTGCCGGCCGTACCTTCCAACGCACAAATACCGGCCGATGTAATGGTGTTGATGGGATGCGAATCATAAGAGGAATCTACGGACGCCGCCGGTTTCAGGTGCCCTCGTCGTTCAGTGCTCGCCCGACGACGGATTTTGCCAAAGAAAACCTGTTTAATGTGCTCGAAAACCTGATCGACTGGGAAGAGATGACTGCCCTCGATCTGTTTGCCGGCACGGGAAGCATCTCGTTCGAGTTATTGTCGCGAGGCTGCCCGCGTGTGACGGCCGTCGAAGCGAACCGGGCGCATGCGGCATTTATCGCCAAGGTTGCCGGCGAACTCAAGACCAACGCTTTCGAACTGATTCGCGGTGATGTGTTCCGCTATCTGCCTTCCGCACCGAAACGAACCTTCGACTTCATCTTTGCCGATCCCCCGTATGCCTTGCCGGAGTTATCGAAGCTGCCGGAGCTTGTAATGAACGGAAAGCTCCTTTCCGAAGGCGGTATCTTTGTGCTGGAGCATCCCAAAACGTTCGACTTTTCCGCACATCCCTGCTTCAGCCAGGAGCGTGTCTACGGCTCGGTACATTTCTCCTTCTTCAGAGAAGAGGCGAGAACAGACGCATAAACGATTCGATCAGTCGTTTGGTCAGCGGGCGATTCAGCCATTGAGCGGGATAAACGGTCTCGCAGTTTTTCAGATCATCCATAAACAATTGTTTCATCTTCCGCGCAAACGGCTGATGATAAACGAAGGCATTGACCTCGAAATTATGTTCGAAGCTACGGAAGTCGAAGTTCGCCGAGCCGATACAGGCCAGCTCATCATCGACCAAAAGCAACTTGGAATGGAGGAAACCGGCCTTATAAAAGTAAACCTTCACACCCGCCCGAAGCATATCGTCCAGAAACGAATGAGCGGCCAGATGCGCGCTCCGCGTATCGGAACGTTCGGGTAGCATCAGCCGCACGTCGATACCTCCCAGCGCGGCCGTCTGGAGCGCCTGATTCATGCTCTCGGTAGGCAGGAAGTAAGGAGTCTGGATATAGAGGTACTTTTTGGCATTCGTGATGCAGAAGATAACCGCCTGAAGCAAGGTACGCCATGGCCCGGTAGGCCCGCTGGCAATGACTTGCAGGATGTTATCGCCGAAGATGGCTTCGTCGGGGTAGTAGTCTTTGCCTTTGATCAGCTGCTTGCTGACTACGTACCAATCGATCAGAAAGACCGATTGCAGGCCGTGAACGCCTTTCCCCTCGATCCGGAAATGCGTGTCGCGCCATACGCCCCACGGCACCCCCTTGATGTAGCGATCGGCAATATTCATCCCGCCGATAAAACCGATCTTCCCGTCAATCACGACGATCTTGCGGTGGTTGCGATAGTTGACCTTGCTCGTAAGCACAGGAAAAGCGACTCGCAGGAACGCATACACCTCGATGCCCGCCGCCTTCATCTCCCGAAAGAACTTCTCCTTCACATTCCAGCTTCCCACGTCGTCATACAGCACACGCACCTGCACGCCTTCACACGCTTTCGTGATAAGCAGGTCTTTCACCTGCCGCCCGATTTCATCGTCGGCAAAGATATAATATTGTATATGGATATGATGACGAGCCTCCCGCAACGCCGTCATAAACGCCTCGAATTTATCCGTTCCGTTCGTATAAGTCGTAATGGAACTCCCGTAGAGCAGCGGGTTGTGATCGTCGCGATTCAGCAAATTCACCAAAGGCTGATAAGCCGGTGAAACGACACACTTATCCTGCTCCGGCAAATCGGAGTGGAGAGGTTTCATGATGCGTTTGTAAGTGCGCCGCGAGATGATGCGTTGCCGGCGGTTATCCTGTCCGAAGAAAAAGTAAAAAATCAGCCCGATGCCCGGCAACGTCAGTAGGACAATGACCCATGAAATCGTTTTCAGCGGGTTCCGGTTTTCCAACAGCACGACAAGCACCAACCCCAAAATGGAGATGGCGTACAGCGCAAGCAGCGTCAGGCCGACGACGGTATGTAACGGTATATCGAGCATAGACCTTCCGGTTGAGGGCATAAAGATAGGCCTATGCGGCGTGAAATGCAAATTTGGGGATGATTTAACAATTCCGTATTTTTGCGGGCAACAAAAAAGAAAAGCATGAAGAAACAAGCGTTGATTTTAGTCACGAACGACGATGGCATCGAAGCGCGAGGCATTCGCGCCCTGACCGACGGTCTGCGCATGCTGGGCGACGTGGTCGTCATGGCGCCGGACGGACCCCGATCGGGCATGTCGACAGCCATCACGACGAGCGTCCCTATATCCTATACCTGCATCGAACGTGCCGAAGGGCTGACGGTTTACCGTTGCACGGGCACACCGGCCGATTGCGTCAAACTGTATCTGAACGAAGTAGCCGATCGCAAGCCCGACCTTGTCGTCTCAGGCATTAACCACGGCGGCAATCAGGCCATCAGCGTGCATTACTCGGGAACGATGGGTGCCGTTGTCGAAGGGTGCGCGTTCGACATTCCCTCCATGGGCGTTTCGCTGTATCAATGCAAGCCGGGCGCCGATTTCTCCGAGTCGGTACGTCTGGCACAGCAGCTTGCGAAAGAGGTGCTGCGCCGGGGATTGCCGCACGGCACATACCTGAACCTGAATGTGCCGAATATTCCGAAGGTCAAAGGCATGGCGATTTGCCGACAGGCCGACGGACGGTGGATCAAGGAGTACCGGCAGACACGCGACGAGAACGGAGAACCCCAATTCTGGCTCACCGGTGAGTTTCTGAACTACGAACCGACTTTTCCGGACAACGATACGCGGATGCTCGACGAAGGATACGCTTCGCTCGTGCCCTGCAAACTCGACGTGACCGATTACGCGTTCATGGAAACGCTGAAAGGCTGGCCAATCGATGATTAATCTCCGATGAAATACTATCTTATTGCCGGTGAAGCCTCGGGCGATCTGCATGCCTCGAATCTGATGGCCGCGATCAAAACGGAAGATCCGCACGCGGAGTTCCGTTTTTTCGGAGGTGACCTCATGCGAGCCGTCGGCGGTACGCTCGTGAAGCACTACCGCGAGATGGCCTACATGGGCGTGATTCCCGTGCTGCTGCATGCCCGCACGATTCTGCGGAACATGCGCCTTTGCCGCGACGACATCCGCGCGTATCGCCCCGATGTGGTCGTGCTTGTCGACTATCCGGGGTTCAACCTGAAAATCGCCCGGTTTGTCAAAACGACGTTGCCAATCCCTGTCTATTATTATATCTCGCCGAAGATCTGGGCGTGGAAGAAATACCGTATCCGATCGTTCCGTCGCTACGTAGACCGTATGTTCTGCATCCTGCCTTTCGAGGTCGACTTTTTCAGGTCGCTCGACTATCCGGTCGATTATGTGGGTAATCCTTCGGTCGATGCCGTCGCCGCGTTCCGGGAGGCACAGCGCGAACAACCCGATACGTTCCGGCACGATCATGGTCTGACGGATCAACCCGTACTGGCATTGCTCGCCGGCAGTCGCCGCCACGAAATTCGCCGGAATCTTCCGGTGATGCTCGACGTCGCCGCACGATTCCCCGATTTTCAAGCCGTTGTGGCAGGTGCTCCCGGACTGACGGCCGACGATTACCGCTCTTGCCTTGGTGAGAGAACGACACCGAAGATCATCTACGGACAGACGTACCACCTGCTCTCGCACGCAAGCGCCGCGCTGGTCACGTCGGGTACGGCGACACTCGAAGCCGCCCTCTTCCGCGTACCGCAAGTGGTGTGCTATCATGTCTCGGGCGGACGGCTTGTCAATTTCGTGTTCGACCGTTTCTTCCACGTGCCTTACATCTCGCTCGTCAATCTGATTGCCGGACGCGAAGTCGTGTCCGAGCTTTTCGGAGCGAAGTTCTCGGCCGAACGTATTCATCACGAACTGAAACGCATCGTCGAAGATCCGCCCTATCGTGCCGGTATGCAGAAGGGCTACGATCGCGTAATCGCCGCCCTCGGGCAACCCGGTGCCTCACAGCACGCCGCCCGTCTGATCGTCGAGAGCCTGATGTAATAATTGTCAATGGTTATTCTTTACTACTCTGACTACCTTAACTACTTGACTACTTTGCTACACTTTGCGTTGATTCGCGCCATCCGCGTCATTTGCGTTCGGATTCGGACATCGTATGCCGATGTGCATTTCTTCGCATGGGGCGTGCGACCTGCCTCGCAGGGTGCATGCGAGCCTCCTCGCAGGGTGCATGCGAGCCTCCTCGCAGGATGTGTGCGAGCCTCCTCGCAGGGTGTATGCGGGCCACCTCGCAGGGTGTGTGCGCACTACCTCTCATGTGTCATGTCCTGAAAAAGGTTGACAATTGTTTTTGTTGTTATCGTTTCTTTTTTCTTTCATGATTTGCGCCATTTGTGTTCATTTGCGTTCGGAACATCGTAAATCCCCCCTTCGAAGGGATGACACCCCCCTTCGCTTCGCTCTTCCCCCCTTCGAAGGGGGGAAAGGGGGGATGTTCATATCCACGCCATCGAAGGGCGAACACACAGGTTCGCCCCTACACGGCAAACAACTCAACAAATCAACAATCAAACACCTCAACGCCCGCAAGGGCTTCACTTTTCGCTCTTCGTTCTTGACATCGTATTGCGTAATTTGAGGTAATAATGTTTACCTTTGTACACTTCTAAAATTAAATGTAAAAACGTATGAAGAGAAAACAACTATGGAGCCTGATGTGCGCGATGTTCGTCGCAGCGCAACAGGGACAGGCCGAAGAAGCGCGACTGCTTCGTTTCCCGGCCACGAACGGTAACGACATCGTGTTCTCGTATGCCGGCGATTTGTACAAAGTATCCGCACGAGGCGGAGAAGCCAAACGGCTGACCTCGCACGTGGGCTATGAAATGTTTCCGCGCTTTTCGCCCGACGGAAAAACGATTGCCTTCACCGGACAGTATGACGGTAATACGGAAGTGTACACCATTCCGGCCGACGGCGGCGAGCCGCTGCGCGTAACTTACACCGCTACCAACCAACGCGATGATGTGGGCGATCGTATGGGACCGAACAACATCGTAACGGCATGGACAGCCGACGGCGAGAAGATCGTTTACCGCAACCGGATCAGCTCCGGATTCAACGGCAAGCTGTACACCGTAGCCAAAGAAGGAGGACTCTCCGAAGTCATCCCTTTGCCCGAAGGCGGCTTTTGCAGCTTTTCGCCCGACGGAAAAAGGCTGGCCTACAACCGTGTGATGCGCGAATTCCGCACATGGAAATACTATCAGGGCGGCATGGCGGACGACGTGTGGATCTATGACGCCGGAAAGAAAACGGTCGAAAACATCACGAACAACCGCGCACAAGATATCTTCCCGATGTGGGTCGGCAACGAAATCTATTTCATCTCCGATCGCGACCGCACGATGAACCTCTTCGTCTACGACACAAAAACAAAAACAACCTCGAAAGTGACCGACTTCACCGAATACGACATCAAGTTCCCAAGTACGAACGGAAAACTGATCGTCTTCGAAAATGCAGGCTACATCTATCGGTTCGACCCTGCCACGAAGAAAGCCGAAAAAGTCAGCGTCACGCTATCGTCCGACCATGTGTACGCCCGCAACGAAATCAAGGATGGCGGACGATACATGCGCAGCGCCAGCCTCTCGCCCGATGGAAAACGGGTTGTCGTTACCGCACGCGGTGAGGTCTTTAACCTCCCCGTCGAAAAAGGCGTAACGAAAAACATCGTCCGCACACCCGGAGCACACGAACGCAGCGCGACCTGGTCGCCCGACGGCAAACACATCGCCTATATCTCCGACGCAACGGGCGAAACCGAACTTTACATGCAACCGGCCGAAGGAGGCCAAGCCGTTCAGCTGACGAAAAACAACGATACGTATATCCGTGACTTCGAGTGGAGCCCCGACAGCAAATCGATCGTGTACACCGACCGCAAAAACCGAATCAACCTGCTGAATGTGGAGACGAAACAGGTAACCGAAGTGCTGCGCGACCCGAAGAAAGAACCGTATGACGTCACCTTCTCGCCCGACAGCAAATGGCTGGCCTATACACGCATGGCCGACAATGAATACGACATCATTTACCTCTACCGCATCGCCGACAAGAAAGAAATTCAGGTAACCGATCGGTGGTACGATTCGGGCTCGCCGACATTCAGCACAGACGGAAAATACCTTGTATTTAGTTCGATGCGCGACTTCAATCCGACCTACGGGTCGAAAGAATGGAACCATGTCTACGGCTATTCGAACGGAGTTTACCTCGCGTTGCTGACCCAAGACACGCCTTCCCCCTTCCTGACGAAAGACGACGGCAGCAAAGCCGAACCGAAGAAAGTAGAAATCAAGGTAGAAGAAGGCAAGAAAAAAGAGACGGACGAGAAGAAGAAACCCGAAGGCGTCACGGTCAAAGTCGATGAAGACGGACTGAGCGAGCGAATCGTAAAACTCCCCTTGCCGCAAGGCTATCACGGCAGTTTCTATTCCGACGGACAAAAAGTGTATTACAGCCGTAACAACTCCACCTATGTCTATGATCTGAACAAACAGAAAGAAGAGACCGTGGCCGAAGGCGCTCGCATGTGGGTAGAGCCGGGAGGCAAAAAAGCCGGATTCTTCAAAAACAGGCAGGTCTTTGTGAAAGATATTCCTTCCGGAAGAATCGATCTGAAAGACCCCGTGAACTTCTCGGATATGAAGATTACGATCGACTATGCCAAGGAGTGGTCGCAGATCTACGATGAGGCATGGCGTGCCTTCCGCGACGGCTTCTACCTCGAAAACATGCACGGCGTAGATTGGAAAGCGATGAAGCAGAAATATGCCGTATTACTGCCTTACGTGAAGAATCGTCAAGACCTCACTTACCTGATCGGCGAGATGATCGGTGAACTCAATTGCGGTCATGCCTATGTGAACACCGGCGAGATGGATCGCCCCAAACGCATCAAGACCGGACTGTTGGGCGCGGAGATCTCGCGCGACAAGAGCGGCTTCTTCCGCCTCGAAAAGATTCTCCCGGGCGAGTCGTGGAGTCCCTCGTTACGTTCTCCGCTCACCGAGCCGGGCATCAAAGCCCAAGTCGGCGATTTCATCGTCGCCATCGACGGAGTACCGACCAACACGGTAAACGACTTGTTTGCCCTCCTCGTAGGCAAAGCCGACGTTCCGACGGAATTATCGCTCAACAGCAAAGCACAGCTCAACGGCGCCCGCAAGGTGGTAATCCGCCCGCTCGAAGAAGAACATTCGCTCTATCATTACCAATGGGTGAAAAATAACATCGCGAAGGTAGACAAGGCTTCCGGCGGCAAAATCGGGTATATCTACATCCCCGACATGGGAGTAGAGGGGCTGAACGAGTTTGCCAAATATTTCTATCCGCAACTCGACAAGGAAGGACTCATCATCGACGACCGCGCAAACGGTGGCGGTAACGTCTCCCCGATGATCCTCGAACGGCTGGCTCGCGAACCGTACCGCATGACCATGCGCCGCGGCTCGACCCATAACGGTACCGTGCCCAACGCGGTGCAAGTCGGCCCGAAAGTCTGTCTGATCAATAAATATTCGGCTTCCGACGGCGACCTGTTCCCGTGGGGATTCCGCGCCCTTAAACTCGGTAAACTGATCGGTACCCGCACATGGGGCGGAATTGTCGGCATCACGGCGTCATTGCCGTTCATCGACGGTACCGACGTGCGCGTGCCGTTCTTCACAAGTTACGACATGAACGGTAACTGGATGGTAGAGAACGAAGGCGTAGAGCCGGATATTCTCATCGACAACGATCCGGTGAAGGAATGGAACGGCGAAGACGAACAGCTCAACCGTGCCATCGAAGAAGTCATGAAAGAACTGAAAAACCGCAAACCGCTGCCCAAAACTCCGGCACCGCGGGTGTGGAATAAATAACCTTGATATATGCCTTCCGTATCTGTATGGGATGAGATCGTCCGGCAGATGCGGAAGGCATCGATATTCCTTTTCAACGACCGAAACAAGAAGAGCTTCTCTCTCAGAATGCCGGAAAACGGTCGTCGCCAACGGCCGTGACAGCGATGCACTCGACCTCGACGAGCCATCCCGGACGACAGACCGCGGCGCAAACGATGATACGGGAAATTTGGGGAAAATAAGCGTCTAACCATGCACCGACCGCAGCGTAATCGCCCGGGTCGCGTACGTAGACAATTATGTGCATGACATCGTGCATGCCGGCCTCCGCCTCGGCCAACAACGCCTTGATATTCTCGAACAGACGGTCGAGTTGACCGGCAAGGTCGCCGGAATACACGATCTCGCCATCCTTGTTGATGCTTGCCGTACCGGAGATAAAGATATGCCGCCGATCGCCGTATTGCACCATCGTACCCCGCTCGAACGTCACGCCGTATTCACTCGTTCGATTCAGATGATCAAGCGCATAGAGATAACGGATCTGCTCCGTTTCCAAGCCGTGTACCGCATACGCATCCATCATCACCAGCGCCTGCGGATCGGTATACCGCCCCTCGATGCCCGTGCTGGCAATGAAATGGGTCTGCGATGTCAACCCTTCGCGCTCGAAACATGCCCGACGCGCTTTCACCATGCCGGCATAACGCAAGTCGATGTCGCGCACAAAAAGCCACGTACGGATGCAATGACGGCCTAACGTACATGCTTGCGTCGCCAATAAGGCGGTGTAGCGGTCAAAAATATCGGCGGTCTGCTTCTCCTCGTCGGAAACCGATGCGTGAAGCTGCGTATGATAAAAGTGGCGATAAGACGGACGAATCAGCTCCGCAGCCTGTACAGACGTGTTTTTAGCCACACAGGAGTTTTCGGATGTCACAAAATAAGCCCAGAGGGCTACCTTCGTCAGACCGGGCGCCTGCTGTACGACTGACAATGCCGCGTCTTCGTTATCATATCCACGCAAGAAATCGTGTTGATTCATGACATCGCTAAGGAAGTAACGCCTCCAGACGAGCACCGTATGGGGGTATTCGCGCTGCCAACGACTCAAAGCGTCTTCAAGCTGCGCAAATTGCGTCTTGGCATCCGTCTCCGATGCCGTGATTCGTATCGACAGATGGTATTCGGCAGCCTGCCCGGCCAGAGCAAATTCGCTGCAAGCAACGATCACCGACAAATCCGGCCATTCTTTGCGATGTGTGCAGATCATCGGATATCGAACTGATCCGCATCACGCCACACCGGAAACTTCTCCCGAAGCGTATCCAACGGTCCCCGCTCCAGCGTACACGTGACGATGGTTTCTTCCTCTTCGCCGGCATCCGCCAGCTTTTCTCCTTTCGGAGTATACGTTCTCGAACTGCCGTGATAAGCGAACTCGCGGCCGTCCACACCGACACGGTTCACCCCGCAGACATACGCCATATTCTCGATGGCCCGCGCATGCAACAGGGTCTTCCACACATCCCGGCGCACGCTCACCCAGTTGGCCACGTAAATCAACACGTCGTATTGGTTATCCACATTACGGCTCCAGACAGGGAAACGCAAATCATAACAAACCATCGGGCAGATTTTCCAGCCGAGATAATCGACAATCAGCCGCTTATCGCCGGCCGAGAAGCTGCGATCTTCGCCCGCCATACGAAACAGATGACGCTTGTCGTAATAAGACTCCTGACCATCGGGAGTAATAAAAAATGCGCGGTTATAAAAACGTCCCTCGTCCGAAGCGATAAAGCTCCCTGTCACGGCAAAGCCGTATTCCTTCGCCCACTGCTTCACCGAAGCGATTGTCTTGCCGTCGATCGGCTCCGACAAGTCGTGCACACGCATCGATAATCCCGTCGTAAATAACTCCGGCAAGACTGCCAGATCGGTCTTGCCGGTTAAACCATGCAGCAATTTCCCATAATAATTGAGGTTCTCCGTTCTGTCTTCCCACACAATCGGAGCTTGAATCATACTGATACGCAACGAGCTGTTACTATTCATAGACCTAACTGTTTTCTTATCGTTTTATCGTTCTTCCGCGACTTCTCCGAATTTCTCTCCATGATGGCCTCTGATCCCATTATAACACGAACGGATGTATCGGATGTCCGCATCGGCATCGCCCGTCGGCCAAAAAGTTGACATGATGCCGACTTCTTTCTTGCCGTAATCGATATAGCCGAGCTGAATCGGCACCTGTGCCTTCAACGCGATGTAATAAAAACCGCGCTTCCACTCATCGACTCTCTTACGCGTTCCCTCCGGCGTGATGGCCACACGGAAATAATCGTGCGACGCAAATTCGGTCGCCATCTGCTCGGTCATGGACTGGTTGCGGCTCCGGTCGATCGGTACGCCACCCATGCTCCGAAAGATTAATCCTAACGGAAAGAAAAACCATTCTTTCTTCATCAGGAATTTAGCCTGTTTCCCGACCGCGTTGTAAAACAACTTGCCGATCAGAAAATCGGTGTTACTCGTATGAGGGGCTACACAAATCACACACTTGGGAACATCGTCGCCCGACGGGCCTATGTTCCATCCCATGCACCGAAGAAGCCATCTACAGATCGCCTTTTTCATGCTTTTTTATCGAGCGCTTCCGTCAATCGGCCGATTTCTTCGGCCAAGGCATTCCATTCGGTCTTCAGATCGGTATATAACTTTTGATAATATTTCTTCACCTCCGCCCGGTTGGTACCGGGGGCATGATGCGCGCGGCAAATAAACTCATCGTTCCGCTCGCCAATGCGCGTAGCCAATGATACGACCTTTTCCTTGTCCGTTTCCGGAAGCAGATAATGACAGATTAACAAATCGGAAAACAACATCCTGAACAGATTGGAAATATGCTTTTTTAATTTTCTTCTTTTTGCCATATCAGTTTCTTCTTTTAGAATTAAACATTTTTTTGAACAATCAAAGGTATGACAATTCTCCGGGATTCGGACAAAAAAACACGGAAAAAAGAAAAAAACATGTACCTTTGCCGGCTAAACGACTACACCCTATAAGGTTAGACAACTATGACAAAAAGAACAATGACACAACCGGATTATATTTTTGAATGCAGCTGGGAAGTCTGCCATAAAGTAGGCGGTATTTATACCGTTCTGTCCACTAAGGCACGCACGCTGCAACAACGTTTTACCGATACGATTATTTTCATCGGCCCGGACTGCGGAAAGCCGGATGCCGGCTTCCGAGAAGACCCTGCGCTTTATGCCGATTGGGTGAAAGCGGCAGCTTCCGAAGGGCTGTCCGTCCGCACGGGACGATGGCAGATACCGGGCACCCCACCCGTGATTTTAGTCGACTATCAGCCTTTCTTCGAGAAGAAAAACGAAGTCTATTACGAGATGTGGGAATCGTTCGGGGTCGATTCGTCAAAGGCTTACGGCGATTATGACGAGTCGTGCATCTTTGCCTACGCCACCGCAAAAACGATCGAAAGTTTCTACCGTTTTCACGGGTTGGAACAAAAGAAGGTCATCGCTCATTTCAACGAATGGATGCTGGGCTTCGGCGGGTTGTACCTGCAGAAATACGTACCGCGGATTGCTACGGTGTTCACGACACATGCGACCTCCATCGGGCGATCCATCGCCGGAAACGATAAGCCTCTCTACGGCTACATGAATGGATACAACGGCGACCAGATGGCCGGAGAGTTGAACATGGAAGCCAAACATTCGGTCGAAAAGCAAGCCGCTCATTTCGCCGACTGCTTCACGACCGTCAGCGATATTACGGCCATCGAATGCCGGCAACTGCTTGCCAAAGCGCCCGATGTGGTAACGCCCAACGGATTCGAACCGGATTTTGTACCGGACGCAGCATCGTATCCGGCACGACGTGCCGAAGCCCGCAAAAAGTTACTGAAGGTAGCCGAAACCTTATGCGGTCACCCGATCGACAAAGACGCGTTCCTCATCTCGACGAGCGGACGGTACGAGTATCGTAACAAAGGCATCGACGTCTATATCGAGGCTATGAACCGCCTGCGTACGTCCGGTAAACTGGATCGGCAAGTCGTCGCTTTCCTGCTCGTTCCGGCGTGGGTCTTCGCGCCACGGGCCGACCTGAAAGCAGCTCTGGATAATGATTTCCGCACGCCCGAACCCATGCAGACCGCCTTCCTGACGCACTGGCTGCACAACATGCACGAAGACCGTGCGACCCGGTTCATGATTCATTCGGGCTGCGTAAATGCAACCGACGACAAGTTGAAGCTGATCTTCGTACCCTGTTATTTAGACGGGAAAGACGGCATTTTCAACCTGTCGTACTACGACCTGCTGATCGGTATGGATGCAACCGTCTATCCGTCGTATTACGAGCCGTGGGGATACACGCCGCTGGAGAGTGTGGCGTTCGGCATCCCGACCGTAACGACCGATCTGGCCGGCTTCGGGTTATGGGCCAAGACAAAGATTTCGGGCGATGAGATCGCGGAAGGGGTGGCCGTTATTCACCGGACGGACGACAACTACTTTCAGGTGGTCGAGGATATCTCCGCCGCATTGCTTTCACTCATCGGAAAAGAGGCAGCCGAACGGGAACGTATTCGCGAAAAATGTTTCAAGCTGGCAGCTCAGGCCGAATGGAAGGAATTCATCCGCTATTATTACGAAGCGTTCGATAAGGCATTCGACAAAGCGAAAAAACGCCTTCACGCATAGGCGTCCATAAACGACAGAAGCATGCAAAAAGCAGTGTAATAGGCTTACATTACGCAAAATTTACACTATCTTTGCTGCGTATTCTTATATTTATAAAAAACGAAAGTATGAAGATTCAGTCAAGGATTTCAAATGATCCGATTTGGAGAGACATATACTCTCATTCTAAACTTCCGAAACAATTAGAACCGCTTCACGAAATCGCGACCAACCTGTGGTGGGTTTGGCATTACGAAGGCGCGAAGCTCTTCGGAGAAATTTCGCCCGAGCTGTGGAAATCGACCGAAGGGAACCCCGTTTTGTTGCTTCAGAAGTTACCGCAGGAACGGATCGAAGCGATTCTGGCCGATCAGGAATTGATGGCCAAAATCAACGACGTATATAAACAATTCAAGAGCTATGTGCAAGTCAAGCCCGATACAAGTAAGCCGTCGGTGGCCTATTTCAGCATGGAATACGGACTGACGAACGTACTGAAAATCTATTCGGGCGGATTGGGCGTACTGGCGGGCGACTACCTGAAAGAAGCCAGTGACAGTAACATCGATCTGGCAGCCGTCGGGTTTCTGTACCGGTACGGTTATTTCACCCAAAGTCTGGCGATGGACGGCCAGCAGATTGCCAACTACGAAGCCCAGAACTTCGCGACATTGCCGCTCACGCAGGTGATGACCGACGATGGCCGCCCGATGGTGCTCGAAGTGCCGTATCCCGAACGGATCGTCTACGCGCACGTCTGGAAAGTAAGCGTCGGACGCGTGCCCCTTTACCTGATGGATACGGACATCCCCGAAAACAGCGAATGGGATCGCTCGATCACCCACCAGCTTTACGGCGGCGACTGGGAAAACCGCATGAAGCAGGAATATATGCTCGGCATCGGCGGTATTCTGCTCTTGAACAAGTTGGGACTGAAGAAACAGGTCTACCATTGCAACGAAGGCCATGCCGCGCTCATCAACGTACAACGGCTCGTCGACTATATTCAGAACGAAAAGTTAGACTTCAATCAGGCGCTCGAAGTCGTTCGCGCCTCGTCGCTCTACACGGTGCATACGCCCGTGCCGGCCGGCCACGACTATTTCGAGGAGTCGCTTTTCGGCAAATACATGGGCGGATTCGCGGAAAAGCTCGGTATCAGCTGGCAGGATTTCATCGACATGGGACGCACGAACCCGGGCAGTCAGGAAAAATTCTGCATGAGTACATTCGCGCTCAACACCTGTCAGGAAGCCAACGGCGTGAGTTACCTCCACGGCATCGTATCGCGTCAGATGTTCGCTCCGGTATGGAAAGGATATTTCCCCGAAGAGTTGCACGTAGGCTACGTGACCAACGGCGTACACCTGCCCACCTGGATGGCTACCGAATGGAAGAAATACTGCGCTAAGAATTTCGACAAAAGCTTCTTCAAAGACCAGTCGAACAAAGCGATCTGGGAAGCCATCCAGCATGTTCCGGACAGTGACATTTGGGAAATCCGCAAGGCGCTCAAGCATAAATTGATCGAATACATCAAAGACCAGTATCGCGACAACTGGCTGAAGAATCAGGGCGATCCGTCCAAGGTCGTTACGCTGATGGAGAAAATCAATACGAACGCGTTGTTGATCGGTTTCGGACGCCGTTTTGCCACGTATAAACGCGCGCACCTCCTGTTCACCGATTTGGACAGGCTCGCCAAGATCGTCAACAACGAGAAGTGTCCGATCCAGTTCGTCTTCACCGGAAAGGCGCACCCGGCCGACGGCGGCGGACAGGGACTGATCAAGCACATCGTGGAGATTTCGCGTCGTCCGGAGTTTTTGGGCAAGATCCTCTTCCTCGAAAACTACGACATGCGTCTGGCGCGCCGCCTCATTTCGGGCGTCGACATCTGGCTGAACACCCCTACCCGACCGCTCGAAGCGTCGGGAACATCGGGCGAAAAGGCCGAGATGAACGGGGTACTCAATTTCTCCGTGCTCGACGGATGGTGGTACGAAGGTTATAAGGAAGGCGCCGGCTGGGCGCTGACCGCACAACGCACGTACGACAATCAGCAGTATCAGGATCAGCTCGATGCCGCCACGATTTACCATCTGCTCGAAGACGAGATTATCCCGCTCTACTTTGCCAAGAACAGCAAAGGCTATTCGCCCGAGTGGATTCAATACATCAAAAACTCCATCTCGCAAATCGCGCCGGACTATACGATGAAACGGATGCTCGACGATTACATCGAACGGTTCTACAGCAAGCTGGCCACGCGTTCGACTTCGCTCACGCGGAACGACTACGCCGAAGCTCGAAACATCGCCGCGTGGAAGAAAGACGTTGCCGAGCATTGGAACGACTTTGAAATCGAATCGTTCGAGTATGGCGAAGATGCCGCGCATCCGACGGTGGGCGACGAATACGTCGTCCGGATTGTCATCGACCGCAAGAGCCTCAAGAGCATGCTCGGCGTCGAAATCGTCTACACGCGCGAAAACCCCGAAGATCATACGACCGAATTCGTTTCGGCCACTCCGTTCCAACTGAAAAAGGAAGATGGAACGAAGCTCCATTTCGAGCTGAAAAAGAAGACGAAAGTCTACGGTCATCTGCGTGTCGGATTCCGCGTTTACCCGGTAAACGAGCAGTTGCCTCACCGGATGGATTTCGCGTATATCCGCTGGATTCAGCCGTAAACCTACGGTCATACGTCATAGAAAAACCGGGCTTATGTCCGGTTTTTTTGTGCCCTGCCGTTTCCGTTTTCAAAATATATCGTACATTTGTGTATCGTTTTAAAAAAACAAGACACCATGGACAAACCAATCATTATCTCCGACCTCTTCCGCAAATCGTGGAAAAGTCTGTGGGCACAAATTTGGGTGCTGAGCGGACTGTTGATCGGCTACGCAATCATCAGCATGTTGCTTCAAGCCTTTATCCCGATACCTGTCAAGGGAACTTTCAGTATCACCGCGGTAGTCATTACACTAATCGGTCTGCTCATCTCGCTGATCTTCGAATTGGGATATGTGAAAAACCTTTTTCAGACGATCGACGGTGAAGAGCCGCAGTTCTCGGCCTACGGACAGATGAGCCGCAAAATCTTTGTGTATTTCGCGGCCCGATTCATTTACGGCCTCATCGTTTGCGTGGGACTGTTGCTGCTCCTCGTGCCGGGCATTTATTTAGCCATCCGCCTCCAGTTTTATTACATGGCGATCGTAGAAGAAGACGCGGGTATCCTCGACTCGCTCAGGCGAAGTTGGGAGATCACACGCGGTTCGACACCGAAACTTCTTCTGCTCATGCTCCTCCAGATCGGCATCATACTGGCCGGATTCGCCTTGTTGCTGATCGGCATCTTCGTAGCGCTGCCGCTGTGCGGACTGATGAGCTGCTACGCGTTTCGGCGGCTGACGGTATCGACCACTTCATAAAATCAAAATACACGATGAATCATTTATTCAGTATAAAAGACAAAGTCATCGTCCTGACAGGAGGCTACGGCGTGCTGGGACGTTGCATCGCCAAACATTTGGCGCGCGAAGGAGCGAAGGTCGCCATCCTCGGACGGAACGCCGAGAAGGGCGAACGGTTGAAAGAAGAGTTGCGCAAGCTCGGAGGCATGGCCATGTTTCACGCGGCCGACGTCATGCGGCGCGAACAGCTCGAAGAGAGCCGGCAAGCCATCGTGCAAACATTCGGAAGCATCGACGTGCTGATCAATCTGGCGGGAGGCAACATGCCGGGCGCCACGATCGCGCCGGATCGGACGTTCTTCGATCTCGACCTCGACGCTTTCAGGCAAGTCATCGACCTGAACCTGTTCGGAACGGTACTCCCGACGATGGTATTTGCCGAGACGATGGTCGGGCAAAAGAAAGGAAGCATCATCAACATCTCGTCCGAATCGTCCCTGCGACCCTTGACTCGCGTCATCGGTTACGGGTGTGCCAAGGCGGCCGTCAATAACTTCACACAGTATCTGGCCGCCGAGCTGGCCGCGAAATTCGGCGAAGGGCTGCGGGTGAACGCCATCGCGCCGGGATTCTTCCTGACCGAACAGAACCGCACGCTGATGACGAACGCCGACGGCACACCGACCGACCGCTGCAACCGGATCGTCGAACATACGCCGTTCGGGAGATTAGGCCGCCCCGAAGAGCTGCTGGGCACGGTGCAGTGGCTGGCAGCCGACGCGTCGGCTTTCGTGACGGGCACGGTGATACCCGTCGACGGCGGATTCAACGCCTTTTCGATTTAATCGCACGCATGAACATATAAACGACATACCATCATGACGAAGAAACAATGGTCGCTCGTCGTACCGACGAGCATGGGGGTGCGGTTGACGCCCGCCGCGCAGGGACAGCCGTTTCATACGAGCCGTTCCCTATTGATGCAGGCCACGAGCGCCGAAACGAATGTGGCGACGGTGGCGGCATCGCTCGGACTGCCGGTCAAAGCGCTGACGACGTTCGTCAAGGGCAGTCCCGTGGCGCAATTTATCCAAGCCGATCTGCGCAGCCGCGGCATCGCCTGCGAGGGGCGCGAAGTGCCACAGGGCGGGCCGTGGGGCTTGCGTCATCAGATCAATATGGCCGACAGCGGTTTCGGCGCGCGAGGGCCGCGCGTGTGGAACGACCGCAGCGGCGAAGTAGGTCGCACGCTGAACGTGCGCGATTTCGACCTCGACCGTCTTTTCGGGCGCGAAGGCGTGGAGATGCTCCACCTTTCGGGGCTGATCGCGGCACTCTCGGACGAAACGGGCGAGTTTTGCCTCGAGCTGGCGTACGCGGCCAAACGGCACGGTACGCGGGTCTCGTTCGACCTGAACTACCGCGCCTCGTTCTGGGAAGGACGCGAGGGCGCGTTGCGCGACGTCTTCGCCCGGATCGCCTCCGTGGCCGACATCCTCGTAGGCAACGAAGAAGACTTCCAACTCTGCCTCGGCATCGACGGGCCGGAGGCCGGCGGGAAAAACGTCGGCGCCCAAACGGAGCGTTTCAAAGAAATGATCCGGAACGTGAAACGCACGTTCTCCGGCGCATCGGTTTTCGCCACGACCTTGCGCGAAGTGTCGGACGCGAACCATCATCTGTGGGGCGCCATCATGCTCGCGGGCGATGAGTGGCACTGCGTCGAGCCGCGTCCGATCCGGGTGCTCGACCGCATCGGCGGAGGCGACGGCTTTGTAGGAGGTCTGCTCTACGGCATCCTCCGGGGATGGGAGCCGCAAGAGTGGATACGCTTCGGATGGGCTACCGGCGCGCTGGCCGTAACCTCGCTCACCGACTATGCTCAACCGGCCGACGAAGCGCAGGTATGGAGCATCTGGGAAGGAAACGCGCGGGTGATGCGATAAGCAGGCCCGCGGCCGCGACACTTTTTTCAAAACGACACGAACAATGATCTACTACGAACAGGGAGCGCCGGATAAAGCATTCGGCCATGACGAACTGAAGCAGGCCGTGTTTTCGATCCTCGACCGGCTGGGCGAGCGACGCAAAGTATTGGCCATCCCGCCCGACTTTACCCGCTTCCACTCGCGGGCGGGCGAACTGACACGCTACATTTACGCGTATTACGGCGAACGCCTGACGGATATTCTTCCCGCCATCGGCACGCATTTTCCGATGACCGACGGGGAGATCGCGAAAATGTTCCCCGGCATTCCCCGCTCGCTCTTTCGCGTGCATGACTGGCGCAACGACGTGGTGCACGTCGGTACCGTGCCGGCCGAGTACGTCGGCGAGGTATCGGGCGGCGTAGCGCGCTATCCCATGCCCATGCAGGTGAACCGCATGCTCCTCGAAGGGGGGTACGACCTGATCCTCTCCATCGGGCAGGTGGTGCCGCACGAAGTGATCGGGATGGCGAACTATAACAAGAACCTGCTCGTCGGCACAGGAGGCGCCGAAGGCATCCACAAGAGCCACTTTATCGGCGCGGCATACGGCATGGAGCGGATCATGGGACGCGCCGACACGCCCGTGCGCCGCGTGCTCAACTACGCCTCCGAACATTTCATCCGCCACCTGCCGGTCGTCTATCTGCAAACCGTTATTTCGGCCGGGAACGACGGTCTGCAAATGCGCGGCCTCTTCGCGGGCGACGATGCCGAATGCTTTGAAAAAGCCGCCGCCCTCTCGTTACGGACCAACTTCATCATGCTCGACCGCGAGATACGCAAAGCTGTCGTCTACCTCGATCCCGAAGAGTTTCGCAGCACGTGGGTCGGCAACAAAAGCATCTATCGCACGCGCATGGCCATGGCCGACGGCGGCGAACTGATCATCCTCGCCCCCGGCGTTCGACAGTTCGGCGAAGACGCGCAGAACGATACGCTGATCCGCCGATACGGCTACGTCCCTACGCCGCAAGTACTGCGGTATGTCGAAGAAAACGAAGAACTGCGACAGGCGCTCGGCGTGGCCGCCCATCTGATTCATGGCACATCGGAAGGACGATTCCGCATCACCTACTGCCCGGGGCATCTGACGCGTCACGAAATCGAAAGCGTGGGCTTCGGGTATGCCGACCTCGACGCCATGACGCGGAAATATCGCCCGCACACCCTGCGCGACGGCTGGAACACCGTCGACGGCGAAGAAATCTACTACATCTCCAACCCCGCGCTCGGTCTTTGGGCCTATCGCAAAAGGTTTGAAGAGACCTGATTTTTTTTTCGGCGGAAATGAGGTAGATTCAAAAAACTTTTTATTAATTTTGTGAACAAATTTCGAACCATATCGATTCGAGTCGTTTAGCCGAGGGCTGGCGTGCCCCGCGCGAAGAAAAAAAAGTTTTGCATGATGCTTGCGGCAGCCACGCAAGGGCCATACAGTTTTGCATGATGCTTGCGGCAGCCACGCAAGGGCCATACAGTTTTGTATGATGCTTGCAGCAGCCACGCAAGAGCCATACAGTTTTGTATGACGCTTGCAGCAGCCACGCAAGGGCCATACAGTTTTGTATGATGCTTGCAGCAGCCACGCAAGAGCCATACAGTTTTGCATGACGCTTGCAGCAGCCACGCAAGAGCCATACAGTTTTGTATGACGCTTGCAGTCCCCACATAAGAGCCATACGGTTTTGTATGAAACATACGAACGAAAACACAGAAAGCAACCTGATTGACAACATATATAAATAGATATTGCCATGAATAAAGAAATTAACAGCATCGACTTAGGACGCATGAATAACGGCGCCCATTTTTTGTACATCACGAATATGGCCACTCGCTCTATGGCCGATGTAACCGTGTTTAACAAATGTACTCCGCTGGTACAGGCCTTGCAAAAGGCCGCAGCTCATGAGGACGAATGCCTGCAATTGACACAGAAAAGCATGCTGACCGACGAAATCATCGAAGCCGACTCGTTACGCGATCGCCTCTACGCGGGTTACCGCAAAAGCGTGAAAGGATTTGCCGACTTCCCCGTGCCCGAGCACGCGCAAGCCGCCAAAGTACTGCTCCAACACATGAAAGATTACAAAATCGATCCACGTATGCAACTCGACCGTCAGACCGGGTTGATGATCAATTTCATCGACGATCTGGGAGCGAAATACGCCGATCAGATCGATTTGCTTTCGCTCAAACCTTTCGTCGAACAGCTGAGAGCCGCCAACGAAAAAGTACGCTCACTCACGAACGAACGGACGGACGAGCGCGCCGGCCGGACGTTGGGAGCCCTGCGCGAAGCACGCCAAGCAAGCGACAAGGTCTACCGCGATCTGGTGAAGAGGGTCAACGCGCTGGCGCTTATCGAAGGAGATACGGACTATGCCGCGTTCATCGATTACGTGAATGCCGAAATCGAACATTACAAACAGGAAGTGCTTTCGAAAGCTAAAAAAACGTCGGACTCCTGACGTAACCACGTAACCGCCCCGCTCCCCGAGGGCAGGGTATTTACACACGAAAAAAGGGTGTGCCCAAACATCTCGTTTTGGACACACCCTCTTGTTTTTTGTTGACTCGCCGGCCCTTTCGTTTGCCGGAGCCGGCGGATACAACGTTTTTAAAACATGTTGCTTATTTCATTTTTTTGATCTTCGAGAGCGGAAGGTAAATCTGGAATCCCACGTTGAGTGAAAGTCCGTGTACGCTGCCGGAGCCGAACTGTCCGTTATAAAGCGCCAAGGCTTCTACCGCCACATGCTCGTTGAGGAAATACGCGTAACCCGGTCCGAAGTTGAGATTGAACCCGGGATCGGCACCCTTAATACCGGAGAATCCTGCACCGGCTTCGGCAAACCAGCGTCCCTGCTTCAGCAGCGTATCGAATTCTTTCGGCCCGAAATAATAACGTCCGAAACCGTTCACACCGTAATTATACGTCGTATTGCCTCCTTTTTGAGTGACAAAGCCGGCGTCCACCTTGGCACCGATTGCCAGATTGTCCTGAATAAAATATCCTGCGCGAGGCGTGATTCCCATACTGAAAACACTTGCGTCGCCCAGTCCGAAACTGATGTTTCCGATCGAACCGCCTACCAGCACGCTACCTTTTTGAAGCTGTGCCGTTGCCGCTCCTAACGAGCAGGCCAAAATAAATAATGTACTGAATAAAATCTTTTTCATCTGTCAAATAATGTTTTGTTTTTATACTTCTCCTACTCTGTTTTCTGAATGGCTTTTCGGAATCCGCCGGCACAAAAATAGAAGAAGTGTGCAAAATTCACTTACAGACCGGCACAAAAATACCTTTTTTTATTGATTTCTTTCATTTTTTTAGAAGGGAGTTTCGCCTCTAAATCATTCAAAGTTCGATGATTCCCACGCCCTGACGGATCATGGAGAACGGCTCCCGCGTACAGTCTACCACGGTCGATCCTTCGGTGCGACCGTAGCCCCCGTCGATCACCAAGTCTACCTGACCGGCATATTTTTCCTCTATCAGTTCAGGATCGGTAAGGTATTCCGGCTCGTCGTCGCTCTCGCGATCATAGACCGACATCGAAAGCAACGGATTACCGAGCGCGTCGGCCAGCTCGCGCACAATCGGATTGTCGGGGATGCGAATGCCCACCTCTTTGCGGCTTTTGTAAATCTTGGGCAACTCGCCGCTTGTGGGCAGGATGAACGTAAAAGGGCCGGGCAAGCAACGCTTCATCAGTTTGAAAGCATCGTTGCTGATGCGCGCGTACTGACTGGCGGACGATAAATCGGAGCAGATAATCGAGAGGTTACTCTTCTGCGGATTGACGCCCTTGATACGGCAAATCTTTTCTACCGCGCGCACGTCGAACGCGTCGCAGCCCATCGCGTAGAGCGTATCGGTAGGATAAATCACCAATCCGCCGTCGCGCAACACATCTATCACCTTATCGATCTCTTTCCGGTTCGGATGATCGGGATAAATCTTCAGCAGCATAAAAAAACAGGTTATTTCAGGTATAGAGCATATCGACTTCATACAGCCGACGAAACATTATTTTTTGATCAGGTTCATAAATTCTTCGCGCGTTCGGGCCTGCTGAAACGAGCCGGTGAAGTCGGACGTCGTGGTCAGCGAGTTCTGCTTTTCCACGCCGCGCATCTGCATGCACATGTGCTGCGCCTCGATAACGACCATCACGCCGAGCGGGTTCAACGTTTTCTGAATACATTCCTTGATCTGAAGCGTCATGCGCTCCTGAATCTGCAAACGGTGAGCGAAAATATCGACTACGCGCGGGATCTTGCTCAGCCCCGTGATGTAATGATTCGGAATGTAGGCCACATGTACCTTACCGAAGAAAGGCAACATGTGATGCTCGCAGAGCGAAAAAAAATCGATGTCCTTGACGATGACCATCTGCTTGTAGTCTTCTTCCTCAAACATGGCCGAAGCCAGCACCGCCTCAGGGTCTTCATCATATCCTTTCAGCAGAAACTGCATGGCCTTAGCCACTCGCATGGGCGTTTTCTTCAGTCCCTCACGGGCTGTATCTTCGCCCAACAGTTCAATGATTCGGCGATAATGCTCGCTCAGTTGCTGACGTACTTCCAGCAACGTCTCAGTATCTTTCATTTTCACGGAACAAGAATACGTACCTCTTCCTTGGTAATAAACATCTCTTTTCTGAACGAAGGAAATGCTCCGATCAGTTTTTGCATCATACCGTATGCCTCCTCGTACGACAGGTAATCACCTACGCGCAGCCTCCAGAACGGCGCGGTGTACGACACATACGTCGGCACGTCCGAAAACTGATTCCTGATCTGCTGTTCCTTGCCGAAGGCTTCCCCCTTCGAGCTGCGCTGATCGTTGCCGGAGAAAATCTGAATGCGGTAACCCGGCGATAACAGGTACCGCCGTCCGTTTACTTCCTCGGTACGGTCCGAAGCCGAGGGCCGCCCGATCATCTGGCGGATGGCCGGCGACTGGTGAATCGTCACCGTGCCCCGACCCGGAACATTCCGCGTCAGGGCATCGACGATGGAGTCCTGCGCCGTCAGCATACTGCCGCCGCACCCCAGAAGCCCCAGTATAAACACATAACGTTTCATAAGCCTTGTTGAAAAGCAAACCGGGCTTGTGCCGTTATCCTTCAAACGCCTCGATGATCGGCATGAATTTCTCGACTTCGAGCGATGCTCCGCCAATCAATCCGCCATCTACGTCGGGGTTGGCAAATAGTTCTTTGGCATTGCCCGCGTTGCAGCTTCCGCCATACAGGATGGACGTGCTGTCGGCCACCTCCTGACCATATTGCTGCGCGATGGTGCGGCGAATGTGCGCATGAATCTCCTGTGCCTGCGCGGCCGTCGCCGTTTTGCCCGTTCCGATAGCCCATACCGGCTCGTAAGCCAGCACCAGCTTGCCGAAATCTTCGGCCGAAAAATCGAACAGGGACTCGCGAATCTGTGCATCGACCACCTCGAAATGCTTACCGGCTTCGCGTTCTTCCAGCACCTCGCCGATGCAGAAAATCGGCGTCAGATTGTTCGCCAGCGCCAACTTCACTTTCTCTTTCAGAATCTCAGGGGTCTCGTGATAATACGCGCGACGCTCCGAATGACCGAGAATCACGTATTTTGCACCGGTCGAAGCGACCATCGCGGCCGACACTTCGCCCGTGAAAGCTCCCTTTTCCTTGTCGGCGCAGTTCTCTGCCGCCACCCCGATCTTCATCGTGTCGATGGCCGAAACGATACTTGCCAAGTGCGTGAACGGTACGCCTACAATCACGTCGCAGTGTACGGTTTTCCCCTTCAGGGCAGTATTCAAACCTTTGGCCAGCGCCAATCCTTCGGGCAGGGTGGTATTCATCTTCCAGTTCCCTGCTACAATATTCTTCCTCATTTGTTCAGTCTGTTAATTATATGTATTCTTTATTCCTCGATATCTACGGTTTCGGAAATAATCGTATATCCAAACCAGCAGCAAAGGTAATACAAAAGCTGCAATTACCGTCAACCAACGTTCCTTCTCCGTCTGTTTCTCTCGGCGATCACCTTCTACATAACTGCTTAGCACCTTATTTAGTTCCTCTTCGCCGGGGATGTCGTTGTGATGCCATTTGGCCAGAATCGTACCTTCGCGAAGCAATACCAATCCCGGGTTCGATCGGATGATGGTCTTGAGCAACACCTCGTCGGCCGTCAAAAAAGGATAATCGGCGCCCGTATGCTTCACCCACTCGGCGATGTGTCCGTCGGACGAGCCTGTTACGCCGTAGAAAGCCAGCTTATGCTCCATGGCATAATCATACGCATGGTTGATCTCGTCGATATGTTCGTCGCTTGCCTCTTCCGTCCGGTGAGCGACAAGCAGCATGACGATACCCGGTCGGGTAAAAAGCTCGTCGGCCACGTTCTCTCCGTGCTCGTTAAACAGTGCGAATGAGCTGACCTTCGGCACGAATCCCTGCTTCACAAGTCGCGCATCGACGTACGTCCACGTGGAATCACCGGCCGGAGCCTCTTCGAGTTTAAATTCTTTCGTTTGTCCGTTCTTCTCATAAACAAAAACGTATTCATCTTGCGGCGCATCGGGCGGAATCTCCATCAGTTTCGGAATATTCGCTCCGACTTTGTACGGACGAAAATCGGTAATCGGCAAATGGTTGTAATTCCAATAACAGAAACCGAGACAGAAGAGGTACGAAAAAAGCCCCACAAACCAATACGATCGGTACGTATAGAACGATGTCAATTGCTTGTAGTACATCCATGCGAAGACGGCGGCCGCAAGCAACACGAGGTTTTTATAGAATGTCTGCCAGTTCGTTATGATCCATGCGTCGCCGAAACATCCGCAATCGGGTACGGGATTGAAAACTGCGAGATACAGTGTGAGGGGAGTCATGAAACTCATAAAGATCAACACACCGAGTGTGGCCAGTTTACGGTAGACAGCCGTCAACATACACACACCGAGCATAAACTCGAGAGCAATCATATTGAACGACAAGAGGACTTCGAACCACCGGCCGTATTCCATGCCAAACGAGGCGAGATACTCCCCAATCTTGATCGCAGTACCCATCGGGTCTATCGCCTTGACCGTACCGGAAAAGATAAATGTCACGCCCAATAAAACGCGACAGCATTCGGCGATCATTTTTATGACAAATCGCTTAGGCATCTTCTCCGAAAGTCAGTTTGATCAATCCGAACAAGGCGTAATTCACCATATCCATATAATTGGAAGCAATCCCTTCCGAAGCGATCACCTTACCGTCGTTGTCTTCGATCTCTTTCACGCGGTTGAGCTTCGTGAGAATAAAATCAGTGTACGAAGTGATCCGCATACCCCGCCACGCCTCGTCATAATCGTGGTTCTTGGCATACATCAGCGTTTGAATCTCTTGCATGTGCGTATCATAAAGCTCTAAAGCCCGGCGCGCATCGATATCGCACGTGTCGACAGCACCCAGCTCAAGCTGTATCAACCCGATCACACCGTAATTCACAATCGCGATAAATTCGGGCCGGATGCCTTCGCCCACCTTACTTACTTTCTTCATCTCAAGACTCCGAATCCGCTTGGCCTTGATGAAAAGCTGATCGGTAATCGACTCGGGACGCATGATACGCCACGAGGGACTGTAATCCGACAACTTGGCCAGAAAAACATCCCGGCATTCTTTGATTACCGCTTCAAATTGTTGTTTGGTATCTGCCATATCCCTACTTTATATAACGTCAACGTGCCAATTACGGAAGATATTGCATCGTCAGTAATTGGCACATTGTGCTCAAACCATTTTATATTCTCTTCATGAACAACGCAGCGAACGTCCGATCTTCAGTACAGTCGTTTTTTGTATGTTGTTCAATGTGCATAATTGTTCTACACTCACCCCGTGACGCCGTGCAATAGCGCCTAACGTATCGCCTTTCCTCACCCGATGGTAAACCGGTGTTTTCCGACGTGTGGAGGAGCTGTTTGGCTTTTTCGCGGCAGCTACATTGGCCTGAGCAAGCGAATTGCCTTTCTCTGCTACGTTTTTCGCTTCCGGCTTATCATCTTCCGATACCTGATCTTGGGTATGCTCTGCCACAACAATCTCTTCTTTTTCTTCTTTAACAACATGCTTTGTACCGGACTTTGCCACCCGGTAACAAATCTCCTGTCCCTCATGCAGCGAACTCGTTGAGCGGATATTATTCAACTTGCAAAGCGCATCGACAGTAGTGCCATGTTGACACGCAATCGAATAAAGACTCTCTCCCTGTTGTACACGATGATAGGCAGCTTTTTCCTCCATTGCAACAACTGTTTCAGCATCTACCGTTTGTTGCGCCGGTTCCAGCCGCGTTGCTTTTTTCGAAACCTTTGTCGATGTTTTACCACAACGAAGTGTCTGTCCGATACGCAACACAGACGTTTTTTTCAATCCGTTCAGCCGACACAACTCCGCCACGGAAAGACCATGCTTCCGTGCAATGACTCCTAAAGACTCACCTTTCCTTACGCGATGATAAACGATATGTTCAGATGTAGAAGTATAGAGATTATGTCGGTTACGATGGGAGTTTTTATGAAAAACGTAGAAATCTTGATGAGGGACACCATTTTCGAAGTCGATGATGTGGCTGGGGTCAATGGCTTCGCCGAGGAAGCGTGTTTCAAAGTGTAGATGAGGACCTGTAGAGCGGCCTGTATTTCCACCGAGCGCAATGGGTTGCCCCGCTTTAACAATCTCATTTTCCGAAACCAGAAACTTTGACAAATGACCGTAAATGGTTTCAAGGCCGTTCGGATGTCGAATCACCAGATACTTTCCATACCCCCGACGTTCATAGCTCTTTATTCGTATCTTCCCGCTGAATGCACTGCGAATCGTATCGCCAACACAGACTTTCAAGTCGATTCCGCGGTGCATTCGGCGACGGCGTGGGCCGTATTTAGAAGTAACTTTCAATTCATTGTCAATGGGTATTACAAAGGTAGAACAATCGATCCTGAACGAATCCGGCATGGCAATGTCTCTAGTGCGAAAAGGATTGACCCAACACGTATCCCAATTGGATTGATATAATTCATCGGCCGGAAAAAGAAGATTTTCGGCTTCGAGTAATTCCTCTTGCGTTGCAAATGTAACAGGTTCCAATTCTCCCGTTACGATCTTTTTCTTTGTTACATCCACCCGATCAGCAATAAGTTCCGTAACTTTTCGCTCTATCGCGGGAGTCTTCAATGCCGAAGGAGACTCCTGTTTTTGTTCTTGCTGTTTCTTCTTCCACGTAATTTGACCGTAAACACCGGTCGAGAAGAAAGCAAAGCCACATAACACAGTCACATATCGTAGTATAGTCATAGTTTATTCGCTTCGTTTTTCAACAAAAATTGTCCAAAGGTCTGTATTTTCAATCTACCGACCAAAAAAAATTATCCCAAAGCCATGACAAACAGAGAAAAGTATATTTTTATTCCAACTCAACACTCTTGCTTCCAACACCATACAACACAAACATGTTTTATAACATATCTCAAAACTTGCATGAATTAAGTTCAAAGTTTCGCATTTACCTGAAGAATTCTTTTTCTTTGCATGCTATATATATAATGTATACAAATCAAGACACGCGACATTAAAAATAAACACGATGATACTCTATACGAAAATCGATATCCCTCGGTCTGCTATCCGTTTTGCATACGAGCACCGGACAATGTTCTTCGGTTCCTGCTTTGCCGAATCGATCGGACGACGTTTATCCGACAGTCTGTTTCGCACAGAGATCAATCCTTTCGGAACACTTTATAACCCGGCTTCGGTCGCCATGGCTATCGAGCGACTGATAGACGGAACACCTTTCACCTCCGACGATCTGTTTCAGTATGAAGGCTTATACCATAGTTTCTTTCATCACAGCTCTTTTTCGTCCACATCGGCCGATGAGTGCCTGCGTCAGATAAACGAACGGTTGCAACAAGCCTCTGCCATGTTATCGTCGGCCGACCGTATCATCATAACGTTTGGGACGGCATACGTCTATCGTTTAAAAAAGACAGGGCAGGTGGTGGCCAACTGCCACAAGCTTCCGGAAAAATATTTCGAACGGACCCGTCTTTCGGTCGAGGAGATCGTTTCACTATGGGAACCTCTGATAGCGAAGTTACAGAAGGAACATCCATCGTTGCAATGGCTGTTTACGGTCAGTCCGATTCGACACTGGCGAGACGGAGCACATGCGAACCAGTTAAGTAAATCGACCTTACACCTTGCCGTCGAAGCATTGCAAGAACGTTTCCCGACACAGACCGCTTATTTCCCCGCCTACGAACTGATGATGGATGAGTTACGGGACTATCGGTTTTATGCAGACGACATGTGTCATCCGTCACCAACCGCGATTCAATACATTTGGGAACGTTTTGTCGAAGTATGCATGGATGAGCCTACACGTCGTCTGCTAAAGGAAGCAGAAGAAATTCGCAGAGCACTCCATCATCGGCCGTTTAATCCGCAAAGCGAAGCATATCGGCGATTCCTAACACAAACTTTGTTAAAAATAGACCGTTTCAATGAGAAAATGCCCTACCTTTGTTTCAAGCAAGAACGAAAAGATATAGAACGACTACAAACCGAAGAATAATGATGAAGTATAAGATCCAAGAAATCGCCCAAATAATTGGCGCCACAAACCGCACCCTGAACGATAGTATGATCGATCGACTGCTGATCGACAGCCGTATGTTGTCGTTCCCTGAATCAACCTTATTCTTTGCGCTGAAAACGCAGACGAATGACGGACACCGATATATCCCCGAGCTATACCGGCTGGGCGTGCGTAGTTTTGTCGTCAATCATGAGCCGCCGGAAACACGGATGATGCCTGATGCGAACTTCCTGATCGTACCTCATGTACTGACGGCTATGCAAACGCTGGCAGCGCATCACCGCAAGCAATTTGAAATCCCCGTTATCGGTATCACCGGCAGCAATGGGAAAACCATCGTCAAGGAATTACTTTATCAATTGCTTCATGCAGACTTCAACATTGTCCGTTCACCTCGCAGCTATAACTCGCAGATCGGCGTTCCTCTCTCCGTGTGGCAGATGGACGATAAGCATACGTTGGGTATCTTCGAGGCGGGTATCTCACAGCCGGACGAGATGGAGAAGCTGCAACGCATCATTCGTCCGACCATCGGCATGATCACGAATATTGGAGAGGCCCATCAGGAAAATTTTGCTTCATCCACGCAGAAATGTATGGAAAAACTCTCATTGTTCAGCGATTGCGATATCGTGATCTATAATGCCGACGATGAGTTTATCGCCCACACGCTCGACAAGGCGTGCCTCTCTCATAAAGCTGTAGGCTGGAGCCGCAAAGATTCGGATGCGCCGTTATACATTGAGAAGATAGACAAGAAGCAGACTTCGACCGAAATCCACTGTGTGATGCTGAATCTGGAACAAACGTATGAAATACCGTTTACCGACGATGCTTCGATCGAAGACGTGATTCACTGCATCGCCTTGATGCTGTATCTGAAACCGACGTCACTCAGGAACAGAAAAGTTTTTGCGGGATTGGAGCCGGTGGCCATGCGGCTGGAAGTAAAAGAAGGCATCAACGGATGTCAGCTGATTAACGACACATACAATTCCGATATTAATTCGCTGGATATCGCGCTCGATTTTCAACAGAGCCGCCGCGCGGAAAAAGACCTGAAAACGACCGTGATTCTTTCGGACATCTTGCAATCGGGCATGCTGCCCAAATCGTTATACAAGAAAGTCGCAGAGCTGTTCCGCCGTAAGAAAGTAGACCGTATTATCGGGATCGGCCGTGATATGAAGGAATACGGCTCCGCATTCGAGATGCGCGAAAGCGAGTTCTACCTGACAACCGACGAATTTATTCATTCTCCTTCGATGAAAACCTTCCGAGACGAGTTGATTCTGCTGAAAGGTTCACGTGCCTTCCATTTCGAGCGCATCACGGAGCTGTTAGAGAAAAAGGTGCATGAAACGGTGCTTGAAGTGAATTTGGATGCCGTAGTGCATAACTTCAACCATTTCCGTTCAAAGCTACATCGCGACACAAAAATGGTTTGCATGGTCAAAGCCTTCGGATATGGAGCCGGTTCGTATGAAGTAGCGAAGACATTGCAGGAACATCGTTGCGACTATCTGGCCGTGGCGGTGGCCGACGAGGGCGAGGCACTGCGCAAAGAAGGAATCTCCATTCCGATCATGGTGATGGATCCGGAATTCAGCAGTTTTAATATTCTGTTCGAGCGTCAATTGGAACCGGAAGTGTACAGCTTCCGCCTGCTGGATGCCCTGATGAAAGAAGCCGGACGCCGGGGGATCACCTCCTACCCTATTCACATTAAAATCGATACGGGCATGCACCGGTTGGGCTTTCGTCCGTCGGATGTGCCGGAGATTTGCCAACGGCTGGAGCAACAAAGTTCACTCGTGGTGCGCTCTGTTTTTTCACATCTGGTCGGAAGCGATTCGCCCGAGCACGATGAATTTACGCGTGGACAAATCCGCCTTTTCACACAATCGGCCGAGGCTTTGGAAGCAGGATTAGGCTATCCGGTACTCAAACATATTCTCAATTCGGCCGGTATCGAACGTTTCACCGGACATCAGATGGATATGGTACGCCTCGGCATCTCGCTTTACGGCATCAGTGCATCGGTCAGTGAGGCGAAGAAGTTACAACCGGTCAGTTCACTCAAAACTACGATTCTGCAAATCCGTGACGTACCGGCAGGCGATTCGATCGGTTACAGCCGCAAGACATACGCCCAACGCGATTTACGGGTGGCGATTCTCCCCATCGGCTACGCCGACGGTCTCGACCGTCATCTGAGCAACGGTGTGGGCGAAGTCGTTATCAACGGGATGCGCTGCCCGATTGTCGGAAATATCTGTATGGATATTTGCATGGTCGACGTTACGGACACTAACGCGCAGGAAGGCGACACGGCGATTATCTTCGGCCCTCAACTTCCGGTAACCGAAATCGCCGACAAGCTGGACACGATTCCTTACGAGATTCTGACATCCATCTCGCCGCGCGTCAAGAGAATTTACTATCGCGAATGACGGTTCGTCGGGCTTTCCGTCGCAGCAGAAGTCATCATCTTCTGCCATTGGCGGTAACCGAAGACAGGAACAATAGAATAGACGAGGTATATGACGGCTGTCGGGATCATTCCTTTCCAGAAATAAAGGGTGGCGGAGACAGCATTCACGATGAGCCAAAACCACCATTGTTCAATATATTTCTGCGCGAGCATCCACATGGCTACGATGCTAAGAGCCGTCGTGAACGCATCGCCGAAAGGCACAGGGCTGTCGGTAAACCGAATCAGCACCCATGCGATCAGGGCGAATAGCGCACAGAAAACAGCCAACAGCTTCGGCCAGTAAGTCTTGGGTGTATACCGTATGGTCACTCCCAAGACTGCCGTCTCACCCGACTCAAGGCGTTCCTGTTTGAGGAGAGATTCGCTTTTCCACCACCGGAACCAGCCGTAAGCACTTGCCACGAGGTAGTACATGTTGATTCCCATGTCGGCATAGAACTTATTGACAAAATAGATATAGATATAGAAAAGAGGGATCACGACCCCTACCGGCCACAGCCAGATGCTGGCTTTATATTCGAGCCACAGGTATATCAGCATGATGGCGGCTGCGACGATTTCAATCATCAGTTCGTATCCCATGTTGTTACGTTAAATAAGTTTCTATGTTCTTAGCCATGCGGCGTCCGGATGGTGGAAAAGCAGGTTATTCGCTTAAAATTTCAGCGTTACACGCGCCATCATATTCGTTCCGGCCTGTGCGAAGTATCCGGAATCTGTCATACGTTTCCCATCGAGGATATAACTGTATGTCCAGCCGTTCGTTTCGTACATTTCGTTAAAGAGGTTGCGGATATTCAAGTCGAGTCCGATCTCTTTCATGAAACGGGGACGGAACGTGTACCCGATGCGCAAATCATTGACAAAATACGGATCCAAACTGCGCAAACGCGACGAGGTGTTGTCGAGATACTGGCGACCGACGTACGACGACATGAAGGCTGCCGAAAAGCCCTTCCAATGGAAGGCAAAGGTGCTTCCAAACGTGAGGTTCGGAGAAAAAGCGATATCGGTCGTGCCGAGATTTTTCGAAGTTTGAGGCAAGTCATTCCAGTTCGCATCGTACGTATCGACATACTCCGTAAAATTGCGGATTTTATTACTGCTCAACGTCAAGTGTCCGTTCCAATCGAGCCACGATGCGACCTTTACGCCTCCACTCAGCTCGGCACCCATCCGGTAGCTGTCTTTGATGTTCGAGGTCAGCTGCTCTCCGATTTCACTGATTTTGCCGGTAAGAATTAACTGATTGTCATAATCCATATAGTATAAGTTGAGACCGGCACGGAAGATGCTTCCCGTGTACTGATAGCCGGCTTCGTAGTCGTAAAGCGTTTCGTACGTAGGCTGTGCCGAAGGACCGTTTTCGGTGAAGTTATCGCGGTTCGGCTCGCGGTGTGCCACAGCGAACGAAGCATAAGCATGATGTCCGTTTCGCTCGAACGAAAGACCGGCTTTCGGGTTGAAGAACGAGAAGGTTTTCTTTACATGCACATTATCGCCGGCTTTATCATCGCTTCCGTCGATTTGGTAATTGATGCCGCGATATTGCAGGTCGGCGTAGGCACTCAGCGAAGGCAAGAAACGATACGTAGCTTTCACGTAAGCGTTATAATCGAGTTTTTCGCCACGGTTGCGGTAATACTCGTAGTTGGGTTTCGGCAGTCCGGCCGATGTCTTAACCCACATCACACGTCCGAAGTGATCGCCGATGTAATTATTGGCCGATGCGCCGAAAGAAGCCTGCAACCGATCGTGCGTATAATTCATCCGGAACAAGGCGCCGTAGAAGTCGTTTCTCAACCATTTGCGACGCACGAGGTCAGTTTTCTTGTGAATCTTACCCTTGTTGTCCACATAATTGTCCAATTTATATGATGCGTACTTCGCACCGGCCTTGTAGTCTTCGTAATATCCTTTCCCATCGGTATAGTGCAGCGTTACGTTCAGGTTCAGCCGGTCGCTGAGACGTTGTGTAGCGAGTAAATGATAATGATGCTGCCAATAGTTATCCGTCTGGTTATCGTAGAATTTTGTTTCGCCGTTCTCCTTATAAGCTCCGCAACTGTTATAGCGACGGTTTGTTTTGAGTTTGGCCGAATCAACCCCGTTCCATGCCTGATAAGTTACTTCGCTGCTTCCGAAAGTCTGGAACTTGATCATTGTTCCGCCGTTGTAATAAGCAGCCGAGCCGTAATACGAATTCATGTCCGCCCGGGCACGTTCGATATACCCATCCGTCTGCACGTTCGAATAGCGCGCATCGAACACGAAATGATCCCAAAGCAGTCCTGTCCCGCCACGGAACGTGTTCGTGAATGTACCGAAACTACCGGCCGACGAAACGACTTCGAGGTACGGTTTGAGCGATGGACGTTGAGTCTGCATCGAGACAGTCGCTCCGAAAGCGGCCGCACCGTTGGTCGAAGTCCCTGCCCCGCGTTGAATCTGAATATTTTCGACCGACGAAGCGAAATCGGGCATATTGACCCAAAAAACACCATGACTCTCCGAATCGTTGACAGGTACACCGTCGACCGTAAAATTGATCCGGTTCGCATCCGTACCACGCACGCGCATGGATGCGTAGCCTATGCCATTTCCACCGTCGGAAGTGACAACGACCGATGGTGTTTGCATAAATAAATAGGGCAAAGACTGCCCCATATTGTTAGCCTTCAGTTCTGCCGCCGATACGTTACGAAACGCGACAGGCGTCTCTCTCCGCGCCTGCACGGCCGAAACAACCACCTCGTTGAGTTCATACACACTTGTCGAATCGACCCTTTCCTGAGCCATCACCGATACGCCGGACAGCAATAAGCCGGCCACTCCATAAAAAATCTTCCTCATTTTCTTTATCATTATTAAATAAAATGGGGAGCTACGAAATATACAGTAAAAAAAGAGACAAAAAACCTACATCTTCCTACGCCGGCATTACCCGGATCAGGTGTAAGGGTATGATCTCAGCCTGTAAAAGTAAGGCACCCCTGTTATATAAATTCGGGGGCAAAGGTAATTATTTTTATCATCAAACTTTCATCTAACCCGGATTTTTCGGGAGCTGACGCATCAAAACCCAATTGAGGACGGTATAATGAGAGCTACCCCTGATGCGTCGCGGAGACTTCCGGCATCGGCGGATATCATAATAAACCTTATGGAGATTTCCCGGCATCGGCAGAGATCATAATAAACCTTACGGAAACTTTCCAGCATCAACGGAGAGCCTAATAAACTCTACGGAGATTTCCCGGCATCGGAAGAGATCATAATAAATCCTACGGAGACTTCCCGGCATCAGCAGAGAGCCTAATAAACTCTATGGAGATTTTCCGGCATCGGCGGAGAGCCTAATAAACTCTACGGAGATTTCCCGGCATCGGCAGAGAGCGTAATAAACCTTACGGAGACTTCCCTGCATCAGTGGAGAGCCTAATAAACTCTACGGAGACTTCCCGGCATCGGAAGAGAGCGTAATAAATCGTACGGAAACTTCCCGGAGGCGTCAAAGGCGCTATTTCTCTCTATTTTCAGCCATCTCAACGAGTCGTTCGGAGCGCTGTCCGACCGATAGCTTCCAAAAAGTCTTTGTTATTCTCTACCGGTGCTTTAATCAATTCCGGGACATTATACGTGTACGTAAACGAATCGTAAAACTCCGGATCTTTCTGCGGAAGCAGAAAAGGCTTTCCGGCACGTCCGGTACGACGGTCGAAAGCGGCCAGATAAGGACGTGCCCAAAGTCCGTCCATACGTTTACTGCTAAAGACAAACCAATCACCCGACGAAGCCCACGTATGATAACTGTCCACATCGTTGCTGTTCACTTCGTCAAGCACACGAATCGTTCCGCTTTGCAAATCCATCAGATACAAGTCACTTTCAGGATGCCAGATCGAGAAGTTCCCATAATCGAACTGCGTAAACATCAAATATCGTCCGTCGGGCGAGACACGCGGGAAAGAAACGGATCGACCGACTGCAGACGCCTGATAGACGCATTCAAGATCATGCAGACGTTCCTCTTTTTCGTCGAAACGAATACGATACAAGTCGTACCGGATGCTGTCGAGCGGCATTCCGGGTGCATAAGCTTCCGCACGACAAAAATAAAGCGTCGTTCCGTCGGGCGACCATGCGGGAAAAGTCTCCATATAGTCTCGTGTATAAACGAGCGAGTCGGTGAACATCTTTCGAGTTTGCGTATCATAAATCACAAGGTCGGCATCGAGGTCGGAGACTTCGATCGGTTTCTTGCCCGAAGCGTGAAAGAACTGCTGGATCTCATTCATCGAAAAAGCGATGTAACGTCCTTGCGGATGCCAAGCCGGATACGTCGCACCGTTTTTATATTCTTCCGGTTTGAGATTCACTTTCTCCGTCTGCCCGTTGCGACGGATCAGTGTTCCTCCCTGCTTTCCACGGATATGCAGCATCATGGTCTCCGGTGAGTTGAGAGTAAACGAATGGCAGTTCACACACTGTTTGCCGAAGTCGCGGTTTTCCAGCAGCGGAGTCTCCTCATACGACGTCAAATCTCGCTGATAGATTCCCATTTCGTTCCACAATTCATACCCGGGATACAGCAGGCGATAAACGAGATAAGGGTCTATGGGACGCTCGGAAACCGTGTTGATAATATCCGCATAACGTATCCACTTTTCTTCTTTCAGCAAACTGATACGAAAGAAAATGTCCTTTCCCTGTGCCTCTTTCAGCAAAGTATTCCATTTCTTTTCGGGGATATGCACCGTCCGATCTTTGCTACGAATGAGGATCGCCACGGTTTCCGCATAACCAATCTCTGTCTGATAAGCCTCCGCCGTATCACGGATGATGAAATTGGGCGGAGCTATATTGATGGGAAAAGTAACGCCGGCATAATCGGGATATATTCGGGGTTGTGCTTCACAATGTGCTTCGGGAGCACGATAGGAAACGCATCCGACAAACATGAAGGCGGTTAGCAACAGAAAGTATGGAATAGATCGAGTGTTCATATCGATTGTTTTTAAATTTGTTTTTTTAATCACGGATCACTTTAGGACCATAAGGACTGATATAATTGAGGTAAAACCAGTACGTTTTCCCGAACTCGGCTTGTAAAGTCTCCATCTGCCGGGCTTCTGCCAGACGATAGTAACGTTCGAAACGGCGTTTCGTATCTTCACTGACGGTAAGGCCGGTCATCTCAAACACCTTCTCCCGACCTACGCCCAATTCGTAAATATAAAGAGCTTCCTCGTAAGCCTGTGGTAAGCGAGGATAAGCAAAACGGCGCATGAGTGGGAGATTTCGAGCAAACCGCTCCACGTGATTACTCAGCAGTAAATGGCTCATCAGATATTCGAAGGCCATACGATTGGTAGAATCTTTTTCGCACAAATATTGCAGTTCGGGGCCGAGATTCAGTACATTCGCAAAACGTGCCGGTACATCTTCCGTATTTCTCAGCGCATTTCGGGGCAGCGCATGATCGGGATTCCCTGTCTGCTGTTCAAGTCGGAGTGCTTCGTCGCGGTAGAAGAGCGATTGCTTAAGCAGATTGATAAAACGCTGCGCGACGCGCGGACGACCGTTCGAGAGGTTATAACGCGCCAGATTAAGCAGGTGCGGAGCCGTCTCTCCCCACACGACCATCGCCTCGAACTCCCAGCGATGCGCCTCGTTGAGGTAGCCCAATTTCTCATAAAGCAAGTATCCGTATTCACTCTCACGACTATTCCCATCCCATGGAAAATACAGGCTCTTGACTCCCAATGCCTGCGGATAGTCGAACAAGCGATCAGGCAATGTGCCGGTATGGTATAATGCCAGATTGTGAAAATAAGCGATCAGTTGATTGCTCCTTCCCCGACCGAGATAATTTCCGGTATATTCCAGTACCTTCTCCCAATCTCCGGCCTTGGCTGCCTGCTCGGCCTTGAGCATGATACGCTCACCTACGGAATACGATTTCAAAAAGAACACATAGCCAGCTGCCGCGTATACGGTTAGGAGAATTACAGTCAGCCAAATGCGTCCGTGACGGCCGAACGGCTGCGGCCAACGGACGATTTTTCGTTTTGGTTTCACAAATAGCAGCAGTAGATTGATCACGAACAAAAGTAGGAACACACCCACGACCGTTTTGAGGGAATGATCGACAGGCATGGTATAAAAGAAAAGGCAAAGCGAAGGCACAACGGCCAGTTGCAACGGATCCTCCCCTGCTACGAATCTTCGGATGATGCGGTCTGTTAAAAAATAAACGGAAGCAAGCATAAATGCCAATACAGCGCTTCCTGCTACCGGATAGTAAAAGAATTGGATGACAAAGTTCGTGACATATTCCAGCCAGCCTTCGGAGGCAAGGGTCTGCCGCCAATACGAGGCGGAGAAAAGAAACAGGTGATGTTGCTCATGATACGTAATCACGTGTGACAACGCGCCCCGATATACCGTAAAATAAACGAGGAAAAGCAGGCCGAACAGAACGTATTTCAAATATTTCATTGCATGATAAAAAAGTGAATAAGGCTGCCCTACAAAAAAAATTGAAGGACAGCCTTTTTATATGGGCTCGAACGCTTTAATTCGGGTAGCCCGGATTTTGCGTCAAAGCCTTGTTCAAATCACGCTCTTCCTGCGGAACCGGATAGAGATAGTTATGATCTTCGTACTTGCTGCCGGTCAATTTGACATTCTCTCCTTCGTAGAGAATACAAATCTTTCCTCCGTCTTCCTTTTTCGCATCGGGCGAATCGACCAACTTGTACTTCAGCCCCAAGAACGGTTCGTTGAGCACTTTCTTGGCAATGCCCCAGCGACGAATGTCCCATTGACGTTTGCCTCCTTCGAGCGCAAACTCCACACGCCATTCATTACGGATACGTTGGCGCAAATCGTCCTGTGTCGCACAATACGTCGGTTTACCGGCATCGGTCTTTTGCAGTTCGGGCATGCCCACACGTTTACGTACGGCGTTCACTGCCTTGAAGGCTTCATCGTCCAACGGCGACAACTCATTCTTAGCCTCAGCATACGTCAGCAACACTTCTGCGTAACGAATCACCACGGCGTCTTTCCCCATATCCCAGCCTTTCGATGAAGGATCGATAGACGGATCAAGCCATTTCTGCTGATAATAACCGGTAGCCGTAGCATCTCCGTGCTGACCGATACCGGTCGGAGCTGCCGATTTCAACGGAGCCACGTTAATCGTAACGCCGTACATGGTTTCCCCATGATGCAACACATTTACTTCCAAGCGCGGGTCACGATTTTCGAACGGTTTTTTCGGATCGTAGAGCTTCGACTTGGCAATCGGAGCGCCCTCGATATCTTCAAAAGCATCGACCAAGCTCTGTGTCGGGTTGATACCGCCCCATCCTTTCGTCGGGAATGCTTCCCAACCGATCAGATACCACGAATTTTCGGCCTCCTTGAATTGTTTAACCAGAATAAACTCCTTGCATCCGTCGGCTTTCTCCCAAAACAGTTCCTGATACTTTCCGGTATTCTCCTCATCATACAACGAGTATTCATTCAGCTCCATAACCTTCTTCGCACTCTCGGCAGCCACATCCCACTTGCCGTAATACAATGCCGCACGAGCTTTCATGGCCAGCGCCGCACCTTTGGTTACTCGGCCATATTCCGACGCTTTCCACGATTTCGGCAAATATTCAATGGCTTTGTCGAAGTCTTGCATCACCTTTCCATACACCTCTTCGCGGGGAGTACGCACGATACCTTCCTGATCGCTTAACGATAACGGCTTGTCGATATAAGGCACATCGCCAAAACTGCGTATCAGATCGAAATACTGGAATCCGCGGAAGAAATAAGCCTGTCCGAGCACACGATTTTTCTTTTCCGCTTCATAGTTGGGAATAAGGTCTATCTTGCTCAACACCACATTAGCCTTACGAATCACTTCGTAATTTCCTTTCCATCCGAAATCCTGCGGATCATACACCCCTTTCGAGATATTGCCGGCCGCCCATTTGATACCGTGCACCGCATCGTCCGAATTAATCGCACCGTCCACGTCCCAGTAAGGAAGTGAAGTATACAGGTTCGAGACCGCTTTTTCGGCATCATCGGGACTCTTCCAGAAACTATTGTCCGACAGCTCTTCGAGCGGATAACGATCCAGATCTACACAAGAAGTCATACCCAACACGGCCATCGTAACGACCATATATATATGTTTTATTTTCATTATTTTATCGTTTTTTTAATTAGAATGTCATTTTCAGTCCCAGTGAAACTTTTTTCACGTTCGAATAAAAAGCGCCTCGCGTATCGGAGGGTGATTCGGGGTCTAATCCGTCCAGTCCGGAGAAAGTCAGCAAATTCTCACCCGACACAAAAACTTTCAATCTGTCGATACCTGCTTTGCTAAGCAACTGCTTGGGAAGCGTATATCCGAATGAGATATTTTTCAGACGGACATACGAAGCGTCTTGCAGCCAGAATGACGACACAGCATAGTTCGTCTGTGAGTTTCTGGTGATACGCGGATACGAAGCATTGTGATTCTCCGGTGTCCAGCGGTCGAGGTGTCTTTTGAGTACTTTTCCACTGTTGAAAAAAGAATAGGCTGCTTCCATCGTATAATACGCATCGACGTCGAATGCCCCTTGCCAAAGCATCGAGAAGTCAAAATCTTTATAATAGAGGCCCACGTTTAATCCGCCGGTCCAGCTCGGGAAGTTTTTACCGATCACCCTGCGGTCGTCACCGGCCGTGATTTTTCCGTCTCTATTCAGGTCTTCGTATTTAATGTCTCCGAGCTTTTCACGTCCCAAACGTTTAGGATGATTCTTCAACTCTTCTTCGGTATTGAAATAGCCGTCGGCCACGAATCCGTAGAACGAGCCGATGGGATGTCCTTCCAGACGCCAGATCTTTTTGTTATCCGGGTCTTCACCTTCGGTACCGAACATATCGGTAATCTCGTTCTTCACGTAAGCCACATTGAAATTAACGGTATATCTAAAATCTTTGTTAATCCGATTGTTGTGGAAAATGCTCAAATCGAATCCGGTGTTCTCCACATTTCCGGCATTCTGTGCCGGAGGATTCATCCCAACTACTCCCTGAATAGGCAGATAAAGCAACATGTCGTTCGTACGTTTTTTGTAAAGCGACAGTTCGAAACCGATCATGTTGTTAAGGAATGCGGCTTCAAGTCCCAACTCGTAGTTGGTTACGGTCGCCCATTTCAGGTTCGGATTCACGTAGCGTGACTCATGCACCGTCGAGTAAAGCGTATTGCCGAACATTGTCAAGTGATCCTTATCATTATAAGCATACGTGGGAACAGCCGGATAGATATCGTTATTTTTCAATTCTTCGTTACCGGTTCTACCCCATCCCAGACGCAACTTAAGGTTGCTCAGCCAATCCAAGCGGTCTTTGATAAATGCTTCTTCTGACAGTCTCCATCCGGCCGAGAAAGCAGGGAATAGCCCCCAACGATTGTCCTTCGGGAAGCGCGACGAAGCGTCGGCACGCATATTGGCTTCGAACAGGTATTTGTTCTCGTAGTCATACTGAACGCGTCCGAAATACGAAAGACGTGCCGTTTCATATCCGCCATCGAGATTTTTCTGTGACGAAGCATCGAGCGTGTTAAGCGATTCGGGAAGATCATCGCTTCCGCCGCCGGAGCGGCTCGTTTCGGTGTATCGATACGTATATTCCACCTGTTCGGCACCTGCCAAAAGGCCAATCGTATGCTTGCCGAACGTTTTATTATAGTTGGCCAGCAACTGCGACGTGTACCAGTTCCAATTATAATAGTTGTGATGTCCTTCACGCTTGCCCGAATCGAATGTTCCGTAACTCCAGTGTCTCTTGAATTTGCGTTGATCGCGAGCGTCGTGACGCAACGAGAAAAGTCCTTTGATACTCAAGCCTCCGATCGGAGTCAGCGTAAGGTAAGCCGTTGCATTCAGTTGTTGATCTATCTGACGGTAAAGCCCTGTTCGTCCCTGATGAGCAACCGGATTATTCAGGTTGTTATAACTGAATTTCCCGTCTTTGTCATAAATCCCTAACGTGGGGGGAATACGGTTCACGTATTGCAGTAACGACGCGAATCCTTCAAATTCGTCCTGATCGGTTCCGCGATAGGCCGAAGCATTCATTCCTACGCTTACCCACTTGTTGATCTTCGAATCGAGATTGATACGTCCGTTATACCGGTCGTAGCTTTTTTCCTGCGACAATCCGTCCTGAAAGAGATAAGCCAACGAGGCCATATACGTCGTACTTTCGGATCCGCCGCTGATGGATACGTTATGTTGAGTTTCCATCGCACTCTTTTTCATCACCGCATTGTACCAGTCGGTATCGGGATGACCGATCGGATCGGAACCATCGCGGAATTTCCGGATATCATCGTCCGAGAACGGAAGCGGAGCGTTCGGATTTTCGTTGCGTGTGGCTTCGTTGTACAAGACGGCATAGTCGGCCGCTCCGAGGAAATTGAGACGGGCCGTAGGACTTGCCCACGACACCAACCCGGAGTAATTCACACGTGCTCGCTCTCCGGTCTTTCCCTTCTTGGTGGTGATCAAGATGACCCCATTGGCTGCCTGCACACCATAGATAGCCGATGAAGCCGCATCTTTCAAAACAGAAATCGACTCGATATCCTGCGGATCGATTGAGTTCATGCTTCCCGGCACACCGTCGACAATCACCAGCGGACTGGCCGCATTAATCGAGTTCTTACCGCGGATGGTGATCGTTCCCGTCTGGGCTCCCGGCGCACCGGAATTCTGAATCGTCGTTACTCCGGGCATCGTTCCGGCCAATGCGGCAGAAACACTCGCCACCGGACGCGCTTCAAGCGCTTCGGCCTGAAGCGAGGCAACGGAACCCGTTAAGTTCGCCTTCTTCTGTACACCATACCCTACGACTACGACTTCGTCCAGCACCTTGTCGTCAGACTTCATCGTCACGTCGATCGTTGTCCGTCCGGCCACCGCCACAGTTTGGGTTTGCATCCCCATATAGCTGAACGTAAGTTTGCCTTGGGAAGGCACATTCTCCAATACATACTTCCCGTCGATATCGGTAATCGTACCGATCGTGCGGTTATTCTCTACCACAACGGATGCTCCGATAACGGTTAAACCCGTATCGTCCATCACCGTACCACGTACGGTAATGGTCTGAGCAAACGCACCCAACGATACTGTCCACAGCAAGGCAAACAGTATTCCTTTCCATTTACAAATTGAATGTTTACGTTTCATTCTTTCATTGTTTTTAATAAATACTATGTTGTTGTTCAAATAATATGACAGGTAAATTCGATGTTTGGCGCATCAACCGGCCTCTCCTTTCTCGACCAAACAAAAAAGAAGGGACTATCGCATCAGACAGTACAGAAAAATTCGGTCTGCGCGATATCAGAAAAAAGAAATTCGGTTCAGAAAATAAAGCGGAAACGTCGGTTGAAAAACCGACCAAAAGGTTAAATAAGGTTACCCCCCCCCCGTTAATATTTGCAAATATTAATTGAGATGAAGACTTCGTGAAGCACTTCCATGATGTGCAAAAGTATCTATTTCTACGTATCAGCATCGTCTCTTACTTCGTACGATTCACTTTTATTTCAAGCTGTTTTTTTTAGAGTCGACAAAGATATTCATTTCTTTTTAAAAATAAAATAACAACCACACATGCTATATAACATGTTTTCGACTGGAGTCAGAGAATTGAAAAGAGAATTTATGTTGTATTCCTTATTACAATATATAATCTTGCTCTTTGTTCACCCAACGACTTACCCAGCCTCTTGTTTTTTTACAAAAAACATCACGTGATGCAATGTTGTCCTAAATAAATTATGAGCGAGGGGTACCCCGTTAAGGTATAAAGCCCAACGAAAAAAATAAGAGTTTTAATCCCCCTTGGCTCTTAATTGTTGTCATCCGGAGGCGGTGTGAAAGGTTCGTTAAGCCACTTTTCAAGATTAATTTTGGCAAAACATTGTCAAATTTATATAACACTACCATCTTTACTAAAAAAACTATCGATTGTCCAAGATGTGGAAGCATAAATCATCGTAAAGATTGCATTGAGGGTTGCTTTACCACAAAAAGAGGAGCCCGTTTCAGTTATTGAATTAGATGAGATGCACACATATATCGGTTCAAAAAAAACTACTGCCGGGTATGAATTGCTGTTGATCGATTTGGAAAACGATTTATCTCTTTTGTCTGTGGAGACAGAAGCACAGATACGGGAGTAAAGCTTTGGAAGAAGATAAAAAACATTCCTGCATTAGTGTATTATTCTGACAATTGAACTAGTTATAAAGATTTCTCCCTCATGCAAAACATATTCGAACAAAGACAGAAACTTATACAGTCGAAGATTACAATAGTAGAATAAGGCATTATTTAGCAAGGTTCAAACGAAAAGGAAAGTGTTATAGCAAAGCGAAACACATAATAGAAATATCCCTAAAACTTCTTTTTCTAAAGCTAAACAATGAAATAACTATATATGTTTAACAACGCCAATAAAACTATAGAAACCTACCCCCCCCAAAAAAAGCTTAAGTACATTTATCAACTTTCACAAATAAGCTTATTTCTTTCTATTTCATTATACAAAGCTTCTATGTCTTCCTTTCTTATATGATCAAAACGATGTAAGCATTTGCCTTTTTGTGATGATAATAACAATGTACGTTTTTCTTTATCAATGCTCCATGCTTCAATATTTTCCCAACTAAGTTTCCAACGAAATGGACAAACAATTTCATTCGTTTTAAATACAAGCATATTCGTTTTAAAAAACAGTATATCTATCCATAATAACATACCCATCCACAAAATAGATAAAGCAATGATTAGAATCGCATTTTCCACATATTTTATAACAAAATACAACCCCAAGAAACAAACTATTCCCATGGATGTTTCCAAAAATGATTTCATCTCACTTTTTTCAGCAACAAAGCATTTGAACCTCTTAAAACCCTTATATACAATAAAGTGGATTGCTATAAGCAAAAACAATGCACAAAAAACATAATAAATAGAAGTTCCCATAATAATCGATATTAAAATCATATTTTATCGCACGAAAGATAAGAAAAAAAGAGAAATAACTCTATCTTACACTCTAATTTTTAACTCGTAACGCTTATTATTATCAAAAACTCACAACACACATTATTAAATTAGTATATGTTGTGAATTTTTGATTTAAAATATTTCCACTCATTACGAATCTATCGATATCGTAATTTTGATGTTTCTGCGATTTCTCTACAGTTTTTCAATCGGTCGATATTTCGGTACAAGGCTTTTCATCACCACCCAACCAATCAGATAGGCTACGGCGCAAACACAGAAGATGATAAAATAACCGGCCGGTTTACCTTCGAAGCCGAAGCATTGCAGATTCGTCTCACCGGCATACACGAAAAGTTTACCGGCCGACTTCTGAAGGATCAGCGAGCCGATGCCTCCTGCCATACCACCGATACCAGTCACGGATGCGATGGCCGACTTGGGAAACATATCGCCGATGGTCGAAAAAATATTGGCCGACCACGATTGATGTGCCGCCCCTCCAAGTCCGATCAAGATAACGGGGAACCATGGGGAGATCGTACCTAACGGTTGTGCCATCAGCACAATCAGAGGTATGAAGGCAAAGATAAGCATGGCCTGCATTCTCGCGGCATACGGATTCTTCCCGGTCTTGTCGATAATGATAGTCGGCAGTTTACCCCCATAAACCGAGAGCATCGTAATAGCATAGAGCGTAAAGATAAGCGCCATACCGAGTCCGTCGGTCGTTTTGATACCGAATTGCGTGTTCAGATAAGACGGAATCCAGAAGAGGAAGAACCACCACACGCCATCGGTCATAAACTTACCGAACGCGAAAGCCCACGTCTGTCGGTGCATAAAACAACGGGCAAACGAGCTTTTCTCTTCCGACACATCGGCGGACTGACTGTCCGTTTCTTTATCCGAAAGAATATAGTCGAGTTCGGCCTGATTGACACGCGCGTTCTTCTCCGGTTTTTCATACATAAAAACCCAGAATCCCATCCATACGAACCCCAATGCTCCGATGATGATAAAAGCCATTTCCCAGCCGAACGCTTTGGCCAGAGGAGGAATAGACAGCGGAGCGATCAACGCGCCGATCGACGCACCGGCGTTAAAGATGCTCGTGGCATAGGCGCGGTCTTTCTTCGGAAAATATTCGGCCGTCACTTTGATGGCTGCGGGGAAGTTGCCGGCCTCACCGATCGCCAACACACAACGTGCGATGATAAAAGCGTACATGCTCACCGTAGCGATAACGACAGCGATATCGCCTGTAGCCTGTGCCAATTCGGCTGCTGAGGCGAGTCCGGTGTATTGCTCGGTAACGATGCCGCACAACGCATGAATACACGCTCCTGCCGACCAGACGCCAATAGCCCACAAGAAGCCTTTCTTACTTCCCAGCCAGTCGACAAACCGGCCGGCAAAAAGCATCGAGACGGCATAGACGAGCGAGAACAGCCCTGTGATCGTTCCGTAATGATCTTCGTTCCAATGAAATTCGGGCTTGATAAATTCATCCCATGTGAGCGACAACACTTGCCGGTCTAAGTAATTGATCGTCGTTGCAAAGAAAAGCAACGCGCAGATCACCCACCTGTAATTTGTCTTTTGTTCGTTTCTCATGTTCATATTCTACTCCTTTACTACCTTTTACTACTTTAACTATCCTACTCTTTTTTACTCTTTCCAGACTCCACGGATAACACCTAAAGCCTGCGCACAGATATCCGTAATCTTTTCCCAGTCACCGGAAGTTATGGCTTCGGACGGAAACAAGTTGGAACCCATCCCGACACATGTCGCTCCCGCATCGAACCAGGCTTTCAGATTCGCTTCTTCGGGTTTGACACCTCCCGTCACCATCACTTGCGACCACGGCATCGGCGCTTTAAGCGCTTTGACGAAACCGGGGCCCAGCACATCGCCGGGAAAGACCTTACAGATATCGCAACCCAACTCCTGCGCATATCCCACTTCCGAGACTGAGCCACAACCCGGGATATAAGGAACGAGCCTGCGATTACAGACCTTCGCAATATCGGGGTTCGTTAATGGGCCTACAACAAAATTAGCTCCCAGTTGCAAGTATAAAGAAGCGGTTGGAGCGTCCACAATAGAACCGACCCCCAGAATCATCTCGGGACAAGCCTCAACGACCCACCGACTCACTGCTCCAAACACTTCGTGAGCTGCCTCTTCTCTGTTCGTAAACTCGAAAACCCGTATGCCCCCCTTGTAGCACGCACGGATAACCTGCTTGGCTACTTCAACCTCACGACTGCAAAACACGGGTACGAGCCCCGTGTCTGTCATAGTCCGTATCGTTTCTTCCTTATCGAATCGTGCCATACTATTACCATAAAACGCTTGTTACTTAAGGCTGCTTGCCGATGTAAGCAAGGATGCCTCCGTCGACATAGAGGATGTGGCCGTTCACGAAGTCCGAAGCGTTGGAAGCCAAAAAGACAGCAGGCCCGGCCAAATCGTCGGGTGTTCCCCATCGTGCGGCCGGCGTCTTGGCAATGATGAAAGAATCGAACGGATGGCGCGAACCGTCGGGCTGTAGTTCACGCAGCGGCGCCGTTTGCGGTGTGGCGATGTAGCCCGGCCCGATGCCGTTACATTGAATATTATACTGTCCATATTCCGAGGCAATATTCCGTGTCAGCATTTTCAGTCCTCCTTTGGCGGCAGCATAAGCCGATACGGTTTCACGTCCCAATTCACTCATCATCGAGCAGATATTGATAATCTTTCCGTGTCCTTTTTTGATCATGGCCGGAATAACCGCCTTGGCCACAATAAACGGAGCATTCAGATCGATGTCGATCACTTGTCGAAACTCTTCGGCGCTCATCTCATGCATCGGGATGCGTTTGATGATACCGGCGTTGTTGACCAGGATGTCGATCGTTCCCACTTCCTTCTCTATTTGTGCCACCATCGCGTTGACCGCCTTTTCGTCGGTCACATCGCAGATGTATCCTTTAGCCTCTATCCCGGCTTCTTGATACGCTTTTAATCCTTTGTCGACAAACTCCTGTTTCAGATCGTTAAAGACGATGGTCGCTCCCGCTCCGGCTAATGCCGACGCTATCGCGAAACCGATACCGTAAGATGCTCCTGTTACGAGCGCAACCTTACCTTCTAATGTAAACTGTTCCATATCGTTTTATTTTTTGTTATTTGGATATATTATCTTATGACTCTGCCCGAACCGTCACCTTTCATCAACTGCTCCACCTCAGCGACCGACACGAGGTTAAAATCTCCGTAAACGGTATGCTTCAGACACGACGCCGCCACGGCAAAATCGAGCGCCTGCTGATCGTCGTTCGGGTAGGTGATCAAGCCGTAGATCAGTCCGCCCATAAAAGAGTCGCCCCCTCCTACTCGATCTACGATATGCGTAATGTCGTATCGACGCGATGCATACAGTTTGTCCGAATATAAACATCCTCCCCACGTATTGTGGTTGGCGTTGATCGATCCGCGCAGAGTGATAATGACCTTCCGGGCACGCGGAAATCTCCGCATCAACTGCCGACAGACGGACTCGAACTCTCCGGCCTCCAGTTGACCTCCGGTATACTCGGCCTGAAAACCGTCCGGCTGGATGCCGAAAACTTTCTCGGCATCTTCCTCGTTTCCGAGAATGACATCACAGCCTTCCACAAGCGCGGGCATGACTTCTGAAGCTTTTTTCCCGTATTTCCATAAATTCTTCCGGTAATTCAAGTCACACGAAACGGTAACGCCCATCTCATTGGCCGTCCGTATCGCTTCGAGGCATGCGTCGGCCGCGCCCTGCGAGAGGGCCGGCGTAATACCTGTCCAATGAAACCACTGTGCATCCTTCAGCACTTCTTTCCAGTCGATCATTCCCGGCGTAATCTCGGCCATGGCAGATCCGGCACGGTCGTACACGACTTTCGAAGGCCGTGCTACCGCTCCCGTTTCCAGAAAATAGATACCTACGCGATTACCCCCTCGAAGGATGTGCCGTACCCCCACATTGCATTTTCGCAGTTCGGAGATGCACCATTCGGCAATCTCATTTTGAGGTAGACGTGTAATGAACTCAACGGGGATGCCGTAATTAGCGAGTGACACGGCGACATTGGCTTCGCCTCCACCGAATGTGGCCCCGAGAGCGGTAGACTGGATAAACCGCAAATAATTCGGAGTCGCTAAACGAAGCATGATTTCTCCGAAGGTGATGACTTTCTTTTGCATACTGAATATATCTATCTTGTATTGTGACGAATGAAAAAATTATTTCCTCGATATGACGATACGATAATGACCGCTTAGAGGCGTCTCTTTAGCTTCAAGCGTAATCCTGTACAACTCTTTCCCCCACACATTCGACAAACGCGGATCAGTTAACGTAACCGTCTCGACAGAAGCGGCAAACACATTCTTATCGTACGACAGACGCGCTTTTTTCCCCTGTACTTCGATATCGATCTGTCCATCCATACTCCGATCCACTTTCCCCCATGTCAGGAAATGAAGTCTGTTCCTTTTTTCGGGCGATCTAAGCGAAAAACGGTCATCTATTTCGAGTCGTTTATCCCGTAGCCGGTAAACTCTGTTCCATGAATGTATGGAGGAGGTTTCCTGAGGATAGGCCTGTTTCAGTTCGAGCGATAAGGTCCGGCTTGCCGGTGTGAACTCCATCTGCTCCGCTTTATATTTCGCCCCGAATGCCTGCTGGGTTCCGTTGATTTCCGGCAGATTGTGGTAAAGACTTTGCATCGTCCAGATGGTATATCGTTCATTGCTGAATGTCTGCCGAGTATAAGTACCTACGCCTGCATCGATCAGTACGGGGGTCTCATCGATATACAACGAAAAGGTACCCACATCGTTGTGATTATGGCTTTCGTTGTTATGCCCGCCCTTACCGGCAAAGAAGAGTCCGCCACGCGTTCTCATGTAACAGAACTGGGTTTCGGGATACCACGTAGTAGACGGGGTAGAATAAGGTAGCGTCACCATGCTCAGCGCATGACGATAGCGTAGTGTTTCGAATGTCCGATATACGTCCCGGCGGTTATTCGGAGCTTGCGGTGCCTGCACATTCTTTCTGAGAAAGGCGGCAAAAGCCATCATCTCGGTGCTGTTTACCGCTTTTCCGTACCGATAGATCAGATCGGCATCGGGATCAAGTCGGGCCGTAGCATCGGCGAAATTGACAACCCAGCCGTTGCCAACGTACGAGCGAGAGATATATTCGCCCATGCGGCGGATCAAAGGATCGTCGAAGAGGGAAAGTTGTCCACCGGTAGCATCGCTAAGAAGCTGTAAGTAATCGTACAGTTTCCCTGCTGCGTGTCCCCAATAGGATGGTCCCTCCTCGCAGGCTCCGTCGGCATTGCTGTAGTTGATGAAATGATCGACCGATCGTATCGTTTTGTAGACCGCTTCGGCCAGTCTGTCGGTATCTTTTTCGAGCAGCATGAAACACTGGAGCACGCTAAAGTTACACCACGGATTCCAGTTGTTCACCATATCTCCCGGCTTATAATTTATGGCCATCCACCAGAAATGATCGCTGTCGAGATACGTTTTCAGGATTCGTTTCTCGATCTCATCACGCAACCGCTCGGATATGAGGGGATTGATTTTATCCAGTTCCTTACCGAAAAAGTAATGAATCCACGAAAGTTCGGCACCGATTTCGCCCGAGGCAAGGGCAATCACATGCTCCTTATGGCTCGGAAGCGTCCGTTTGTCGTGTTGCATCCGCACATGAGCCGAGAGAGTCCATGAGGTCATCTCGCAGAAATAAAAGACACCGTTAGCCAAAGGTTCAATGAAGCGTCCTTTCCCTTCGGCAAGTTCAGCCAGAAAAAGATCGGTCAGGGTCTGGGCGTTTTCGTTATACGGATTTTCCATGATCTTCCGTGATCCGCTTCGTTCGTATTCCAGATAGTCCGTTGCTTGAATAACCTGCCAGCGATAATCCAACGCTTTTTCTCCACGTTGGATATAGAAATCTTTGAATTCGCCGAACAAATCATCCCACCCTTTGCGATCCGTATAATCAGGGTAAACGACCCATTGTTGACGCAAGACGAGCCAATCCTTTAGCTTCTCCTCCGAAATTTTCCGTTGCAACAAGTTCTTTTCGGTATAGGCAAACAGCATGCCAGCCGACGAGACGAATATGATAAGAAAAAGAACTAATTTCTTCATTTTTATATCTTCATTATTTAGGGAATGACGTGTATTTATTCATACGTAATCAAATCTTTCAGAATACCATCTTTATACCACGGATCATCGTGTTTTTTGAGTAACTGTCCCAACTGCTTCAATAATTGTCGTTTCAGCTCAGGCCGGGTATTCCAATCGATGTGATGCATCTGATACGGATCATCGAGATCATCAAACAACAGGACTTCTTTCAGTTGCTTATTCTCCTTATCGATTGTAAGCGAGAGCGTGTAACGATGCGTTTTAATACCACGCGCTACCGGGACATACGTTCTCACCTTACCGTCCTGATCTGGAGGACCATCCATATTGCGGATATATAACGCACCATCGGGCAACGACTTGTCAGGTTGATTGGTCAACATCGCTTGTGAGAAGTCGGTACCTTGTACCTCATTCGGAATCTGTTGGCTCAAATTACTCAGTCCAAGAAGGGTTGGCATAATATCCGGACTGGAGAGCAAATAGTCGACGATGCGCGGTTTGAGTCGATCGGGGTAACGTACCAGCAAGGGAACATTCATCGATTCAAAGTAAGGAGAGTTTTTGGCGTCTTGCAAGCCATGGCTGCACATCGTTTCACCGTGATCGGACGAAAAGACGACGATGGTATTCTTCGACAATCCTAATTCATCCAGCGTATCGAGCAAACGGCCGAACTCCCGGTCTACTCCGCTGATCTGGGCAAAATAATATGCGGCTGAAGAAGCCTTCTCCATCATTGTGTCGACATTGAGACGTAGCAGGAGCTGACTCAACGGTCGATCTTTATACAAATTGTAATCATCCTCCATACAGTCGTCTAACGAGTGATACGGGTGATGCGGCGGGTTCATGCTGATCATCAGAAAGAACGGCTTGGATGCGTCACGCCGCCCGGATTCATTTTTCAAGTAGCTGATGGCCATATCGGTTTCGTGCGAAGGCGACCATTGGTTAATGTCATGGCGTTTACCGTCCGTATCCCAGTAATGCGGATTCTTATGTACATCGAATGTGCCGTACGAATACCAGAAGTTGAAACCATGTCGTTTTTCGGGAGGAGTGTAAGCATCCCAAACGGGATCGCGGTGCTCAACGTAGCTTCCCGGATTTTCCGGATCATTCGGCATAGGGGTATCCAGATGGTACTTACCGATATAAGCACAGTCGTAACCGTTCCGGCTAAAGACGTCGCTTACTGTTGTGGCATCGTCGCGCAGTGAGCTGAAAGGGCGCCTGCTGTTTACGTTGAGCGGCACGCCGCTCCGGTGAGGATACATGCCCGTAAGCAGCGACGCACGATGCGGACTGCTTAAGGGACAGTTGCTCATGGCCGAAGAGAAAACGACCGACTCTTTGGCAAAACGGTTGAGATTCGGCGTTTCGACCGGATCTGCCTGACCTTGCAGATGCGGAGCAAAAGCCGGATCATTCCAGAAGCCCATCGCGCTGTTGCGCATCTGGTCGGGGAAAACATAGACAACGTTGGGACGTAAGGTGTCGCCGGCACGATATTCCTGTGCATGCATGCAAGCCGGAATGACCCCCATAAGTCCCAAACAAGACAGCTTAGAGGCTTTCATTCAACGTTTATTTTGAGAGGTTGTTTGATTTTCAAGGCTTCCTGTTGCAGGAAATCGATCCACGCGGCAAAATGTTCGAACCCTGCCTTACTCCATCCGGCACCGACATAATATACATAATTCGTTTTTGTGCGATAAGGAGCGATACCTAACAAATGACCGGCGTCGGTTTTGATTTCACGGAACGGTTCCGGGCGGATTACGCCGGCGTAGATCGTTCCGTTAAGCGAGTCGGTAGGCGTTTTACAAGCCATGATCCCCCCTTCCGCATCAGAAAGAACATCTTCAGTCGTTTGTGCATGCAACACGATCCCGGTAGCCAGTGTCATCTCGGCCGTATCGGCCTCGAATAACTGCTCAATCCGGTTGAAATAGCTATACGCATCGAGTGAGATTCGACGCGTCTCATTCACTTCCGTGCCCTGCACGTTATACGGTTTGTAACGAAGCTCGAATGCTATGCGTAAAGGCCCTTGATCAAGCATCCTGTATTCCGTAAAATTATTTCCGAGCCACAAACTGTCGTCGACGTAAGGAGCCGTCATTCCCAGCCCAAGCGTACGTCCTACTTTATAGAAATCCAACCCCTCGCCATGATCTTCGTGATAAGAGCGAACACCGGACAGATCGTCCTTATACCACCGGTCGATAACAAGCGCCTCGGTACGTTTAGCCCAGAAATCCATTCCGTTACTGATTTCGCCGGTAGCTTCTAATGCCGGTCCGTACACCCGGAAAGCGCTACGGTTGTTCTCCCATGTAAAGTCATCTTTCCGTTCAGGTACAAAACGGCCGTACGTCATCGGCTCCACATGGGCCGGTTCACCGGCAGTTATGCGGTATTCGGCTTTCCCGTTTCCGGAAAGGCTTACAGGGAAGATAAGGCTCACAGGAATTTCGTTTCCTCCGGTGATAAGCTGGCTGGGGATTTCTTCCGAAGCGTTATTATACACCACGACGGTTTGTCCATCGTGCAACGAGAGTTTCTCGCAAACAGTAGCCCACGCTATTTCGACCATTTCGTGGTTACGATCGAATGTCGCAGGATTCTCGACCGTTACCCGTATCGTTTCCTGCGTCTTTGTACAGGCTACTACGGCAAACAGGCCACAGAAGGCAAGGAAAAAGGAATATTTCATCTTCGACCTGTCATTATTGAAGTTCGGTAATTTTTGAAAAATCCTGATCGCTGTAATCAAGATTTTCTCCGGCCATTCCCCAGATAAACGTATAATTGCTTGTTGCGGCGCCCGAATGGATAGACCACTCGGGTGAAAGCACGGCCTGATCTCCTCTCATCCAAATGTGTCTCGTTTCGTTCGGTTCACCCATGAAATGGCAGACAGCCTGATCTTCCGGTACCTCGAAATAGAAATACGCTTCCATACGACGGCTGTGCACATGCGCGGGCATCGTGTTCCATACGCTTCCCACGGCAAGCTCCGTCATCCCCATCTGCAACTGACAGGTAGGCAACACTTCATTGACAATCATTTTATTAATCTTACGATGGTTCGAGGACTCAAGCGAGCCAAGTTCCATCACGATCGCATTCGCTTTCGTCACCTTCTTGTCCGGATAGTTTCGGTGTGCCGTGGCCGAGTTGAAATAAAATTTAGCCGGCCGACTCTCGTCCAAGCTCTCGAAATACACTTCCCGATCACCTGAACCTAAATAGAGTGCTTCTTTATAGTCGAGTTCAAAAACATCATCACCGACTTTCACAGATCCTTTGCCTCCGACATTGTAAATCCCCAACTCACGTCTCATCAGAAACACCGGCTGTTTCAACGGGTCGATCGCCTCGAGTCGAAGGGTTTCCCCTACGGGCATCGCTCCGCCTACGACCATCCGGTCATACATCGAATATACCATATTCACCTCGTTGGGAACAAATAACGTTTCTATCAAAAAATCTCTTCTCAGTCGTTGCGTATCATACGCCTTCGCATCTTCGGGATGCGCTGCATAACGCAGCTCATAATTTGTCTTCATTTTGTTCGATTGGTTTTGTTTTGCACACAAATATAAGAAATAAATCGCATCTTCTCTTCGGTCGGAAGAGATTCATTACCGACGTTCTACGCTGTCGGGAAAGTTGCGGCCTTATCTGCCGCAGAACAGGCTTTCCTGTAACGGGTAAGCACTGTCTTGCGGCAGAATAGGCCTGATATGGCTGTCCGGGAAGATAGAATTACCATCCGGGGTTCTGTATCAACTTGTCGTTCTTGTCGATTTCTTCTATCGGGATCGGCCAGAGGAAGTCACGATCACGTACGACACGTTTATAGTATTTAGCGCCTGTGAAGCCAGTTTCCCATTTTCCGTCGAGCAGTTGCTTCAGTAAATCCCACCGGCGCAGGTCACTGAAACGCACCCCTTCACCGGCCATCTCCACAGCACGTTCGTGCATGATACGCTTGAACACTTCTTCTTTTGTCGAAGCCTTCAGCCAATCCGGTCCGCTGTTCAATCCGGGCATCTCCACACGCGCTCTGACCTGATTGATCAACTCAACGGCACGCGCTTGGTTACCGACTTCGTTGTGACATTCGGCACACATCAGCAACACGTCCGCATAACGGATGATCGGGAAATTAATCGGCGTATGTTCACGCTTTGTGATGGAGCCGTCCATGTCATATTCGGGAACGAATTTACGCCACGGATAGGAGTCGGACATACTTCCGTTGATACGGATAAAACCGTTTTTCTCATTGACGCCTTTGGCGACAACATATTCACAATCTTTACGAGCGTTAGATACCCATCCGTTGTATCGGGAGTAAGGCAGGATGATCGAAGCCGCCATGCGGGGATCGCGTTGAGCATACATTTCGAGCAATTTTTCTTTCATTGCAGGGTATTTCTCCACCTTCGTTTTATTGGCGGTTAACGTAGCCCGGAACGTTTTGTCCTTTATTTTATCGTCGCCCTTAAAGCCGGGAACGACTTCATCCCAGTCGAACGGCCGACCGTCTTTCCATTCATACGAATCGACGAAGGAGGTAGCGGCCATCACGTTGTTCCAACAACTACCGTAAGTAGCACGCGTTCCCATAAACTTGGCCAGCGGCATACCGAATTCGGTACCCACACCGCTCATATTCTGCACGGCAAAAATCATTTCGGTACTTTCATCGCCTCCGGGCTTAAACAAAGCAGAATAATCCGGATAAAGAACAATGCCCGAGGTTTTGATTACTTCTTCGAAAACATCGGCTGCTTCTTTATATTTTTTCGCATAGAGCAGCGTTTTGCCTTTCAGCGAAAGAGCAGCCCAGCGGGTTGCCCGTCCGCGGTTCGGTTTATCCCACTGCGCGGGCAGTGTCTGAGCCGCTTCATCCAAGTCTTTGAGAATAAATTCATGCACAGCCTCTTTCGTATCTCTCGGTTTGAGCATATTCGCAAAATCCTTGGCTACAACGGTCGTTTCGTCGTAGAGCGGTATGCCTCCATAGAAGTCGCACAATGTAAAATAATACAACGCTCTCATAAATCGTGCTTCGCCTTTGTAACGGGCTTTCAACTCATCGCTCATCGTAATTTTATCGACATTCTGCAACACGATATTCGCTCGTGCGACGCCTTCGTAAAGATTGGCGAATTTATTCGCGCAATAATCTTCCGAACTGTTATAGGTTCCGCGCGAAATGCGGAAGTACGCCGGGTTATCGTAACCGGTTCCAATATCGGAAAGACAGTCGAAGCCGTACTGAATCCCGAACACATGGTCGTTCTGCATCTGGGCATAAACGCCCATCATGGCCTGGTCGGCATGGCTTTGGGTTTTCCAGAAGGAATTTTCGCCCAATTCGTCGGCCGGTTCTCTATCGAGGTCGTAGCAAGAGAAGAACAGAGCGGCCTGTATCATTGATAAAAGAATATATTTATATTTCATGATGGTATGGATTAAAATGAAAGATTAATACCGGCTACAGCTTGTTTCATCGAAGGATAGTCCAGGCCGGACACCTCCGGATCGAATCCCCGGTAACCGGTAAATGTAAAGAAGTTTTCCAAACTGCCATAGAGACGTATACGCTCAATACGAATCTTTTGTGTCAGTGATTTAGGAAGCGTATATCCGAGCTGGATATTTCGTATTTTGAGGAACGCTTTATCTTCAAGATAAAAATCACTGGCAATGATATTGCGTCGGTCGGAATAGTCGAGCAAACGCGGATAAGTAGCGTCCGTACGACCTTCGTACCAGCGTCCGTCGGTCACGGCTTTGTTGAGCTGATAACCGGTACGTACCGTCGGTGTGTTGTAAGGCGAATGCTGCCAGTACACTTTCACACCGGCTTGTCCCTGCAACAGCATGGAAAAGTCGATCCCTTTGTAAGATGCTCCGAGATTCAGCCCGAAGAAATATTTCGGGTTAGGCCCGTCACTAACGATCGTACGGTCATTCTCGTCGATTACTCCATCCTGATTGATGTCCCGATATAGGAGATCGCCTTTTTCCGGCCGGCCGAAAGAAGCGAACGGATTCACTTTTTTACCATTGACTACCGGCGCTTCATCGATCATTTTCTGCACAATGGCAAGATCGGCGTCCGTCTGGATAATCCGATCTACCCGGAGCATATACTGCGAATTGATAGGCAAGCCTTCCCGGATCATGTTCACCTCCCCGTTTAATGAATATTCTTTTCCCTTAAACTTATCCACATTGTTCGTAACATGCGTAAAATTCACTTCGGCCGAGTAAGAGAAGTCGCCAATCTGATCACGCCATCCGAGTGTGATCTCGATTCCTCTGTTCGTTACCTGCGCGCTATTCTGTTTCGGGATGGAAGCCGTTCCGTGTACTGCCGGTGCCGGCAAATTGATCAAAATATTTTTCGTCTTTTTATCGAAATAATCAATTGTACCCGTTAACCGATTGCCGGCCAAACCGAAATCGATTCCGAAATCGGTCACGTAGGTCGATTCCCATGAGAGATCAAAGTTGGCAATTGCCGTTTGTGCTAACGCAATCACCGCCGCATTATCGAGTACATAACCGAACTTGTATTCATTTTTCTTTCCTCTGTTCATAATGTTAGAATAAGCAGCTATGGCATCGTAATTACCCACCGCATTATTTCCGAGTGAACCGTATGAAGCACGCAACTTCAGGTTCGACAAGCCTTTTTCCGTCAGAGGTGCCATAAAAGCCTCCTGATCAATTCGCCATGCCCCCGAAACGGAAGGGAAGTACCCCCGACGTTTATTTTTGGCAAAGCGTGACGAAGCGTCGCTGCGCAGGTTCACTTCCAACAGATATTTGTTATCCCAGTCTACGTTCACCCTGCCGAAGTGCGAATGCATCGCCCATTCGGTGCGTGTACCCGACGAAGACGATTCACCGATGGCGCCGTCGAGCACGTCAAGGCTCGGGTCGATCTGATTGAAGCGGCGAACGGAAAACCTCCTGTTCCGGTACAATTCCTGACTTGCTCCCAGCATCACTTTCAATCCAAGCCGGTTGTCTGCCAGATTCGTTTCGTACCGTGCCACCACATCGTTGAAGAAACGTTCGATTTTGTCGTTCCGATTGAAAATACTTGTTTTTCCTTTACCCGGAAGCGTAACCGTATTGTCTGCAAAGTTCCAGCCATCGTGGAATACGGGTTTATTTTCGCCTTGCGTATCGACGAATTCGTACGAGTATGATCCGGTAATGGTAAAGCCCTTGAATGGTGCGAACTCACCGAAGAAGCGCGAACGCAGATTATTCTTCCGCGTATGACCTGCAATCGAGTTCAGTCTCCGGATCGGATTGTTATTAGCCGACTGCGAAGCATCTTCGAGATTATTCATCGCTCCGTAACGACCGTCGGGCGCACGGAATACCATACCCGGCGTCGTAGCGGAGGTGTACGTAAAGACATCCTGAACAACGGAACCTGCCGCCGGCTCCATATCCGAGACATAACCACTCAGTTGAGCGCCTATTTTCAACCAAGGTTTAAGATGAGCGTCCAGATTCAAACGCGCGTTGTAACGGGTGTAACCGGTATTTTCCATCACCCCCGGATTATCCAGATAGCCGAAGGAGCCATAATAGCGGATATTCTTAGATCCACCGCTTACAGACAAGGTATGATTCGTAGAGACAGACGGACGAAACGTTTCGTCTACCCAGTCTGTGTTCGGATATTTCAGCGGGTCACGTCCCGCATTGTCGCGCCATGCTTTAATCGACTCGTCGGAGAAGACACGCGGTTTACCCGAATTCTTCCAACCTTCGTTAATCAGTTCCATATAGTCTGCGTAATTCGACACAGGCGTCAGGGTTTTGCGGATCGACTCGGACGAGATATACCCGTTGTAATCGATCTTCACAACCCCTTCCTTTCCTTGCTTGGTTGTGATCAATACGACGCCATTGGCCGCCCGTGATCCGTAGATCGATGCCGAAGCGGCATCTTTCAGCACCGACATGGTTTCGATATCCTGCGGGTTAACGGTGTTGATACCCGCTTCCACTCCGTCGATAATGATCAGCGGTGCCGAGGAGTTGAGCGTTCCTTGTCCGCGTACTAAAATGCTGGCGTTGTCATCGCCCGGCTGATTTTTTCCGGAACGTACCGATACCCCGGCTACCATACCGGCCAGCGCATGAGAGGTGTTTGTGATCGGACGGCTTTCGGTCAATTCGTTCATATTGATGGACGCCACTGATCCGGTCAGGTTGACTTTCTTCTGCGTGCCGTAGCCAACGACGACCACCTCGTCCAATAACCGGTCGTCTTCCGAGAGTGTGACATCGATGGTCGATCGTCCTTCGACCGCGATTTCCTGTGTCTTCGTACCGATGTAGCTAAATACCAATGTGGCGTCGGACGGTACATCTTTCAATTCGTATTTACCGTCCATATCGGTTATCGTTCCCTGCGCCGTATTACCTTTGACGATAATCGTCGCACCGATGACGGGTTCCTTCCGTGTATCGGAAACCGAACCGCGCACGGTAAGTCCGCTTTGTGCGAGAACATACATGGGTAAGAGCCCGATACATGTAAGGATACATCTTTTCCAAAAATCGTTAACTGTTTTCTTCATGATTCATTTGAATGTTTTGTAATAAGGTGTTTGATATATCTTAATTCATTTTCGTTTTTCTTGTCAGCGCCTCCAGAAAATAATAATCGGCGTAATTCAAGGGGACATCGATTTCGTTGTCGTGCGGGATGCTCCCGACCGAGTGCATCAGCAGAAAGTTTCCGTTCGTACCCACGATGGCTTGGTAAGCAGGACCGGCGAGCGTATGAATGATTTTGTCGGCTGTTTCCCTGTACTCCGTTTTTCCGAACGATGCCAGTTCGTAAAGTGCCGAAGCCGTGATGGCGGCTGCCGATGCGTCACGCGGCTCGTTAGGGATACGAGGAGCATCGTAGTCCCAGTAAGGAATATAATCTTCGGGCAAGTTCTTATGTTGGAAGATAAAACGATAGATTCTATCGGCCATATCAAGGTAACGCGGGTCTTTCGTATAACGGTAACAAATGGCATAACCGTAAATGGCCCAAGCCTGACCGCGTGCCCACGACGACTCGTCGGCGTATCCCTGTGCGGTATATTTGCCGCGCACGCCTCCTTGCTTCTTGTCGTAGTCTACTACATGATAACAGCTTCCGTCTGCTCTGAAATGATTGTTCATCGTTACATCGGCATGCGACACCGCTATGTTATGATAGATCGAATCGCCGGACAGTTCCGTAGCCTTAAAAAGCAATTCGAGGTTCATCATATTATCGATGATGACCGGGCACATCCAACCGCGCCGACCTTGCCAGCCCCGGTCTTCATCCCAGCTCTGAATCACGCCTGCCGCCGGACGAAACCTTGTGGCCAACGATTGGGCCGCTTTGACCAGCACCTCTTTATAAGCGTCATTACCGGTGACCCGTAGCGCGTTGCCGAAACTGCAATTGCTCATAAAACCTACGTCATGATGCCATGTGAGATATTTCACCGAATCCAGATCCTCCGTATACTTTACTCCTGCTTCTTTCCAGCGCTCCTCTCCCGTCAGATCGTACAGATAGAACAAAGTACCGGAGAAAAATCCGCTTGTCCAATCGTCTTTGGGAATATACTGCACTTTTCCGTTATGAACGGTTCTGGGATTGAGGATTCGTCCGGATTCCTCAATCAACTGTACCTGAAAGCCGATTTGTCGTACGGCCGTCTGTATGACCGACGAAAGAAAAGTGTCTTTCGGGGAGGTCTCCATATTTCGCTGAGGCTCTTTAGGGCTACAACCGAAAAGGCCGAGAAGCAGAAGCACCGAAATCAAAAAACTGTTTTTTTTCATGAGGTATTTTTATTAATGTGTTCTTAAAACTTTATCATGATTTGCGGGGCAAATGTAGAAGTCGAAAAGCATGCAGAGGGGATAAAATCGTACATTAGACACCTCTTTTCGTACAGAAATGCTTTCAAACAGAGAAGTACACTTCAGGCTTCAAAAGATTATTTTTCTTTTTTAACCCAAATTACGCGATACATTGTTCGGCGTTTACTATTATTTAATTGTCAATGGTCAATGGTCGTACATTTGTGCGTTTGTTAATAATTCAATAATTACTAACTTTGATATCAGCATGGACAAAGACCGAT
>NZ_RQYN01000111.1 GCF_003860135.1 Tannerella forsythia
GTGCGATAACCGGCGCTTTGAGGTCGTGCGAGATGATGGAGAAGAGCTTATCTTTCGTCGCGTTGGCTTCGGCCAGCTGCCGGTTTCGTTTGCGTCGCTGTCGCAGCAGCAGGTAGAGCATCCCACACAATAACAAGGCGAACACGGTAGAAACAGCAAAAAGCGTGCGATGCTGCTTCGTTTGTTCGATTTCGGATTGTTGTTTCTGTATGTGAAGTTCTTTCTCGGCTGTTTCGTATTGAACACTGAAATTATTCATTTGTCTTTCCGACTCTTCTCTGAATATTTTCCGTTGCAGGTCATAACTTCTCTTTTTGTAGTTAAGTGCCTCACGAGGTAAATCCGGCTCCAACAGTTCAGCCAGTTCATCGTATGCTTTAAGTAATTGGATCGAATTTTTCGTTTGTTCTGCCATTGCAGCCGCTTTCAGCAAACTGGTTTGCGCTTCGTGAAAAGCGCGTTTCTGTCGGAGTATCCGTCCGAGCAGATTGTAACTGATGGTGAGGGAAACTTGTTCGTTATGTTTTTGCAATAATCCGATAGCTTGCCGGATATATGTTTCGGCCTGATCTATTTTATTCCATCCCTCGTATGCCGCCGCAATCTGCGACAGACGTTTGGCCGCTTGCAGCTCACGCTCGCCCTCGATATCGAGGCGATATGCCTTCTCACCCATCTCGACGGCTTTTTCGTACTGTCCAAGAGCCGTATAAATCTCCGAAGCAATACCGAAACGTGTCGCCAACTTACGCGGACGATCCAATTGTTGTTCTATTTCGATGGCACGCAAGATATACTTTTCGGCCATTTCGGGTTGTCTGTTTCCCAGATAAAGCGTAGCTAAGTTATTGAGCGACGAACTGAGTCGATCATCGTCGCCGGTTTGGAGGTCATATTCGTAATTTTTACGCCCGTAGTTCAAGGCTTCTCCCATATTACCGATACGATGATAGGCAATACAGAGAACGGAATAACATGTAGCGGCATCTTCGTTCATCTGCCTCTGTTCAAAGATACGCGCGGCTTTTGTAGCAGCCGATATAGATTGAGCGAACTCACCACAGTCATAGTAATACTCACTCATGGCTTCCATCATATAGGCATCGGCCACCGACCGTTCCATTTTACCGGAGAGTTGCATCAGCGTATCGATGTGTTCCCTACGGTACAGCTCTTCGTACAGGCGGTTAGCTATCGCTATACGGGCAGATGATGGGGTACGGTTGTATTCGGTATACAAAGAATCGATATGATTCATTCCCCAAACACGATCGATGTGAAGAAACAGCAAAAATATGACGCAAAAGATTGTTTTCATAGTATATGCGTTTATCTGCTCACAAAGATAACATAAATTTCGGAGATACATACCGGCGGGGAAAGAATGCAGCAAGTTTGAATCATTCAGCAATTTATTTGATTCAGTTCGAAACTCATGCGGGTTCCTTCGCCCTTTCGACTTTCGATTACGAGACGGCTACCGTTGCGGCAGAGAAAGTCTTTACAGATAATCAATCCAAGCCCGCTGCCTTTCTCACCCTGCGTGCCGGCCGACGAGATGCCGGATACCGCTCCGCCGCGTATGGTTTCGACTTGTACTTCCGTCATACCTGTACCCGAATCTTTTACACTGATAAGGACTGATGTTCTCTTGCTGACGAGTGAGATATGTATTTCGCTGTCGGGGTGTGAGAATTTGACGGCGTTATTGATCAGGTTACGCAACACGGTCGCGATCATTCCCCGGTCGCCGATGACGTAGCAACGTTCGGGCATTTCGGTGGTG
>NZ_RQYN01000112.1 GCF_003860135.1 Tannerella forsythia
AGGCAAATACCATTGCGATATGGTAGATGATGAGAATCAGGCCCGTCCTCTTATGCTGGACTTCTCGAAGGCTGTTGGCCCTGCTCCGATTTCGATTGCACAAGGCGGTTTTGCTGCGGTAGCCTCGGACTATATCGATGTGTATAAGACGATGAATTATAAAGGAGGTTCCGGTTCGGGCATGAGCAGTGTACCGGGTACAGGGACGCTTCACGGCGAGCACGTAGCCGGTTACGGTTTGTATATGAAGACGCAGGGAAATAAGAACAACTGGAATACGAATATCCTGAAACATATTCCGAAATGCCCGATGGGTTGTGAAGGCGGATGTGACAAAGGAGATTACCTTCACATGGTATCTCGTATGACGTTCCACAGCGACGCGCGTATTTTTGCAAACGGACAGAAAGTGTACTTAGGTTCTCCGGTGATCGAAGTATTCGGAGACCTTGAGCTTAATACAGAGGATGAGTCGGGTAATGGTACGGAGATCGTACTTCAGGCGGATAGTTTGATTTTGCACGACAGTCTGATCGTCAGCGGTAATAAGTTGAAATACCGTTCATGGAGCGGTATCAACGGGGATAAACCGATCATGAAGTTCGGTTACAGCCGTCGTACTCCTCCTGTACAGGAGTATAAGTATAAAAATATCGAATGTGCTCCGTGCTACAGCTATATCCCCGGCAGCACGGATCCGCAACATATGCTCGATACGATCACGATCAAGTTCAAACAGGGAGACGCGTATGTGGAACGTTTGAACACGGCTGTGTTCGACCATACGGTGCTTACGTTCGTGACGGATTCTTTCGATCACGCGCAAGGTCCTCCTATTTTGGACGCTCGGTTCTTTATCGATACGATGAAGGTACGGAATCAGGTAGTGCTTTACGCGGATAAGAAGCATACCCGTAACGCACACTTCGAATTGATCTCGGAAGAACAGAAACAGTCGAAGGACTATGCGGGTCTTTATGTCAGACATTACCATATGGAACCGATCGGTGCCTGCGGTCGCAATTACAGCGAGCTTTGGCTTACGAAGTTGGAAAACAAAGCGCTTGACGTGATCACGACGTCGACATTCGGCGGGTTCGGTTACCAGCATTCGGATGTACATGTGGAAATAAAGGCTCATCTGAGTCCCGGGTTCACTTCGCTTCGTTTGCGCGGGCAGTGCTACGAACAGAAATGCGGAACGCTCAAGATGAAAGACCTTCGTTTGGACGGTGGTGCTCAGCTTCACTTCTCGGTAGGAACGACGAAGGGTATCAACGGGGAGTACAGCGACGCGATCGATGTAGAGAAATTGACGACGTACGGTACGGTGGATGTGAACATCGAAGTTCGTCCTTGCGAAAGAATGATGAACCGTTGTTATCCGATCATCTATTACAAATCTCAGACACCGGGTAGCTTGAAGAATCTGAATTTGGTACCGAAGAGGATCAAGATCGACGGAGAAGAAGTTCCTCTTGTGCTTGATACATCGACCGAAGGAGTGGTTTATGTGTGTGTCGGCAATGTCGCACCTCCGACAGTGGTTCACTCTGTAACGATTCCGTCGATAGCGGGTGTAACGACAACTCCTGCGGCCGGGATTGCTTATGCGGTAGGTCATTCGAACTTCGAGTTCAAGGCAAAATATTCTACGGAAAAACCGTTCGTTGTACGTACGAACCGTATGTTTAATGGGGAGGCTGAGGTTCTTGAAGGGAAGAAGAATTCGAACGGCGAGTACGAGTATGTAATCCGTCAGGTTACACAGAATATCGTT
>NZ_RQYN01000113.1 GCF_003860135.1 Tannerella forsythia
AAAAAATCTCTAACGCTACGCGTTAGAAAAATATATGTATTATATTTTATTAATCAGGCAGTTATAGTTGTTTTTTGTTCTATTGCGTAATCTGGGTTAAATAGTGGAAAAATTGAGCGAAGATGAGACTTTTAGAATTCAAAAGAACAAAATTGTTCGATGGCATTGAGGATGGACTATTCGATAAAGATTTTCTATTAAATATAGAGGGGAAATCTGTGTTATTTATTGTGGATGACATTACTCCACATAAATTAATAGACTGTCCGGTCAAACAAGATGTAATAAATAAATTGCATCTGGAATCAGATGGCATATCCAATATTGTGACAAAAGAGCAGCGATTACAGGTTTATTACTTAAATGAAGATGATTTGTTGATTATCTTTTCAATGGGTGAATATCAACCAGGAAGATACATGCTTTTCCTGGAAGGAGTCTTTCTTAAACTGAACTTATTTCCAACTTAAATAACTCCTCTGGATTACCTTGTAGAACTCTTGGAATTCTCTGGGCAAAGTATTTCTATTTTCCAAGGGGCTTTAACTAATTCAGGATTGAACTATAAATAGCTAAGGAGTATTTTATTATGTTACATACTCCAACTGTTTTTGTAAAGAAATTTCTCCGTTTCACTCATTTGCCCAAAGGGGATGGCCAATTTCGATCCGTTCGGTGCCTGTGCCTGCTGCAATGGGTCGCCTTGTACAGCTCCCGTTATAGACTGGACCCATGTAACGGATAAGATTCGTCTGGGGGGAAATCTGCTTCTGCTCGAAAATAGTGAGTTACTCTGTTCGCTGGGAGGCCGGATCAAGATTTTCTACACATTGGCAGCCGCTTCGGCTGCCTGCGGTGCCTCACGCGAAGAAGAACGCAGTTTCTGGAGTAAGGCTATCGATTTCGGTAAAGGCTTGGGCAAAGGTCTTTGGAAAGGGCTCAAAGGTACAGTTACAGGCGTCATTGATCTGGGAATTTGGGCAGGCAAGCACTCGCTCCCATACATGTTACTCGACCCGGCCGGCTTCGCCGACCAGTTGAAGCAAGACCGAGAGACGTTGAAGTCGCTTGGCAATCTTGCCGGGAAAGCCGGGACTTGGATATACCGTAATTCTGCCGTAAATTTGCTGGCCAATCCTCAGGACTTTCTGGCGGCACAACAGGAGAACAAAGCCATGTTGGAAACCCTTGCCGACAAGGCTGCCAATATGAGTGCCGAGGAATGGGGAGACTTTGCCGGGCAGGTGCTGTTCGAGGTGGGAACGGAGGTTGCCACCGCAGGAGGAGCCGCAGCTCTCACAGCCGTAAAAGTTGCCGACAAGGTGGTAGATGTGGCAAAGGTTGCCAATCGGGGCGATGATGCATTGGATGCAGCCAAAGCGTTGGATAAGCTGGATGATGCTGTTGATATAGCCGAGGCTGCCGACAAATTGGATGATGCAGCAGATGCAGCCAAAGCTTTGGACAAAGCAAAGGTGCCCAAGCTGGAAATGCCCGTGACAAATGCACGCAAAAAAGGTAAGCCATTAAATTCTCCGGATATTGATAAATGGAAGAAGAAGGGTGGAAGAGTCGAGGTATTAGATAACGGGACATGGCGTTATACAGATTGGGAAGGAAACGTTGTTGACTATGTGAATGGATATCCTGTCTTCAAAGAGCCACACCTAAGACAGAGTGTGAATATTGGAAAACAAAAAGCAGGGTTGACGCATTAAAATTGTATTGTGATTAGTTGTTGTGGCTTCATTCGAGCCAGTTTCTTTTGGATACGAG
>NZ_RQYN01000114.1 GCF_003860135.1 Tannerella forsythia
CCTTTTGAGAAATTTACTGTAAAAGAAAGGTCTTGAACAATTAAGTCATTATTTATAACGATAAATCCGATATGTGCTTGATTATGCTTTTTCATCGCGTAATCATATATATATACATCACCCTCAATTATCGACGTTTGAGGTAATTGAGCCTCTAGTTCATTCGAAGAAGTTAGCATAGCTAACAAAATAAAAATTAGTGTGTTCATTATTTCTATATGAATTTCTTAAATAATACAAGTATAAATCAGCTTTTATTCCCCTACTCCACAAATACATTTGAGCATAAAGCTTACTTTATTTGTGCCTATATCCGCACCGGAGAGGGCGTAAGGCTTATGCGGCGTCTGATAATGGAATGTACCCACATCGCCTTTTTTCGTAATATTCCCTTTCGGGTCATAATCCATAACGATGCCTCCATACGTTTTCAGACGATTCAGATTGTCGTACGTAAAGTTTTCCTGTTTGTTCCTCCGGTTATCTTTCCGATACGTCAGATTCCCCCTCGCCGCATCAAAACCATAGGTGGAATTCAAGAACGTACCCCCCGGCTGTCGATTGAGATTTTATTCCTTCAGAACAAAGGATAGAGAAGTGTTTTCTCTTCCTTTGTCCGGAGAAATCAATGCCTGCCGATTCCGTTAATAGTTGCATTCGCTACTTGAAACTACACTGCACCTAAAAATTTTCAACAACTTGCATATTAATCAAAATATTCATTCCAATATTTCTCAATAAATTCTTTTATTGTCGTTATTTTTAGCGATTCTGATTTCTTTTGATGAAAGACTATAATTTCATTTTTGTATGTCCTACCGAAAATAACACTTTCACGACAAGGCATATCAATAATTTGAAAATAACACATGATATTTCTTTTTTCTTTTTCCCGTATGATAGGTAATTCCCAAATATAAACAAAAGGGCTACATTCATTTGATTTTGTAAAATAATGAATCCAACTTACACCGATGAACTTATCTTGTTTATTGATAATTATAGATCGAGATGAAGGGAGACCATTTCCATCTTTATCTTTTTCATATAAGGATTGTAAATTAAGTTTTTCGAAAAAAAGCTCATCCAGAAAATCTTTCTTGGTTAACTTCCTGAATGTTTGAAAATAGTATATATTGTACACGTATATACTATCGGTGATTAATTTACTTCTTGATTTACTGATCAATTTACAGGTTCTCTCATTCAATTGATCAATTTGTATCGGAGTATAAATCATCGCATCCTGATTATTGATAACCGTATACTGAGAAAAAGAGGGATAACTCAATGTCAGGACAATAGCACATATAAACAAATGACGAAATTTCATATCATTAAGAATTTTAGACAATGGTATCTTTCTGAGTTCGCTTGTATCCGGATTTATAGTTCTGTATATAATAGCTCTTAACATAATTCCATTTACTATTTTCATTGTTTCTCAATAAGTGTTTTAATCACAAGATTATATCCGATATTAAATGCAAATTAAAGAAAAAGATTTCATTCATTAGTTGAGACTATAAAGGCATAAATTTTCAGAGTCCTCACCTGCCTCTTTTACATTGAAAGTTCATTTAACATATTTAACCGTTCTTTATTGGTCATTTCCAAAAAAGACGAGGAAATCATTTTATAAATATAGTCTGGTATTTGTCTTTCTCTGCGAATAAAATTCTCACTGTTATAACATAAAAACGCATTTCTTTCAGTCAAGATATTACCGTCTTCTCTTTTTGAATATCGAAGCATCTTTGTTACTACA
>NZ_RQYN01000115.1 GCF_003860135.1 Tannerella forsythia
ATCTTTTTTTCCCAACGCTTCGCATTGGGCTGAATTAAGACGCCCCTTCGGGGCTTGGCGTGTACCCGGCATAACCATTAACAATTAACAATTGACAATTAAATTAGTGCAACTTGTGGTTAAATGCTGAACGCTGAACGCTAATAAGAATTACGAATGACAAAAAACGATGTTCAGAACGCAAATAAACACAAATAGCGCAAATCAACGCAAAGGAAAACTTGTGTTCCTTGTCATAAACTTGTGCAACTTGTGGTTAAATGCTGAACGCTGAACGCTGAAATACGAATATTTAAATGATACAAAACAATGAAAAAGAAAATTTTTACTTTGATCATGGGGCTGCTGTTGACAGCCCTTGGCGCTGCGGCGCAAAACAACGGCAACGCCGGTCCGCTTACGTGGAACTATAATGCCGGCACCAAAACCCTCACCATCACCGGAGAGGGGGAGATGCCGGACTATGCTTATGGGGGGGGCACCGATCGGCCCTGGCAAACGTTCAAAGACGAGATCGAAACCGTCACCATCGGCCACGGCGTAACCACCGTAGGACAAAGCGCCTTTACCCGATGCAGCAAGCTGCAAAGCATCACGCTGCCGGCTACGCTTACTAAAATTGGATCCCACGGCTTTTCCCGTTGCACGGCGCTGCAAAGCATTACGCTACCGGCTGTCCTTACGAAAATAGACGATTATGCTTTCATCGAATGTTCGGCTTTGACGACCTTCGAGGTAGATCCGGGCAATGCCCGTTATACCGCAACCGACGGCGTGCTCTACAACAAAGCCAAAACAATCCTCCGGAACTATCCCGCAGGGAAGGCGGCTACGTCCTTCAGCGTCCCGGCCGGTGTTACCTACATCGGAGCATATGCCTTCGAAGCAGCTGCGAAGCTGCAAAGCATTACGCTGCCGGCAGGAGTGGAGAGCATCGGAGAGCATGCCTTTCACGGTTGCACGACGCTGCAAAGCATCGCCCTGCCCGAGGGCCTTACCACCATCGGAAAGTATGCCTTTCACAATTGCACGGCGCTGCAAAGCATCACGCTGCCGGCAAGCCTTACCCACATCAGAAACGATGCCTTTTCCCGTTGCACGGCGCTGGAAAGCATCACGCTGCCCGCTGCTCTTACGGATATAGATGGTTCTGCTTTCTTCAACTGCACGGCTTTGACGGCCATCGGGGTGGATGCCGGTAATGCCCGTTTCACCTCTGCCGACGGTGTGCTCTACAACAAAGCCAAGACCGAGCTGGTCCGCTACCCCGCAGGGAAACCGGGTACCGCCTTTACCGTCCCGGCCGAGGTAAAGAAAATCGGAAACAATGCTTTTGGCAATTGCAAACTGCAAAGCATCACGCTGCCCGCCGGGCTTACCACCATCGGAAAGTATGCCTTTCTGGATTGCACGGCGCTGCAAAGCATCGCTATTCCGGCTGCCGTTACTTCCATCGAGGATTATGCCTTTGTGGATTGCACGGCGCTGACGGAGGTCACCGTAGCCTGGGATACGCCGCTTGACATCCCCCCGTATGTCTTCCACCGCGTTACCCTCTCGAACGTTACGCTGCGCGTTCCGGCCGGAAAAATGCCGGCCTATCAGGCCGAAGCCGTATGGAAAAACTTCGGAACCATTACAGATGGCGTGCTCTTCTTTCTCGCCGTCAGCCCGGCCACGCTCAGCTTTGTAGCCGCCGGCGAAACGAAACCGGTCACCGTCACCGCGAGCGGAGCATGGACGGCCGCTTCGGATCAATCGTGG
>NZ_RQYN01000116.1 GCF_003860135.1 Tannerella forsythia
TGCTTCCACATCTTGGACAATCCATAGTTTTTTTCAGCAAAGATAATAGTACTATATGAATTTAACAATACCCTTTTCTTCGTCGCCGATTTTCTTATTGAAAAAGTCATCCGCTCTTTTTTTGTATTCCGCTTTTCCATAAACATCACTTATCATCGTATATTGATTTTCGGCCACTTTTCGTCCTTTTAAATAGAGTTTTTTCGGATGATTTTTTGCTCCTCCCTGACTCTCTCCGGCATTGACCATGATTAGATATTCTCCCGAAAGATGCTCCGGTTCGAAAGCTAACCCGCCGTCGTAATCATTGAATATTCCAAAATGCAGGTGCTTTGTACCAATGCTTTTCTGCAGATCATTATGTGTACGACTTAACACCTTTTTCTTCTTATCATATATCAAAAAATTGGATGTAGGAAGCATTAATGAACCATGCGTATAACCCACGATCAAGTAACGGGATGTCTCGAAAAAACGAGTGATATATTTGCTACTGTCCGTCCAAATATCATGATAGCCAATCGGGCAGGTATATATGTTTGTGCAATATCGATGTAGCTCCTCCACTTTCTCGCCGGTATATTCAAGTCTTTTTTTAAGAGGAACTTTCGCAAGCTTTTCCTCTATGACAGTGGGCAATAAATTCAACGTAGGCCCATGAATAGCATAGAGCGTATCACTGTAAGGCGCGTGATAGCATAATGCTCCATTACTTCTGAATAAGATACGTTGCCAAGTTCTATTTACGGAATAAACGGATGGAGGAGGGGTAAAACGTTCATCGTTTGCGATTCGATGTACAACCTTTCCTTTCTGATTAACAAAAACAATCTTGTCTCGATTGTTCCCGAAGTTGATATTCGCTATCGCAAATGTGGTATCGTTGACAGCTAAAAATGAATAGCCATAATATCCCAGTTCGGGGAAAGAGGGCGAGTATTTGACTTTTGTTTTCCAAATATGATTTCCGTTCAGGTCATAAGCACAGAGTTCTTTTGTCAGAAATGTATAGGTGTATAACTTCTGTCCGTCGGATGAAACATCGAAACTGCCACTGTAAAGCGGCAGTTTACTTCTTACTTCTCCATTCGCATGAAAGATATAAACATTTCTTATATCGCTCACCAAAATCAAACTGTCGAGGTAATGTAGTTGAAGTACATCTAAATTACTTCCTTTAAGTGAAATATAAAAAAGACTGTCTGCGATATCAGTCAGACGGATACTATCTTTGCTTTCCGGTTTATCGTTCGACAGAACAACGGGAAAGTCATCTGTGAGATAAGGATCTTCTGTTGTCTGAACCTTTCCTGTTTTCGTATGGTTATTACAACAAACAGCTATCAAAATGGAAAGCACAGAAATATACCTATATACATCTTTAATCATGGATCAAAGTAATTATAAAGTAAACTCTGGTTGCAAGTTTAAAATACCGTTTTTATTTACACAATTTTCTCAAGCAAAAAACTCCCCCAAAAGCTTTATTTAAGATTTTCTGCCTGATTTATCTTTTAAATAAAGAAAAGCCTTTCTGTTGATTTTCATCAAGTTTTAAAATATGCCTTATCTTTTTTGTCATCCTCACAATTAATCTTTTTTTAAAAAGACAAATACTAAACGCCCACGATGTGTTCTGTCCTGAAAGAGTTGACTGCTTGCTCTTCCCTCCTCAGGGTTGACGCATTAAAATTGTATTGTGATTAGTTGTTGTGGCTTCATTCGAGCCAGTTTCTTTTGGATACGAG
>NZ_RQYN01000117.1 GCF_003860135.1 Tannerella forsythia
TGTTTGAAATTGGTTTTATATTAAAAAAATAACTCAATGCGGAATTTGGGATTAAATTACCTTTTGAGTTTAATCATCACTATAAACCAAACAAATCAACATTAGATATGGTAAATCCCATATATTTGTATTCTAAAACACCTATTCGATTACAACTACAAGGAGATGTAGCTATCAATAGCCCTTCACGTATTCGCTTTTCATTTAACTTCAACAGTGAAACAATTTTCACAGAAAACATTTATTTCGAATGTATTTCCTCTTCGATGATGCCTATTTTATACTCCCAAGAAGACATTTTTGAACATTTCGCATAATTCAAATATTCTTTCTTAACACTTTGAAATCCTTGCAAGAAAAACATTAACTAACGTGAATTCAATGTAAGAAAAGAGTCAAAAAAGTTGGAACATAATGAGAAATTTAGCATCTCTATAGTACTAAAATACAACATTATACTAAGATAACTCCATTATGATTCCGGTGCAAAAATTACAGAATTAAGCGAAGCGTATCACGAAAGCCTTTAAAAATGATATAACTCGAATGAGTAAATTTATTTCATTATCGATGAGTTTCACAAAGAAGTTGACAAAGTAATCAAAGAACACAGCCTTAAAGAAGGCAAAAAGAGGAAACGAAACCGTAAGTTTACGCTCTCTGGGAGCAAAGTGATGATTATACCGGGACTCTTCCACAGCGGAGCATTTAAGAACCTGAAAAGCTTCTATATGTTTTATGTTCAAAGACAGATGAAGAAGGAGTTTCCCCATACCGTTTCCTACGATCGTTTTGTTGAACTGCAACGTAAAGCCTGCATACCACCCTGGCTATATTTCTTAAAATGTCCTGCTTAGGAAAATGCACCGGCATCTCATTCATTGACTCCACACTACTTCGCAGCTGTCATATCAAGCGAGAAAAGCAACACCGTACTTTCAAAGGGATCGCCCGGAAAAGATAATACTCTATCGGCTGGTTCTATGGTTTCAAAATGCATTTGATAATCAACGATAAAGGCGAAATCTTGAATTTTATACTTACTCCAGGAAACGTAGACGACAGAGAACCGCTTAAATTCATGGACTTTCAGGGGGCGCTTCTTCGGAAAGCTTTTTGGGGATAAAGGCTACATCTCCAAAGACCTGTTCGAACAACTTTTTATGGACGGCGTACATCCGGTAACCAAAATAAAAAAGAACATGAAGAACGCTCTGATGCTTATGCACGATCAAATCATGCTTCGAAAACGCGATCTTATTGAAACTGTTAATGACGAGCTGAAAAACATCTGTCAGATAGAACACACACGTCATCGAAGTTTTGACAACTTCATTACAAATATGTTATCGGCTTTGATGGCTTACTCTTTCTTTGAGAAGAGACTAGCCATAAACCTCTATCAAGAGCTTATGGATCGCTCAAGATGGATAACCGCTTAGATCGAACTCACTTTATTATTAATAACTCCGATGAAACCGTTTTATTGACTTCTATTGATGTTTATGCAGAACGAACAGCATCTATGGGAGGCTACCCAACAAAACCCTTAGGCGAACTTACTCCA
>NZ_RQYN01000118.1 GCF_003860135.1 Tannerella forsythia
GATAAACACATTTCATGACATCAAACCTGAATTCCTGCAAAACTATCTCGATGAATTCTGTTACAAGTTTAATCGAAGATATGGGGGAGAAGCTCTCTTTGGAAGATTGCTGGTAGCTTGCGTAACCTATAGAAATAAATTTAGGTATAAATACGGATAATCGTTTAAAATAATTATTGAAATGTGTGAGTAATAAATGAACAGGAAAGAATTAAAAAAAGAGTTAGATAAGCTGAATATGAACTGTAGTGAGTATTCCTTGGACGGCTCTATGGTTAATAAAATGGAAAGTATTTTATGTGGATGAGCGGGAACCAAGAAGAATTACAAGTTTTTAAAATGAAACCGAAGTTTACTCCTATATATAATGAGCCCCCGTGACAAACGGATGAGGTATCATCGAGAAATAATTTTTGCTTCTCACTGTAAGCAGATGGGAATTAAACCTCAAAAGAAATTAAATAAGAAAATTCATGAATAAAGTAATTACACAGGAAAAATTTTACTCGAAATTTCTTGAAGAAGAAAAAGAGATTTTGGTACTTATCGAGACCAGTACTAGCGGCGCAGCAAAATACGATGATATGTGGGTGCCGTCTAATCGCCCGCTGGCTTTTATAGAACTTGTGGATAACTCTCTGCATTCAAAATCTATTCGCCTTGAGTGGATAGTGGAAGACAAGGATTGGAAGTATTATTTTAAGCCGCAAACTGCTTACCGAATTAAAGTGCGTCCGCAAAAGCCAGAAGGGAAATCACGCTATAAACACCTGTTTATGCTTGTGGAAGTATTGGAAGAAGATGTGCGAGATGAAAGATTCGACAAAATTCTAAAAGAATATAATACCGAGGTTATATTCGAAGATGAGAATTTTTATTTTGAGCTGAACAGAGAATACGAGTGCTTCGAAGGGGCAATACAGTATCAAGATGAAGACATAGACCTGACCGTGGAAACGCAAGGCTTGGACGAACTCCAAGAAATTTTGAACACCTATAAAACTGCAACTAAAGACTTCGAGGCTTGGCTTAGCGGAATTAAAAAGTTCGCAGCAAAGGAACTCGTCGAATTAGCGAATGATTGGCAGGAAGAAGATACACCAGAGATAAGCGAAAAAGACTTCTACGATAGGGTTGAGCTCTCCTGCATTGTACTTGAGCTAGATAATGAATTTATGGTATATCTGCACGACGACGATATGTTCTTCGGACATATCATCTGCGTCTATGGTAACCTCGATGGTACATTCGATAGCGCAAATATTGAGGGATAAATTACGAAACAGATGATGATTAGAAAGAAGCAGTAAGTGAAGAGTTTATCTACAGATAAAAAATTGGGTATTGTTAAATTCATATAGTACTATTATCTTTGCTGAAAAAAACTATGGATTGTCCAAGATGTGGAAGCA
>NZ_RQYN01000119.1 GCF_003860135.1 Tannerella forsythia
GTTGCTCCTTAAAATATATTCATTAAACTGTTTGTCAATAAAATAAATGGAATAATTATTGGATATTCTTGCAGGATTTAGTATCTTTAGGCAGTAAAACACTGCAAATTATGTTAGGAAAATTACCGAAAAAAGGACAACGCGATCTGTTTCGCCCCATGCTGAAAGACTTTATCGATATGGGACATGAACTCGTTCTTTTGTCAGACAAGATTGATTGGTCCTATTTTGAAAAAGAATTTGCCCCTTTGTATTCACAACGGGGTGCACCAAGCGTTCCCATCCGTTTAATGGTCGGCTGCCTACTCTTGAAGCATCTGTACAATCTCGGAGATGATCGTATTCCCGAGTATTGGGTTCGGGATGTTTATTTCCAATACTTTTGCGGCTGTGAATTTTTCGAGCACGAGTTTCCTTTTGATCCGAGCGACTTTGTCCATTTTCGTAACCGTGTGGGAGAAGAAGGAATAGGGAAAATATTTGCTTACAGTGTAGGGCTTCACGGTAAAAAACTACCCGGACAAACAAGTTTTGTTCTTTCAGACACCACTGTTCAAGAAAACAACACGACCTTTCCTACCGATGCCAAGCTTTGCAAAAAGGTCATCGACAAGTGCAATGCCATTGCCGGTAAGGAAGGGATCAGGCAGCGCCGGAGCTATAGGCGTGAGAGCAAACAGTTGGTTCGGGACACATACAACGGTAAGCATCCCAAACGTAAGAAACGTGCCGACAAAGCCAAACGCCGCTTGAAAACGATAGCCAATATCCAACTTCGGGAACTTGAACGTAAAATGACAGAGGCACAAAAAAAGCAATACGAACAGACCCTTTCAATCTGCAATCGTGCAGTGAATCAACAGAAAAACGACAAGGACAAAATCTACAGTCTGCATAAACCCTTTACCCGCTGTATTGCTAAGGGAAAGGCGCACAAGCAATATGAGTTCGGCAATAAAGTGGGGATGATAACCACGGGTAGAAAAGGGCGGAAAATTATCACGGCTATAAAAGCATTTTTGGGAAACCCTTACGACGGTGATACCATAGATCCACTACTTGCACAGATGGAAGACGGTCGGTTGAGATTACCCCAAGAGTTGATTTATGATCGGGGCGGAAAGGGGCGCAAACAAATAAGGGGGGTAAGCATCATCACTCCCGGTAAACGCAAAGCCAAAGATACCCCTTGTCAAAAACGGCAGAAACGAAACAAATGCAGAGCCAGAGCGGCAATAGAGCCTATTTTCGGACATCTTAAAAAGGACTTCCGCATGGAACAGAATTACCTGTGGGGCGAAAAAGGCATACAAATCAACGCTTACCTGGCAGCTACGGCTTGGAACTTGAAGAAAATGATGGAAAAGTTGAAAGAAAAATTTTTATATTTTATTTTCGGTTGGTTTTT
>NZ_RQYN01000120.1 GCF_003860135.1 Tannerella forsythia
AAAGGAAAACTTGTGTTCCTTGTCATAAACTTGTGCAACTTGTGGTATCTGAATACTGAAAAGTAGCAAAGTAGTCAAAGGTAGTCAAGTAGTAAAGAATAACAATTAACAATTGACAATTGACCATTAATCATCATGAACAGAATTAAACAATTATCGATTTGGATCATCGCTTTTTGGATGGCGATGACCGCAGGTGCCGCCACCGTGCAGGCACAAAGCGTAAACATGAGCCGTTACATCACCCTGACGGTACAGAGCGGACAGCCCATCAAGCTGAGGTTCCAGGCCGCGGCCGCCGGCACGCCCGTACTGGTTAAGAGCGGATCGAACAACCAGACGATCACCGTCGGAACTTCATGGAGTCCCGATCAAAACTTTACGTCCGACGGCACTACGATGACCGTCTATGGCGATATTACCGGGTTCGACTGTAGCAATAACCGTGCCAATCTGACCGCCCTCGATGTCTCGCATAACACCCGGTTAAAGGAGTTGTTTGGCTACAATAACCTCCTCACCGCGCTCGATGTCAGCGCATGTACCCAATTAGAGAGGTTGAGTTGCTTCGAAAACCGCCTCACCGCCCTTGATGTCAGCGCATGTACCCGATTAAAGGAGTTGGATTGCCCCAGCAACGAACTCCCCGCCCTCGATGTCAGTGCATGTACCCAATTAGAAGGGTTGAGTTGCTACAACAACAACTTCTCTACCGCTGCGCTGAACCGGCTCTATTGCTCTCTGCCCGACCGTACCGGAGAGACTGATAAGGGAAAAATCTATCCGGCCTATAACGCGACTAACGCCGGGCATGCCGACGTACTCGCCTCGTCCGGGCATATCGCGACCGGTAAAAACTGGGAGGTAATCTATGGATCAGACGATTCCGATATCCCGACTACGGGTACGGAGACGTGCGGAAGCTCCGCGCTTACCGTCAGCCCGGCCACGCTCAGCTTCGTAGCCGCCGGCGAAACGAAGCCGATCACCGTCACCGCGAGCGGAGCATGGACAGCGGTCTCGTCCGAAACGTGGCTCACGCTCTCGGCAGGCAGCGGTACGGGCAATGGTTCCGTCGATGCCACTGCCGCGGCCTATACGGGCACAACGTCCCGCACGGCCAAGGTCACCTTTACCGCCGGCAGCGTCACGCAGGAGGTGAACGTCACGCAGCAGGGCGGAAACATAAACATGAGCCGCTACATTACCCTGACCGTCCAATCCGGACAGCCCATCCAGCTGGCCTTCCGGGCCGCGACCGTCGGTACGCCCCTCAGGGTCGTCAGCGGATCGAACACGACCGATGTAACCGTAGGAACCGGTTGGAGCCCCGACCAAAACTTTACGTCCGACGGCACCACGATGACCGTCTATGGCGATATCACCGGGTTCGGTTG
>NZ_RQYN01000013.1 GCF_003860135.1 Tannerella forsythia
TAACTTTATGGATATGGTATACTACATAAACGGAGGAAGGAATTTCCATTACCCACTCAAATCAACATAGAGCCGGAAATCCATGGATTACGACCTTGTTTCATCCTTCGTTTCTGTCTTGATGATACGATTAAACCCGGATTCCGCAATAGAACAAATCATAATGAATTTCATTCAGGCCTTCAGCCCTTGTATGCCCTGCGGACGTTGAAATGTTGAGATGTTTATTTGTTGATTCGTTGAGTTGTTTGATTGTTGAGTTATTGGCCGGCTGACCGCTGATTGCTGTAAAAGCCCTGAAAGGGCATCTTAATTCAGCCCAATGCGAAGCGTTGGGGAAAAAGTCATTGCATCTCGGCGGAGGGCTGTAAGCCTGACATATTCCAATTGTTAATGGTTAATTGTCAATGGTTATGCATGGTACCCGCCGAATCATATACCCGGTGTGACAATTAACATTAAATAATGGTAAACACCGAACCGTGTATCGCGTAATTTGGGATTAAAAAAATCATGTGTATATCCACGAAAAAAAGAAGGATTGAAACGGAAAGAATCTCCTGTTTTGGTTTTTTTAACGGGTAGAGACATGTTTTATTTTGAAAGACGCCTGAAAAATTCCATCTTTGCAACTTCAAATATAATATGTATCGGATCAAATCGAATAATTAATATAATGTTGAAAAATAGTAGATCAGGGCTGATTTTTGTCATCCTTGTCAGCTTAAGTATGTCGCTGTTTGCGCAAAACAGCACGCGTTCACCCTATACGCGCTACGGGTATGGCATGCTGTCCGACCGCTCGTTCGGAGCTGGCCGCTCCATGGGAGGGATAGGCTACGGATTGCGTTCTTCGAAGCAGATTAACCCGATGAATCCAGCCTCGTACACGAGCATGGACTCGCTCACGTTTCTTTTCGATGTGGGAGCTACGGCGCAAATGTCATGGCTCGATGACGGGCTACGCAAACAAAACGATTTGAACGGAAATTTTGAATATGCTGCCATGCAGTTTCGGTTACATAAACGCTTAGCCGTTAGTTTTGGTATTCTTCCGTATTCATCTGTCGGATATGATTATATGGCTCCGAGCCAAGGTAAAGATGGCTATACGGATGTATTTTCCGGCACGGGCGGATTAAACGAAGTGTACGGAGGATTGTCTGTTGAAATATGGAAGAAGCGTCTTTCAGTGGGAGCGAACGTAAGCTATATGTTCGGAAATATAAACCATCGGAGTACAACGAATCTGAATGTTCCGGTATATCGGTTGAATAAAGTGGTTGTACATAATTTGAAATACGATTTGGGGATGCAATACACTCATCCGCTGACGAAAACAGACCGGTTGACGCTCGGATTAGTTTATTCGCCGAAACGCCGTCTGAAAACGACAGCTTACGATATGGTTAGCAACTCCGAGTATTTCGAACGGACGATACAGGGAGATACGTTGCGTAATCAGGGTTTCGATATCCCCAATTCGTACGGCTTGGGTCTCTCCTATACCAAAGATTACAAAATGATACTGGCTGCCGATGTTTCTTATCAGGAATGGTCGGGTGCAAAGTTCTTCAACCGTAATGACGATTTTAAAGATCGTCTCCGTGTTGCTCTCGGAGGAGAGTATATACCGAACAACTTCACCCGTTCGTATCTGAACCGCATCCGTTATCGGGCCGGATTGCATTACAGCAATTCGTATCTGAAAGTGAACGGAAGCGGTTATAAGGAATATGGAGCGACATTGGGCGTAGGCTTCCCCATGTTGGATAATCGTTCGTTCATCAATGCTTCGTTCGAGTATGTGAAAATTGCTCCGGATAGCAAAGCCCTGATCAATGAGCAGTATTTGCGGTTTACGGTCAGCTATACATTTAACGAATATTGGTTCTTTAAATTTAAACAAGATTGATAGAGAGTTGTGGTTTCTTGATTTGTTGAACATAAAAAAAACAGTATAGAGATGAAAATGAAAGGAATTTTAGTTGTCGCCGGTCTTTGGGCGGCAGTAGCAGGTGCCCATGCACAGAAAGGAGTGGATAACGGAACAAGATACGGTTCGGGCGAAGACAGCATTCGCTGCCTGACAAACATCAGCCTGTTTGTTCCTTATGCGAAGGTAAACAATTATCAGGATGCTTATCCGTCCTGGAAGATTGCGTACGAAGAATGTCCGGCTGCGACCAAAGATATTTACCTTTACGGGGTTCGTATCGTGAATTGGCAGATCGAGCAGGAAAAAGACGCAACCAAGAGAGAGGCGCTCATTAACGACTTGATGGCCGTATACGATAAGCGTATCCAATATTTCGGGAACGACCGTAAGTATGGAAAAGACTGGATTACTGCCCGTAAAACGCAGGATTATCTGCGCCTCAAGGGGGATAAGGCCGACATCCCGATGGTTTACGGTTGGTTGGGACAGGTGTTGGATGAATATAAAGAAAAGACGGACGAACTCGCTGTTTCGCAGTACATGTTTGCTTCGCATAAGATGATGGAGAAAGATGAAGCCGGCCATAAGGCAAAATTTGTTCAGGACTTTCTCAAGTGCTCGTCGATCTTTGATACGCAGATCAAGGCTGCTCAGGCTGCCGGCAACCAGAAGCTGGTGGATAACCTGACTGCCATGAAAGTCGGAGTAGAAAAAGGTTTTTCGGGCAGTGGAGCTGCCGATTGCGAAACGTTGCAAAATATCTATGCTGATCAGATCGAGGCCAACAAGGATAATCTGGAATTCCTTAAAGAAACGATTACGCTCATGAGAAGAGCCGGATGTCAGGAAATCGATGCTTATTTTGCTGCTTCCGAGTATGCTTATCAGAAGGAAAAAACAGCGGAGATCGCATGGGGTATGGGTAAGCAATCCGTAAAAAAGAAAGATTATGATGCTGCCGAGCGCTATTTCACCGAAGCGGCTGAAATGGCAACCGACAATGAGATGAAGGAAAACGTATACTTTACGTTGGCGGCTATTGCACTTGAACAGCGGTCGTATCAGAAGATGCGTAACTACTGCAACAAGACACTGAGCATTAATCCGAATAACGGAAAGGCGTATATCATGATCGGAAAGGCGTATGCTGCGACGGCTTCCAGCATCTTCCCCGATGATCCGGTGAAGAAGAAATGCGTGTATTATGCTGCCGTAGATAAGTTCCAGAAGGCTCGCTCGGTCGATTCTTCCGTAGCCAGTGAAGCTGCATCGCTGATCGCCACTTACAGTTCATACTTCCCCACGACGGAAGAAGTGTTCATGCACCCCGACCTGAATAAAGGTCAAAGCTTCATGATCGGAGGCTGGATCGGTGAGCAGACGACGGTAAGATAAACACTCGGAATGACGCATTCGCGCTCAAACAAGAAATCTCGCATAGCAATCCTCTTCGGAGTGATTGCTATGCCTCTTTTATGCGCCCTGGTTTCATGCGGCGGCGAGAAGAAAGAAATCGTAGATGTCGGGTTCGATCCGGACAGCTCGTACACGATGAAGGCGACTCAAATCGTGACGATGGTCTCCGATTCGGGGATTACCCGGTATAAAGTCGTAACTGCAGAATGGCTGATGTTCGACGAAGCGGAGGAGCCGTACTGGTTCTTCCCGCAGAAGGTACATCTGGAAAAGTTCGACTCCCTTTTTCAGGTCGAGGCGAGTGTCGATGCCGATACGGCTTATTATTATAGAGAGAGAGAGCTTTGGAAGCTGTCGGGGAACGTGCGGGTCAAGAATATTGAAGGCGAACAGTTCGAAACCGCACTTTTGTTTTGGGACGATCAAGGAAAGAAAATTTATTCCGATCGTTTTATCCGCATTACCAAAGGCGATTTTGTAAACACCGGCATGGGCTTCGAATCCAACCTCACCCTTACACAATACCGGATTTTCAAGGCCGGGGCAGAGATACCCTTAGAAACAAACAAGGCGGATACGACGCAATCGGAACCGCCGCTTTCGCCGTAAAAATAAAAAAAGAAGGAAATAATTGGGTCATTTCTTTTTTTTTGTACCTTTGTGCCCCTAAATAAAGGATAAATAAATTAAAAACATAGAAAATAGATTAGATGGCTACGTTAGAAAAAATTAGAGGTCATGCTCCGCTTCTTGTTATCGTGGTGGGGCTTGCTTTACTCGGATTTATTGTAGAGGACTTTTTGAATTCCGGATCCACGTATTTCCGGCAATCACAAAATCAGGTGGTGACGGTAGACGGCACCCCGGTCGATTATCAGGATTACCAGCAACGTATTGAGGAAATGACCGAAGTATACAAGCTGCAGTATGGTCTGCAAAGTCTTACGGAAGATCAGACTACACAGTTGCGTCAGAGCGTATACAACTCGATGGTACACGAAATCGTGATGAAAGACGTGTTGGATAAAATCGGTATCGATGTGACCTCAGACGAACTGTTCGACATGATTCAGGGAGACCATGTGCCGCAAATCGTTCAACAGAATCCTTTGTTTATCGACCCTCAGACGCAGCAGTTCAGCAAAACGCGCGCATTGAGCGTGCTCAAAACGCTTGAAAACATAGACGCCGTCCCCGAAGCACAACGTGAGGAAGTATTGCGCATGCGCGATTTTTGGTTGTTCTGGGAACGGAGCATGAAAATGCAGCGGATGCAGGAGAAATATACGAATCTGCTCTCTAAAGCTATCGTGGCCAACCCGCTTGATGCGAAAGATGCGTATGAAGGAGCAACCGAAAGTTCGGATATCGTGTATGCCATGCAGTCGTACGCTTCCATTCCCGATTCGACGGTGAAAGTCAACGATTCCGAAATCCGGAAGATATATGACCGTCGCAAAGAGCAGTATAAGCAAAAAGAAGCGAGAATAGTTGACTATATTGCCGTTGACGTTCGTCCCAGTCAGGACGATTACGAGCAGGTAAGCAAAGAAATCGAAGATGTGAGAACTCAATTGATGGGGACCGACAGCATCGAGCATATCGTGTCCAGATATTCCAGAAATCCGTACATGGATTTCTTCGTGTCGGAAAAAGACATGCGAGACGAAGATTTGAAACGTTTCGTTTCGACAGCCGAAATCGGCGCTGTAGAAGGTCCTATATTTAAAGACGAAAGTTATCGCGTGTATAAACTCGTGGATAAGAAAACCGCTCCGGATTCCGTAAAGATCAGCGATATTTTTCTGGCGTCGCAGGGTGTGGTGACAGACGAACTGACTCGTTTGGCCGACAGCTTGATGACACTTCTGAAAGGTGGAGCCGACATGGACGAACTGGCCAAGAAGTATTCGTCCTTCGGTGCGGCCGAAACGGGTGCTGACTTGGGATGGCTTACCGAGGCTGCCATTGCACAAAGCAATATCGGCGCCGAGTTTCAGCGCGAGGCTTTTTCGGCTCCGCTGAGTCAGCCGGTGATGGTTAAGACGCAGAACGGGTATCACCTGATGAAAGTTACGGAACGTACGGCCAGTGTACCGAAATATAAGGTTGGTTATGTGTATATGGACGTTGCCCCGAGCAATAAGACATACAGCCAGATATTCAACGACCTGAACAGCTTTGTGGCGAAAAACAACACCGCCGATAAGATAACGGAAGCCGTGAAGGAGAGCAATTACGAGTTGGTTCAGAATGTAACGGTGACGACCGAAGAACATCATCTCGGCGGTATTCAGGATGCCCGTCAGGTGGTTCGTTGGGCTTTCGAGCACGAAAAGAAAGGTGAAGTTTCGGATATCAAGGAGTGCAAATCGAGACTGTCGAATACCGACGGTTTCCAAACGACTTACGTCGTGGCCATACTTCGCGACGTGCTGGAAGAAGGGTATCAGCCGATGCAGTCGGTAGCTCCGATGATTCGTATGGAATTGTTGGCGCAGAAGAAAGGCGAGCAGATTGTCAATGAACTGAAGGCCAAAAATCTGACATCGATCGATGCTTACGCCCAAGCGATGGGTTCGCGTATCGACACGGTGAAATACATCACGATGAATACGCCGCGCATTTCGGGTATCGGTATGGAACCCGTACTGAACGCCGGTGTAGCGTATGCCGCACAGAACGAATTGGCCGGTCCGATGGCCGGAAACAATGGCGTGTACGTCTTCAAGGTGTATAATCGCACGAAAGAGAACGTGACGTACGACGAAAAGGAGCAGATGCGTTCGTTGGAAGAAAACATGGGACCGCGTGTCGGTTACTTTGCTATCCAGAAACTGATGGAAGAAGCCGAGGTGAAGGACAACCGGATTCGTTTCGAATAAGCCCCCATCGGGCATGAATGATAAAGGGAGGGTGTGTCAAAAACAAAAAGTTTTGGCACACCCTCTTAAGGTGTGTAAGAAAGGGTAAGATGCAAGAAAATCGGCAATTCGCCTGTTATTGTACACTTCTTTTTATCGTTTTATAGATAAATAATGGAAGTAAAAAAACGTTTGTTGGGCATGACCCTCGCACAATTGCGCGAGGTAGCCGCCGAAGTCGGTCTGCCGGCTTATGCCGCCGGACAGATGGCCGACTGGCTGTATCGGAAACAAGTCGGGGCGATCGCGGAGATGACGAACATCGCCGTGGCGAAACGGCAGTTGCTCGAAACGCACTACGAGGTGGGAGCGGTAGCACCTGCGGAATCGGTACGTTCGGTCGACGGGACGGTCAAATACCTCTTTACCGCCGGCAAGAGACGTGCGGTCGAGTCGGTCTTTATTCCGGCCGAAAACCGGGCGACGCTTTGTGTCTCGTCGCAAGTAGGATGTAAGATGGGCTGCCTGTTTTGCATGACGGGTAAGCAGGGATTCTCGGCCAACTTGACGGCGAACGAGATCTTGAATCAGATCCGGTCGGTTCCCGAAGCAGACAAGCTCACGAATGTCGTCTTTATGGGCATGGGCGAACCGTTCGACAACGCGAACGAGCTGTTCAACGTGCTTGAAATACTGACCGAACCGTACGGTTACGGCTGGAGCCCCAAGCGAATCACGGTATCGACCGTCGGGGTACCCAAAGGCCTGCGCCGTTTTCTCGACGAAAGCACCTGTCATCTGGCCGTCAGTCTGCATTCGCCTTTCCCCGAAGAGCGTCTCTCCTTGATGCCGGTCGAAAAGGCTTATTCGCTCACCGATTTGGTCGGGCTGTTGCGGCAATATGATTTTGCACACCAGCGGCGCGTCTCGTTCGAATACATCCTCTTCGAAGGGCTGAACGACACACCCAAACATGTCAAGGCGCTGGCGGCTTTACTGAAAGGTATTCCGTGCCGCGTGAACCTGATCCGTTTTCATGCCATCCCTTCGGTGCCGCTCAAAAGCTGTACGCCGGCCAAGATGGAGCAGTTTCGCGATGCCCTCAACGCGAAAGGCATCGTCTGTACGATTCGTGCTTCGCGAGGAGAAGATATTTTCGCGGCTTGCGGGATGTTGTCGACCGCCCGTTTGAACGACGAGAAAAAAGATAAACGCTTGTAGAGAAGCAAAATTTTATCGGGCATACGGGTTATACAATCAAATTTTTTATGTACGTTTGTGAACAAAAAAATTTTTATACGATGAAAACTCCGATTTTAACATTTATGGCGGGGCTTCTGTTGGCGTTACTCGGCGCCTGCCATTCAACCCCGTCCGTTATAACGGCTACCGGTATGCCGTATGAGGTGGTGGTGGTCGCCACACCTGTGGTTTGGAACGATACGCTGGGTACAGTCTTGAAAGAAGAGCTGCGCCAGCCCATACGAGGGCTTCCGCAGCCTGAACCGACCATGCGAATCACTTACGTTGAACCGAATGATTTCAGTGGTCTGATGACGTATGTCCGCAATATCTTGATCGTCGACGTAGACGGAGGCAAATATACGAGACTCTCGCTGCGTACGGAAAAAAATCGCTGGGCGGCAGGACAGACCGTCGTCTATCTTACGGCTCCGAACGAAACGGTGCTGACCGACTATCTGAAGTTGCATCAAGAGGTGCTGACCGGTTACTTCACCCGTGTGGAGATGGCACGCATGGCGCAAGTGATGCAGGAAACATACAGCTCTCATGTGATGGATAAGGTGAAAAGCAAATTCAATGTGATGCTCAATGTGCCTTCCGATATTGTTTCGGACAAGGATACGACCGACTTCTACTGGGCATCGAACAATGCCAATACCGGTCGCATGGATGTCGTTGTATATACATTTCCGTATACCGATGCCAACACGTTCTCGCAGGAATATTTGAAAATGATGCGCGATTCGATTCTGGGGGCAAATATTCCCGGAGCATATCCCAACTCGCACATGACGACGGTACCTTTCGGCCTGTCGTATGAAGCAAAGAAAATACAAGGCAAATATTGCGGCGTGTTGCGTGGCTTGTGGAAGATGGAAGGCGACATGATGGGCGGGCCCTTCGTCAGCTTCGCACGTCTCGACGAAGCCAACAACCGCATCGTGGTAGCCGAAGGGTTTGTCTATGCGCCCGAAACGGACAAGCGGAATTATATCCGCCGGCTTGAGGCCTCGTTGCACACCTTGCGTTTGCCGGGCGAATTCGACAATCCGCTGGATGAGGTCGGAGAGATAAGTGAAAAAGAAGAAAACGAATGATAAAGCATAAACGGGAAGAAAAATGATGAAGGTCGGTATTACGCACGGCGATATCAACGGCATAGGGTACGAAGTGATCCTGAAAACATTCGCCGAAGACCGCATGATGGAACTTTGCACGCCGGTGATTTACGGCTCGCTCAAAATCGCTCTTGCGTATCAGAAAACGTTGGGCATCGAACCTTTGAGTTTTAAGGTGATTCAAAAGCCTCAAGAAGCGGTAGAAGGAAAGCTGAATATCATCAATTGTGTGCCGGCCGAACTGACGGCCACCCCCGGCGAATCGACCGAGGAGGGTGGTCAGGCAGCCTTCAAATCTCTTGAGGCGGCTGTCGAAGACCTCAAACGCGGCGCGATCGACACGCTCGTGACGGCGCCGATCAACAAACACAACATACAGAGTGAAGGCTTTCGCTTTCCCGGTCATACGGAATACCTCGAAGAGTGCTTCGGCGAAAACGGGGTACACCGATCGCTCATGATCTTGATGAACGACAACCTGCGCGTGGCGTTGGTGACAGGTCATGTGCCGCTAACGGAAATTAAAGACAGCCTCACACAGGAGACAATTGTGCGTAAACTCGTACTTTTCAACACTTCGCTCAAGCAGGACTTCGGCATTGTTCGTCCGCGCATCGCCGTGCTCGCGCTCAATCCGCACGCCGGCGAAGCCGGTTTGCTGGGGCACGAGGAAGAGACGATCATCGTGCCGGCCATCAACGAGGCCGAGAACAAAGGTGTCATGTCGTTCGGGCCTTATGCGGCCGACGGCTTCTTCGGTTCGAAGATGTATCAACATTTTGACGGAGTATTGGCCATGTATCACGATCAGGGACTGGCTCCGTTCAAGACGCTTGCCATGGACAACGGCGTGAACTATACCGCCGGCTTGCCCATTGTCCGCACCTCGCCCGATCATGGAACAGCCTACGACATTGCCGGTCGCAACGAAGCCTCCGAGACCTCGTTCCGCCATGCCATCTATGCTTCGATCGATATCTTTCGCCACCGCGAAATCTACCGTGAGATGACGGCCAATCCGCTACGTAAAGAATACGTAGACAAAGGTGGGCACGATAACGTCAAACTCGATCTCACGAAAGACGATATGGACGAATCGTAACGAGGCGTTCGCGTGGAATCGGGCGAACGCTTCCTGTTCGGTTTTATCGCAAACAACGCTGCGGCGAATCAATCGCTACAGGAATTTTAACTACCCAAGTTGCGGCAAATAAATTCCGAAAGGAATTTTAACCACTCGATTTGTGGGAAATAAATCGTTACAGGAATTTTAACTACCCGGTTTGCGGCGAATAAATTCCGAAAGGAATTTTAACCACTCAATTTGTGGGAAATAAATCGCTACAGGAATTTTAACCAAACAGCGTTGTGGCTAATAAATCTTCACACAGATTGATTACAATCAAGTTGCGGGGAATAAATCTTCACGCAGATTGATTAGAATCATCGATGCGGGGAATAAATCTTTACGCAGATTGATTACAATCAAGTTGCGGGAGATAAATCTTCACACAGATTGATTAAAATCGTTATTGCGGCAACGAAATCGCTGCATCGTTTCCTTGAAAAGGCCAATGCGCCTCTCTTTCGCGTGCGAAGGGGAGTATAAATTGTAAAAATTGAAAAAAAGCTGTATCTTTGCCCTTCCAGTAAGCTAAAGGAATTATGTTCAAAAATAAAACGATTGTGTATACATCGGGAACATTCGATATGTTCCATTACAATCATCTTCGCATGATCAACTATGCACGCAGTCTGGGCGATATCCTCATTGTCGGGGTAAGTACCGATGAGTTGGTTTCTTCATACAAGGCGCCCCCCATTATTCCGTTCAACGAGCGGATGCAGATTATCGAGGCGCTCAAAACGCCCGATATCGTCATCCCGCAACATACCCTCGATCATACCGAGATTGTCAAGAAACTCAATATCGACGCTTTTGTGGTAGGCGACGACTGGTACGGGAAATACGACTATCTGAAAGATGCCGACGTACAGGTCTTTTACTTCCCCTACGGCACGGGCGTTTCCTCGTCTTCGTTGCGCAAGACGATTCACGATTCGTACGAAAAGCATCTGCAAGACGAGCGCAAGGCCAAACCCGTATCGGTAAAAACGATGGAAGTTGCTCCGGTAGCGGCCGAGAATACCGCTCCGAAGAAAGCCGCGTCGAAAAAAACAAAGTGACGATGGCAAAACAAGCACTGATAACAGGCGGGACAAAAGGCATCGGGAAAGCGGTGGCCGTATGTCTGGCCAAGGCAGGATATGATTTGCTGCTTACCTACGCATCGGACGAAACAACAGCCGCGAGCCTCGCAGCCGCGTTGCGCAAAGACCATGCGGTGACGGTCGATGTGTTACAGGCCGATATCACGCGAAAGGAATCGATCGACCGTATCGAGAACCGCCTGAATGAGGCGGGCATGAAACTCGATGCCGTTGTGCTGAATGCCGGAACGACGTATCGCGCCACGTTCGAAGAGATGAACCTCGCCGAATGGGAACGGCAATTCTTCGCCAATGTGCATTTTCCGGTGTTCCTGCTTCAGCGCGTCGTGGGACGTATCGAACGGGGAGCGGCCGTCGTGTTCACCGGCTCGTTGATGGGGGTCGAACCGCATGCCACGTCGTTGTCGTATGGCGTGACCAAATCGGCCGTTCATGCCCTGACGAAGAACCTTGTCAAATTCCTCGCGCCGTATGGCGTTCGGGTCAATGCCGTAGCGCCCGGCTTTGTCGATACCGACTGGCAAAAGAACAAACCGGCCGAAATTCGCCGCAACATCGAGGCCAAAGTGGCGCTGGGGCGTTTCTGCCGTCCCGACGAAGTGGCGGAAATCTATCGTATGTTGATTGAAAACAGTTATATGAATGGCTCGGTGGTCGTTGCGGACGGCGGCTATGCGTATCGATGAAAAATGAGTGAAAAAGAATATGAAGCATCCCTGAAGTCGATCGAGACGGAGAATATCATCGATTTGTACTTCTACCGTCCCATTGGTTTCCGGATAGCCCGCATGCTCTGCCCTACGGGGATTACCCCCAATATGATTACCGTTCTTTCTATTTTTGTCGGGGCCGGGGCGGGATGGTTGTTCTATTTTACGAATAACCTCACGTATACGCTGCTCGGTATCCTGCTGCTCGTCTTTGCCAACATACTCGACTGTGTAGACGGACAATTGGCGCGTCTGACCGGCATCAAATCCGAAATCGGACGTATCCTCGACGGCATAGCCGGCGATATTTGGTTTACCGTTATTTACGTGGCACTGGCTTTGCGCCTCACGCACCTCTACGGAACGGCATGGTTCTTCGTGCCTGCCGTCGCGGCCGGACTGTCGCATCTCCTCCAAGCCGGCATCACCGATTATTACAAAACGCTTCATCTCTATTTTGTCAGCAAAGAAAAAGGCAAAGAATTTCAGCGTACCGAGCAGGTCAAGGCGCAACGAAAGGAGATCAAGAAACGCGTAAACAAATTTTTTTATGTGTTATACGGCTCATACACTTGGGTGCAGGAACGGTTGACTCCCGCTTTGCAGGCCATGCTGCGTACCTTGCATGCCCGTTACGGAGACGATATCCCCGAATCCATCCGGCTGCGCTTCCGCCGGCAAAGCCGCCGGCTGATGAAACGAACCATCGACTGGATGACGTTCAACGGTCGTACTTTCGTGCTCTTCGCTGTGATGCTTCTCAGTGTTCGATGGAGCGGGCTGGTATGGGTTTATTTTGCATACGAAATCGTCGTTTTAAATACGGTACTTTACGTATCCGTCCGCAAACACGAGCGTATGTGTGCCGCCATCTTGAAAGAGGAAGCATGAAAAAAACAGTACTCGACATACGCGATTTACAGCAGTTGGCGCCCGTTTTCAAAAAAAAATGGGCGGCTTTTTTGGGGAAACGGCTCATGAAATGGCTCAACATCGGCAAGGTCAATACGATTCACGCCCGGTACAGCCACCTGCGTGGAGCCGAATTTACCTCGGCCATACTCGCCGACCCCATGATGGACGTGAAATACAGGATTCATCACCCCGAACGCCTGAAAACACTCCCCGAAGGAGCGTTTATCACCGTTTCCAATCACCCCATCGGATCGATCGACGGAATCGTACTGATCGATCTTTTCGCCTCGCGGCGAAAAGACTTCTGCGTGATGGTCAACGGCATCTTGGAAAAAATCGGAGCGATGGCCGACAATTTCATTGCCGTTACGCCGAGGACGGGCGGACAGACGGAAACGAATCCGGCCAATGTGAATGGCGTGCGTGCTTCGCTCGAGCGCATCAAAAACGGTCATCCGATGGGATTCTTCCCGGCCGGCGCCATGTCGTTCCGCAACAAAGAAGGAAAGATTCGCGACCTCCCGTGGACACACAGCGTCATTCGTCTGATACGTAAGGCCGGCGTGCCGGTGTATCCCGTCTACTTCGATTGCCGAAATTCGAAATTCTTCTATTGGCTCGGACAAATCAGTTGGAAAATCAGGCTCCTGCGCGTGCCTACCGAAGCATTCAACAAACAGGGCCAAACGCTCGACGTACATATCGGGCAACCGATTGCGCCCGAAACGATCCGGAGCTATACCGATGATAAAGCGCTGGCCGATTTTCTCTATCGTACCACGTACGGTCAGAAAGGGTAAACACCTATCTGTTTGGCCGGCTTCTGCCGATGCGGGGATTTTCAGATGTTTTTTTGGTCATCTCCCGAAAATAAGGTAATTTTGTCAGGTCAAACTGAAAAAATTACAGCATCATGATGACAGAAGGTATACAACAAATCAAACAACGATTTGGCATCATCGGCAATAGTCCGGCGCTCAACCGGGCGATTGACGTAGCGCTTCAGGTTGCGCCCACCGATCTCTCCGTGCTGATTACCGGCGAGAGTGGCGTCGGCAAGGAAAACTTTCCGCAAATCATTCATCAGAATAGTCCGCGTAAGCATGGACAATACATTGCTGTCAACTGTGGTGCCATCCCCGAAGGGACGATCGATTCCGAATTGTTCGGACACGAAAAAGGATCGTTTACGGGCGCGTTGGCCGACCGGAAAGGCTATTTCGAAGTGGCCGACGGCGGCACGATTTTCTTAGACGAGGTCGGCGAACTGCCTATCCCCACTCAGGCGCGTTTGTTGCGGGTGCTCGAAAGCGGCGAATTTATCAAGGTCGGCTCCTCGAAGGTGCAGAAGACGGATGTGCGCATCGTGGCCGCCACGAATGTCAATCTGACAGAGGCCGTAGCGCAAAATCGTTTTCGGGAAGATTTGTATTACCGGCTCAACACCGTGCCCATCGTTATTCCTCCGTTGCGCGACCGGCCCGAAGATATCTTGCTGCTGTTCCGCAAATTCGCGAGCGACTGTGCCGAGAAATACCGGATGCCCGCCATTCAGCTCGAAGAAAATGCTCGCCGCCTGCTGCTCAGTTACCGCTGGCCGGGTAACGTCAGAGAGTTGAAGAATGTCACGGAGCGCATTTCCGTCATCGAGCGTGATCGCACCATCACGGCCGATGAACTGCGTCAGTACCTGCCCAATCTCGAAATGCAAAAACTCCCGGTGCTGGCGCATCAGAAAGAAGACCAGAAACTCTTTCATTCCGAACGAGAAATTCTGTATCAGGTGTTGTTCGATATGAAGAAAGATGTGAACGAACTAAAAAAACTCGTGCACGACATTATGGGCGGGAACATCCAGATGGCCGTACCCGTCGAACAGCCCGATGCACCGACCTATACGACGCATCCCATTGATACGTCGCCCATTCAGGAAGCCGAAACCGTAGAAGAGCTACTGGCGCTCGACGATGTGGAAAAAGAAATGATTCGCCGGGCATTGGAGAAACATAACGGTCGCCGTAAAAATGCCGCGGCCGAGCTTAAAATCTCGGAACGTACCCTGTACCGAAAAATTAAGGAATATGGTCTCGACTAAGAAAATCACCGCAACTCTGTTGACGCTTGCCACGCTGCTTATGCTCGAGGCCTGCTCGATCTCCTACAAATTCAGCGGGACATCGATCGATTATACGGTCGTGAAATCTATTTCCATCAAGGATTTTCCCAATATGGCGCCGCTTGTCTACGGTCCTTTGGCTCAAAGATTCACCGACGAGCTGAAAGACCGGTATGTGCGTCAGACGAAGCTGAGCGTACTGCGCGAGAACGGAACACTCGACTTGGAAGGCGAAATCACGGGCTACGAACTGACGCCGCAGGCGGTGAAAGATACACCCGACGGAAGAGCGTCGTTCGCCACCTTGACGCGTCTGACGGTTACCGTCAGGGTGCGTTATGCCAATCAGGTGAAACCGGAGGAAGGATTTGAACAGTCTTTCTCTTCGTATCGCGACTTCGACAATACGAAAACCATCGATCAGGTACAGGATGAATTGTGTAAGGAGATTATCAATGATCTGGTCGGACAGATTTATAACGCAACGGTAGCCAATTGGTAGACGATGACGTGTGAGGAATTATATCAACTGATGGAGGCGCCGGCCATGTTGTCGGAGAAAACGCTACCCGAACTCAAACAAATCGCGGAAGATTTTCCCTACTTTCATGCCGTTCAGATGCTTTATCTCAAAAATCTGCAGGCAACGAACGATCTTCGCCTCAATATTGAACTGAAAAAAAGAGCCGTTTGTGTCCCCGACAGGACGCAACTCTTCCTTTGGCTCGAAGGGGCACGTTACGACAAGCAACCCCGTACCCAAACCGTGGAAGATCAAGAGGGGGAAAAGCAACCTTCGCGGATCGATGAATTTTTATCCGTCCCGATGGACGGAACGGAAACGAAATCGTCGAAGCCTCTTTTTGAACCGTCTGCTTCGTTGGATTATATGCGCTGGCTGACCGAGAAAGATACCGATGCCGCTGCTTCGAAAAATAAATTGCGTCATCAAGACCTGATCGATTCTTTTATCGAAAGCGGAAACGAACGGATCGGAAGACTTACGCCCGATCAGGTTGCAAAAGACCATGCCGTAGATAGCGAAGAGCCTGAGCAGCAGCATGCGACCGAATCCGATCATAGCACTCTGGATAACTCGTATTTTACTGAAACACTGGCTCATGTTTATATTCGCCAGAAACGTTACGAGAAAGCGCTCGAGATTATTAAAAGTTTAAGTTTGAAATATCCGAAAAAAAATATTTACTTTGCAGACCAAATCCGATTCTTGGAAAAATTGATTATTCATTCTAAACAAAAAATATAATGTACGTATTTTTATCGATTTTGATTTTTATTGCATCCGTATTCCTGATATTGATTGTATTGGTGCAAAACTCAAAAGGAGGCGGGCTGGCTTCCGGATTCTCTTCGTCGAATCAGATTATGGGCGTTCGTAAAACGACGGACTTCCTTGAAAAAGCGACATGGGCATTGGCCGGCACAGTCGTTGTCTTGAGTATTCTCATTACTTCGTTCATTCCTCATGGTGAGTCGACGATGCAACAACAGCAGTCCGAAATACAACAGCAGGTGAACGATGCGGTGATGGTAGACCCCAATGCGGTAGGACCGAACTTCGGAACAGCGCAACCGGATGCTGCACAGCAACAACCCGAAACACCGGCCGAATAAGAGCGGAGAAGCGTAACGAAACGCTTTGTATCTGAATTTTTCGTATAAGCGAGGCTGTCCGGAAAGTCCCACCAGACTTTGCCGACAGCCTCGTTCGCATTATCTATCAAGACATCTTCATGAAAGATCAACCCTGACAACTTCGTTTCACGTCTATTCATAAAACTTCCATGAAACAAATCTATGGCATGATTTTCTTTTTACTGTTTTTTGCTGTTGCCGGTATGGCACAGAACGACAGTATCAGCATCCGCTTTATTTCGCTGAACCGTCAATTGACTCTGCTCAATGACTTGAACAGCATTCAGTACACCGGATTTACGTGCACCGATACTCTGGCGCACGGCAAACAATTCCTGTTCTACATCGAAGAATACGAGAACGGCGAGAGAGTGCGTCCCGACTCAACGGGTCTGGAATGTAAGGAACAGCGGATACCGATGGAAGTAAACGGGAAAACCGTCGAATATCGGTATGACCCTTGCCGTTACAGAACGTTTTTGCCGGGCGACAGTGTTTTTACGGTGATGCTTGCCGGAAAGCTCGAAGCCGATACCTTCCGCCTGCTGATGGATTATCCCGCTATCCGTCTGACGAAAAAACTCAGAGGAAATGCGGCTTATTCCCTTCGAACGATTTCTTGCAATAGTGATGGAGGAATGAGACTTCCTGTGGCTAAACTTACTCCCGTTTTTACATATACTCCTCCTTACGATACCGGAAAAGGCATGGCTTCGTACTGTGTCCTCGATGCGGGAAACGCGAAGGAGCGTTACGCGACATTCGGCATCAAACATTACTATATCATTTACCTCATCATACGATAGAATTCGTATGGTAGATGATTTTTTTATTTATTCATTAAATACCCTCATTTTATGAAACGAATTTACATCATCACCGGTTTTCTGTCGGTCTTTGTTGCGGCCGGCATGGCGCAGGAAATAACGGAAGAGAATTACCTGAAACTGGACAAAGAAATCTGGGAAGCTTATGAACGGCAAAACGATTCGATCTATGCCCTGATGAAGCGTGAACCGGAGCGGAAAGAAGCATTGAAACATGAATTTAAAAAGAATCTCGAGGATGCACAGCGACGGAATGAGCAGGCGGCTTTGCGTTTCGCATCCGTGCCGAGTGGCCTGCAACGGTTGTTTTGGGTACGTCTCAATCTGCCGAAAGATACCGTCGAGGCTGTCTGGAACCGTCTTCCTGACGAAATGAAAACGTCGCCTTATGGGAAAAGTATCCGCATGCACTTGGATACGCATCAGATAGAAGAAGGAGCCCGCTATGCCGATTTCGAAGCTACCGCTGCCGACGGCCGGCCGTTTCGCTTATCATCGCTCGAAGGCAAATACATTGTATTACTCTATGACGGGCTCAGTTGCATGGGCGAAGAGGGACGAAATGAGTTGAAGCAGCTGTACGAGTCTACCTCGCGTGACGACTTGGAGATTGTCGTTTACTGTATTTCGAGCAGTCCGGAGCAATTACGGGAAGATTACGTAGAGAAGATGAACCTTCCTTTTACGCTTGTGTCCGATTTCAAAATGGATCATACGCCGTTTAAAATCATATACGGCGCCCAAGCCCGACCGACGGTTTTTGTGATTGATCCGACCGGTACAGTCGTACTGAAAACGACCGGAGTCAATCCGCGAGATTTGAACAACATCAAATTGAAACTTCGGAAACCATAATACATAACATAGATATTTACCAATAAAACAATCTCATCTTATGAAACGAATTTACATGATGATCGCTTGGGTATCGGTCTTTATTGCGTCCGGCATGCAGGCGCAAACGAAGACGGTGGAGCGTCCGCCGGTGATGTATGGCAACACGCATTTGGTCGAATTCAGTAAGGTTACGCTTTCGGATACGGCTACTGTGCTCGATGTCGAAACCACTTATCAGCCGGGATATAGCATCAAAATCGCCTCCGACACGTACCTGAAAGCGGGCGACAAGAAGTACATGGTCCGTCACGGCGAAGGCCTTACGCTCGATTCGCTCTTCTGGATGCCACAGTCGGGACAGGCGTCGTTCAAACTTGTTTTCGAGCCGTTACCGCTTAATACGCCGATGTTCGATTTTATGGAAGGCGATTGCGAGAGCTGCTTTAAAGTCTACGGCGTAGACTTGGTGAACCCGCGCCTGCAACTGCCTCCCATCCCCGAAGAATTTGCGCGGAAACATCAGCCGGAAGAAAACTTCGTGCCGGGCTTTGAAGAGGGCGAAGCACGTATCAGCGGAAAGCTGTTGGGTTATATGTCTGATCCGGACGAAATAAAACTGCTATATACCGATCCGCTCATTGGAAACAAAGTCGAGCTGTCGATGCCGATCGCGCCCGACGGAACTTTTGGTACGTCTTTCCGCCTTCATTCGCCCGTTCACGTTTACTTGCTGTCGAGTACCAGACTGTTTCCGATCAAGGTTGCGCCAGGGAAGGAGTCGAAGGTATTGATTCATCTGCCGGAACTCTACCGTCGCAACTCGCGTTTGTTCAAGGATAGCGAATCGTATGGAGAGCCGTTCTATTACGCCGGCTATCTGGCCGGACTGAATACCGAACTGAACGATCCTCGTATCTCGCGTGCCGTCGAAGAGCAGCAGATCGATTCTATTATCGATATGGATATTCACGCGTACAAACAGTATGTCATACGTAAATACGAAGAGGCCGTCGCACATAACGACGCGCTTGACATTAGTCCGTTGGCCAAAAACGTGTTGAGAGCGGAGGCCGCATTCCAAGTGCAGAACAAGCTCACTTTTCCCGATGTTGCGCTTAGCGAGGCTTATGCGAAAAAGCACAACTTGTCGCCTAGGGAAGTCACCAAACAATATACCCGTGCGGTCAAACCTCAAGGCTACAATGAATTTCTGCGTCTACTCCCGTACGACCGTAGCGAATTGCTGCTCGTACCTAACGTTTGGTATGGAATTCAGAATCTGGCCTATGCTTCTCCCGAAAATGTCGGCCTGCTCGACGCGTTGCGTTATCTGACTGCGCATGAAAAGGTAGCCGCCGAGGATCGCAACGTGCTGAATGCCTATATCGAAGCGATGGAAAAGAACGAAAAATTCACGGATCAACAATCGCTCGAAGCGGTTTATACGAAATATAAAAAGTTAGTAGATGCTTACAATAAGGAATATCTGGGCCCCCGCTATCTGACCAAAATGTGGAATACCGATAAGGCTTTCCTGCTCGACCTTGTCAGCGCACAGCAGATCTGTGCCGGACTGAAGGACTTCGAGCTGCTTACCGACGAACAAAAAGCCGAACTGGAAACTTTACCGCCGGCTATCGCCCGAATTATTACCGACGAGAACTCCCGATTGCTGGCACGCATTGAGGAGAACAAGCGCAAGACGGGATTCACGATTCTCGATGTGCCTCAAAGCCCCGACGAAACGCTTTTCGTTGAGATGCTCAAGCAGTTTAAGGGAAAAGTCGTACTTGTAGACATGTGGGCGACGTGGTGCGGCCCGTGCCGTATCGCCAACAAGGAGATGGAACCGATCAAGGCGCAACTGGCCGATAAAGATGTCGTATTCCTCTACCTCGCCAGCGAAAACTCGCCCGAAAACACGTGGAAAAACATGATTGCCGACATCAAGGGACAGCATTACCGAGTCAACAAGGCACAGTGGGACTATCTGAGCAAGAGTCTTAACGCAAGAGGCGTGCCGACGTACGTAATCATTGACCGCGAGGGTAATCATGCTTACCACTCGAACGGTTACCCGGGAGCTGAGGTCATTAAAAGCGAACTGCTCAAAGCGCTCGAAAAGTAACACGCCTTATATTCAACCTCTCCGCGCAACTTTTTTCAAAAAAGTTGCGCGGAGAGAGATTCAAAACATAATTTGATGCAAAAATTTAAACAATACCTATCTGTCTGGCTATTCACCGGAGTTACTACCTTATTTGTCGGTCTTGCCTATACGGCTTCCGACTTCTTGACGGCTCCCACACATGCTCTCACCGACCGTTTGGTTCTTTTCTCCCAATGGCTGGCCATCCTGATCGGGATATTTCCGGTTTTTTATTTGCTTTCGATCAATAAATATGTTTTTGCGGGCATTTATCCTCTCGTATGCGTGTTGTCCGGTGTATTGGCTTATTTCCGATACACGACCGGCACTATTTTTACGACGATGATCTTTGATGCGGCCCTCGATAACGACCATAAAATCACACAGGAGTTGATCAGCGTTTGGCTTATCCTGACGATGATCGCCAGCTTATTGGCCGGAGTCGGCTTTGCGGTATATCGCTTTCGCAAGTTACGGGTTGTGCCTTTGCCGGTTTTACATACCGCTCTGGCTGTGATATTGACGATTGTGGTCTTTCAGTTACCCCGTATCGGACGTCCGATGACGGAACGTATCCCGATGAATCTGTACTTTATTCCTCAGCGTTATTTTGCCGAGAAGAAAACAGCCCGGAGTTATCGCGAACCGCTTCCCGGAAAAGTTACCGCGCCTGTTGATAAGCCCTTGGTCGTACTGATTCTCGGAGAGTCATTGCGCGCCGATCATTTGGGATTGAACGGCTATGCGCGTAACACGACTCCTCTGCTTGCGACTGAAAGCGTCGTTTCGTTTCCCAACATTTATTCCCCCTATACGTATACGAATCCGAGCATCGCGCATATCATGACCCGTGCCGACAGTCTGGCGCCCGAACGTGCCGACAGCGAACGCTCTTTCGTCGATCTGTTCAAACGTTGCGGTTTTCCTTCTGTCTGGCTGGGCAATCAGGAGCCGGCCAAAACGTATGTTTATTTTATGGAAGAATGCGACCGGTTGATTTATGGGAACATCAACAAATCGTATTACGTGTTCGATCACTGGACGGATGAGTTGTTGCTTCCGCCTCTCGATACGGTATTGCCCGATATGACGGACGGAGGATTGGTGATTCTGCACACCATAGGCTCGCACTGGTATTATAATGCGCATTATACGGACGAGTTTCGGCGGTTCGTACCTGAAACGAAAAGTCGTATCGTTACGGCCAATACACCGGAAGAAATGATTAACTCTTATGATAATACGGTCGTTTTTACCGATTATTTTATCTCCTCTATCATCAATCGACTTCGTGACCGTAAGGCACTGATGATTTATCTGTCCGATCACGGCGAAGCGCTCGGAGAGGATGGTTTGTGGCTTCATGCAAACACGGTCGATGCCGCTCATAATCCGGCTTGTATCGTCTGGCTTTCCGATGCCTATCGCGAGGCGAAGCCCGGAATGTACGAACGACTGCTACAAAACAGAAACAAACGTTATCATACCGATTTTCTTTTTCATACCATACTCGATGGCGCGGGTATAGAAGCCGAGATTTTGCAAAACTCGCAAAGCCTCTTTGCGTCGGAATGAAAAGCTTTGTCTGTCGAGCAGAGGAGATAAATTCTCCGTTTTTGTTGATGAAACACAATAAAAAAGTTTTTGCTGTGACGTCCGGTTTTCAGTTTTCTTTTTCTACCTTTGTCACGAGAATATATAAAAAGCTGTTTTCTAATTAAAAAAACGAGTCATGAACATGAAGAAAAAATCGGAAGAAAAGAAAAAGGGAGGGCTTGGTCGTACCTTGACGGTTGTGATCGCGTTGGTTTCGCTCGTGGTGGTAGGAGTGTTTTCTCTTGGGATTGCCGCGGTCAGCTCGACCGAGAGCAGATGCGAGGAATATGTGATGGACGAGATTTATTCGGGAGGAGTGAAAGACATTGTTTTTCAAGACTCGGCAAACGGTATCTGCCTATACATCAATCGAGGAGAAGATCGTCATTCGATAGAAGACCTTCGCTCGGCTTTGCTTGGAAAGAAGGCGGTATACACTTTTACCCGTTGCGGGTGGGCAAAGGCTCATCCTCTCCGCCGAATCGTATGCGAAGGGCGCGTAGTCTACGAGTCTTAAGCCAAACAGGAAGTACCGGCATATCTTTCACATTTCCAAGCGGGTGTATCAAAACGAAAAATTGGGTACATCCGTTTGCGTTTAACGGACTCCGCGTTAGGAGCGGAAACGTAAATAAAATGATGAAGCAGCATTTCCATTTACGTCGTGAGCGAATGCGGAATTCGGGTTAAACCCGATTTTGTTGAGCTGCTTCATCTCGAATCGTTAATAGAATGAAAAATGGGAACGCTTCGGGCAATCGCCCGAATGTTAAAACAAAGTGCGGGAGCCTTCGGGCAATCGCCCGAATGTTAAAACAAAGTGCGGGAGCCTTCGGGTAATCGCCCGAACGTTAAAACAAAATGGGGGAGCTTTCGGGCAATCGCCCGAATGTTAAAACAAAGTGCGGGAGCTTTCGGGCAATCGCCCGAACGTTAAAACAACATGCGGGAGGCTTTTCACGGCTCTTAATTCGTTCAAACATGATGCGGCGGCCTTTTCAGGGTGGTTCGATACGCTGCAAAAAACAACGAGCATCGGTTCGAAGCATAAGGTTAGTCTCCAAGCATGGCGATAGAAACGTTTTTATCCCGGCTTCCACGTCCGGAGCGGAAGTGTAAATAAAAGGATGCAAAGCAGCATTTCCATTTACGTCGTGAGCGAATGCGGAATCTGTTTTTATTTTTCAGGCAGCGATAATTTCCGGCCGGTATTGTCTTGTTCATCGGGGTAGGCGATCGTCAAGTACCGAGCAGCACGAGCAAAGCGGGGAAATAATCTTTAAGGGCTTGGCGAAGGATTTTAAGGGTTTTCGTGATATGATACTCGATGCTTTTGATTGAAAGTCCGAGATCATTCGCGATTTCGCGATGACTTTGGCGTTCGTACTTGCTGCGGATAAATATTTGACGCGACTGTTCCGAAAGGGAGTTGAGCGTCTTTTGTATGATGGACTGTATTTCTTCAGAGAAGAGCTGCTCCGGATTACAAGCTTCGAGGGTGGAGATGCGCACATTCAGTTCCCAGGCCTCATACTCCGAAATAAAACGTTCCACTTCCTCACGTTTTTGCTCACGTCTCAGGTAATTGATACATCTGTTCTTTACGATGGTCAGGACATAAGCCGGAATATTCGTTTGATGCGGCAGCACGGAGCGGTTTTCCCAATAGTACATCAGACTGTCCATTACGATATCTTCCGCTGTGGCCGTGTCGCGTACATAGGTACGGGCAAAACGGATGTATCGTTGACGGTAGTCGTGATACAAACGGTTGAAATCATATATATCCGTTCTCTTTTCCACAGTTCAGGTTAAAGATTGCAGTATCCGTAGGGGAGAGGGCGGGTATGGTTTATTACCGGCCCCCTCTTACGGGTACTTCTACCGATTTCATCGCACGTAAGGAAATGACGCATCGGAGCGAAGTGTTTCCTGACTCTCTCTCCGTTTTCAGAAAGGCAGATCGTCTGCCGGATCGGAAGGGGGGATTTCCGGCGGAGGAAGCGGTTGATCGATCGGTTGCATTCCGCCCGATTCGTTGTCCGGCTCCACTCGCCAGGCGCGTATATCGTTATACCAGCGTCCGTTGTATTCACGGCAATCGATGTCGAACGAAATTTTCAGATCCTGTCCTTCCTGAATGTTAAACTGGTCGATCCGGTCTCCCCAAAGGTTGAACATCATTTTTCGCGGATACTGAGCATTCCGGTCGTATTCGATCACGTATTCCTGTTTTCTCCATGTTCCGTTCTTTCCTTCGCCCGTCTGAATCGGCTGAACGACGATGATTTTTCCTCTTACTTCCATATTTCTTTCACTTTATGATATTTCTAACATCTATTAGCATGGGACTTATTAATACGCTCGTGCGAAAAGAACGCGTTGGGCGGACGGTTTGCCGGTTACCATACATTGTCCGGGCGTTGTATCGTCGAAAGGAATGCAGCGAATGGTTGCTTTCGTTTCGTTTTTGATGCGTTCTTCCGTTTCGGGTGTACCGTCCCAATGAGCCAGAATGAAGTTGCCTTCTTCGAGTTTTTCTTTAAATTCTTCATACGTATCGACTTTGACCGTATGCTTCTCACGGTTATCCAACGCTTTCCGGAAAATATTCTTCTGAATTTCTTCAAGCAGATTCTTCACGTATGCCTCGATTCCGTTGCAGGTAACCGTTTCTTTTTCGAGCGTATCGCGACGCATGACCTCGATCGTGTTGTTTTCGAGATCGCGTCCTCCCATAGCCAGACGTACCGGTACTCCTTTCAGTTCGTATTCGGCGAATTTCCAGCCGGGTTTCTTCGTGTCACGATTGTCATATTTCACGCTGATGCCTAAGGCTTTCAGACCGGCGATGATTTTATCGACCTTCTCGCTGATTTGCGTCAATTGCTCGGCAGAGCGGTAAATCGGTATGATCACGACTTGTATCGGTGCCAGACGGGGGGGCAGCACCAGCCCGTTGTTGTCGGAGTGCGACATAATCAGCGCCCCGATGAGCCGTGTGGAAACGCCCCACGAAGTGGCCCACGCATAGTCGGTCTTTCCTTCTTTATCGATGAAAGTCACATCGAAGGCCTTTCCGAAATTCTGTCCGAGGAAATGCGACGTACCGGCTTGTAAGGCTTTCCCGTCTTGCATCATCGCCTCAATGGTGTATGTATCGACGGCACCGGCAAACCGTTCGCTTTCGGTCTTTACGCCTTTGATTACAGGCATAGCCATATAGTTTTCGGCAAAATCGGCATAGACATCCTGCATCTTCCGTGCTTCGATTTCGGCTTCTTCGCGTGTGGCATGTGCCGTATGCCCCTCCTGCCAGAGGAATTCGGCCGTACGCAGAAACAGGCGCGTACGCATTTCCCAGCGCATCACGTTCGCCCACTGGTTGATGAGCAGCGGCAGATCGCGATACGACTGAATCCAGTTTTTATAGGTGTTCCAGATGATGGTTTCGGAGGTGGGGCGGATGATGAGTTCTTCTTCGAGGCGGGCGGCCGGATCGACGATGACTCCGCTACCTTCCGGGTCATTCTTCAGACGGTAGTGCGTCACAACGGCGCACTCTTTGGCGAACCCTTCGACGTGGTCAGCTTCGCGGCTCAGAAACGATTTCGGGATCAGCAGCGGAAAATAAGCATTGTGGTGTCCTGTTTCCTTAAATTTATCGTCGAGAATGCGTTGCATCTTTTCCCAGATTGCATACCCGTAGGGCTTGATGACCATACAGCCGCGCACAGCCGAATTTTCAGCCAAATCGGCTTTTACGACCAAGTCCTGATACCATTGCGAATAATTTTCGTCCTGTGAAGTAAGTTCCTTTAGTTCTTTTGCCATTGTAATTTATTTTCGTTTCTTTTTTCTTCAATATTGTTCGTTCTCGTTCGGGAAATCGCCTGCTTTGACATCTTCGATGTAGGCGTGAAGCGCCTTTGTCATCTCTTCGTAAAGATTGGCGTAGCGACGCAGGAAGCGAGGCGAAAAGTCTTGATTGATCCCGAGCATGTCGTGCATCACCAGCACCTGACCGTCTACACCGCCCCCGGCACCGATGCCGATCACGGGGATTTTCAGCTCGGAAGCTACCTGTGAAGCCAAGGCTGCGGGAATCTTTTCGAGTACCAGCGCGAAACATCCCCACTCTTCGAGCAGATGCGCATCTTCGAGCAGTTTGCGGGCTTCTTCTTCTTCTCGGGCGCGGACGGCGTAGGTGCCGAACTTGTTGATCGATTGCGGAGTCAATCCCAAATGTCCCATGATGGGAATGCCTGCGCACAAAATACGTTGTATGGATTCTTTGATTTCCGATCCGCCTTCCATTTTGATGCAGTCGGCATGAGTCTCTTTCATTACGCGGATGGCCGAGGCGAGTGCCTCTTTCGAATTGCCCTGATACGTTCCGAAAGGCAGGTCGACGACGACAAGCGCGCGTTTGACGGCCTTCATCACCGATTTACCGTGATAAATCATCTGATCGAGTGTGATGGGAAGCGTCGTCACATTCCCTGCCATTACATTCGAGGCCGAATCGCCGACGAGAATCACATCCATGCCTGCCCGATCGATGATTTGTGCCATCGAATAATCGTAGGCGGTAAGCATCGAAATCTTTTCGCCTCGCTGTTTCATTTCAAAAAGGCGGTGTGTCGTTACCTTACGGTTGTCTTCTGATATTGCTACTGACATCTCCTAAACTTAAAACGTGGCAAAGGTAGTTATTTTTTATTGCAGGAAAAAACGCGGTAGACTGTGTTGTAGCGAGGTTTTATCTGCGTCCGAAAATCTCGTGCAGTTTCTTTTCCAACCCGCGTCCGTTGATATCGGCATATGCCACCCGCCCATCGGGATCGATCAGATAGACGGTGGGAATCCATCGGATGCCGTACTGCCCGGAAATGGTCGTTTCTTTCCATTTTTTCAGTTCGCTCACATGTGTCCACGTAAGTTGATCGTGCTTTACGGCGTTCTCCCAGTTTTCGCGTTTGTCGTCGAACGATACGCCGAGAAACGTGATGTTCTCCTTGCCGTATTTCGCGAATAGCGCCACCATTTCAGGACTGGCCTTCCGACAGTCGTGACACCATGAAGCCCAGAAATCGATCAGTACATAACGCCCCTTGAAATCGGAGAGACTGATCGTTTCACCTTCGATTGAGGTCAACGTAAAAGCAGGCGCCTGCGTGCCGACTTTTAATAATGCTGAGTTGTCTTGGCCGTGCATCGTTTCAATGGTTAATGCAGCCAGAAATGAAATCCAAAACATTACTTTCATAATTTCACTGTTTTAAATATGTTTCACTGATTCTTTAAAATCTTGATGCCTTCCTTTGTAAGCTCTTCTTTATCTTTCGTTTTCTTTACGGTGTGATTCGGCTCAATTCCGTAACCGACAAATTCCTTGCCATTGGCCAGATAGTCTCTTTTCGAACATATTTGAAGCCAGCCTTCTCCGGGAAGTTCGAAGCCGATTGGATTACCCGTTGTGCCAGCTGTCGGTCTGCCGATTAAGACTCCTCTTTTCGTATTCAGAAATAAAGATGCAAAATCCTCTGCAGCAGAATATGTTTTCTCACTAATCAAAACAACGATTGGCTTCGTGAAACGTAATGATTCACGCACCGGCTTAATCATGCTTCCACTATTGTCTTGCCATTGCGTATTCCATCCCCACGAGGCATAAGCCGGCATATACATCAATGTTTTCCATCTCGACGACAAAACAGGTTCTTCAATCAGATGACTGATAACATAATTGGAGTATCCACTGTTGCCTCCCTCGTTATCCGATATGTCGATAATCAGTTTCGAGGTCTTTGTTATTTCACGATAAAGACTGTCGAACTCGCTTTTGAAGCGATCCCCCCAAAAACGGTTAATTTTCAGGTAGCCGATATTATCGTCCAATACCTTAAACTCAAATATCCGTACCGGTTCGTCCGGCTTTTTCAATCTTCTGCTCACCGAAAATTCTTTATTATCCTTCGTCCGTATCCTCAATGGCTTGTCGATATGTCCGTTCAGCAGATTGTGTTCGTAAACCTGTACTTCCATATCCTGCTTCGTGGAATAAAACACGAATGGCTGAATGTGCTTCATTGCATACTCATGCACTTCCATCCCATCTATTGCTACAATCTCCATACCGGCTGAGAGTCCTTGCCGTCCAAGCGTATCATTCAGAATACGAGTTATGAAAACTTTGTCATCGATCAGTTCCGTAACAATGGGCGGGGATACTTCGAAAACTTCTCTGAGTTCCCACGGGATAACGACCCGCGTATGTCCGTCGTTCAGCAAAGAGCAAAACTCCTGCAATATGCGATAGTATTCGTACGTCGTTTGGGTTTTCAGGACTTTCGGAATAAATGTCTGATATGTTTTGTCCCAATCCAGATCGGGTACCTGATCGAAGAATACAAAATTTTTGTCGGCCTCTTTCCAGACGGTCGACAGACCGTATATCTTCTCCTCGTCCGATAAGCGATCGGTGTTTTCTTGAATTCTCGTTCCTGCAGATGTTAGCATGGTGACTGCAATCATCAAGCTAAAAGGTAAAATGATTTTTTTCATGATGTTAATTTTATGTCTGATTAATAATGTTGAAATTCAGAATTGAGTTTACTTCTTATCCTATATTCCCGCCGGCAAATATAGAGTAGAAATGCAAAACATCGAAATTTTACCTGATACTTTTATAGTCGTATGGTAATTCCATGCGCGTTGGTTATTCATTTGCTGTCAAGGCCTCTTTGTACATGACAGGGTTTGTTTCGCAAGGAGAATGGGATTATGGAAAAAATATCTATCTTTGCCGCATGTTCAATTTTTTATTCAAACAAAAATGAGTGTAGGATTAATCATTACGATTGTCATCGTCGTAGTTTTGTTTCTTTTTTTTATGTCGGTGTACAACCGGCTGGTACGTTTCCGCAACAATCGCGAAAATGCGTTTGCCGATATCGATGTGCAGTTAAAACAGCGACATGACCTGATACCGCAGCTGGTCGAAGCCGTTAAAGGCTATATGAAGCACGAAGGTGAAACGTTGAAGAGTATCACACAGGCTCGTTCCGCTGCCATGTCGGCGCAAAGTATTGATCAGAAAATTGCGGCTGAAAATCAGTTGTCTGCCGCACTACGGGGGCTGACCGTGTCGGTCGAAGCTTATCCCGACTTGAAAGCTAACACCAGCTTTATGCAGTTGCAGGAGGAGATGGCCGATATCGAAAACAAACTGGCAGCCGTGCGTCGTTACTTCAATTCGGCAACGAAAGAATACAACAATGCCGTCGAAACGTTCCCGGCTAATCTTATCGCAGGTATGTTCGGTTTCCGTCGGGAGACGATGTTCGATCTCGGCCAGCAACAACGCGCGCAACTGGACGAGGCTCCGAAGATAAATTTCTGATCTGGTGAAATACCTCGGAATACAGACGCAGCAACGGAGAAACAGCATCCGCTCGATGATGATGTTATTGCTTTTCCCTTGCGTCATCCTTTTTCTGACATGGGTTTTCTTCGTGATTATCCATGTCTTTCTCGTTTCGGACGATGTGGCGGCCGTTTCTTCTTGGGAAGACCTCTGGTTAATCGCGAACGAATCGTTTCTCAACGCCGCGCCATGGGTAGTGGGTGTTTGTTTCGTCTGGTTTCTCGTCGCTTACTTCTCCAATACGGCCATCATCCATGCTGCGACCGGGTCGCATACTCTGGAACGACGGGACAATAAACGCGTTTATAATCTGGTCGAGAACCTTTGCATGGCCAACGGGATGCCGATGCCGAAAATCAACGTGATCGAAGACTTGTCGATGAATGCCTTTGCCAGCGGATTGAATAAACAGACGTACACCGTCTCGCTTTCGCGCGGAATTATCAACCGTCTGAGCGATGCCGAGCTGGAAGCCGTTATCGCGCACGAGCTGATGCATATTCGCAATCGTGATGTACACGTACTGATCGTTTCCATTGTCTTCGTCGGCATCTTTTCGTTTCTCACCCAGATTGTTTCGCGCAGCTTGTTGCACGGAAGTGTACGAAGTAGCAAAAACGACAAAAACGGAGGAGGGCTCGCTATTCTGTTAGTCATTCTGGTACTGGCTGTCATCGGCTATTTTATTACGATTCTGATGCGCTTTGCCATCTCCCGCAATCGGGAATACATGGCCGACGCCGGAAGCGCCGAGATGACGAAGAATCCGCAGGCGCTGGCTTCGGCCTTACGTAAAATATCGACCGATCCGCTGATCGAAGCCGTTGAACAAAGCGATGTCGCGCAACTCTTTATCGAGAACCCGATGAAGAAAGGCGCCTCGTTCGTCAACGAGTTATTTGCGACCCATCCGCCCATCGAAAAAAGAATCCGGGTGCTCGAACAGTTTTGATCGTCCCGAACTTCTTTTCTTCAAAACGTAAATCAGAGTAATGGAACAAGAAAGCCCGTTATTAAACGAACACCATAAAACGGAACATCCCCCGATGCACACGGCCGAGCATATACTGAACCAAACGATGGTGAGGATGTTCGGTTGTCCGCGCTCCCGAAATACGCACATCGAACGCAAGAAATCGAAATGCGACTATTTGCTTTCCTCCGCTCCGACAGACGAACAGATCGCGGAGATCGCAGAGCGTGTGAACGCGGTGATCGACCGGCATCTGCCCGTCACGAGCGAATACATGTCGCACGAAGAGGCGGCGGCGCTTGTCGATCTGAGCAAACTGCCCGAAGACGTTTCCGAAACATTGCGCATTGTCCGCATCGGCGACTACGACGCCTGCGCCTGTATCGGACAACATGTTTCGAACACTTCCGAAGTCGGCCATTTTAAAATCATTTCGCACGATTACGAAAACGGACGGCTCCGTATTCGCTTTAAGCTGACGTGACGCGGCTTGACACGACTAGCCGCCGGCCGCATCTCTTTCTTCCGCAGGCGTAAAAATTATGTGCTGCCGGTTGTCGGTTGGCAATTATTTTATACCTTTGCAGATGGCTTGTAAAAACAAGCTGATAAACATTCGCAACATTTAATATTCGATAAATTCAATCATTATGCAGACGATCGATTCCTTTAATTTTGCCGGAAAAAAGGCATTTGTACGGGTAGATTTCAATGTACCCTTAGACGAACAATTCAACATCACGGACGATACGCGTATCCGTGCTGCCTTACCCACCCTGAAAAAAATACTGAGCGATGGCGGCAGCGTCATCATCGGTTCACATCTGGGACGTCCCAAAGGCGTTACCGATAAATATTCACTGAAACATATTCTCAAACACGTATCCGACTTGCTTGGCGTCGATGTACAGTTTGCCAACGACTGCGTTGGCGAAGAAGCCAAAGTGAAAGCCTCTGCCCTCCAACCCGGCGAAGTCTTATTGCTCGAAAACCTGCGCTTTTATGCCGAAGAAGAAGGCAAGCCCCGCGGATTGGCCGAAGATGCTTCGGACGAAGAAAAGGCGGCCGCCAAGAAAGCCGTGAAAGAAAGTCAGAAGAAGTTTGCCGAAACGCTGGCTTCTTATGCCGACGTCTATGTGAACGACGCATTCGGAACAGCCCATCGCGCGCATGCTTCAACGGCGTTGATGGCCGCTTATTTCGATGCCGATCACAAGTTGTTCGGTTATCTGATGGAGAAGGAAGTGACTGCCGTAGAGAAAGTGCTCAACGACATCAACAGACCCTTTACCGCCATTATGGGAGGCTCGAAAGTATCGTCTAAGATTGAGGTGATCGAAAACTTGCTCAATAAGGTCGACAACCTGATTATCACGGGGGGAATGACGTATACGTTTATGAAGGCGCTGGGTGGAAAAATCGGAAAGTCGATCTGCGAAGACGATAAATTAGACCTCGCCCTCGAACTGCTGGCCAAAGCCAAAGAAAAAGGAGTGAACCTCGTATTGGCCGAAGATTCGAAGATTGCCGACGATTTCAGCAACGATGCGAAAACGGCTTATGCGGCCAGCAATGAGATCCCCGACGGCTGGGAGGGCATGGATATCGGGCCTAAGACAGAGAAAAAATATGCCGAGGTGATTCGCGCTTCCCAGACGATTCTTTGGAACGGTCCGACGGGCGTGTTCGAATTCGAAAACTTTACCCACGGATCGCGCTCGGTAGCCGAAGCCATCGTCGAAGCCACGAAGAACGGCGCTTATTCGCTGATCGGAGGAGGCGACTCGGTGGCGTGTATCAATAAATTCGGATTGGCAGACGGGGTATCGTACGTATCGACCGGAGGCGGCGCGCTGCTCGAAGCCATCGAAGGAAAAACGCTTCCCGGAATCGAAGCGATTCGCGGGGTATTGAGAGCAAAAAACGAAGCAAGATGATTCAAAAAAACAAATCGGAAGTTGTTATGTTAATTAATTGTTTAATTAGTTAGTTATTTAGGCGGAAAGAAACGCTGAGTTTCCAAGCGCGGGGGGATGACCTTCGCGCTTGTCTTTTCTTGGGGTAAAACGCGGGCGTCTCTGCCCCGATTCAGATACCTTACTAATAAGGGGGGCTTTACGTGCGCTCCCCTCTTCTCGAAATCATGAAAATCTGCACGAACAGTCCGTGTAACGGTGTACGGATCGCAATCGGGTTTGTCCATGCAATCCTTATGGATAACCAGATCATCCATCTTCACTTCTATTGTTAAAATAATAAAATACAACGGGGATCAAACCGGCAGCTGCCGTTTTATATTACTTTTGTGCGAAAATACAAAACAAGGTGAGAATAAGCGAACGATGGAAATATCTGGGCATGCTGACAGGGCTTTGTTTGTGCGCGTGCATGTCGGAAAGCCTCTCTGCCGCAGATGGCGAAAGCTACTGTTTCCGGGTGTATTTGAAAGATAAGGGCGTGGAGGCTCCGAGCGAAATGGATGCGGGGCTTTACCTTTCGGACGAGTCGGTCGAACGGCGAACGAAGCGTGGGATTGAACTGTCGGTTTCCGACATCCCGATCTCATCGGAGTATATTCGCACGGTCACTGCTACGGGCGGACAGGTAATCACGCAAAGCAAATGGATGAACACTGTCGTGGTGGAACATACCGACAGTCTGATCGCCGATCGCCTGAAAGCCTTGCCGATCGTCGATTCCGTCCGGTGTGTATGGAATGGGAGAAACCGTTTGCAACGAGTCGATTGTCCCGACGATACGAGCACCTTCGAGTCGTACGATACCCAAGTGATGCAAGCGCATTACGGACATGCCACGACACAGATCGAGATGCTGAACGGAGTACGCTTGCACGAGGCCGGCCGACACGGGAAGGGCATGCGTATTGCCGTTATCGATGCCGGTTTTCTGCATGTAGACAAGATCGCGGCGTTTGCCTCGACCGACATTATCGGAACACGCAACATGGCCTTTCCCGACAATAGCGTCTTTTGTGAAGATGACCACGGAACGAAAGTCTTATCGTGTATGGCGGCCAACCTGCCCGGCGTGATGGTCGGCACGGCTCCCGACGCGTCTTACCTGCTCATCAAAAGCGAAGATACAAGAGGCGAATATCCGATCGAAGAAGATTTCTATGCTGCCGCTTTGGAATATGCCGACAGTGTCGGGGTCGATCTCATTACCTGCTCGCTGGGCTATTTTCAGTTTGATGCGGAACCCGTCTATACTCACTCCGACCTGAACGGAAGAACGGCCTTCATTACCCGTGTGGCACAGGAGGCCGCCCGAAAAGGGATGCTGATCATTTGCAGCGCCGGCAACGAAGGGAGTAACGAATGGCAGAAGATCACGTTTCCGGCTGACGCGCCCAACATACTTACCGTAGGCGCCGTGACCACCGAAAAGAGAAAAAGCGTATTCAGCTCCACCGGACTGACGGCCGACTATCGCGTGAAACCCGATGTCGTCGCTTTGGGTACGAACGTCTGCGTGATCAATGCGGCCGGCCAGATACAATGGGTCGACGGCACATCTTTTTCTACGCCCACGCTGGCGGGACTCTGCGCGTGCCTCTGGCAGTCGCTCTCGTGGCTCAAAAGCGAGGAACTGATCGACCTGATCCGGCAAACGGCCTCCCGCTCGAAGCGTCCGGATGCCGAACTGGGCTATGGCGTGCCGGACATGTATAAAGCATACAGAAAGGAGATGAATGGACTTCTTTAACGACACGCGAAGCGAACGGACGGACGCCCTCTCGCTGACGGAGCTGAACCGGTTGGTGAAGACCGTTATCAACGAGGCACTGCCCGAAACGTATTGGGTACGTGCCGAAACGAGTGACGTGCGCGTCAACGCGGCTTCCGGACACTGCTACCTCGAATTCGTGGAAAAAGACGAGACTTCGGGACAACTCGTCGCCAAGTCGCGCGGCACGATCTGGGCGCGCAATTTCGCGATATTGAGAACGTATTTCGAGCAGGAAACGGGGCAAACCTTTATCTCCGGCCTGAAGGTATTAGTCAATGTCTCCGTCGAATATCACGAGCTGTACGGACTTTCGTTGACGGTACACGACATCGATCCGTCCTACACGGTGGGCGACATGGTCAAAAAGCGCATGGAGGTGATCCGCCGTTTGCAGGAAGAAGGCGTATTCGACCTGAATAAAGAACTTACATTAGCCATACTTCCTCAACGTATCGCCGTGATTTCCTCCCCGACGGCAGCCGGATACGAAGACTTCGTCAACCAACTGACCCATAACGACTACGGCTTTCCGTTCTACGTCAAACTTTTCCCGGCACTGATGCAGGGCGAGAAGACGGAAGAGAGCGTGATCGCCGCATTAGACCGGATTTATGCGCATCGCGAGCTGTTCGACGCCGTCGTACTGATTCGCGGCGGAGGATCGGCGGCCGATCTAAGCAGCTTCGACTCGTACGCGCTGGCAGCCAACTGCGCGCAATTTCCCCTGCCCATCCTCACCGGTATCGGGCACGAACGCGACGATTCGATCGTCGACAAGGTAGCCCATACGCGCATGAAAACGCCGACGGCCGTGGCCGCGTTTCTCATCGGTCGCATGGCGGAGCAACTTGCCCTGCTCGACGAGCTGCGGGAAACCGTCTGCGAAGCGACACGCAACCAACTGACAGCCAAGAAAACGATATGGCAGATGCTGGCCACGCGTTTTCCGGTGTTCATCACCGGACATCTTGAGCGTCATCGGACGGGTTTACACACACTGGTAGCCCGTCTGTCGTCCGTGCCACAGCTCCTCGAGAAGCACGCGGAACAACTCGAACAGGCTCCCACGCATATTCAAAAGGCGGTCCATGCGATGCTGATCCGTCATACGCACGAGCTTTCGCTCAGCGAACAACATATCAGGCTGGCATCGCCGGATCATATCCTGAAACGAGGCTATACATTGACGCTCAAGGATGGAAAAATCGTCAAACATGCGGCCGACTTATCAGCAGGCGACGAGATATCCGTCAGGTTTACTGACGGCGAACGAAAAGGAAAAATAGTTACATAAACAGATAAAACGACCATGGCAGAAAAAAAGGAGTCATACAATAAAGCGATAGAAAAGCTTCGGGGCATCATTCAAGATATCGAAAGCGGTGAACTGGATGTGGACGTGCTTTCGGAAAAGGTGAAAGAAGCCAGCCGGCTGATTAAGCTGTGCAGAGAAAAGCTCTTCAAAGCCGACGAAGAAGTGAAGAAGATTCTCGATACATTGGAGCAGGCATAATAGATGAAACGCACGGTCATTCTTGTGGCAGGCGGCAAAGGCCTGCGTATGGGCGGCGAGCTGCCGAAGCAGTTCATCCCGCTGCACGGTCGCCCGGTTCTGATGCACACCATGAACGCTTTCTTCCGCTGGGATGCGACGGCCGAACAGGTCATTGTCCTTCCCGAGGAACAACAGGCTTACTGGCAGATGCTCTGTCGCGAATTAAACTGCGCGATACCGCACCGTGTAGTGCATGGAGGAGAGACCCGTTTCCATTCGGTACGTAACGGATTGCAAACGGTCGATGGAGACGGATGGATCGCTGTACATGACGGTGTACGCCCTTTCGTTTCGGAAGTTGTGATCGACGCGTGCTTCGCAGCAGCCGGGCAGTTCGGAGCGGCAGTTCCTGTCCTTCCCATGATCGACTCCGTGCGCGAAGTCGACGGGACGCAAAGCCGTCCGTTCGACCGGGAACGATTGCGCATCGTGCAGACACCACAAGTCTTTCGCGCCGACTGGTTGCGCGATGCCTACGAACAACCTTACCAACCACACTTTACCGACGACGCTTCACTCGTCGAAGCAGCCGGATATCCCATTCATTTAGTCGACGGTAACCGTGAAAATATCAAAATCACCACCCCCATCGACCTGCAATGGGCGCAAATACTGACGACAGAAGAAACAGAATTGCATACGTCAGCGCTCCCTCGTCCTTAACGCCCCCCTATTTCACCCATTCTTACACACCTAAAAAAAGGGTGTGCCCAAACATCGCGCTTTGACACACCCTCTCTATATCTCTCTCCAGCCGTTTTATCGGAAATCAATGTTCACATATAAAAGATTAATCCGAGAGGTAAAATGAATTCTTTCTTCTTGTAAACATCCGATATAGACAAAAGCGAGAGATTCTACAAAAGTCACTCAATCTATTCTTACTTCTTGGTAAGCACATATTGATCGGCCAATTCGCCGACAGGCTTGTTGCCTTCTTTATCCAGCATAGTAACCTTGTCGCCTTCGATCAGCCACTTTGTCATATCTTCTCCTTCTCCTAAAGTTACGATGTTGCTGGCAGCGTCCCACATAATCGTTCCTGACGATTCGAAGCGCCCATCTTCTTTTTCCTGATAAACTTGCGTCAGCTTATACGTCTGGTCGCTCATGAGTTCAAGGGTCGTTTCGATGCCGCTGCAATCGGCACACGGAAGAACGCCGTAATATACGCCGGCCTTGTCAAAAGCGGGTGCTTGTACGGTTTCAATCATCTGATCGTTCTCGCTGGTTTCCGTATTTTTGTTACCGGGTTTGCAAGATACGAGTCCAAACAGGAGTGCTGCGACTCCCCAAAAAAACAAATTCTTTTTCATACGATATAATAATTATGTTGAGTTAATCCAAAAACTAAAACAAACTTGCTGGTAAAATGTTCACTACACCGCCGAAAAGACGTAAACATTTCACATCTTTTCGACCATTTAAACACTTTTGGCCATTAGGTGTTATTCATTCGAAGGCCTGAGTTCCCGATCCATGGCAGCGGCAGCCCTGCGACCGTCGCCCATGGCGAGGATGACGGTGGCTCCGCCACGCACGATATCGCCTCCGGCATATACATCGGGTAGAGAAGAACGCATATCGTCTTCATGAACGATGATGGTGCCTTTCGATGAGATCTCCAATCCTCCGAATGCTCTTGGGATTAATGGATTAGGGGATACGCCTACACTGACAATAACCTCGTCGACTTCAAGCGTTTCTACAGCGCCTTCGATCGCTACGGGTCGGCGCCGTCCGGAGGCATCGGGCTCTCCCAGCTCCATCTTCTGCAGGCGCATCTGTTTCACCCGCCCATTTTCGTCACCCAGATACTCGATCGGGTTATGTAGTGTCAGAAATTCGATTCCTTCTTCTTTGGCATGCTTCACTTCTTCCAGTCGGGCCGGCATTTCTTCTTCGCTGCGACGGTAGACGATCATGGCACGCGAAGCACCTAAACGGCGTGCCGTACGTACCGAGTCCATCGCCGTATTCCCTCCGCCGATCACCGCCACACGTTTACCCTGCAACACCGGCGTATCGGAATCTTCGGATGCCGCATGCATCAGATTGACGCGAGTCAGGTACTCGTTCGACGACATGACTCCGATCAGGTTCTCGCCGGGGATATTCATAAAATTCGGCAAGCCGGCGCCACTGGCCACGAAAATCCCTTTGAAACCGTCGGCATGGAGATCATCGTAGCTGATCGTTTTTCCTACGATGCAATTTGTAATGAAGTGAACGCCCATGCGCCGCAGACCGTCGATTTCGAATTCGACGATTTGGTTAGGAAGACGGAATTCCGGTATCCCGTATTTCAATACACCGCCGATCTCGTGCAATGCTTCGAACACGGTCACCTCATATCCGCGCTTGGCCATATCGCCGGCAAACGAAAGTCCGGCAGGCCCGGAGCCGACGACGGCGATACGTATGCCGTTGGCCGGCATCATCTCCGGAGTCGACGCCTGACCACTCTCACGTTCGTAATCCGCCGCGAAGCGTTCAAGATAACCGATGGCTACGGGTTCTTTTTTCATTTTCAGATGTACACACTGTGCCTCGCACTGTTTCTCTTGCGGGCAGACACGACCGCAGACAGCCGGCAGGCTGCTCGTTTCTTTCAGCGTCTGAGCGGCCTTCAAGAAATCACCCGCTTCGATATATTTAATAAACGTAGGGATATTGATGCTGACCGGACACCCGCTCATACATGTGGGATTGGGGCAGTCGAGACATCGCTGTGCTTCTTGCATGGCTTCGTCGGCCGTAAGCCCGAGGTTGACTTCTTCATGATTACCGCTACGGTAGTCGGCATTAAGCTCATTCATCCGTACACGCGGAATATCGGTGCGCTCTTTGTTTTTCTTCGTTTTGCGTAAGGCTTCTCTCCAAGGTTCGGCACGCCGTACCGTAATGAGTTCTTGTGTTGTCATACTGATTCCGGTTGTTTTTTATCGATTCCTTTATAGGCATTTAAACGCATCATCATCTCGTCGAAATCGACCTGATGTGCGTCGAATTCAGGCCCGTCTACACAGACGAACTTTGTCTGTCCGCCTACTGTCACGCGGCAGGCGCCGCACATGCCTGTTCCGTCGACCATAATTGTATTTAGCGAGGCCACTGTCGGTACCTGATATTTCTTGGTCAGTTCGGAGACAAATTTCATCATGATGGCCGGGCCGATGGTCACACATAAATTGACGGGTTCACGGTTGATTACCGATTCGACCCCGTTCGTTACCAGTCCTTTCGTTCCGTATGATCCGTCGTCCGTCATGATCAGCACTTCGTCCGAGCAGGCACGCATCTGTTCTTCCAGGATGACCAGCTCTTTCGTTCGTGCGGCCAAAACGACAATCACGCGGTTTCCGGCACGATGAAAGGCTTCGACGATAGGGAGTAAGGGAGCAACGCCGACTCCTCCGCCGGCACAGACTACCGTTCCAACTTTTTCGATATGGGTGGCTTGTCCTAATGGACCGACTAAATCCGTAATCGATTCGCCGGCATTCAGCTCGCACAATTTTTTGGACGAACGACCGATGGCCTGAACGACCAACGTTATCGTGCCTTTTGATGTGTCGGAGGCTGCAATCGTCAGCGGAATGCGTTCTCCCTTTTCGCCTACACGGACAATCACAAAGTGTCCAGCCTTACGCGAACGCGCAATCAAGGGCGCTTCCACCTCCAGCTTTACGACGTGAGGAGAAAAATACTCTTTACTTACAATTTTGTTCATGATATTTTTCCGTTTGTTATTCAAATAATTCTTTGTCTCTGACTAACATTAGAATGGCCGAATGCGGAAGGATCAGGTATTTCTCGTCGTTCAGGCTGACCTCGTAAGCCGAACTTTGCAGATAGACGGCCAGATCTCCTTCCTTGGCTTGTAAAGGCAGATAAGAGCTTTTTTCGTCTTTCTTCTTCCATGGCTCATCTTCGTCGGTGGGCAAGGGCAGAGGATAACCCGGACCAATACGGATAACGTAGCCTGTCTGTAGTTTTTCTCCTTCCTGTACTAAGGGAGGGAGTAATAAACCCGATTTGGTTTTTACCTGCGGATTGGTGGGTTTAACCAATACCTTATCTCCCACCATCAAAAACTTGTCAAACGCTTTATGGTCTATTGACAGTTGCATTTCTTTTCTTTTTTTATAACAGACGCAAAAGTAATATTTATATGTAAAGAAGCCAAATTAATCCTTTACCAGTGCGCGAAAGGTGGATGGGATAGGTGTTTCGAAAGTCTCCTCACGTCCTGTGACCGGATGGATGAACGAGAGCCGGAAAGCATGTAGCATGAGGCGTTGCGCCGGGTCGGTCTTTGCTCCGTATTTCGGGTCGCCGGCGACCGGATAGCCGGCTTCTTCCATTTGGGCGCGTATTTGATTCTTACGACCCGTTTCCAACTCGCACTCCACAAGCGAGTAGCGGTCGTTGCTCTGTAATACGCGATACTGCATTACGGCCTCCTTGCCGCGCGAAGCATCGGTGCAGAACACTTTCATACGGCTGTTTTCGGCCAGATAGGAGACAAGCCTGTCCTGTGCAGGATCAGGTCTGCCTTCGACCACGGCTACGTACGAGCGGCGCGTAATCATGGTCGACCAATCGTTGCGCAGTTTCTCCTGTACGCCTTTGTTACGTGCGAACATCATCAGCCCCGAAGTGCCCTTATCTAAACGATGAAGCACGAATACCCGATTACGCGGATCTTGCTCGCGCACATAGCCCGACAGGAAGGCATAGGCGGTGCGCTCTTGCGCTTGTGATTCGGAAACTGACAACAGACCGTCTTTCTTCTCAATGACGATAAGCGATTCGTCTTCCCAAACAATACGCAAATAAGGATTATTGAACGTTGTCTTGGCGCGTTCATGGCTGATCAACACCTCATCACCCGGACGCAAGGGGGTGTCGAAGTGTGTTTTTACTTTACCGTTTACCCATATCTGCCCGTGTTTGAGCAGGCTTTTAACCGAGCTTTTGCTGCGGTCTTTAAGCAGGTCGAAGAGGTAAGGAAGTAGCGTGGTGTCTTGTTTGACCGTTGCACGCTGTCCGCGCGGAAGTGTTTTGTTGCTTGACGAGAAGCGGTTACCACGACCATATTTCCGTTGTGATGTCATCTTTACTTTTATTTTACAGCCGCCAAAGTTACGCAATTATCCGCGAATCGGGCGGAGATCGCGTTTTTTGTCACAGGCTGGCGCGTTAAAATGACTTTGTTGCAACGGTATTCTCCGGAAGTCTCCGCACGGTTCATTAAGATTTCCGACGAGGCACGAAAGTCTCCGCGAAACTCGCTAAGTCTTCCGTCGATGTCCGGAAGTCTCCGCACGGTTTATTAAGATTTCCGACGAGGCACGAAAGTCTCCGTGAAACTCGCTAAGTCTTCGGTTGGTGTCCGGAAGTCTCCGCATGGTTCATTAAGATTTCCGACGAGGCACGAAAGTCTCCGTGAAACTCGTTAAGTCTTCCGTCGGTGTCTGGAAGTCTCCGCACGGTTCATTAAGATTTCCGACGAGGCACGGAGGTCTCCGCGAAACTCGCTAAGTCTTCCGTCGGTGTCCGGAAGTCTCCGCATGGTTCATTAAGATTTCCGACGAGGCACGAAAGTCTCCGCGAAACTCGCTAAGTCTTCCACCAGTGTCCGGAAGTCAAACGTTCTCACCGATTTTTCTCCACTTCTGATTGAGAAAAAAGGAATTGTTTATGTTGGATGTTTGTTAGAAAGGAGTTTTATAGCCAATATAACAGAGTAGGTCTTTACTTTTTATCAATGATTGCAGATGCTTCATTCGTTCTTCGGTGGGACTTTCCTGTTCATCGAAGACATATTTTTGGCCTAACTGACGATATTTGGATTCTCCTAATCGATGAAAAGGCAGGATGTTAATGACTTCCAAACCGATCTCGCGGACAAATTCCGCTGTCCGGATTATATTTTCATCATCATCATTAAAACCGGGTATAATAATAAGTCAAATAAGTTTGTCAGAAAAACAAACCACATAGATACGCCATAAGAAGCGGCATAGGTAACATATCAATATTTTATTCCCTCCAAAACCCGTCAAGGTATTAGTTGAAATATATCACATTTCAAAGAATCAAAGTCTCGGTTGCAAATAAATAAAAAGAGAGTGCGAAAAGCAAATAATATCGATTTATTTATAAAAGATTAACGTTTTGGTGATGTAATTAAGAAATATAAAAGAAATTGCAGCAAATTGTGCGATAGAAGTTTTACTAAAAACCTTTTTGAGGAATTTGGGTTTATCTGTATACGATCTCCATCTCGTACTTCCTCTTTCTCTCCATTTTGAAAAAAAGCAGAAAACGTTTTTGAGTTAATCTATTAGATGAATGGCGCTGATGGGCAAACGCAGACCATTCTTAAGGTTTAACATGGCATTGATCAGGATGAGTTCGTCGTATTCTTTCAGAGTTGTGATATGTACCGGAGCTTCTTTGATGCGGCCGGATTTTAGCAGAAGTTGTCTTTGGGTTCCGTTTAAAAGATAAGTCTCCGGGGTGATGTATTCATTTCCTCTTCTGAGCACGATGTTGGAAAAGGAGCTATCGGTGAGGAAGCCGTCTTTTAAAAAGACGACCTCATCGAAGCCTTTGCGCTTCCATTCCTCATATTCCAGAACTCTCCTGTCGGCGTATTTGAAAGCGTAATCGAGTTTGTCGGCATTTACGGCAATCAAGGAAGTAATCTTTCTGGGTGTATAAAGCTCAAAAGTGATGTCGCGGATAAGCTGGTCATAAAGCAGTCTGCACTTTACCGGACCGGACTTCAGCGAAGGCGGCATGATGCGTGCAAGGTTAGGGAAATTAGGTGAAGAGAAACCGAAATGTGCGGCTGTTTCGCGCATTCGTTTCAGATGACCGTCCCGATTGATCACACGACCGTCTCGGATAGCGATTGTTTCGATAAATTCCATCGTGTTTGTTTTGTGGGCTTGTGTCGTTTAAAACGGTAGATATACTTTTTTTACCACCTCGTCGTACTCGTCTTCCATCTTGCTGTTTACGGTAATTCCTCCTCCGCTGCGGTACACATACGGCGAACTCTCCAGATCGATGAAACGGATAAGCACGGCAGAGTCAAGACTCCTGCCATCGAAATAGCCGGATACGCCGGTGTAAAATCCACGGTGAGCTGCCTCCGCTTTCCTGATCAGCTTGAGAGTCGCTTCTTTGGGAGCGCCGGAGATAGAACCGGCAGGCAAGAGCGTTCGAATAATCTCTCCCAAACGACCTTTCCAATCGCTCGGCAGGTCTCCTTTTATCTCGGAGCTGACTTCGAGGATGGGGCCATTCGACGTTTCGATACGGTCGATGTAGCGGAATCGTTCTACCCGCACCTGAGAGGCCACCATGGATAGATCGTTCCGTATCAGGTCGACAATAGTGTAATGTTCGGAAAGTTCTTTGTAATCACTTAATATCTTTGTCTCTGCGTCGGGAATGCGTGCATCGATCGTACCTTTCATCGGGTTGGATGAGATGCTGCCTTCTTCTATTTTTACAAACCGCTCGGGAGAAAAGCAGACAAAAGCGCCGGGAACATATACCTTATATAAGGCATCGGATCGATGAAAAATTTCCTCGGGAGATAGATTGGTCTCGATGGGCGTTTGGACTGTCAGATTGGTCAGAAAGGAATCGCCCCGAAGCAGACCTTCACGTACGATGGAGAAACGGCGAGCGTATTCTGTTTGCGTTTCGGGGTATTTATCAAACCGATAGCTGGAGGAGTCTGTTGTTTTCGGTTGGCAATTCGAAAAACCCTGAAAATCGAAAAGCACATCCTGCTGTTCGAGTGGGTTGGGGATAAAGAATCCCCGGCACAGCTCAAAGTTGAGCCCGAAAACAAACGGGCTTCCTTCAGCCCCTGCCTGATTCATCATCCGAATGACTTCTTCCGCTTTTTTCATGTTATTCTTTCAAATATTTTCGTTCCTCTAAATTTTCCAGTATTTGCATCTGTTGAATCGCTATTTGATTTAGTTTTATAAGTCGTTCGTGCTGTGGCAATCCCTCATTTATTAGAACAGCATTGATATTTTCCATGTTCGAGAGGCAAATCAGTTCGTTGATGGTAGCATAATCACGGATATTTCCTTTTAATTTGGGGTTAATCTCTCGCCATCGTTTAGCCGTTATGCCAAACATGGCAACATTGAGCACATCCGCTTCTTCTGCATAAATGATATTTGTTTGTGTCGGAGTAATCTTTTCGGGAATCAGATGCCGTTTGATAGCATCTGTATGAATACGATAGTTTATCTTGGCAAGTTCTCTTTTCGCACTCCAGCCTAATAGTTTTTGTTCCTCCGATTTAAGTCGTTGAAATTCTTTGACCAAATATAGTTCAAACTCGACCGAAACCCAACTTGCAAACTTAAATGCAATATCATGTTGAGCATAAGTGCCTCCACCGGCACCTTTCTGTGTGATAATACCTATAGATGCAGTTAATTCAATCCATCGAGAGGGACTCATCGTAAATGCGTTGCTACCGGCATCTGCCAGAAGGGGGTCGAATTCGACCCCTTTAAATTGAGGGTTGTTCAATTTTTCCCACAAACCAAGGTATTCTAACGTATTCTTCTGTCGCATCCAGTTTTTTACGACATCTTTTGGCTCGGCAGGATTTTTTTGCCGGGCAATATCCGTAATACAGATATAGTCCATGCCATCTTTCTGCATAGTCTTGATGACAATCTCTTTGACAATGATTCCAGAAGTTATTTTCATGTTGCAAAAATATTGAAAAAACTTGGACTTGTAGACGTTTTAGTTTTACTTTTGCGCAGTGGAAGCGATAGAACCGAAACATCTGTTGATTGTCGACAATCACGATTCGTTTGTGTATAATCTTGTGCAAATGGTCGAAGAAAACGGGCATTGCACGTTCGATATCGTGCGGAACGACTGCCTTGTTCCGGAGAGTATCACCGGGTATAAAGGCATCTTGCTTTCGCCCGGTCCGGGACTTCCCGGTGAGGCCGGTAAACTCTGTCGCCTGATCGAAGAAACACACAGGCATACGCCGATACTCGGCATCTGCCTCGGACATCAGGCCATTGCCGAAGTGTTCGGTGCGCGGCTGACAAGGCTTGACCAGCCGCTTCACGGACACAGGTCAGCTCTCCTTATTACCGAACCTGACGAGTTGCTGTTCCGGGGTGTTGAGGATGGAAGTCCGATCGGACACTATCATTCCTGGGTCATCGAACGAGAGAGTTGTCCCGAAGAATTACTGACGACAGCCGTAGATGACAAGGGTTTGATCATGGCTATCCGTCATCGCTGTTATCCTGTTCGAGGTCTTCAATTTCATCCCGAATCGATCATGACGACGGCGGGGAAAAATATGATTGATAATTGGATTTTATCTTTATAATACATTTATTCTATGGTAAATATCTTGATTTCTGGGCTGGGAGGCGTTGGCGGTTACTACGGAGGGAAATTGGCGCAGGCCTACGCTACAAGCGAAGAAGTAGCCATTTATTTCATTGCCCGTGGTGAACATAAGGAGGCGATTGAGCGGAACGGCCTGCGTATCCAATCGATCTGGGAAAATTTTACCGTTCGACCCAAAGGATTATCGGATAAAGCGGAAGAGCTGGGTATTAAGGCGGACTATATCCTCTGCTGCACGAAAGATTACGATCTTGAGGAAAATATCCGTTCCCTCCTGCCAGCCATCGATAAGAATACGATCATCGTACCTCTGCTTAACGGAGCGAATATACGGGAGCGGATCGCTGCCGTAGTTCCCGATAACGAGGTCTGGTGCGGGCTGACTTATATCGTGGCGATGAAAGCCGGTGCGGGTGTGATTGAAAATGCACTGGAACACCCGAAACTGTATTTCGGAAGTCCTGTCGGTCGCCATCGGCGCGAAAAAGAGTTGGAAGAGATCCTGCAAGCGGCAGGGATTAACGGCGAATGTCGGGAGGATATCCTTTATCAGGTGTGGAAGAAATACATTTTGATTTCGGCTTCGGCGAGTTCGACTGCGTATTTCGACAAACCTACACGAGTGGTGATCGAGACAGAAGCGGAAACGTTCCGCTCACTGCTCAGAGAAGCTATTGCAGTGGCTCAAGCTAACGGTATCGATATTTCGGAGGAGATGTGTCAGCATGTGCTCGACCATTTCTGGAAAAACGATTTGACGACAACGACTTCCATGCACCGCGATTTTATGGCAGGTGGAAAAACGGAACTCGAAAGTCTTTGCGGATATCTCGTTAGAGAAGGGGAACGAATGGGAATCCCTGTCCTGACGTATCGTAAAATTTATGAGGCGCTTCTGTCGAAAGAGAAAGGGGCGAAAAACGGAGTGTAAAAACGTTCGGCAGACTGGTTCCCGCAGGCTTTGTTACAATACGATCAAGAGGCCAAGTCCGACGGATACGCCTGTTGCGATCAGTCCGGGAATCATAAAGGAATGATTTAGCACATATTTTCCGATACGTGTCGTGCCGGTGCGGTCGAAGCTGATGGCTGCCACTACCGTCGGGTAATTCGGGATAAAGAAGTAACCGTTGACAGCCGGGAACAAGGCGATCAGCATCCACGGCGACAGGCCCAATGCAATTCCGAGCGGAAGCATGGCACGAACGGTAGCCGCTTGACTAAAAAGCAGCACGGACATCACGAACAGCGCCAATCCGAACAGCCATGGCATCGTTGTCACATATTGTTCGATGCCGCCTTTCAGTGCGGCCATGTTGCCCGAAATAAATGTGTCGCCCATCCAAGCGATACCGAATATGGCGATGACCGCCTGCATCCCTGCCGAAAAGACTGAACCTTGCACGGCTCGAATCCCGTCGGTGCGAGTCCCGATAAGTATCAGGGCAGCAGCCGAAAGCATTAGAATCTCAATAATATGGGCCATTTGCATCGAGACTGTCCCTTCGTCGGTATGAAATACGGGCCTCAATGTTGCGGACGAACCGAAAACGACAATGCCGACCGTAGCCAGCAGGAACAGAACGACCGAAAGCAAAGCTCCACGGGGATTCCCGACTTCGCGTGTTTGATGATGGCTTCTTTCGAAAGCACCTGCTGCAAGCCGGTGCTGATACTCCGGATCGTCCGCAAGCTCTTTCCCTATCTTCATCGAATAGAGGGCGCCGATCAAGACCCCTGCCAGTGTACAGGGAACGGCGATCATCATAATGTCAGTTAAGGTGATGTCATATCCCGCCAACATGCTCAACAGTGCTACCGTTGCGGCGGAGATGGGGCTGGCTGTGATGGCCTGCTGCGAGGCGATAACAGCGATGCCGAGCGGCCGTTCCGGACGTATCTTGGTCTCTGCCGCCACTTCGGCAATCACCGGCAGTACAGAGTATGCGACGTGCCCCGTGCCGGCAAGAAACGTGAACAGATATGTCACAAAAGGACTTAGCAGGGTGATATGTTGCGGATGACGCCTCAGTAGACGCTCGGCCCATTTGACCATCAGATCTAACCCGCCCGCAGCCTGCATACAGCTTGCCGCCGCAATAACTGCGGCAATCATCAACATCACGTCGATGGGGGGCGAGGTCGGACGAAGCCCGAAACCGAACGTTAGTACCGCCAGTCCTAGACCGCCGGCAACTCCCAGACCGATCCCTCCTTTGCGTGCTCCTATGACAATTGCTGCCAATACAATAAGTAACTGAAGAATCATCGTATGCTTTTTCTATCCGAAAGCGCAAATGTACATGATATTTTGCTTATATGCATGTCTGAATGTACATTTTCTACAGGGCTGACGCATTAAAAACAGCTTTCTATGTATTTTTATAGTCGTTAAAACTCCGTTAGTTATGTATCATTCTCTATTTGAAAGTCTCTGCATGGTCTCAGACCCACGGATAGAGTGTAAAAAGTTTATCCTTTTGACTTTTTACTCCTGATCGTTTTCCTCTCTACTCTCTCAGGCAATACCCCCTGGTATGAGATTGAAGATTATGCCGAGGAATACGAAGAAGAATTGAAAATTTTGTGCGAAATGCTTATCGGTTAGCGGTTTCCGTATACCATGTCCTCTCATGATACCTTCAACAGGTGCATCAGTCTCTTGGATGTGCTTGACTTGGGAGGGACTGTTGTCTCCATTGATGCCATAGGCACGCAAACAGCCATTGCCGAACAAATCATCGATAAAGGTGGAGACTATGTATTGTGTGTTAAAGCGAATTAAAGTTTGAGCTTGCAAGAGATAGAAGCCTATTTCTGCCCTCTGTTTCAGAAATATATCCTCCTTAACGAGCAGACGGAACTATCTTATGGACGCATAGAAACACGTCTCTATCAAAGTATTCTCAATCCCTTGGAGATAGAAGCCAACGAGGTATTAACTCGCCGGAAAGGCTTGAGCTCGATACACAAAGTTGTACGCAAACGAAGGGATAAAAAGAGCGACAAAACGAGCGAAGAAGTGGCCTACTATATTTCGTCATTGACAGATCTTTCTTTATTGAAGCAGGCTATTCGTGGGCATTGGGCGATAGAGAACAAGTTGCATCACTGTTTAGATGTCTATTTCGGACACGATGCCTCGCACAAGCGAACGCCATTGTTGCAATGGTATTAAAAAGTAGGAGTTATTGGTCTATTTTTGTATTTGCAAACATCTTTGTGTAATTTCCGAAACAGAACACTCATAAAAAGACAGGAGAACGAATGAAGCAAAAAAATCCGCCCAACTGTCACATAGGTTACATTTTCAGGGTAAGGGTCGAGCTATCTTTGCGCTTGTAAAACGAATCATAAAATAAATACGATGACAACTTTCGACAAAGCGACCGTGATAGCTCTTGAGGCTTCGGTCGATTACACGCAAGGCGGTGTGATCAGTAAACAGGTGACAAAAAACCGAGCGGGAAACATCACGATTTTCTCGTTCGATAAAGGACAGGGATTAAGTGAGCACACGGCGCCCTTCGACGCGTTTGTGCAAGTCTTCGACGGTGAAGCCGAGATACGCATCGATGGTGCGCCGCACATTTTGAAAAAAGGCGACTGCATCATCATGCCGGCCCATCGTCCGCACGCACTGAAAGCCATTGAGCGCTTCAAGATGTTATTAACGATGATCCGCGGCGAAGAGTAACTTAACTTTTCGACACAGAGCATTATATGAAACTGTTTAAATATCCGAAGAAAAATCATGAGTGAATTGATTAATAATTCGTCGCAGCGCAAAGAGATGTTGCGGCATTTACTCCTTCGGTTGCACGAAGGAGACAACCCCGAGGCGTTACGTAATCGTCTCGTAGAAGTACTGAGCTCGATTCCGTACAACGAAGTGGTGGAAGTGGAACAGGAATTGATTGAAAGTGGCGCGTTGAGCGAGGATGAGATTCTCGCGTTTTGCGACCTGCATACAGCCGTACTCGATGGAAGTATCGACCAGCGCGGCGCTAAGCCGATTCCTGCGGGACATCCCGTCGACACGTTCAAGCGCGAGAACCGTGCCATCCGCGAACAGCTCGACCGGTACGGGGTGCTGAAGAACGAAGTTGAACAGCTGACGGACGCGCAAGCGGCCGAGTATGCCTTGAAACTGCGTGCCGTCTTCAACAGTCTGGCCGACATCGACAAGCATTACAAACGAAAAGAATACCTCGTGTTTCCGTATCTGGAAAAGCATCAAATCACCGGACCTCCCAAGGTAATGTGGGGTAAGCACGACGAGATACGTTCTTTACTTAAAGGCGCCTTCGAAGCGCTGGCCGGTTCTTTCCAAAACGCCGCGGAATTGAATTCGACCGTACAGCTCGTACTTGATCCGGCGGTCGAGATGATTTCCGGCATGATCATGAAGGAAGAAGAAATTCTCTTACCCATGGCCATGGACACGTTTACCGACGAAGAATGGTATAAGATTTATCAGGAAACGCCCGAATTCGGTTACTGTCTGTTCGATCCTTCCGACGAGTGGAGACCCGACGGCGTACAGATTGAGAAGCAGGAATACGTCTCGGCCGATGCCATCCGCCTCTCGTCCGGGCTGTTTAGCCTCGAAGAGTTGGAAGCCCTCTTCATCCATTTACCTGTCGATATTACGTTCGTCGATAAAAATGATAAAGTCGGTTTCTTCTCGCACAGCCCCAATCGGGTCTTTGAGCGTAATCGTTCAATCATCGGACGCGACGTGCGTATGTGTCATCCTCCCGGAAGCGTACACATCGTCGAACAGATTCTGACCGATTTCAAGAGCGGCAAAGAGAACAAGGCCGTTTTCTGGCTCTCGAATTTTATGGGACGATTCATCTACATCGAATATACTGCCGTGCGAAACAAAAACGGCGACTATCTGGGTGTGGTGGAAGTAACGCAAGATATTACGCAACTGCGCCGTCTCGAAGGCGATCAACGGCTCTTGTCTTATGCTCAAAAATAAGCCGCCGATTACGCCGGATACGAAAGTGGGCGAGCTGCTAAAGCATTATCCCGAACTGGAGGAGTCACTCCTTCAGTTCTCTCCCGCTTTCGCGGCGCTGAAGAATCCCCTCCTGCGCCGCACGGTTGCTCAAGTTACTTCGCTCCGACAAGCGGCCAACGTAGGGAACGCGAATATTATAGAGATGATTGATACGCTGCGTCAGGCGGTAGGGCAATCCACTTTGGGCGAAAGCGCATTGATCGAAAGCGGAAGCGTCCGTATGCCGTTAACCGGAAAAGCGCCCGCGGCAATCGCTTTTATCCTCGATGTACGTCCCGTGCTCGAAAAAGGAGAACATCCGAAAGAACTCGTACTGAACGAAGCCGACCGCTTGCAGACCGGCGAATGTATGGAACTCCTCACCCCTTTCCCACCCGTTCCGCTCATCGAACTGCTCGAAAAGAAAGGCTTCGCCGTAACCATGACCGAACCGGAGGACGGGGGTGTACGGACGTTTATCTGTCGGAAAGAAGGAGAGATGAAATAAAAAGCAAACGACATTGTATCGGTTCAGATATCCTTACAAGCATCTCGGAAATAAATAGGCCCATTCTCTAAATAAAACAAGAGGGTGTATCAAAGCGCACGCCCTCATTGATATACTGAAAAACACAGGTAAACTCGTACACCCAAGACATCAATCAATAACTTCATCATGAATCTAATCTTATTTATAGGTGCATACTGTTTTTACGACAACAAACCTGAAGTTATTTATAGATAACCATACAACAAACTAAACAGATAGTCTTATTCTAATAAAGATGATTCCGAACTCGCGTCATTTTTGATGGTGATTAATAGCTTTACTGTAGAATCTATAAAAAAGTTGCCCGGATATGAGTAGATATCTCGGGCAACAGTTGTTTTGCGAAATAAAAACGGTCTTTATTTGCAAAACATCAGAAAGGAGAAATGATTAGAATACGAAACCTAATTTAAATCCGGCATTGGCTCCTACCGAAATAGCATTTGAGCTTCCTGCTTTCTGGCCTGTGGTAGAAGTACCACCGCTAGTGTGAGTTACTGAACCAACCGATGCGGTACCAAAATCCAGTCCGGCTTCTACACCCAGATACACATTTTTTACAAAATAGTAGTCTGCACCAAAGAATAATCCCATTGCAAAACCAAAGGTGCTCGGTCCTTCTACTTTGGTCTTGTCTCCATGTTTAGGTTCTGAAGAGGAAGATTTCGTGTGATATGCGATACCCATATCACCACCGATATATGGAGAAAGTCTGTCCGTACCGCTGAAATGTTTTTCCACACCGAAACGCATGCCGATCTGACTTTTGCTTTGTTTGTTCGTCACATCTTCGTTCGATGTGTCTTTTTGTGAGTCAGTCATTAAGGAGAAAGCACCTCGCAAAGCCATCCCATCAGAGATGAAATAACGTCCTTTCAACATGCCGCTGTTAAGCATCACGGGACTTTCAGTCGCGAAAATACCTTTAGAGAAAAGTGACAAGTCGGCGGTTACACTCCCTTTTCCAGGTTTAAATTCCTGCGCGTTTACTGCGCCCCAAGCAGAGACTAACGCTACTGCTGCAATCAATAATTTTTTCATTTGTTCTTTTAACTTTGTTATTAAAATCGGCGGCAAACTTACATAAAAAATATGACTTCGTTGTTTTTTTACCCAAATTGCTGTTGTTGAGAATATAGATCTTTGTCGAATGTGGCCAGGCTGTATCGTTGAACGCGGCTTTCAACGGAAGAAGTACTTTATTTCATCCATCGAATTCGGCTTACAAGAAGTAAAAAACATCTTTTTTGCATTGTCCCGATGAATGTGTCGTTATTTTTTTGATGGTCTTCATTTCTTTTTGTACTTTTGCAGCCGCAATAAAAAGAACAACTTATTGTATTGATTTCGGGGTGTAGCGCAGTCCGGTTAGCGCACCTGCTTTGGGAGCAGGGGGTCGCAGGTTCGAATCCTGCTACCCCGACCATCCGGAAAAGCCTTTAAAAGTCATAGCAGTAGAGACTTTTGAGGCTTTTTTTATACCCGAAATAGATTTTTCGGGTATACTGATGCGATGGTTTTTGGGATTGTTTTTCCCTAAAAAACTTTTTTGGCCGTTCGTTCGGGCATTCGCCATTTGGCAGATTCGACAATCTTTCCTACTTTTACGACATGAAACCGAAACACGATTTAACGCAAGGGGCGGTCTGGAAAGTCATCTTGACGTTTGCTTTTCCCTTGCTTATCGGCAATCTGATTCAGCAAGTTTATAACCTTACCGACAGTGTCATCGTCGGGCGGTTTTTGGGCAAGGAGGCATTGGCGGCCGTTTCGGCTTCGTTTTTCATCTACTATTTCATCATCTCGTTCGTGATCGGTATAGGAAGCGGTATCACGGTCATTGTTTCGCAATATTTCGGGGCGCGGCAGTACGAGAAAGTACAGCGCGCTTTTTCGTCGTTTTGCGGTTTCACGCTGATTGCCGGTCTTTTTCTGTCGGTGTTCGGTATCGTATTTACCGAAGATTTTTTTCGGCTGACCCGCACGCCTGAAGATGTCATTCCGCAAGCCGTCCGCTATTTTCGTATTTATGTGGGCGGGACCGTGCTGTTTATTACGTTCCACAGCATGTCGTCCGTTTTGCGGAGCATGGGTGATTCGGCGCGTCCGATGGTTTTCGTCCTCATCACCGCCGTGCTGAACATCCTGTTCGATTTGCTTTTTATCATCGGGTTCGGGTGGGAGATTGAAGGAGCTGCTCTTGCGACCGTCGCGGCGCAGGGTGTTGGAGTATGTATTGTATTGGTATACATCTACCGGCTTCATCCGTTGCTGTCCATTCGTCGGAGGGATTGGGTCTTCGACGCCAAACTCTTTATGCAGGGGTTGCGTATCGGTATCCCGACGAGCATACAGCAGGTCTCCATCGCCATCGGTCTGGTGGCGCTTCTGGGGATTGTCAACCGGTTCGGAACCGACACGTTGACGGCCTACGGGGCAGCCGGAAAGGTCGATTCGTTCATCACGCAGGCGCTCCTGACCGTTTCCAGCGCTCTGGCTGCTTTTTGCGGACAGAATATCGGCGCGCAACGGTTTGACCGTGTACGTGAAGGCGTACGTTTTGCCTTGACGTTTAATCTGCTCTTTTGCGCAATGGTGTTTGTCGCCGTATGTTGCTTCGGTAAAGCGATGATGCGGGCTTTTACACACGATGTGGACGTGATTGCCATCGGTTACGAGTATCTGTTGATTCTCGGAGGTTTTCTGGTGGTTCACGGAGCGTTGGGGATCTTCAACGGCGTGATGCGCGGAGCCGGTGATACGCTGTTTGCGATGGTGACGACGATCGTTACCTTCTGGCTGATCCGTATCCCGTTAGCTTACGGTCTCAGTCATGCGTGGGGACACGTAGGCATCTGGTGGGCGATTGTACTGAGTATCTCACTCGGATTCGTCGCCACATACATTTATTATCATACGGGGCGATGGAAAAAGAGGAGGGTCGTTTCCTGACTCCTCCTCTCTTTTCTTACGTTTTATTGAAATGTCATCAGTTTGCTGAGATATTTCCCGATGATGTCGAATTCGAGGTTCACGACCGTTCCCTGCTCGATTTGCCCGAAGTTCGTATAATCGTGCGTATAGGGAATGATGGCTACCTCAAAACGGTTGGTCTGTGAGTTGCAGACGGTCAGACTGACGCCGTTCACACAGACGGAGCCTTTCTCGACGGTCATGTATCCTTGTTTGGCCATCGCCGGGTCGATTTCATATTCGAAAGCGTAGTACCAGCTGCCGTCGGCTTCCGTCACGCGTGTGCAAATCGCGGTCTGATCGACGTGCCCCTGCACGATGTGTCCGTCCAGCCGGCCGTTCATCAGCATGCTGCGCTCCAGATTCACCTTGTCGCCCACCTTGAGCAGCCCCAGATTCGAACGTTCGAGCGTCTCTTTGATGGCCGTTACGGTGTAGCTCTCCGGCGTTTTCTTCACTACGGTCAGGCACACCCCGTTGTGCGAGATGCTCTGATCGATTTTCAACTCGTCGACAAACGAGCAATGCAGCGTAAGATGCAGGTTGCCCTTGTCTTGCTCCAGCGCAACGACGGTTGCGGCTTCTTCTACGATTCCTGAAAACATAATAATATAATGTGGGATGATTATTTTTGTTGTTCCAGCTGCAACGTCTTCGTCGGTTGGTCGCATACGCTCGACGGCCCGAAGTACTGTATCGGACCTGGGTAGACATAATCCGTGCTCAATGCCCACTCTTCGCGACGTGCGGCATACGCTTTGAACGGAGCGCCTTCGAGTTTGACGAGCGCTTTCTGAATCACCGGTTTCATTTCTCCGTGACGACGCTCCATGTTCATCATCATCGTCACCGGAATACCGCCCGCAATCCATTGGTCGGCCGATGCAGTCGTATTGCGTACCGACGACATATAACCCGTTTTACCCGCATGAATCAGGCAGGCTGCCGCGTATCCGAGCGAGTAGCAATAGTCGGCGTCGTAGTTCGACGGAGCGGCACAACGGCCTTCGTAACCGAAGAAGTGCATCTGAGTGGCGAATTTGCCGGTATATTTTCCTTCCGCTTTCCATTCGGCCAGACGGTTACCTACCATCTCGGCCAGTAGTTTCTCTGTTTCGATGAGCGAAACCTGTACGTTGCCGTGCGGGTCGCGTTCGAGGGTGAGCTGACGGGCTACGCCTTCGGGCAAGCTGGCATACAGCTCCGAGTTTTCTTTCGTCAGCTTCGCGATGATGTAGCTGCGCTGCTCGCTCTTCTTGATCATCTTGAATTCCGTTTCGTGCTTGGCGAGGAAATCGTTCAGTTCGGCGATCAGCCGTTTCATGGCCGGGATAAATTCTACCAGTCCTTCGGGGATCAGCACCGTGCCGAAGTTGTTGCCGGCTTCCGAGCGTTTGAGGACAACCGTTGCGATCTGGTTCACGATATCGTCGAGCGTTTGGTTTTTGGCTTCCACTTCTTCCGAAATGATGCAGACGTTCGGGTGTGTTTGCAGGGCACATTCCAAAGCGATATGCGAGGCCGAGCGTCCCATCAGTTTGATGAAATGCCAGTATTTACGTGCCGAGTTACAGTCGCGCTGGATATTTCCGATCACCTCCGAATAGACCTTACATGCCGTATCGAAGCCGAACGACGTTTCTACCTGCTCATTTTTCAAGTCGCCGTCGATCGTTTTCGGACAGCCGATCACTTGTACGCCGGCTCCGATCGATTTGTAATACTCCGCCAGTACGCAGGCATTCGTATTCGAGTCGTCACCACCGATGATCACGAGCGCCTTGATGTCGAGCTCTTTCAGGATTTCTAATCCTTTGTCGAACTGTTCTTTCTGTTCCAGCTTCGTACGTCCTGAACCGATCATGTCGAATCCTCCGGTGTTACGGTATTCGTCGATGATATCGGCCGTTAGCTCCATATATTTATGCTCGATCAGACCGCTCGGGCCTAAAATAAATCCGTACAGACGGGAATCTTTGTTTCCCGACTTCAGTCCGTCGAACAGTCCGGCAATCACGTTGTGGCCGCCCGGCGCTTGTCCGCCCGACAAAATCACACCGACGTTGATCGGCGGCATCGCTTTCTTTTCGTTGCTTTTCTCGAACGTCACAACCGGCATGCCGTACGTGTTCGGGAACAATTTCTTGATATCTTCCTGATCGGCTACCGATTCGGTGTATTCGCCATCTACGGCCTTTACGGCTCCTTTCAGTGCGGTGGGCATCTTGGGAACATAGTGTGCCCGCTCAATTTGTAATGCGCTCTTTGTCATGATGTATTGCTTTTTTTAGTAAATCTTTTTGTCTCTTGTTTTTTGCGTCCGCAAAGATAATATTTTTCCGCAAACCGCCTACCGTACAGGTCGGCCTTTTTCGCGTAGCTCATCCATTTGCGACCTTTTTGTCGGTTATGTTGCAGCGAGGTAGAGAATCCGGTTGCGATCATTTGTTTTCTGCGGTGCTACACGATCGGAAGGTCCCGACACCTTATCCATGTACTTTTGGAAGATTTTCCCCAATTTGGGGACGTTTTTCAGGATGTTTTTATACATCGGGATTTCTTTGCTAACGTGCTTTTGGATAGTAGAGAAGAAAGAAAATGCGGAGAAACTACTCCTTTTAGTTATATTTAACTATGAAAATTAGTTTGAAAACTAAATTATCTCGTTATTTGTGGCCGTAATTTGAACAATGAAGATACACGTATGCAAAAGTTAACGGCTAAAGAAGAAGAATTGATGCTCTTTTTTTGGGAAAAAGGAGCGTTGTTTGTCAGGGAAATACTCGATTTTTATCCGGCTCCGAAGCCTCATTTCAATACGCTCTCGACCATTGTGAGAGGGCTGGAAGAAAAAGGGTTTCTGGCGCATAAGACGTTCGGGAATACGTATCAGTACTACGCCGTCATCAGTAAGGAAGAGCATCGGCGCGGTACGTTGCGGAGTGTCATCCGTAAATATTTCGATAATTCGTATCTGCACGCCGTTTCGTCGCTTGTGCAGAGCGAAAATATATCGGTCGAAGAATTGAAGGCTTTGATCCGTGAAGTGGAAAAAAACTCACCGCCGGCAGGCAATAAATCTTGATGTATCATGGGAGCATTTTTTTCTTATTCGCTGCAATCTGCGTTGTGCCTCGCGGTATTCTATTTGTTTTATACCGTGGTGCTAAGCCGTGAAACGTTTCATCGGCTCAATCGCTACACGCTACTTGCTATCATGGCGCTGTCGTGGATGATACCGCTACTCGCCGGTGCGTTGTCGTTCCGTACAGGCGCGAATGTGGTGCCGGAAATGATCGTTGAGCAACCGCTCGCAGCTCTTTCCGCAGGTACTGTGACGCCATTTGAGTCGTCTGTCTGGCATTCTGTCTTTGTACCGATTTTTACGTTATATCTCATCGGCATCGTTGTTTGCGTGTTTTATCAGGCAGTGTCTTACTTACGGTTATGGCGGTTGCTCTATAAAGGAAAGCGTATGGTGTTGAATAACGATATCCGGCTGATTCTGCACACCGACACGCGCATAGTTCCATTCAGTTGGATGAAGTATATTGTGCTTTCCGAGGATGATTATACCGAAGACGGGGCTGCGATCATCGCACACGAAACGGCGCATATCCGCCTCCGCCACTCGTGGGATCTGATGGCTGCGCATGTTTTCGTCATCTTGCAATGGTTCAACCCTTTCGCGTGGATGGTATACCGCGACTTGCGGAATACGCACGAATATGAGGCCGATAAATCCGTCCTCGACGCAGGGTTCGAAGCGCAACATTATCAATTATTGCTTATAAAAAAAGCCGTCGGCACACGACTCTACTCTATGGCCAACGGCTATAATCACAGTAATAACCTCAAAAAACGTATCACTATGATGTTACAAAAAAAATCGAATGCATGGGCACGGTTGAAGTACGCGCTTGTACTCCCGTTGGCAGCTACGACTGTTGTTGCCTTCGCCCGCCCGGAAATCTCACGTCCGTTCGACGAGATTTCGAGTGTCAAAGTTAGCTATTTTGCTCCGACCGCCCAACCCGTCGAAGCAAAAAGTGTAGAAAAAGTCGTTGCTCCGCCTCGACAGGAAGTTGCCGCACCCGTTGAAACGGTAGCAGAAACACCCGCTCCTCGTGAAACGAAAGCGCCTACCGCTAAACCTAAACCTGCGCCGACAACGCCTAAGGATACCGTGGTGTTTATGGTGGTGGAGGAAATGCCTGAATTTCTGGGTGGAATGAGTGGTTTGATGGAATATCTTAGAGACAATCTTAAGTATCCCGTCAAAGCTAAGGAGAAAAAAATAGAAGGACGGGTCACCGCTGCGTTTGTTGTAAGCCGGGATGGAAGTATTCGGGATGTTCAGATTGTAAGAGGTGTTGATCCGGATTTGGATGCGGAAGCGATCAGGGTGATCAAATCGATGCCGAACTGGAAACCCGGTAAGCAAAGAGGAAAGAATGTAGCAGTAAAATATACTCTTCCGATTAATTTCAGATACCCTCAAGCGAAAGATTCGCTTCAAACGAAATAAGGTTTCGTTTGCTTTAAGAAGTGATAGACGCTGCCTCACAATGTTGGGATTGTGGGGCGGCTTTTTATGTGTAATGATAGATGTTTTTGGGTAAATACGTGAATGACGATCGCTTCATCCGAAAGCCGGATATATAAATCTGTTGTTAAAAAATAAGAATTAACATCTTTGTGTTTGTTTGTAATATATCTTTGTAAAAAAAAAGAAAAGAAATAGGGCTTCGGGATTTTATTCTTCGTTTTTCGGATAAGGTACGTTATCAAAGGGGGAGTCGAAGGATGTGATGCCTGATTTATGAGAAAAGTATGTGCAAGTGAGTGTGAATTATTACAAAGAATAAAAAATAACTGCGTACACCATGAAAAAGTTTTTGACGATGATACCGGACTGGTTTGTCTTGCCGCTCTTCATTCTCGGAGGCGTGATCACAGGACTGGGAGGATATGCCGTTTATATGTCGAGGGTGCATGTTTACCTCTCGGACGATCCGGCCGCGTGCATCAACTGCCACATCATGACTCCCTATTATCAGACGTGGGATCACAGTTCGCACGGACGCAGGGCTACGTGTAACGATTGTCATGTGCCGCACGACAATGTCTTCAAACAATATGCTTTCAAAGCGAAAGACGGCTTGCTGCACGCGTCGGTGTTCACGCTCAGGGCCGAACCCTTGGCTATCCGGCCGCGTGAAGAGAGTTACGAAGTGATTATGAACAACTGTATTCGTTGTCATACGCAATTGAATACGGAGTTCGTGAAGACAGGGATGATTTCGTATACCGAAGCGAAGGAGGGCAAAGGGTTGACTTGCTGGGACTGCCATACCGACATACCTCATACGAAGGTGAGCAGTCTGGCGGCTTCTCCCCATGCCATTGTACCGTTGCCGAAATCTCCGGTTCCCGAATGGCTGAAGGAAATGATGGGAAGGAAAAGGCAGTAGAGAAGCAGTAAGGTAGCAGAAGTAGTAAAGGAGTAGGAGGGGAGCGGACTTGATCCGTATTACTTTATGAGGGGGTAATAACCACTCCTTACAGACAGATACATAATAATCAAGAATCGTTAACATTTAAAATAAATTGGATATGTTTAAGAAGCTAACACAGATCATCAAACGTAAACCCGTCGTAGGGTGGGTAATTTTTTTCGTTGTCATGGCCGGAGTGTTTATGCTCGGACTGTTGGCTGCCTCAATTACCGAACGGAGAGCGGAAATCGCCACGTTATATAATAACAAGAAGGTAGAAATCGGTCCTTTCGAGGCAAGAAACGAAATTTGGGGTGAAAATTATCCGCGCGAGTACGATACATGGACTCGCACGGCCGATACGAGTTTCGTGTCCGAGTTTAACGGCAGCCGCGCGGTCGATGTACTTGCCGAACGTCCTGCCATGGTTATCTTTTGGGCCGGGTATGCATTTTCCCGCGAATATAACTCGCCCCGCGGACATAAACATGCCATCGAAGATATGATTCATATCTTGCGTACGGGAAATCCGGGTGTGGATGGCGAGAAAGACATTCAGCCGTCTACGTGCTGGGTGTGTAAGGGGCCGGATGTTCCCCGTATGATGCATGAGGTAGGGATCGCGAACTTCTATAAGACCCCTTGGAGTCAGATGGGAAGCGAAATTGTGAATCCGATCGGATGCGGCGACTGCCACGATCCGAAAACGATGAACCTGCATATCTCACGTCCTGCATTAGTCGAAGCCTTTGAACGCAGAGGAATGGATATTGCCAAAGCGACCCCGCAGGAGATGCGTTCGCTCGTATGCGCTCAATGTCATGTTGAATATTACTTCAAAGGAGACGACAAATACCTGACTTTTCCGTGGGATAGAGGTATGACCATGGAAGATGCCGAACGGTACTACGATGAGGCCGGATATTACGATTACATCCATACCCTGAGTCGTGCGCCGATTCTGAAAGCACAACATCCCGACTACGAATTGGCTATGCAGGGTATTCATGCCCAGCGAGGCATATCGTGTGCCGACTGCCACATGCCCTACACGAGTGAGGGAGGCATTAAATACAGCGATCATCATATTACGAGTCCGTTGCAGTATATCGACCGTACGTGTCAGGTCTGTCACAGGGAGAGTGAAGAGACGTTGCGGCAGAATGTATATGACCGTCAGCGGAAAGCTAACGAAGTACGGAACCGGCTTGAAGAAGAGCTGTTGCGGGCGCATCTTGAAGCAGAGCATGCTTGGAAAGTGGGAGCGACCGAAGCGGAGATGGCGCCGGTATTGAAGCTGATCCGTCAGTCCCAATGGCGCTGGGATTATGGAGTCGCTTCTCATGGCGCTTCGTTCCATGCACCTCAGGAAGTAACCCGTATCCTGAGTGCCGGATTGGATCGTGCCATGCAGGCACGTCTGGCCGTGGCGAGGGTGTTGGTGAAACATGGCTATACCGATGAAGTACCGATACCGGATATTGCGACGAAGGAAAAAGCGCAGCGTTATATCGGTCTCGATCCTGATGCATTGAAGGCTAAGAAAGCGAAATTCGTTGATAAGATTGTCCCTCAGTGGATCGAAGAAGCCCGTAAGAAAAACCGGCTGGCTTCCGTGAGTTGATTCAGACTCCTTGTTGTTGTGAAAATCCGATAAGTAGATGAAGCACCATACACGTACGATGTGGCAACCCCCTTGGCGTTATCGGGAAAGCATCGCCTTTGTTGCGGGTATTGTCATTGTGGGTATGCTGTTGCAACTTACAACGGGTGAGTTCACCTTTGACCTACTCCGTTATCCCGTGAATCTGATACTGGGGGCCGGGATCGTGGTTATCGTAGCGATGGTGGCTGTGTTTCGCCGAAATCCCGTTTTCGGATGGTTTACAGGCGTACCGTTGTCTGTGACTCTCATTGCTTCGTTGTTACTATTGGGAATCATCATGGGGCTGACGCCACAGGCCTCAAGCCCTCTGTCGGGAGAGCGGCCTCTGCCGTCTCTATTGGGCTTTGACCGGATGACGCACTCGTGGCCGTTCGTTCTCGTTTATCTGACGACTTTGCTTTCACTGGGAGCACTTATTGTAAAGAGACTGATTCCTTTTCGCAAGCGTGATTACGGATTTTATCTGAATCATATCGGATTGTGGCTTCTGCTGTTTGCGTCCGGGTTGGGAGCCGCCGATATGGAGCGTTATCTGATGAAAATTTATGAAGGCGAGGTCGAATGGCGTGCTACCGACTCTCGCAACCATCCGGTGGAACTGCCCATTGCCGTCGAACTGAATGATTTTTATATGGAGGAATATCCGCCCGGCTTGACGGTTATTGATCGGCAGACGGGAAACCGTATGCCGGAAGAGCATCCGGAATTCTTACCGTTGGATGTAAAGCGTCCGAAAGGTATGCTTTTCGGGTGGGAAATCGAACTGAAGTCGTATATTCACGATGCCGTACGTAACAGCGACAGTACGTATCATGAAGTACACATGCCGGGTTCTTCGCCCGCGGCGTATGTTTCGGCCTATCATCCGCAGACCGGTGAGAGGCGGACGGGTTGGGTTTGTCCGGGTAATGTTTCTCAACTGTATATGGTGCTGAATCTCGATAGCGCTTATTGCATTGCGGTCACACGCCCCGAGCCGAAGCGTTTCGTTTCCGATATCCGGGTGTATCGTAAAGGAGAAGGAGCGGTCGATACGCAATTGGAGGTAAATAAGCCGTACCGTGCCGGGGCATGGATGATTTACCAGCATGGTTACGATAATCTCGCCGGAAAAATGTCGAATTTTACCACGGTCGAACTCGTTTATGATCCTTGGCTTCCTGCTATCTATATCGGTATCGGGATGCTTGCGGCCGGATCGGTATGTATGCTGTGGCTTGGGAACAGGACGAGGCGAAAGGAGGAAGAAAACGCATGACATGGAATGAATTTTTGTGGTTTGCCTTACCGGCCATGTTCTGCTGGTCTTCGGCCGGTGTATTGGTTTATTTTTGTAACAGACGGATCAGCCATCTGTTGATGCTTGCAGGAATCGCTTTTTTTACGGTGTTTATTGTCGGTCTGTGGATCGGGTTGGAACGTCCGCCGTTGCGTACCCTCGGCGAGACCCGACTGTGGTATGCTTTTTTTCTTTCGGTTGTGGGATATCTTACCTACCGGCATTGGCGATATCCATGGCTGCTTTCTTTCTCGGCGTTAGTGGCTATCGTATTTACGTGCGTCAATATTTTCAAGCCGGAGATTCATTCCAAGCATTTGATGCCGGCGTTGCAAAGTTACTGGTTTGTGCCGCATGTAACGGTTTATATCTTGTCGTATGCCATGCTTGGTGCGGCCACCATCGCTTCGTTGATCCAACTGAACAAACTGAAGAAAAGGGCCCCGGAAGAACGTTTATATCATTTGATGGACAATCTGGTTTACGTAGGATTCGGGTTCCTGATGTGCGGTATGCTGATGGGATGTATTTGGGCGAAAGAAGCATGGGGACATTACTGGTCATGGGATCCCAAAGAGACATGGGCTTTTGTCACTGCTGCTTCATATTTGGTGTATATCCATATGCGGCTACGGCGAACACATCCTTGTGTGACTTTATGGATGCTGCCCGTGTCGTTTATTTTGCTGATGATAACGTGGATCGGGGTGAACTATCTGCCGGCGGCACAAGGGAGCATTCATGTGTATGGATGAACGGAATATAAAAACATTTTCTTCCGTGTGCTTTTCCGATGTTCACATAAAAGAGGGTAGTCTGCGTTGGATTGCACAGACCGACCTGCCTCATTGTGTCCGCCGACTTGTTTGAGCCGTTCGGCCGACTTATGATGTTGCCCCGGCCATCCGGCTGTATCGGGTCGGCGGTTTTGAAGATACGGAACGTCCGGCTTCTTCTTTTTCTTTTTCTTGGCCCGATAAACCCAGATTACGCGATAGGAGCTTTATTTTAACCCAGATTCCGCAATAGAAGAAATAGGAATGAATTTAATTCAGGCCTTCAGCCCTCCGAACAAGTTCCGGATGTC